>NZ_KE387145.1:0-4531 GCF_000430485.1 Thermococcus sp. PK
CTGGGGATCACGACAACCACCTGAAAGAATTCAGCAAAAACCCTAATAAAGGTTACTATAAACACGCCCCGCTCATAGGTTTTTCTTGAGCATCTCCTTAACAACTTCCGCTATAGCCCTTGCAACCGTCGGTGGGACAGACTCCCCGACGCTGTCATACTGCACGTTTCTCCCCCCAAGGAAGATATGATAGTCTGGGTAGCCCATAAGCCTTGCTTGCTCTCTAACCGTCAAAAGCCTGTCCTCAAACGGATGGATAAACCTGCTTGTCCCTCTAACCGTTGGAGCCGGCTTGTAAGGGTGTAGTCTTATCCAGTTCTTAAACCTGCCTCCAAAGGAGTGCAGTGCTTCCCCCCATTCAAGCCCTGCAATTGCCCTCCTCTTCTTAGCAGAGAGGGGAACGTACTCGTGGTTTGGAACTTCCTCCTCAGCAAACCTGGGATCTGGCAAATCCCCTATTGCATCCCACACGGTGAGCTTCTCCTTAACTTTCGGCGGATTTAGGGGAATGTTTGACACAAATACCCTCTTCCTTATCTGTGGCGTTCCATAATCATAAGCGTCTAGGATATTAAAGTAAACCTCATAGCCGGCTTTTTTGAACTCTTTCTGGAGGGCTTCTTTCAGAGGGCCTTCCATGACCTGGGGAACCTCTTCCATAACGAAAATTGCTGGCCTAAAAGCCTTCAAAAATCTGATAAAATGGAGAACCAGTCTGCCAATTGGATCATTGTAAAGCCTGTCAAGGGGGTCCTCCTTCCTCTTCAGGTTTATTGCGGTAAAGGGCTCACACGGAGGACCGCCTATAATTACTTCAACCTCTCCAATCTCCTTTTTGAGCTTCTCCGCATCAAGCCTCTTGATGTCCTCCACAAAGACAATCGTTTCGGGAAAATTGACCTGATAGGCCTTTGCTTTTGGAGGAAAGTTCTCTACAGCGGCGACTATTTCAAATCCCTCTTCTCTAAACCCCCTGCTGAATCCCCCCGCACCTGCGAAGAGGTCTATTACCTTCATCCATCCACCGAAAGGGGTATAAAAGCTAAGCTTTATAAGGTTTTCAAAATACTCAAAAGGGGCGAGACAGGTGGAGCGAGAGATCACCGAAGAGAAACTTAAAAAGTATTTTGAAATTACAAGGAGAGCCCTTGAGAAGCTTGAGATAGCAGTCCATGAAAAAAGCCTCCTCTTCTCTGTAGCGCAAGACTTTTTAACCATGGCAAAAAGCTACTATAGCGACGCTGAATACTACTACAAGAAAGGGGACTACGTCACAGCATTTGCCGCTTTGAACTACGCCCATGGCTTTATTGACGCAGGGGTAAGACTTGGAGTGTTTAAAGGTGAAGATGACAGACTATTTGCATTCGGGTGAGGAAGATGGGAGATTATATAGTCGTCCTTGAGGCTCCAATAATAGTGAGAGATGTTGAAAGTGCCGAAGATGCGATAAACGTTGCCGTATCAAAGGTGGCAAAGGCACTAAACAAGGAGAAACTCGACTTTGTGAGGGTTGAAATCGGTTATTCCCAATGCCCTGTTTGTGGGTCCCCATTTGAGAGTGCGTTTGTTATCGGGAATGTTGGTCTGGTTGGAATTTACCTAACGCTTAAGGTGTTCAATGCTCAAAGCCTCGAGCACGCGGAGAGGATAGCCAAAGCGGTTGTTGGAAAAGCCCTGAAAAAAGTGCCTTTGAAAGTTTTTGAAATTAAAGAGCTCCACAACGGAAAAGAGGAAGAGGGAATAGAGATTAACGATAACAACGGCGTTTGAGTTCCACAGCCTTTTTCCATTTTTTGCTGGGATTTATAATTTAGAGTTTATCGTTTTTAGATTTTTCCAAACAAAGCTTTTAAGCTTCCTTGCTGCAAAGGACAACATAACTTTTGGAGGTTTTGACATGACAAAGTTCATCTTTGTAACCGGTGGAGTTGTGAGCGGACTTGGAAAAGGAATAACGAGCGCTTCACTGGGCATGCTCATGAAGGCACGGGGATTCAAGACCACAAACATCAAAATAGACCCGTACATCAACTACGATGCCGGAACAATGAGTCCCTATCAACATGGAGAGGTTTTCGTACTCGATGATGGAGGAGAAGTTGACCTCGACCTTGGAAACTACGAGCGCTTTTTGGACACAAACCTGACGTTTGACCACAATATAACAACCGGAAAGGTGTATTCTGCAGTTATAGAGAAAGAAAGAAGGGGCGACTACTTAGGTGCAACCGTGCAGGTTATACCCCACATCACCAACGAGATAAAGGAGCGCATAAGGAGAATAGCCAGGGAGTATGATGTTGTTGTCGTTGAAATAGGTGGTACAGTTGGTGACATAGAGAGCATGCCATTCCTTGAGGCAGCCCGTCAGATGCAGATCGAAGAAGGGAGAGAAAACGTCGCCTTTGTCCACGTGACCTACGTTCCAAAGCTCAAAGTCGTTGGAGAGCAAAAAACCAAGCCAACACAGCACAGCGTTAAGGAGCTCCGCTCCCTTGGAATTCAGCCTGATGCAATAATAGCTAGAAGCGAGGATCCTCTGGAAGAGGAGGCCAGAAAAAAGATAAGCCTCTTCACAAACGTGCCAGAAGAGGCAGTGATAAGTGCCTACGACGTTGAAGACACCTATGAAGTCCCGCTCCTCCTTGAGAGGGAAGGGCTCGGTAAATACTTAACTAAAAGGCTCGGACTTGAAGAGAGAGAACCTGAACTGAAGACCTGGGAAGAGATGGTCAGAAAGTACAAGAGCCTGAAGGATGAGGTGGAGATAGCCATTGTAGGGAAGTACGTCAAGCTTGCCGACTCATATCTCAGCATAAAGGAAGCACTGAAGCACTCAAGCGTTGCCAACGACGTCAAGGTGAAGATAAGATGGGTCGAAGCTGAAGACCTGGAAAAAGAAGGCTTTAAGCTCCTTGAGGGGGTTCACGGTATAATAGTGCCCGGCGGATTTGGTGCAAGGGGCAGCGAGGGCAAGATCATGGCCATCCAGTATGCGAGAGAAAACGACATCCCCTTCCTTGGCATCTGCTTTGGATTCCAGCTAACCGTTGTAGAGTTTGCAAGACACGTACTTGGCCTCGAAGGGGCAAACTCAACCGAGATAGACCCACAAACGCCGTATCCAGTTGTTGACCTCATGCCGGAGCAGAGGGGGCTTGACAAGCTCGGCGGCACGATGAGGCTTGGAGCGTATCCAATTAAAATAAAAGAGGGTACCCTTGCCCACAGGCTCTACGGTAAGGAGCTTATATACGAACGCCACAGGCACCGCTGGGAGGTAAATCCTGAGTACATCGAACGGCTCGAAAAGGCTGGTCTTGTCTTCAGCGGCATAGCTGGAGACGATGAAAGAAGGATGGAGATCCTTGAGTTGCCGGATAAGCGCTATTTCATAGCGACCCAGTTCCACCCAGAGTTTAAGTCAAGGCCAATGAACCCAGCACCTGTATTCAGGGGATTGGTAAAAGCAGCGAAAGAAATGAAAGGCTAAAATTCAAGCTCTAATAGTTCTTCTTTTTCCTTTTTTGAAAGCTCTAAATAGAGCATCAATCCCCCAACGGCCGTTAAAGTCTGAATTAATGCTTGAAACGGTGCTTGCAGGAGATTGGCTATTAAATTTGCCATAAAGTCAGTTCTCCCTAAAAACAGCAGACCGACGAAAGATGCCGGAACTGCTAGGAGGAAGAATATTGACAGGGTAAGCAATGCCCCAAAAGCCACTGTGGAGAGTTTGTTTTTGAAAGCCAGTGAGAAGCATCTCAGAGAGGCCACAATGGAGTTGTTTAGCACATAGATAGGCACAGCCATTGAACCCGCCCCTACGACGAGCAGGGCAAGGGGGAGTTCAACTAAGAATATCAGCAAGACAAATGCAGGGTTCCCCCCAGAAACGAGGAACAAAAGTCCAAAGACAAAGATTGGGACTAAGATTATTGCAAAGCTCACAATCCCTACAATTAAAACCACCAAAAACACATGAAAAACATGCATTATTCCCTCGTATATTAGATCAACGAGTGAATATTCTCTCCCTTCTTCTGCTATTAATGCACCTTTTATAACCGCATATTCACTCAGAGCTTGGAGGAGGAGAGAGACAACCATGAAAACCATTAAAAGCTTGAAAAAGTCTGCAAGTTCATTAAGCATCTCTTCGGAAAATGCACCATGCTCTTCGAAGATAATGCTCTCATTATCCCCTTCTTGAAGTTCAGGAATTCCCTCAAACATCGGCATCTCGTTGACAAGATAAGCAGAAATTGGGCTTAGGATAATCGAGATCACCAAAGGGATTAGCAAAAGTTTGGGATTTCTTGTGATAGTTACAATAGTTCTGGCAAAAGCATCTACAGCCCCCATTATCATCACCAATGGAAATAAGGAGGGCATAGTTTTAAGGGTTTGGGCGGGAGGGCGTGTTTAGTTTCACCCCCTGTTATTTAAACAGTATTTTGACTCTGAGGAGGATTTTCAGACCATAACACATTACCCCAAGCAGGATTCGGGTTACAGTAGTCTTTTTCAG
>NZ_KE387145.1:4631-39684 GCF_000430485.1 Thermococcus sp. PK
AAAGCATCTACAGCCCCCATTATCATCACCAATGGAAATAAGGAGGGCATAGTTTTAAGGGTTTGGGCGGGAGGGCGTGTTTAGTTTCACCCCCTGTTATTTAAACAGTATTTGACTCTGAGGAGGATTTTCAGACCATAACACATTACCCCAAGCAGGATTCGGGTTACAGTAGTCTTTTTCAGAAAACAGGGGATCCTACTGCCAAACCACGTTGTAAACGCACCCCAGAACCCCTCATGAGGATTCCTATGCCTGTACTCTTCTTCAGAAAACACTCTGTCTCTCTTCTTACTACCAAAACCACCTGGAGCGTTCTTAGTTTTCTTAACAATCGGCCGATAACCCTTTTCCACCACAGTGTTCAGAACTTTCTTTGAATCATAAGCCCCATCAGCATAAAAATTCCCAGAACCCCCCGGCAGGAGTTCAATCAGCTCGTTCTCAGAAGTTGTGATCTTCACAGCAACCGGATACAGTAAACCCGGCAGGATTCTCGTTATTGCCTGAACTTCTATCCTGCCCTTTTTTTATTTGTAATAATGGTTGAGTCTGCTTGAGTGCTGGCGTAGGGTAATTTCTGGAGTTTTTTCAGGAGGTGGTTTGTCAGTTCTTCGAGGTTCAGCTTTTTCTCCCAGTTGTGGAGGGTTGAGTAGTGAATGTTTGCTCCGAAGAATTTTCTGCCGTAGTGCTGGGCGTCTCTGAGGGGTAGGTTGTAGTATTGTTTAAAGAGGAGTATTGCCAGTATTGTTTTTACTGGAAATTTTTTGGATTTTGGCAGGTTCTTCAGCTTTCCTTCTGATTCGAAGTCTGCTAAAACGTCAAGAATTGCGAATGCCACGCTTTCAGGGTCTTTGAGTCTGTGATCCCATCTGGGGATCACGACAACCACCCGAAAGAATTCAGCAAAAACCCTAATAAAGGTTACTATAAACACGCCCTTGGGCGGGAAAAGATTTATAAGTAAATCTCTAAAATGCCCATAGGGTTAAGATCATCATGAGGTGAGAGTTATGGCTATCTGGCAGGGAAGATCACTCAAAAAGCCTTCAGGTGGAAGAATCATATTCGCAAGAAAGAAGAGAAAAAGGGAGCTCGGAAGAGAGCCAGCATTTACAAGAGTAGTTGAGGACAACGAGGAAAGGAAGATAATCAGAACATACGGTGGCAACAGGAAGGTCAGGCTCGTAAAGGCACTCTACGCAAACGTTTTCGAAAACGGAAAGGGTAAAAAGGTAAAGATAATCAGCGTAGTTGAGAACCCAGCTAACAGGCAATACATAAGAAGGAACATCATCACAAAGGGTGCAATAATCCAGACAGAGATTGGAAAGGCAATCGTTACTTCAAGACCAGGACAAGATGGCGTTGTAAACGCAGTTCTTATTAAGGAAGAAAATGCCTGAATTCTTCCCTTTTCTGCGAACTTTTATATACTTTAGTCTCCTATTTCATTCTGGTGTAAGTAATGGAATATTCACGTATTGAAAAGATACTTGCAAGTTTATTTGTTGCTTTTCTCCTTCTGGCGAGCATAAACGTTCTCAGGGAACTTGAGAATGTTCCCCAAAGACCGAATTATGAATATTACCAAGAAAAATATGGGATAAGACCCCTTCTTGAGAACCAAAGCCGCCTGATGGAACTTGAAAGGCAATTATTCGAGGTATATCAAAAGGCAGAGAGCAATCTAACCGAGGCTGAGAGAGTTTACCTCTTCAAAAGAGAGGAATACAGAGTTGCACTTGAGAGCGGAAACGCAACAGAGGAACTGAAGAGGGAATACCTGAAAGCCAAAGAAGAGTATGAGAAATCCTACTTCCAGTATCTCGGAGCAAAAAGCGCCTATGAACAGACGCATGAAAAACTTGAAGAGCTCAACTCAAAAATCCAGGAGCTCATGCAGAAGGCAAATGAAGAATACACAAAGGCCTACAACGCCTACAAGCTTAAGGTTCTGGCTCTAAAGCTCTTATTTGTCCTACCAGTTTTTGTCGTATCACTTTTGCTCCTCCGGAGGTACAAAAACATCTACACTTCCTCTCTAATAGCGTACTCTTCGCTGTTGCTGATCTACCTTCTGCTCTCTGCAATATGGGACACCATCCACCTCATAGGCCTGAGTCTTTTTGGAGCACTTGCGACTCTTTTAGCCCTCTATTATGTGAGAAAGGAATACTTCAAACCTGAAAGGGTTTATAAAAGAAGAATTGCCCAAAACAAATGCTACAGCTGCGGCTTTCCAGTAAAGGATGATTACCTGCACTGCCCCAACTGTGGAGCAAAGCTAAAAGAAAAGTGCGAGCACTGCGGAGCTCTAAAGCCTATTCACCTTCAATTTTGCCCGTACTGCGGGCAATAGCTTCCATATCCGGCTTTAATATTTCTATAACTCTTTCTTTTAGCTTTTCTATTCCAATTCCCTTCTCGGCAGAGATTTTCAATGGTTCAATCCCCTTAGCCCTGAGGAATTCTTCGATCTTCTTTATCTTTTCTTCATCAGCAATGTCTATCTTGTTAAGCACGACTATGAACGGGAACTCTCCAAATTCCTTATAGATTTCCTCAAAAAGGTGCATCTGCTCCTCTACTGGGAAGCCACAGTATTCGCTCGGATCAAAGATGTAAATTATCAGCTTGCCAAGGTGCTTCAATGCTAAGATTGCCTGTTTTTCGATTTCATTTCTCTCGCTTAATGGTCTATCTAGGAGACCGGGTGTGTCTATAACCTGATACTTCATCCAGTGCTCCTCGAACTGCCCAACGTTTATACCCTTCGTCGTGAAAGGATAACTCGCCACTTCAGGCTTGGCGTTTGTGAGTTTTCTAAGCAGTGTGGACTTTCCAACGTTTGGATGACCGGCTATCACGATAGTGGGAAAGCTGAGGTCAATTACGGGCATATCTTTGAGAACATCCCTCGCTTTGTTCAGGTACTCGAGATTGTCGGCTATGTCCTTTATAACGCTCGCAACTCTTCCATAAAATTGCCTTCTCAGCTGCGCAATTTCCTTCGGGTCTCTGGAGTACCTAATCTTCTCCACATATCTCTCTTCGAGTGTTCTTATGGTCTTTATTGCCCAGTTTATTGAGGCAAGAGCCTTATGAAAGGTTTTCTTATCAACCAGCGTGTCAAGAAGCTCCTGATAAAAGGGAGGCAGTGTTGAAGCTCCCGGAGTCCTGTCGAGAATCTTCTTCAAGTTGTCCCTAATGACGTTGGATACTGTCCTTATTCTAAGCTCCTCTCTCTGCCTCGCTTTACTAACCTCGCTCCCTCTCGGATTAAAGGCAGAGGCAGCTTTCTCAGCTCGCCTAAAAGCCTTGTCAATGATCTCATCCGCAAGAAGTATAGTTGGCATCTTTTCAAACGGGTTTTTCATACTCTCTCACCTTTCCTATTTTTCTCGCCTTTAGTGACTTTCTCAATAGGTTTTTAAAGATGTTGATTAAATTTTTTAAGAGGGATAGAAATGCGCGAAGAAACTGTTCTTGATAGTTACCTTGAAAAGGTCGTTAGTTCACTTGAGAAAAAGTCCCCAAAAGAGATTCTAAGCTACGCTATTTTCAACGAAGAGGAAGAAGCTAAATATTATGCTGAGCTTTCTAAAAAGGCCAAAAGAGAGAGTATTAGGATTTTATTCATTCAGATGAGCGAAGAGAGTGAAGAACACAGAAACAAGCTTTACAATCTTTTTAAAAAGCTTTATCCCGGTGAAGAGCCAGTTAAAGTGGAAGCCCCTCCCGTTGAAGTACTTCCATTCTACCCTAAATTTGAAACTGTAGATGATTACCTGAAAGCTCTTGAGTACTGCATGGAAAGTGAGCTCTTTGCGAAGAAAGCCTATGAGCTGCTCGCTCAAAAGGCGGAAGATGAGGACGTTAAAGCCCTTGCCCTGCAGCTGGCGACTTTTGAAGAAGAGCACTATGAAAGAATCAAGAAAGCCTACGAGCTTTTTGTTACCATTCATCAGCAAAATTTTGAGTTTAAGGATTTCTCTCCGGGAGGATATCTCTTCGATGACAAAACAAAAGCTAGATACTTCTTTATGGAAGTTTTAGACGGCAGAAAGGGGATTATTTTTCAAGGGATCCCCCGGAGGAAGTCAAAAAGTGGATGAAAATGGAAGTATCCGCTTTCTGGGTAACGTCCAAAACGTGTCATGGATGCATCTCCCCGCGGGCATTGCTGGACTCTCTAGATGAAATTCCAAAAGAGAAAAATCTCGCGATTTTAATTGAAAATCTAGAAATACTCAGAATAGCGGCAGATGACTTTGAAGAGTTCTACACAAACTTATCGAAGCTCAAAGATGAAGCAGTGTTAAACAGATGCTACCTCGTTCTATCTGGGAGCAGAGGAGCATTTGAAGATAAAGAATGGAAAATACTGGAATCCGAGTTCAACTACATTTCATAGCCTTTCAATTATTTTGGGAATCTCCTGGGGTTCTAGGGCTGTTTCGACCATGTAGCCCTTTTCCACCAAAATTTTGTTGAAGAGCTCTTCCCTTTTCCAGCCGTCTAAAGTTGAGTCCCCATAGAACATGACCTCCGGGAGGAGAAGCAGCCCTAAATCAACTTCTGGGAGCTTCTCAACTTCTCTAAGGACATCGTGAGCAGTCAACAACCCAGCAGTGCCTATGTTCCCCCCAAAGAACTCGTTCTTGACCATGATTACATTAATTTTTGGAAAGAGGCGTTTTATCTCTGGATAAGCGAGCTCCCCGGTGAGAATGTAAGTTGGTAAAGATGGCTCAATGTCAAAGGGCTCCAGTGGGATTTTGAACTCGCCAAGCAGAGCCTGGAATATCGGTGGAATGACCACCTTCAGGCTCAGCTCTTTCTGCTTCTCAAGGGCGACGTTTTTAACAAATAGAAGCTCCTCTCTCGTTAAAGCCCGCGTTCTTGAGTATTTTGTAACCCCAATTGGGAAGAGTCTAACCTCATGAACACCAAAGCTGTCCAGATCCTCCAAAATTTCCCCTATATCAGAAACATTATAGCCCGGAGTCAGTATTATATCTGCTATTACCCTAAACTTCTCCACGACCTTTGGCAAAAGGTCAATGACCTTCCCAGCGTTTTTGTTCTTCATAAGCTTAATCCTCACGTCCTTCTTCGTTGTGTGAAGGGAGATTTGAATCTCATCCAACCCGGCTGAGTGAAGGCTTTCAATTCTCTTTTCGTCAAATCGGACGTTTGCACTCGTATCTGTGACCCGTATCCACAGGTCGTAGTGCTTTCTTGCATAGGCTATTCTATCTTCAAGCTCCGGGTCGTTGAGGGTGTCGTGTTTGGAAACTCTGTATATCATTTGCGGAGGATTCTGCATAAGGTAGCAGAAAACGCAATCATTGCCGCATGGACCGGCCTTAGAAGATGGGGGAATTATCAACAGGTCTTCTCTCTCATCTACCATGTCGAGTTCGTATTTGGTAATCTTTCTAAGCTTGTAATCCTCCGTCAGCTCATACATGTGGGGAAAATCAAAAAGAGAGTTTAAAAAGGATTAGGTGGATAAATTATCCTACTTTCCCGCTATTCTAACGTTATCGAAGGCCATAGCAGGCACAACCATGCTGCCTCCGAAGGGCAATACCTTTTGCTCCCTGCTTACCGCGTAGAGGTTTGGTAGCAATTCGTAAACGTTGCCGCTCATCATGAACACTGCAGAGCCTTTTACCTCCCCGTTTTCAATCAGGAAAGCCGGATTAGCCACAACTGCGAAGTTTCCATTGTCCGGGTTGCTTGAGTGAGCCCCCTGGAAACCGCTCACAAGGTAGCCGTGCTCTATCTCTCCGATAATCTCCTCAAGGCTCTTCTTACCCCCTTCGATTACAACGTTGTGGAACCCTATGCTTATGCCCCCGGTAGAAAGGTTCCGCTTTCCATTTCCTGTGCTTTCAACCCCGTGGATTTTTGCCCAGTAGTTGTCCCATACAAAGCCTTTAAAAACTCCTTTCTCCACTATTACATTTCTTCTCGTTGGAACGCCTTCATCGTCCGCTATAACCGGGTTTATGCTGAGCTCATGGAGGGGATCGTCGCATATCGTGAGTAGCTCGTTTGAGATGCTTTCCCCTATTTTGTTGGCCAGAGGTGTTGTGCCCTTAACAAGTCTCTCTCCGCTGAATGCCGGAAAGAACGCATAGGATAAGAGGCTCGAAACTGCCCATGGTTCAATTACTACTTTCGCCTCCTCTGTCTTGCTTTTTTCAGTTTTAAATGCCCACTTAACTTTTTGCAGGGCGTTTTTAACAACGCTTTCTACATCAAGCTTGAGGGAAAGCTTTGCATCGAAGTCAAAAATGCCGGGGGTTACTTTTCCTTCCTTCATCCCAACGAGCTCGATGTAAAAGAACGCTCCTCCTCCTTCCTGAGATACGTTAACGCCGTGAGAATTCACTATCAGGCTTTCTCCCCACTCTGCTCCTCCACCGCCACCTGCAACGATAATTCCCTCTTCCGATGCCATTCCAATGCCTTCTCTCGCGAGCTCCACGAAGTAGTCTGGAGAAGCTTCTTTAAGTTCTTTATCAACTTTTCTCGGCTCTCTGTATTTTCCGGGCTCGGGAAATGAGACCCACTTCTCATCGGGCTTGTTGAGCTTTGCAAGCTTGTATGCCCTCTCTATGGCTTCTTTGATTTTCTCTTTATCTCCGCTATCGACTATTGCAACTCCAAGTCTCTTGTCCTTAACACCCCTAACAACGGTAACAACTCTCTCCCTCAAGGATGAAGTGGAAACTTCGTTGAGCTCAATTTGAACACCTGCCTCCCTGCTCTTGTACATGGCAATTTCAAGCTCATCAAAGAATTTTTCCCCAAAACGGATAAGCTCTTCCATCTTTATCACCCGATTATTATTCCTCCGTCAAAGCGCATGTGCGGACCACCAGAGCTAACAAAAGCAGTTTGCCCTTTTCCACATCTCCCCATTTCGAGACCAAAGTCATTTCCTACGGCACTTATCTTCTTCAAGGCTTCGATGGCAATTCCACTTATGGAAGTGTCTCTTATGGGCTTCGTTATTTCACCGTTCTCTATCATGTACCCTTCTTGAACTCCCACCTGGAAAGCTGAGTTGAGCTGTGCCTGACCTCCTCTGAAATCAACTACATAATAGCCAAACTTGATGTCCTCTATCATCTCCTCGAAATTCCAATCTCCCGGCTCAAAGATTGTGTTGCGCATTCTTATTATCGGTGGATAGGTGTAGTTTTCAGCCCTCGCGTGGCCGTTTGGCTCCATGTTCCACTTGTGGGCATATTCCCTGTTGAGCATTATCTCCTTCAAGACTCCGTTTTCAATTATGTGAATGTCTTTGACTGGAACGCCTTCGTCGTCATAGCGGTCGTTTCCAAAACCGCCCTCCACTATGCGCTCGCTCATTGTAACGTATTCGGGAGCAATCTGCTTTCCGATCAAATCTTTGAAGGGCGAGTTTATCGTCAAATCCGCCTCCGCAAGGTGTCCGAGGGCTTCGTGAGCTATAAGTCCCACCACTATCGGGCCAGCAACTATTGGGAACTCTCCACGCTTTGGTGCAACACCCCCCAGCTGGGCATGAACTTTTCTGATAACTCTCTTTGCTACTTCCTCGTTTGGCTCCTTCTCCTTAAACAGCTCCCAGCCATAGTCAACTGCCCCAACCTCATCTCTTGCAGCGGCAAGCTTTTCCCCTTCTTTGCCAGTTGCCCAGACGTACTGCCATACGTAGTTCAAATCCCACTTTATTTTTGTGCCCTCGTTTGTTATGAGAATCTTTTCCCCGCTTGCATCTTCGTAGCGAAGCCACGTTGACTTTATAGCCCCGTCCTCTTTGAGAAGAGACTCCAGATCCATTAATCTCTCTACCTTTTCCTCTATTGGAACTTCTTTGGGCTTTATTTTCATCTTGCTTTTCACGAAGTCCTGATATGTCTTTATCTCCGCAAGCTGGATTTTCTCCTTTTTAGCCTTTGCCGTTGCCTTTGCAAGTCTGTATGCACTTTCTATGGCTTTTTCAAGGTTTTCAAGTCTGTTTGTTGAGGAAAATCCCCAAGCTCCATCTGCAAGAACCCTGATGGCAACTCCCATCTGCCCCTTGTCCGCAAAAGTCGTAAAAGTTCCATCCTTGAGCTCCAGAGTGTTCTTGCTGATGTTTTCATAGCGAATCTCTATGTAGTCCGCTTTGAAGTTTTCAAGGGCCCAGTTAAGGGCTTTTTCTAATCTATCTTCCATTGCATATCACCCACAATCTAAAGGCTTAGATAATCATTTAAATTAATGTTACCAT
This sequence comes from Thermococcus sp. PK, assembly GCF_000430485.1. Lineage (NCBI taxonomy): Archaea > Methanobacteriati > Methanobacteriota > Thermococci > Thermococcales > Thermococcaceae > Thermococcus > Thermococcus sp. PK. Next base: position 12,910 of record NZ_KE387145.1, read on the forward strand.
CGTATAAAAGCATTATCTTGAGTCAGAGTGTACATATGTGGGCACGGATGAAGCAAAATTTAAATATTACAAAAATTGTAAATACTGATGGTGGTAACTCGTGGCTGCTGAGAAAAATTGGAAATCGACTTTGGAAAACGTAAAAAGAAAGACTGGTGAACTCGTCGAATCTGCTCCAGAACTCTCCAAGTTTATTGAATACGTCCACACTGCCGAGAGCCCAAATGCTCTCGACACAAAAACAAAAGAACTCATTTCTTTAGCTATAGCGGTGGTCATACGCTGCGAGCCCTGTATTCTCTGGCACTGTGAAGCCGCTATCAATGCTGGGGCAACTAAAGAAGAAATTCTCGACACACTGAAAGTTGCTGTAGTAATGGGTGGGGGACCTGCCTTAATGTACGCTGTAAAGGCATATGAAATAGCAAAAGAATTCCTCAAGGAATGAACTCCTCAAATAAGTTCAAAAAATCTTTTCGCGCCGCTTATTCTCCATTTTCCCTTCTGGGTGGCGTGGGGAAGTATTGTGAACTCAGACTGGCATTTCATATTGTTATCACGAATTCTATGAAAAAAAGAAAAAGGTATAAATTTTGCGAAATAAAGTGAAAGTACAATGAAGAGAACTGGAGGTGGGAAAATGTTTGACGTAGTTGCAATAGGCAACCTCAACTACGATATAACTCTCCTTTTAGATAGGTTTCCCGAGTTTCATGAGAAGATAATCGCCAAGAGTGCCCACTTTGGATTGGGTGGTGCTGCAGGCAATACCGCTTCTTGGTTAGCCCATATGGGAGTTAAGGTGGGCTTCATCGGCGCAGTCGGTAACGATGAGATTGGAGAGGCACACATAAACTACTTTAAGAAAATCGGTGTGGATGTAGGAGGTATTAAAGTTGTCAATGAGCACTCTGGAATAGCCATATCTCTGATAAAAGGAGAAGACAAGAGGATAGTAAAGCACCTCGGCGCTAACGCATACAGAGATGTCGATTTTGAGTACCTTTCAAAAGCCCGACACATCCACATGTCATCAAATCCAAAAGAGCTCATTGAAAAGACTGCTAACTTTGCCTTCGAGAAAGGAATTTCCATTTCGCTGGACATAGGTGAGGCAGAAGTTCCAGAATCTGTCGAGGACAAAATAACCTACCTGCTGATGAACGAGGACGAGTTCAAACGAAAATATGGAAGCCTGGATAGGGTTCATGATGTCAAAGCCAAAAACGTTATCATAACATTAAACGGCGGTGGAGCAATGATTAGAGACGAGAATGGAGATGTCTTTGAAGTTAGAGGCTTAAGTGCCGAGGTAGTAGATTCTACCGGAGCCGGGGATGCCTTTGATGCTGGATTCGTCTATGGAGTTCTCAAAGGGTGGAAACTTGAAGATGCAGCAAAGCTCGGAACTTTACTTGCATATCTAACGGTGCAGAAAGTTGGTGCCAGAAGCGCAATTATCCCATTGGAGGAAATTAAAAAAATATCAAAAGAGCTGAACCCAGGACTGCCCTTTTAGTAGCTCTTCAAGCCAACTGTTCTTGCCTGCTTTTCACTCCATTTGTATCCCAAATATCCCAAAATGGCATAGATTAAAGAGAGACCCACAAGATAGGAAATCTCTCCCACGGCTTTTTCGTAGCCGTAGGCAACAACTTTTCTTACGGCTTCACTGGTTGGGGCATAGGGGAGGATTTTCGCCATTATCTGGAGTCCCTTGGGCAGGATTGAAATTGGATACATAGCACCGCTTAACGCAAAGACCAGCATTTCAAGAATCGTTATGAACGGGCCCGGGTCTTTTAAATAAAGAACAATGCCCGCGGCGGCCATTCCCATCCCTATCATTCCTACCGTACCCACAAACAACACTGGAAGGGCTTTAATGAAATTAAAGGGGTTGAATTGAATGTCAAATAGCACTACAAAAAGGGGAACGTATATAGCCATGTAGATTAGTGACAAGAAAATTCTGGTAAGAACGTTGCCCAGGAAAAACGTCAGCCTCCTTATTGGGGCCGCAAAGGAGTACTCGAGAGTGCCGGCGTAGAGCTCATCAACAACGCTCCACACAAAGCCGCTTAGAAAAGTCAAGCCAAAGCCCAGTACCATAAATCCCAAGACTGCAAAAGTTACGTAGTCTGAGTATCCAGTAAGCTGCTGAAGTGCGGGGGAATTTCTCTCGCCTGTGAGGCCCATTCCTATCAGCAGAGCCTGACCAACGAAGAAAAATCCAAACATGACATCGCTGATAAACCACACCCTGTAACTCAAGAAGATTCTCCAGCTCTTAACTGCAACACCGTAAAGCGCTCTGAGCTCGTTAGTAACCCCCATAGCCAACCACCCGGGTTATCTTTTCCGCCCATTTGAAAATTAGATATCCAATCATCCAGTAGAGGGGAATTAAAAAGAGAAGCCACACTATTTCCCCCTGTATTTCTGCATAGGTTTTTCCAACGAAGATTGCCCTAACAGCGGAGGCAGCATGGGTAAGTGGAAACAACTTAGAGAAGGAAACCAGCCATTTGGGCATCACACTAAGGGGAAAGAAGACGCCGGAGAAAAAGAGCATTCCGAACTCAAATATCTGAGCAAAAGGCCCTATGTTCTTTAGAAGCATCACAAGTCCGGCAAAGATAAACCCAAATCCTAAAAAAGCTAAGAGAGATGCCAGAATAATTGGAATAGACTTCAGAATTATCGTGAACGTTAGGGGGATATCAAATATCAGGGCGCCAATTAGGAAGACGATTCCCATGAGGGCAGAATCCATTAAAAGCCAGCTAACAGCCAATCCGGAGAGGAGCTCTAAAATCCTAGCCGGAGAGAGAATGTTCATTTCGAAGGTTCCCCTCTGGAGCTCCCTCCTCACCCCCCATACGTAAGCTTCCATCGGCGAAACTGAAACCCACCACAAGACGTAGCCTATCAAAGCGTATGTTGGATAATCCCCCATGCCCGTAGAACTCGCCAAAAGCTGTGAATACCTCCCCCCAAGAACCGCCTGTCCGAAGAAGACGAACTGAAGAAGAAAAACTAAACCAACGAGAATAGAGCTTATTACCCTCAAAGGATACCTGAAAAACATCCTAAATTCTTTCTCTATTACAGCAGGTAATATCAATCCCTCAACCCCCTTCCGGTGAGCTTTATAAAAACGTCCTCAAGGGTTGGTTCCTTCTGCTCTACGCTTATTATCTTCGCCCCGTTCTTTACGAGCCATTCGACCACCTTGGGAAGCTCTTCCTCATCCACCTGGCCTCTTAAGGTTATAATTCCCCTTTCGGAATCCTCATCTACAACTGCCATTCTCCAAGGTAAGCTATCAAAAGTACCCTCCCATTTGAGGCGTATCTCCACGGCATCTTCGTCTTTAACAAGTTTTTTAAGCCCATCCGGAGTATCGAGGGCTATAATCTTACCGTGGTCTATTATGGCTATCCTATCACAGAGCTGCTCCGCCTCGACCATGTAGTGGGTCGTTAGGAGGACGGTTTTTCCTTTCTCGTCAACAAGCTTCCTTATAAATTCCCTAACGAATATAGAGCTCTGCACATCTAAGCCTAGGGTAGGTTCATCCAAAAACAGGACTTCCGGGTCGTTTATCAAAGCCTTTGCTATAGCCAGCCTCTGCTTCATCCCCCTAGAGTAGTTCATGACCAGATCATCTTTCCTCTCCCACAGTCCAACCAGTTTGAGAAGCCTTTCAATTCTTTCTTTTTCCTCCTTCTTGGGCACATAATAAATCCTCGCAAAATATTTCAGGTTTTCGTACGCACTCAAACGCCAGTAAAGAGTTCTCTCTCCCTCTGCCACGAGGTTTATTCTTTTTCTAATTTCCCTCGCGTCTTTCCTTATATTGTATCCCAAGATTTTCGCCTCTCCCCCGGTAGGCTCAAGCAAAGTGGTCAGCATTTTTATTGTAGTGGTCTTTCCAGCCCCATTGGGCCCAAGAAGGCCAAAAAGTTCGCCCTTTTTAACCTTAAAGCTGATGCCTTTAACCGCCTCAACCCATTCTACCTTTCTTAACGGGAGAGGAATCTTTTTAGGATACCTCTTCTTCAAATCAAAGACCTCAACTGCATACATACCTGTTCCCCTAAGATACTCATGCTGATCAGGATACATAAAGATAGTGGTTTTTAACATGCAAAGGCTTAAAAATGGTAACAAAGATAAACCATAAAAAAGACTACAAAAGGCTTAAGGGGCAACTGTATCATGGAGGTGACTTCATTGGAAATAACAATTGAGAAATTCAAGCCGAAAGTTACCCGGCCTTTTAAGAGGAAAAACGAATACTGGGTAAAGCTCATAGACGAGAGTGGCGAGTATATAATGAAGTTCAAAACCCCTCTAGAGGCTGAAGATGCAATATACGGGCTTCTTGATCTTCAGGTTTATGGTGGCAAGGTTAAGCTGAAGCTTAGAGAAGGGAATGTCATAGAAGACATCCAAATTCTTGAACTCTATAAGCCCTCTGCAAAGGAGCTTGTTGATGAGTATTTTAGCGAATAGTTGAAGCCCTTTTTTGTACATTAAGCTTCTTTTTTCGACAAAAACCTATATATACTATAAAGTCCAGATATATAATTAGTGGGTTCATAAAGCGTTTTACAAAATCAATTTTTAAGATAAAATCCAAAGACTTGGAGGTCTTACTTATGGCCAGAAGAAAAAACAAAGAACTCCTGAAATTCGCAGAGGAGATAGGCGGAGAAGAGGCGATTGAGGTAATCAAGGCTCTCGAAAAGAAGAAGGAGGCAACCGATGAAGAGATAGCGGAGATGACTGGAATTAGAGTAAATACCGTCAGAAAAATCTTATACGCCCTCTACGACAATCAGCTTGCAGAATTCAGAAGGGTTAGGGACAAAGATACAGGATGGTACTACTATTACTGGCGCCTCGAAACAAAAAGATTGCCGGAAATCATAAGAGCAAGAAAAATGCAGGAGCTCAAAAGATTAAAAGAGATGCTTGAGGAGGAAACTAAAGAAGTCTACTACCACTGCGGAACTCCCGGTCATCCAAGACTGACTTTTGATGAGGCAATGGAGTATGAGTTCAGATGCCCTCTGTGCGGTGAAATGCTTATGCAGTACGACAACAGTGAAATAGTTAAAGAGCTCCAAGAAAAAATCAAGAAGCTTGAAAAGGAACTGGGAATAAAGGCGTGATTTTTAACTTTAATGAACTGCGGGGATGATAAGATGGAGATTGTTATTCTTGAGAAGATATATGGCGATAGGAGTGGCTTTGAAAAGCTCAATAAAAAGCTTAAATCTCTTATTGGAGATCTGGAAGTTTCGTGGAAGATAGGGATCACTCAAAAACAATGGGCTAAAATATCCCTCGAAGGAGAAGACGAAGAAGTTTCTGCAAACCTCATACGAGAGGAGTTTGGAGAAGTTCCATATAAGCTAAGCAAGGTAAAGGAAGGGAAAACATACAGGGGAAGGTTTATTGACCTTGGAAAAGTGGGTTATGGAGTCTACGTTGACATCGGAGTATTCTCTCCGACCCCAAAGGATGTTTTGATCCCCCTTTATTATCTCAAGTCCACCTTTGGAGACAAGCCGGCTAGACAGCTCATAAGAGAGTTTGGCTGGATAGACCATTTGCCGGTAGAATTAGAAATCACAAAAGTGGAGTTTGGGGCTAGAGAGATGGAAGGAAAATTCAGCGAAAGACAGCTAAAACAAATAGAAAAGTGGACAACCGATGGATACGACAAGATATTCGTTGCCGGCACAATAAGTGAAAAGGTCGAAGAAGCACTAATAAAAACAGGACATTCAAGAGATGTAAAAAGACTCGAAGAGCTTGGACTTATGGAAACTCTTTTAGTTCTTAAAAAGGGCACACAAGCCCCCGGAATTATTAAAGAGATAGGACCCCATCTAAAAGCCGCGGTGTTTGGGGCAATTAAGTTTGAAGAGTGAGCTCACATATCAGTCTAACCGCAAGAGCTGAAGAGATGTACTGAACCATTGGGAAGAGCTGAGAAGAGTAAGCTAATAACGGAATAAAGACAACTAGAAGCCAGAAGAACAATGCCTTTCCCACTCTCATATTTAATACCGATCTTCTGAAGTTAAACAACAGATAAGATATTAAAATCAGTTGAAGAATGCCCTCCCTCAAAAAGACGAGAAGAGAGCTAGGATCAAAAGATAGGGAAATAGTTGGAATTGAAAAAACATTTATTCCCAAAATAAAGAAGGTAATGCTCAGACCAACGTAAATGGAATTTCTTATAGACTTTGTTGGAAAGACAAAAAACGTGAAAAATGGGAAAACAATCAGATAAGGCCACACCAAACTGCCCGCCGCAACTATAAGTGAGAGGAGAAAGACGTGCCCTATAACCTTAGGGCTTTCTTCCGTGAATTTTGCATTTAGTGTAAGCACCGCAACAAGGACTAAGAGGAACACGCTGATACTTGTGGAAAGATCTGTAATAGAGGCCCTAAAAGAGGGAGACGCAAACGTAAGTCCAAAAACTAGAAAGCCGAGCTCCCTATATGGCTTCGGAGCTGTAAAAAATATCAAAGTGGACGTGAAGAAGAGGATAAATAAATGAAGAACAAGAAGGGCTTCTTCCGTCGGAGAGTAGACTTGGAAATAGGAATTGAGAACAAAGGATAGAAGCGAGTCTTTATTCCCTAGCAGGGCACTTTGAAAGGTATTTCTAAGGAAGTCTTCGCCAATAGTAAAGGGCATCGAGTTTGAAATCCAGAGTGCAAAGAGAGACATCACAAGAAGGTAGAAAAAGTGAGTATACGTCCCATGCCTGGAGAACAAAAACGCAAAGAAAAGCGATAAGAGAACACCCACCAATAAGAGAGCATATTCCTCTGTGTTTCTGAATCTGTAATGCTGTGAAAATGCCTTTTCTATGAGATATATGTTATTCTCATCTCCCGTGAGGAACACGAAGTTGTTGAGAACTATAACGGATGGTTTCAAAGAAGCCTCCGGAGGCAATCCCGTTAAATTCCAGAGCTTTTTCATCTCTGGATTGTCGTACACATTCCCAACAAGAACCAGAACTTCATCCCCCTTATCTTTAAACCGAGAAAGCTTTTCATCAACGTACCATCCCCATGCTTTAGAATAGGCACTCTCCCCGGTGATCACATAATATGTCTTTCCATCAGATAAAAACTTTTCAAAGGCATTTTCATCGGGATAGAACTCTAACTGGGATGCAGAAGCTAGAGGAACCATAAAGAGGAGCATCATGATTAAAAATTTCTTCATTTCCTCCACCGGATAAAATTATGTAGCCAGGTCCAGCGCGGCATCATGGTTTCGGCCCATGCCGATCTCAGCCGCGCATCGATAGATAATAATTCAAAAGAGATTTAAGCTTTACTCTTTTTTCTTCAACTCTTCCAGTTTTGTAACAAGTTTTTGGGTTATTTCCATAAATGCTTTTGCCGCAGGGGTGTCTTCATAGAGGACTATGGGTATACCGTTGTCGCTTGCTTCTCTAGCCTTCAAATCTATGGGAACTTTTCCAAGAAAGTCAACCCCTTCCTTCTTTGCTAACTTTTCTCCGCCGCCCTCTCCAAAGAGATCTATTTTGTTTCCACAATGGGGGCATATTAGATAGCTCATGTTCTCAATGACCGCTATGTAAGGAACGTTCATCTGCTTCATCATATTTACCGCTTTACCCGTATCAAGCAAAGCCACCTCTTGAGGGGTGGTGACTATTATAGCAGCATCGAGCTGGATTGTTTGGGTAACGGTTAAGATTTGATCTCCAGTTCCCGGAGGAAAGTCCACGATCATAAAGTCCAGGCTTCCCCACTTCACATCGCCAAGGAGTTGTTTAATGGCCTTTGTAACTAGAGAGCCCCTCCATATTATTGGCTGGTCTTCGGGAACCATGAGCCCCATACTCATGACCTTAATTGGGGTTGTCTGGCCTGAGAAGTCATTCATTGGGGGTATCATTTCAAAATGTCCGTCCTCAAACTTCTCTGCCAGAACCTCCGCCTTTTCAACACCGAGCATTTTTGCCACGTTTGGGCCATGTACATCTGCATCCAAAATGCCCACAAAATAGCCCTGCTTTGCAAGGGCCGTCGCTAGGTTTACTGCGACTGTAGATTTTCCAACGCCTCCTTTTCCACTTAAGACCGCTACCTTGTATTTCCACTGCTTCTCTTTTTCCTTTATCCTCTGGGTGAGAGGATCAACACCCAATCCGGGCACGTTAAAATTGGGTGGAGTTTTTATTGTCATTACTATCACCTCTGGTTTAGGCTAGTCTAAAAATGCTTATAAGTTTTGCTCACAAAATACACAATATTACACAAAAATGGGTAACAAAAAAGGGGAAAATTCATGGAAGTTCGACTTCTTTGCCAAGGATTCTCCATAGCTCCTTTATCTGGTTCTTGAGCTCCTGTATCGCTTCGGGTCTCTTGAAGAGGTGCTTAAATCTTCCTTGCAACCTAAGGTAGTCTTCAATTGGCTTCTTGAACTTTCCGTCCTTGGGGAATCTCTGGAACTTTATGTTGTGGAAGTCTCCGTTCTCAATCTCAAATAGTGGCCAAAGACCTGTTTCAATCGCTAGCTTGGCCACTTCAACTGTCTTCTCCGGTGGAATCCTCCATCCGGGAACACATGGTGCCAAGACCTGAACAAACGCTGGCCCATCAACACTAGCTGCCTTCTTCATCTTCCTGTAGAAGTCGTATGGGTCTCCAATGCTGGCAGTAGCAACATAGGGAACTTGGTGAGCTGCGGCTATTAATGCCACCCACTTCTTCGGCTTGTCCTCACCGATTGAGTACTTCCCTGGAGGTGAGGTAGTTGTCCATGCTCCATATGGGGTGGATGAGCTCCTCTGGATACCAGTATTCATGTAAGCCTCGTTATCGTACATGAGGTAGACCACGTTGTGCCTTCTCTCAAGCATTCCAGAGAGTGCTTGGAGACCAATGTCAGCTGTACCACCGTCTCCACCGATGGCAAGGATTTTTCCTTTTCTACCAAGCTTCTTCCATGCAGCTTCAATACCGCTGGCTACAGCACCAGCGTTTTCAAAAGCTACGTGAATCCATGGGGCTTTCCAAGCGGTGTAGGGGAATACACCAGAGACAACTTCCATACATCCAGTAGCGTGAGCTATTGCAAATGCGTTGGGGTCTCCATACTTCTCCTCCATTGCCTCACTAAATGCCTTTGTGGCGAGCTTCATGACTATAGCCGGCCCACAACCGGCACATGCAGCGTGACCAGGTGCCCAGTATTCGCGAGTTGTGATAGGGGGCTTTCTAACTGCCATCATAATCACCTCACAAAATCTCCTTCCTCAATCCTATCCAGTTGACCTCTTCAACCTTCTCTCCTTCAAGGGCTTTCTTTGATATTTCAACGGCTTCCTCAAGGTTCTCGAATGTGACGTCTCTTCCACCGAGGCCGATTATGAAGTCAAGCATTATCGGCTTCTCTTTCTCATTTATGAGTGCCCTGCTGGTGTCTGCAAAGACCGCACCGCCAATTCCAAAGCTGATGTCTTTCTCAAGAATTGCGAGAACCTTTGCCTTCTTTGCCAAAGCTCTGAGTTCCTCAATTGGGAATGGTCTGTAAACCGTCATCTTTGCTGCTCCGATCTTTATGCCCTCTTCCCTCTTCTTGTCAACGAATTCTTTGAGTGTTCCGGCAAGTGAACCCATGGTGAGGAGAATTATCTCGGCATCGTCTGTCTTGTATTCCTCAATCATGTGATACCTTCTACCGAACTTCTTCTCGAACTCGTCAAAGGCTTCCTTGATAACTTTTCTCGCGTTTTCCATAGCCTCCCAAACTGTGTATCTTGCCTCCATGTAGTGAGCCGGGAATCCAAGGGCGCCCTGAGTAATTGGTCTGGCCGGATCAAGGTAAGCGTGCTTTGGAACGTACTCCCCAAGGAACTCGTCAACTACCTCTTGATCTGGGATCTCAACTGGCTCTACTGTGTGGGTCAATATGAACGCATCGAATCCAACCATTGCTGGGAGCAAAACGCGTTCATCTTCTGCAACCTTAAAGGCGATTAATATCAAGTCAAGTGCCTCTTGGTTGTTTTCCGCATAGAACTGCATCCAGCCAGTATCTCTCTCACTTATCGTGTCCTGCCAGTCGTTCCAGATGTTAATTGGGGCTGAGAGGGCTCTATTACCAATTGCCATAACAATTGGGAGCCTCATTCCTGCAGCTATGAAGAGAACCTCATGCATCAAAGCCAAACCTTGGGAAGCAGTTGCTGTAAAGGTTCTAACTCCTGCAGCAGAGGCACCAACACATGCAGAAATTGCTGAGTGCTCGCTCTCAACTTTTATGAACTCGGCATCCATTTCTCCATCGGCGACGAATTCACTAATCTTTTCGGGAACGAGAGTTGATGGTGTAATTGGGAATGCAGCCACAACCTTTGGCTTTGCAAGTTTAGCTGCCCAAGCAGCGGCTTCATTACCCTTCATAACCTTTCTCATTGGCATTTATACCACCTCATTTGCTTTCTCTAACCATTTCAATTGCTTTGGTTGGGCATTCATTTGCACAGATTCCACAGCCCTTACAATAGTCGTAATCAAACACCGGGTAGCTTTCTTCGTCGAGATAAATTGCAGGCTCTGGGCAGAGTGTGTAGCACATGAAACATCTGACGCACTTATCTTTGTTAAACTTTGGCATGAAAACTCTCCAACCGCCGGTCTTGTTAACGACGCTACTTCCGGGAATGTAAACTATTGCACCGGGTGTCATTTTTTCGCTATATTCCTTTTGGACTCTTTCAATATCGGCCTTGAAAGGACTTTCCGCCATATATATCACCCCGAGTGAGTTATCCCCTTTTTCTTTAAACTTTTCGCAAATAAATAATAAAAATCAACCGAAGAGCTCAGCCTTCTTCTTGAGCTCTTCCCATTCCTTGAGCACCCATTCTTGGAGTATCTCTATGTCCTCCTTTGTCATGTACTTAAATCTTCCCTGGAGCTTGAGGTACTCTTCAAGGGGCTTTGGCTCTTTGTTTGGTGAAGGCATGTTTATCTTGTACTTTCCGTTCTCGTATTCAAAGAGCGGGAAGTATGCAGTCTGAACAGCTAAGCGGGCAAGTTCTATTGTCTTGTCGGTTGGAGCTCTCCATCCGGTTGGACATGGTGCGAAGAGCTGAATGAAAGCGGGCCCCTTAATTGTTTGAGCCTTCTTGAGCTTTTTCATGAAGTCTTCTGGATAAGCAACGCTTGCTGTAGCAGCGTAAGCTGGCTTGTGTGCTATTACAATGTCAATAACCTTCTTCTTTGGCCTCTGCTCAAGGAAGTGCTTCTTTCCACCGGGAGTGTTGGTTGTCCAGGCACCGTATGGGGTGGATGAGCTCCTCTGGATACCGGTATTCATGTACGCCTCGTTATCGTACATGATGTAAAGGGCATCGTGTCCCCTCTCAAGGAAACCGCTCAAGGCCTGAAGACCGATGTCAGCTGTACCGCCATCTCCTGCCCATCCAACGACCATTATTCCATCTTCGCCTTTTACCTTGTATCCCTTTGCCTTTAATGCCGCCTCAATACCGCTTATTACTGCACCCGTTGTCTCAAATGCAGTGTGGAAGAGGGGAGCATTTAAAGCAGTGTAGGGCCATGGGCCGGCTATGATTGTAGAACAGCAAGCAGGGATTGTAAATATTGCTTTTCCTCCATAGGCTTTAAGGACGTATCTCAAACCCAAGGCTGCACCACAACCCTGGCAAGCAGTGTGTCCGGCATAAAAGTGCTCCTCAAAGGGAAGGGTTAATCTTTTCTTAACATCAGCAGGAAGCTCCATCTTTTTCACCTCTTCAAGTGGTACCATTCGATTTCTCTATCGAGCTTGCCTTTTTGGATTATCTCTCTCATGTTCTTGGCTATTGCCTTTACATCGTTCACTGTTATGTCCCTTCCACCAAGTCCAACGATGTAGTTCTTCATTATTGGCTTTGCATCAGTGTTGTAAAGGACACCCTTAGCCTCGTTGAAGAGAATTCCCTCCTGTCCAAATGAGAAGTTCCTGTCGAGAACCGCTATTCCTTCAACGTTCTTTGCCAACTCGTAGAGCTCTTCCCTTGGGAACGGCCTGAACCACCTAACCTTGGCTGCTCCGACCTTGTAACCTTCACTTCTGAGAATGTCAACTGCCTCTTTTACGGTTCCCATGAGTGAGCCCATTCCCATGAAGACTATCTCTGCATCATCGGTCTTGTAGAGCTCTATCATCTGGCTGTAGTCCCTGCCAAAGCGCTCGCCGAACTCTTTTCCAACTTCTTTGATGACTTTCTTCGCTTCCTCCATGGCTTTTGCAATCTTGTACCTGAACTCATAGTAGTCAGCTGGGGTGCCTAAGGCGCCAACGGAGAATGGGTTCTCGAAGTCTGTCAATGTGTACAGTGGCTTCCTCGGTGGGAGGAACTCATCTATCTCCTCCTGCTCTGGCATGTCAACTACATCGTAAGTGTGACTGAGGATGAAGGCACTCTCAACTACCATTACGGGAAGGTTGACCTTCTCATGTTCACCAATCTTAAACGCCATCAATACTCCATCATAAACCTCTTGGTTGTTTTCGGCATAGAATTGAAGCCATCCGGTGTCTCTCTGGGCTAAGGAATCAGTTTGATCATCCCAAACGCTCCATGGAGGAGCCATGGCTCTGTTAACATCGACCATGACAACTGGGAGCCTTGCCCCAGCCGCCCAGTGGAGCATTTCATGCATTAAAGCCAGACCCTGGGCAGAGGTAGCGGTAAAAGCCCTGGCCCCTGTTGCTGAAGCACCTATACAGGCAGCCATAGCAGAGTGCTCACTCTCAACGGGCACATATTGGAGGTTTTCAACTTCCCCATTAGCAATGAACTCGGCTATTTTCTCAATAATTGAGGTCTGAGGTGTGATAGGATAAGCAGCTACAACCTCAACTCTAGCATGTTTGGCAGCATAAGCAGCTGCATAATTACCACTCACAACTTTCTTTGGCATTTTATCACCTCACTTCTCTTCTCTTACCATGCTTATTGCCTTTGTTGGGCACTCGTTTGCACAGACTCCACAACCCTTGCAGTAGTCATAGTCCACCGCAGTATAGCCGTCCTCTTTGATGTATATTGCTGGCTCCGGACAGAACTTCCAGCAGATGTAGCACTTTATACACTTGCTCTCGTCGATAACCGGCATGAAAGTTCTCCAGTCGCCTGTGAAGTTTGATAGTGTTGTCCCTAGTGTTACTGGTGCTTCTGGATATTCCTCAACGGAATTAAATACCATCTTTTCAGCTTTCGCCTTCTTCTCCCCGAATAAAGTGTTCAAGACGTTCACCCCTAAATGAATTTTAAAGGAAGGAAAAATCAAAGCTCATAAACAACAGTCTTCTCGAAGGCTTCCTTTGCAGCCCTGGCGTTCTTTTCACCAAGTTCTCCGGAGAATGCATCCTTGATGGCCTCTTCGACACTCTCTATTTTAACTATTCCTGTTGCTTTTGCAACAGCACCGAGAATTGAAGTGTTTGTAATCGGCAAGCCGAGAATTTCAAGGGCTATTGTTGTGGCGTCAACGAGTGCAAGCTTGGCTGGCTTCTTCTTGAGCTTCTGGAGAATCTCCTCCCTGGTTTTCTCGGTGTTTACAATTACCATTCCTCCCTCTTTAAGACCGGCTGTAACATCAACCGTATCCAAGAGAGAGGGATCAAGGACAACTACAACATCTGGCTCATAAATCTGGGTCTTAATTCTAATTGGCTTCTCGTCAATTCTTGTAAAGGCTGTAACTGGAGCACCTCTTCTTTCAACACCAAAGAACGGGAATGCCTGGACGTACTTGCCTTCTAAGAAAGCTGCCTCGGCTAGAATGTTTGCGGCTGTAACTGCACCTTGTCCACCTCTACCGTGAAAACGAATCTCTATCATCATCTCTTCCTCCCAAGTTTTGTCGGTATTATTTTGCCCAGTCCCTTTATTTAATTTTCGGTATGGCAAGAAACACCTTTCGGCATCTGTCTTTGAGTAAAAATGAACAGATAGTATGTTCAATGGATAATATAATACACCAGCAGACACAAAAAATGCCTTTACGTTTGTAAAACATGGAACTAGGAAAGCACAAGAGTTAATTTTTTTAAGCTCTCCCCCACTATATAGACTATATAGATGGTGAAGGCAATGGAGGCAATAGTAATAGCGGCAATTGCAATTACATTCTACATAGCATGGAACATAGGAGCCAACGATAGCGCAAATGCAATGGGAACTGCAGTAGGGGCTGGACTGCTAAGCTTCCACCAGGCAACATTAACCATAGCGATATTCGTCATGCTTGGGGCTTACCTGAAGGGTTACAAAGTCATGAAAACAATAGGCAAAGGCATTGTTCCTCCAGAGTATCTTACCCTCAATATTGCCATAATCGCCCTCCTTGCAGCTGGCATATGGGTAACAATAGCGACAATAAAAGGGCTCCCCGTATCAACAACTCAAGCGATAGTTGGGGGAGTAGTCGGGGTGGGAATAGCCATCAGAGCTCCGATAAACTGGGGGACTTTGATAAAAATAGCTGGAGCTTGGGTGTGTTCTCCCATATTAGCAGCCCTTTTTGCTCTGATACTCTTTAAGTTTTATGGGCAAGTGGTGAATAACATCAAGAGCTTTGGGAGAATTGAGCTTCTTTACAAGTGGCTTGCTGTCCTTGGAGGTTCGTACATGGCATTTAACTTTGGGGCAAATGAGGTGGCAAATGCAACGGGACTCCTTGTTGGGGCTGGCTTCTTCAGTCCAAAAGCCGCCGGGATGTTTGGGGCTATAAGCCTGGCCATTGGCTCCTTAACTTTCAGCTACGCTGTGATGTACACCGTGGGAAAAAAGATCACATCTCTTGGCCCATTGTCCGCTTTCTCGGCTCAATTCGGGTCTGCCATAGCTGTTAGCCTAGCAAACATGTTTGGACTCCCTGTTAGCTCAAGTCAAGCCATAGTTGGGGGAGTCATCGGGGTAGGGCTTGCAACAGGAAGAAAAGTGGGGAAAAAAGTTGTAGGGGAAATAGTGTTTGGGTGGGTTGCCACGCCAACAATCAGTATAGTCTTAGCACTCGGAATCTTTAAGCTCTTCCAGCTCTCGGGGTTGATTTAAAGGGGAAATCACCCCCTTCTTCTAAGTCTCAGCTTTGCTGTGAGGAGCTTTTCTGTTGTAAAGAACCTTGCAGTTATAAGCAACATCAGCACCGATAGGACTCCTA
This sequence comes from Thermococcus sp. PK, assembly GCF_000430485.1. Lineage (NCBI taxonomy): Archaea > Methanobacteriati > Methanobacteriota > Thermococci > Thermococcales > Thermococcaceae > Thermococcus > Thermococcus sp. PK. Next base: position 28,173 of record NZ_KE387145.1, read on the forward strand.
GGTAAACTGCACTGGCATACATAGTGGAATATTCCCCCATAAGCATTGCCCTGGAAGCCAATATCGGGTGGCTGAAAGGAATTGCAAGCAGGAGGTATTTGATTGCCAGAGGCAGAGTTTCCAGGTCTGCGAACATGAGGATGAACGTAGGAAACGTCAGCGGCATTATTCCTGCACTTACCACGGTGTTTGCGCTCTTTGTATCCTCGGCAAAAACCGCAAGCAGCATTGCAAAGCTCAGGGCGAATATCATCGCCAGGAACATTATAAGCACAAAAAGTGCCGCGCCTTGTGGGGTAACCGTTAGTCCAAGCTCTTCAAGGGTGATTCCGACCTGAGCAGAGGAAGTCAAGCTTCCGAGGTAGTTCCTCATACCGATCATATAAGCTATTGCTGCTATTATACCTATTACAGCCGTCCCTACCATCTTTCCAGCTACAATAGTTATCCTCTTCACGGGCAGAGTTAGGAGGGTTTCGAGGGTTTTGTTCTCCTTTTCCATAGCCATACTCCCGGCGGACATCTGAGCAACTAATATTATCATTATGAATATCACGATAGGCATAGAAAAAGACTGGGACGTTATGAGGTTCGCTGCCAAGGAAGGCGGAATGGCTACAACACGCCCTTTAATTACGGTGAAGCTCTTTGCGTCTATTGGTTTCAAAATAGCCTCAGGGTCGCCTTCCATGTTCTGCTGTATCTTTAGCTTCGCGAGATACTCGTTGAGAACCGTCAGTACAGCGTTTATTCTACCTTCGCTTACCGCTTCCCTCATGCCTCCGCTTATTCCTCTGATTGTGCCGTACACCTCGACTTGAGCCTTTTGGTTGTTCTCTAGGGCCCTTGAAAAGTTCTGCGGGATTATTACGATCATGTTGTAGTTCTCTTCTTGAGCTTTCTGGAGGGCTTCATCAACGCTCAAAGCCTCTATTTTGGTTAAGGTTACATTGGGAGCGGCTTCTAAAGCTTTGATCAGCAGATCGCCGTACTGCCCCTCATCAAGGTTCACCAGCACAACCTTGGTTTCCTCTTGAGCCTGTTCAAAGCCTACCTGCATCATCTGCCCCAAGGCGGGATATATGATCAGGGGAACTATTATTATGCCAAATATAAGCCCCTTATCCCTCAGAAGGTCTTTGAGCTCTTTCATTACAAGTATCCAGAAGTCACTCATTCAAACACCTCCACTGCTTGTTTGCCCCCGATTATGGACATAAAGACTTCTTCGAGGTTTTCCGCCTCGTATTTTTCTTTCAGCTCCTTTGGAGTGCCTATTTCAACTATCATGCCGCGGTTTATCAGAGCAACCCTATCACAGAGAAACTCCACTTCGAGCATATTGTGGCTTGAAACTAGAAATGTTATTCCCTTTTCTCTTGCGAACTGTTTTATCGTCTGCCTTATGGAATACGCGTTTATTATGTCCAGTCCGCTTGCCGGCTCATCCAGAATAGCAAGCTTGGGCTCAACCATCAAAGCTCTCGCAAGCAAAAGCTTTCTCGTCATACCCTTTGAGTAGGTGGATATTTTGTCGTTCAGCCTATCTCCAAGACCGCTAAGCTTTACACCAAGCTCGAGCATCTTTTCATAACTCTTTCCCGTTTTAGCATAAAGCTTGGCCATAAACTGGAGGTACTCAATCCCCTTGAGGTTCTTATAAGCCCCGGCTTCCTCCGGAAGGTAGCTTATGAGCTTCCTTACTTCATCCCCCTCTTTAACTACATCGTGGCCAAAAACTTCAGCCCTCCCTCCCGTTGGGGTCAACAAAGTTGCCAGGATCTTGAGCGTCGTGCTCTTACCTGCGCCATTCGGGCCGATGAGGCCGAAGATCTCTCCTTCCTTAATCTCAAAGCTTATTCCTTTGAGAGCTTTGACTTTTCCGTAGTCCTTCTCAAGGTTTTCTACGAGAACTGCCTTCATCGGGCTCCCCCCAGCTTGTAGATGATTATCCCCAGAGTCGCAAGTGCCGCCCCGAAAATAACCATCTCCTTCAGCCCGGCATAGCCTCCAACGAAAGCTATTCCAAGCCCGCTCGCCACTCCAAGCCACCCATTAAGCTGGCGGGCGTTTTTGAATGGGTAGCCGAGGGCGACCAAGAGGGTGCCGAGAATTACCAGCCCGATTTCGAGTACGAAGAAGAACGGGTTAATAGCTTCGCAGACTTCCCCACCCGGAAGCACCGTGCATGCGGCCCTATCCATGGGAGGTCTCAAAATTGCAAGTATTACTCCAAGGGCATAGAGCACTCCGCCGGCAACCTTTTCACTTATCCTCATTTTTACCACCCTCGTAGATGAAAATGTCTTCAATCTTAACGTTAAAAAACTTAGCGATTTTGAACGCGAGCCTAAGGGAGGGGTCGTACCTGCCCTTTTCGATGGCTATTATAGTCTGCCTCGTGACGCCAAGGGCTTTGGCAAGCTCCTCTTGCGTTAGTCCTCTCTCTTCCCTGAACTCGCGGAGACGGTTCTTCATGCTCACATCCTCCTAGCGTAGTATGCTCTAAAGATCCAGATGCTAAAGAATATCGCCATGAAGATTATCAAAGCTGTGTCCCTAGCATCGCTGTTTTTTGTAACAAACCAATGATAAAATAATAAAATGATGTCCACAATCATAACGAGCTCCAAAGCTTTAAGTGCAGTCCTTTTATCTATTTCCTTCGCTCTTTCATCGGCGGGAAGCCCTATTTCTCGAAGCATAATTCTCGTCATCAAAGTTCCAAGAAGAGCTCCACCAATAAGGGAGATAACTGCAACGATGAGCAATTCGTTCATTCACATCACCCTTGCGTAATAATGCCTTAGAATGAGGTGTAGGAAAAGCACCCCAGCAAGTGTGAGTCCTATGGCAGCAAAAGCCCCCGCAAACTTCGGATCACTCAGCTTTTCTGTAAGAACTATCATAGCGATAGCCAAAGCTACCTCTACAATTTGAATGGTTCTTACTGCGGCAATTTCGCTTATCCTTTTTGTACGCTCGTCCTCAAAGACATGACCTCTCTTTTCAAGGACTGAATAATAGCCATAAATGAAAAACGCTCCTAGCACAAAAACCACCACGGATACTTCAACTTTTCCCTCTGGGAGTGCCCAACCCATTATCCATCCCATTGCCATAATACCAACCAGCGGTAGAAGGTGTACAAGCTTGCTCATCTTCCTCACCATGTAAAGTTTCCTTTACGTAAAGTTTCCTTTACAGCCTTATAAGCCTTTTCCCACACACCTGTTCCCAACTTCAATATTTCAAAGTCTCTCTTACTTTTTGAGCCAATAGTAAAGCATTGCAGCCAGAGAAGAATATACGAAGAGTTGCACTACAACAAAGAAGTATCTACTGAGGATTTCGAACTCTTTTGTTCCATAACTGCTCGCTAACTTTCACACGGAAAATGCAGCTATTATCGGAGCAGAAATCTCAAAGCTGACCTCCTTCCCGCCGTGAACGGCGAGGGTTCCAACGAGTTAACCCCTCGCCAACGACGGGAGGAGGTCAGAAATAAAATCATGAAGACAAAAGCAGATATCCAAACGCCCCAGCGCTTAATCTCCATGCAATCACCGGTGATTCTTAAAATTAGAGGAGGTAGAGAAGGTCAAGGCCCTTGAAGTTTCTCCTTTATTGTCGAAAGCCTCCTAATCTTTGATTTGACTGCAAGTTTGTTGTGGTCTACAACTATGAATTCTCCGATGCTCTTAACGGCGTTCATAGGTATAAGGAGAAGACCCTCGTGATCGGTAACAAACTCACTAGTGTCTAAATCTTCATCTGGCTCGGCAACAATTACCAGAATTTCTCCAGTTTCCTCGTCGAAGCTCAAATCATAAAGCCATCCAAGTCTTATTCCAGTGTCAGTTATAATCTCCATATCCCTAAGCTTTGATGCCTTAATTTTCACCATCTTAGTCTCCCTCCACTTTTTGCCTAGATAAAAAATGGCGTTTTTTCTATAAAATCTTTTCTAAAAATGAAAGGTCAAAGGGTGAAGTAGTCAACCTCTTTACGTTCTCCTCCTCCAGTAGCTTTCCTGCTCTCCTCAAATTGCTTGTAATAATCAAGCATATACCTTGTTATACTTGGCCTGACCTTCTTCATTGCCTCTTCAAAATCCCTCTTTGAAACGCGGAGTTTTTCGAGGAACTCCTCTGCCTGCTCTTCTATGAGCTCCTTCGGGGTTATAGAAACGGCCCTTCTAAGGGCAATTAGGGCTGCTTCTCTAACAAGTGCAGCCAAATCTGCACCGCTGTAGCCTTCGGTTTTCTTTGCAAGCTCTTCTAAGCTAACATCCCTTGCAAGAGGTACCCTCCTCGTGTGAACCTTAAGAATCTCAAGCCTTGCCTTTTCGTCAGGTGCTGGAACGAGGATAAGCCTGTCGAACCTTCCCGGCCTAAGCAAGGCTGGGTCAAGAATGTCAGGCCTGTTCGTGGCAGCAATAACCACAACACCACTGTTCTCCTCAATACCATCCATCTCCGTGAGCAGCTGGTTGAGCAACGTGTCCATGACTCTGTTAACGTCGCTTCCCCTTGCCTGGGCTATTGCATCAATTTCGTCAATGAATATCACTGTTGGAGCAGCCTGTCTGGCCTTTCTAAAGATTTCCCTTACTCTCTTTTCGCTTTCTCCAACCCACTTGCTGAGAACCTCTGGCCCCCTGATGCCGATGAAGTTGGCCTCACTTTCGTTAGCAACGGCCTTGGCCAGCAAGGTCTTACCGGTTCCTGGAGGACCATAGAGGAGAATGCCCTTTGGTGGTGTAATGCCAAGCCTCTGAAAGGCCTTGGGATATTTGAGAGGCCACTCCACAGCTTCTCTGAGCTCCTGCTTAACCTCTTCAAGGCCACCGATGTCCTCCCACTTAATGTTCGGAACCTCTAAGAGCACTTCTCTTAAAGCCGAGGGTTCAATCATCTTCAATGCTTCGTAGAAGTCAGCCCTCGTTACCTTAAGCTCCTGGAGCACTTCTGGCGGAATTCTTTCTTCCTCAGGGTTTATCTTTCCTTCAGCTATTAGCCTTCTTAGAACGACCATAGCGGCTTCTCTTGCCAGTGCTGCGAGGTCAGCACCAACGAATCCATGAGTCTTCTCGGCAAGCTCCTCGAGGAGGAGGTCAATTAAGCGATTCTTCACTTCTTCGTAGAGCCTTCCGTCCTCGTCAGCCTCTTTAAGTAGTTTCTTAATCTCGTTGTCTCTGTCGGGAGTTTCGTCTATCTTCTTAAGCACCCTCTCAACTGCCTCTCTGAACTTCTCGTCCTTCTTAAGCTCTTCAAGGACTTTCTTAACTTCTCCCTTTCTGAAGTCGGGCTCAATTGGCATTCCTCTTGTGTGGATTTGGAGGATTTCTTTTCTTCCCTGCTTGTCAGGAACACCAACCTCAATCTCCCTATCAAACCTACCCGGCCTTCTGAGAGCTGGGTCAATGGCATCAGGCCTGTTCGTAGCGGCTATTACTATGACCTTACCCCTGCTCTTGAGACCGTCCATTAGGGTAAGCAACTGAGCGACAACTCTCTTCTCGACTTCTCCACTAACCTCTTCTCTCTTTGGTGCTATTGCGTCAATCTCATCAATGAAGATTATGCTCGGGGCATTTTCCTCTGCCTCCTTAAAGATTTCTCTCAACCTTTCCTCGCTCTCTCCGTAGTATTTGCTCATGATTTCTGGACCGTTAATTGCAATGAAGTGAGCATTAGCCTCGTTGGCCACAGCCTTAGCCAAGAGAGTCTTACCAGTACCCGGAGGACCATACAACAAAACACCCTTAGGCGGCTCAATGCCGAGCTTTTCAAAGATCTCCGGGTGCTTCAGAGGGAGCTCCACCATTTCTCTAATCTTTTGGATAGCCTCTTTGAGACCACCAATGTCTTCATAGGTGACTTCAGGAACTTTCTCTTCCTTAACCTCCACCGCCTGTGGAAGAACCTCTATTTCGGTGTTGTAGGTTATCTGAACGATCCCTTTTGGATTAGTATTCACAACGATGAACTTAAGCTCGCCAAATCCCAAAGGAAGGCTCTCAAAGAAGCCCCTGAACAGCTCATCAAAAGGTGAACCTGTGTAAAATTCCGTCTCTCTACCACTTGCCACAATTAGATCTCCTTTAACGACTGGCCTTCCAAGGAGGTTTCTTTTAACCAATTCTCCCGGTATCTGGAGGTAGACTCCCCTCTGTGCAGGTGCCAAAACGACTTTTTTTGCCTCTTGAACTTCCGCTTTCCGTATCGTAACATAATCCCCTATGCTGACACCTGCGTTTCTTCTAATGTATCCATCCATCCTTATTATGTCAAGCCCCTTGTCATCGGGATGAGCATTTTCAACTATCGCTGCTGTTTTCCGTTCTCCTTCCAGCTCTACTATGTCTCCAGGCTCAACGCCCAGCTGCTTTTGGTACTTTCGATCGAACCTAACTATCCCTCTGCCAACATCTCGCTTTAACGCCTCAGCAACCCTCAATTTTATTTCCTTCGCAGTTTCCTCTTTCCCAAAAATCATTTTTTACCACCTTTTCTCTTTTTGTGAATTTCAATTGCTTCTTCCAGGGTCAAATTGCCCCTAGCAACCTCTCTCGCGAGCTGTGAAGAGATTGTTATCTTACCCTCACTCAATTCGCGGCTCCGGGTTTTTATGTATTCAATTTCCCCCTTTGTAGGTTCACCGGCATGAATAAGTTCTCCCAGTTTAACCTCTCTTCCGTCTCTTAAAGCTATGTTTATCGAGGCAACTATATCCTGCACCTGGGAAACCTCTATCCCTCCAACCTTTGGAGTCGTGCCCCTCTCATTTACAAGGATGATAGGGAATTCCTCACCAAGCACTGCAGCCAGGCTTTTAAGCATCAATACTCGGTGTCTCTTTGCCCCGTGCCCTATCTTAATTTTTGCCTTTGGATACTTCTCCAAAAGCTCCAGGATTGTGTTAATGTCCCTGGGATTCCTGAGGTGATAAACCTCAATAACCCTATTATCTGCAACAACAGCCACTCCCGGCCTTTCCCCGGGGTCTATGGCAATGTATATGTTCTTAAACCTTTTTCTCCCTTCAAGTCTCGCCAGCAGCTCATCTATGAAGTTCTCGTTTACAACCGCTATCTTGACTGGGAAATTGATTTTGTCGTACTCCTCCGTGCTCGTTAAGACAACTTCCACATCAAAGGGGATTTCATCAGTAAGCTTAAGGCTGTAAAAAGGGATTTTATACTCACGCAAGACCTTTGTTGCAAGATAGTAGACCCTCGCATTCTCAGTAACAACTGCAACTCTCATGATTGATAAATCATGTGAAAACGTTAAAAACCTTAAGGAAACACAAAAAAGAAAGAGATTCCCCGAATTTTATAATAGGGCTATGAAAACCGAAAATTTTTTTGATAAAGTTTATAAACCTTAGCCGCAGAGATAAAAATGCCTCTATGTGGGCGGAGGTGAGAAATATGGTACCTCCTAAGAAGAAAGTCGAAGACTACGAAGAGGAAGAAGAGCTCTTTGAAGAGGAAGAGGAGTGGGAAGAAGATTGGGATGAGGACTGGGATGAAGAAGAATGGGAAGAGGAAGACTGGGAGGAAGATTTTGAAGAGGACTGGGACGAAGACTGGGACGAGGAAGAAGAGTGGTAAACCCTCTCATCCAACAATTTTATTAATCCTTTTCTCCTTCTTTATCTGGGTGATGGAATGGCATTTTTGAAGGTTGTTCCCCTTGAGGAAGCACTGAAAATCATTGATTCCCTGCCACTTGAGCCGAAAATTGAAGAAGTTGCCCTGGAAGACGCTCTTGGAAGAGTTCTTGCGGAGGATATAAACTCCCCTATAGATGTGCCGCCCTTTGATAGGGCAACGGTTGATGGATACGCTGTGAGGAGTCAGGACACATGGAACGCGAGTGAGAGCAATCCGATAGTTCTTAAGGTAATTGGAGAAGTTCATGCCGGGGAAGAGCCTCAAATTGAGCTCGGCGAAGGAGAAGCCGCATACATCTCAACTGGAGCGGTGTTGCCAAAAGGAGCTGACGCTGTAATAGAGTTCGAGATAGTAGAGAGGAAGGGAGATGAGGTAATAATCACCAAGCCCACGTATCCCCAAGCGGGTGTAATGAAGGCTGGCGTGGATATCCCCAAAGGAAAGCTTCTTCTAAAGAAGGGCGCAAAACTTGGCTTCAAGGAAACCGCTCTTCTTTCGGCTGTAGGAGTTAACAGAGTAAAGGTATTTGCAAAACCAAAAGTTGCAATAATCAGCACTGGAAATGAGGTTATTTTACCCGGAGAAGAGCTCAGACGCGGGAAGATTTACGATATCAACGGAAGAGCTATAAGTGATGCCGTTAGAGAGCTCGGAGGCGAAGCGTATTTCCTCGGAATAGCAGGGGATGACGAGAAAAGACTAAAAGAAAAGATACTCGAAGGGCTCAATTATGACATCATAATTCTGTCTGGAGGGGCTAGTGGAGGAACAAGAGACTTAACTGCCTCAATAATAGAGGAGCTTGGAGAGATAAAAGTACGCGGAATAGCCATACAGCCCGGCAAGCCTACAATAATCGGAGTTATAGATGGTAAACCAATTTTCGGGCTTCCCGGGTACCCAACTTCTTGTCTAACGAACTTCACCCTTCTTGTGGCACCGCTGATCAGGAAGCTCCTAGGCGGAGAGTTTGAAAGTCAAAGAATTAAAAAGAGACTTGCCCATAAGGTGTTTTCCGTCAAAGGCAGAAGACAGTTTTTACCGGTTAAAATTGAGGGAGAAATTGCAAGGCCAATTCTTAAAGGTAGCGGAGCAGTAACAAGCTTTATAGAGGCCGATGGGTTTGCCGAGATTCCAGAGAACGTTGAGATACTGGATGAAGGGGAAGAGGTGGATGTTATTTTGTTCCGCTTTTAATTTCCAAAGAGCTTTTAAATAACCCAATCGTTATTGGGGGTAGGTGAAAGTAATGCTCGACATAAATCTCATCCGTGAAAACCCGGATTTGGTAAAGGGAGACCTGATAAAGCGTGGAGAGCTAGAGAAGCTCAAATGGATAGATGAGATCCTTGAGCTTGACAAGAAGTGGAGAGGAAACCTGAAGAGAATTAACCTCCTCAGAAGGGAAAGAAACAAGCTTGCGGTGGAAATTGGTAAGAGGAAAAAGGCTGGAGAGCCTGTAGATGAGCTTCTAGCAAAGAGTGAAGAGATAGTTAGACAGATTGAAGAGCTCGAACGGGAAAACAACAAAATCAGGGAAAAAATAGACTACTACCTCTGGCGCCTTCCAAACATAACCCATGAAAGCGTTCCAGTAGGAAAGGACGACACAGAAAACGTCCCAATAAAATTCTGGGGCAAAGCAAGAGTCTGGAAAGGCCACCTGGAGAGCTTTCTAGAGCAGACCCAAGGAAAGATGGAGCATGAAGTTATTGAATGGAAGCCCCAGCTTCACGCTGACCTTTTACCAAAACTGGGAGGAGCGGACTTTGAGAGGGCTGCAAAGGTAAGCGGTTCAAGGTTCTTCTACCTCTTAAACGAAATCGTCATTCTCGACCTTGCACTCATAAGGTTTGCCCTCGATAGACTCATTGAAAAAGGATTTATCCCTGTAATACCACCATATATGGTCAGGAGGTACATTGAGGAGGGAGTTACGGCCTTTGAAGACTTTGAGGACGTAATCTACAAGGTGGAAGGAGAAGACCTCTACCTAATCCCCACAGCAGAGCACCCACTTGCTGGCCTTCACGCAAACGAAATCCTTGATGGGAACGACCTGCCCCTCCTCTACGCTGGAGTGAGCCCGTGCTTCAGGAAAGAGGCAGGAACAGCCGGAAAAGACACTAAGGGAATCTTTAGGGTGCACCAGTTCCATAAAGTTGAGCAGTTCGTATATTCAAGGCCAGAAGAAAGCTGGGAATGGCACGAAAAGCTCCTCCAGAATGCGGAAGAAATCTTTCAAGCCCTCGAGATTCCATACAGAGTTGTTAACATATGTACCGGAGACTTAGGCTACGTTGCGGCAAAGAAGTATGACATTGAAGCGTGGATGAGCGCACAAGGAAAGTTCAGAGAGGTCGTAAGCTGTTCGAACTGTACGGAATGGCAGGCAAGGAGGCTAAACATAAGGTTCAGGGACAAGCCAAATGAGAAGCCGCGCTTCGTTCACACACTAAACTCAACTACAATAGCTACATCAAGGGCTATAGTGGCAATAATAGAAAACTTCCAAGAGGAAGATGGAACAGTAAAGATACCAAAAGCTCTCTGGCCCTACACAGGGTTTAAAGAAATAGTGCCGGTAGAGAAAAAAGAAAAGTGCTGCAAGGATTAGTCCTTGCTTTAGCTTTTTTCATTCAGTTTTTTTCAAAAATTCAATACAATCATCCACACTAATTTCTTCTTCAAGCACCTCTAACTCAGGATTTATGGATTTGAGAACCTCAAACTTGGTGAAAGACTTATTTTTCTCTGTTCTTATCACGGTTGTAGCAAACTCTTCCAGCATTGGGAGTACTGTAGGTTGAGCCTTTTCAACCATATCAACGTTTAGGAAGAAGACCGACTTTCTTCTCTTATCACCCACAAAGCTCACCATAAAATCAACCAGGCTTAAAACATCCTTTAAAGACCCGGAATACAGTACAAAGAGTTTTTCTATGCCAACAGTGGCATTAATAACGTTTCTTTTTGAATATATATCCTCAAACAGTCTTGCAAGCTCTTTTTCCATCGCACTTTCTTCAACTACAGAAATTCTCTCAATGACATTTCCAACTTCAACCCTGCCCCCAAGCTTGATGACTTCGACCTCATCCAAAACACTTGCACTAATTCCGCTGAGCTCAGCGTGCTCCCTATAAGGTTTCAACGTATCAAGGACGTCTACAACAATCACTTCCCACCCATTTTTCTTACTCCAGTTAACTGACCTCCTCCCGCCGTGAAGGGCGAGGGTTCCAACGAGTTAACCCCTCGCCATTGGCAGGGAGGTTTGAGGGGTTTCATTTAGACCCAAGTTAAAGCGGGTCTTCGACCCCTCGGGGAGGGTCTTCCCCCCATTACCCCTACCTCCTGCAAGAGCAGAAAGGCTCGGGGTTATCGTTTTCACAACTTTCTTTAGGATATTGAACGCCCCAACGAGGTCTGCGTTAAAAACGAGCCCCTCTGCGGGACACTTGTAAAGACCACGGACGAAACGGGCCCCTTTATGGGGCTTCCCGCAGACGGGGCAGGTTTTTGAGGTGAAAGCCTCATCAACAAGCTCAACTTCAATACCATACTCTTCAGCAACTTCCTTGAGCCTTTGAATCACTGTATTGAACCGCCAGACGTGGGAGAGGATGAAGTTCTGCTTTTCACCCCATTCAGAATTTCTCGCAATGCCCTTTGGATAACCAACTACAATCGTAGAGACGCCCATTTCGTAAAGCCCTTCAACAATCTGCCTGACTGCAGTATTAATGTAGTGCCTCGCCTGTAGTTTTGGCCTTTTGATACATTCTTTTCAGTTTCCTGCTTGTCTTGTAGCCGGACTTGTTGAGC
>NZ_KE387145.1:39784-42471 GCF_000430485.1 Thermococcus sp. PK
TGCCCTTAACGTGAATTCTCCCCTTGAACTGGACTTCCAGCCTTTTGAACTTTCCAAGCCCTTTGAGGATTAGTTTGTTCCCCTCAATTTTATACTGGTCGTTCCTGAGGACAATCAAGGGTTTCCTCTTCCCGTCATCTTTCAAGTAGCTTGGTGGTTTTGGTCTCATCCACTTGGGGAGTTCTCTGTCTTTTTCTTCCTTGCGAGGGAGAAGAAGCTCCTCCACGCCTCGGCGTTCTTCCTGCAAATTTGCTGGACTGTTGCGGAGCCAATCTCCTTCTTGTACTTCTCATAAACCTCTTTTTCAGTCTTGTTGAAGTCTACGGGCTGGTGGTCGAAGAAGAGTTGCCTCCGGAGGAAATTGACCTCGTTCCAGACTTTTGCTCCAGTATTGGCTAACTCGAAGAGGCTTTTCTCCTGCTCTTTTGAGGGTTGGAGTTTGAGCGTTACGGTTCTTTTCATTGCTTCTCGTTATTAATTCACACGTTTTTGGTTTAAAAACATTCTTTTGCTTTCCTGCTCTCTGGCCGGTTTCTCGATTACTGCATCCCCGCCCTGAAGGGCGAGGCTTTCAAAAGAAAAAGGTAAGTTACAAAGTGCAAGCGGAGTGAAGGCTAAGCTGTTATGCTCAATAAGCACGGTTTCTCCCCGCTTAATACAACTCCAAATCTTGACGAGGGGATGCTCTATAATAGCTCATCACCTACTAAAATAACACCAACATTAGTCCTTAAAAATATTGCTTTTTCTACGTTCCTTCTTTTCCCTTAAATACGGATACCGCATTATGTATCCGCACTCTAAGCATTTTACAACAACGTGGGGCATTCTCTTCTGTCTCAACCTAACCCGAGCATTAACGCCGGGGACAAGGAAGGAATGACACCTCTTGCAGTACCTCCTCTTCCATTTCCTCGGCATTCTAACCTTTGCCTTCTGCTGCACTGCCAACGCTATCTCAACGTAGCGGTTTGCCAACTCTTTATCGTAGGGAAAAACCCTCTCAGCCAGGCTAAAAAGAATATCTATTCTCTCAAGGGCTATTTTCTTCTTTTCCCTTTGTTCCCTAAGCCTTATGAATTTCTTTGACATTCTCTCACCTATTCTGGTTTTATCATCTTTAATTTGCCTATAACAGGCTCATAAAGATAGCCATCAGCAATAAGGCTTTCTATAACTTCCCTAGCATAGGAGGGCTTGAATCCGTACTCAACCAGGGCGTTGTAGAACTCCTCTCTGCTAACAAAGCCATCTATTGAAGTGGCCTCCAAGTCCAGGAATACCCTCAACGCCATCTCCAGACGCTTGTTTCTAAAGTCCCGCTCGACGTATTTTTCATAAGTCTCCAGCACCTTCAGCATTTCCCTTTCCGGAATCTCGTTTATCCACATATCCACTATCTCCTGGTTCATATTTATAACGTCGCTTATTATGCCTGTATTTATTTTTCCCTCAAACCGTGCCATCGAGCCGAGGAGGCGAAGGCTCAAAAGGTACCTCGTGTTAGTCTCGAATATCATACCTTTAAGCCTCAAAGCATCGAACTTTTCTCCATATTCACGGGCATTCCTAAAAATCCATCTTTCAAACCTTTCTCTAAACTTCTCCACCATTCTGTCGGAAGGGCTAAGCGAAGGTATTTTTTCTCTTTCAAGAAATATCGTGGCCAGGAGATTGGGGATAAGCTGTTCCAGTTCCCGGTTTTTCTCCCAGCCTATGGGTTCATTTACAATGAATGGGGTCTCGGAGGTGTAAGCCAAAGGATCCTCCGGAGAGATTCGTTTGTATACTTTTGGAGTCAAAAACACCGCCTGTTTTTCCTCAAAATACTCCCTAGCCCACTCTGCGACAGGGATGTCTTTTTTGAGGAGGCTCTTGTTTGAGGGGGAGTAGTATTTGCCTCCCTCAAGGAAAAAAGAGAAGTCAAGGTCGAGATTATCATCGACAAAGGGTTTTGCGTTTCCTTTTCTTAATATCAGCTCTTCGGGGAGGAGGCTAATTAAATATCTCGAGGCCTCCCAGAGAGAATTCACAATTTTTGTGTCATTTTTAAAAGCAGAAAACGTCACTCCCTCCCCCCAATGTCTTTTGCTACTCACTACCGAGGGAGAGGCAAAGAGAGAGTAAAGGAGAGCTTTTTTTAGCTCATAGTCAGCGTTTATTGTGGAATCTATGAGCTGTTCCAGCTCCTCTTTGGTGAGGGCGAGCTCCTTGTACTGAAGCCAGTAATCCTCAATATTGGCCCTTTGCAGAGAAATAACGTGGATGAGGCGCATGTTTCCAAATGGATATGCATCGATAATGCCTTTGATTTTAACGTACTGCCCGCTCTTCAGCTCTGCATTTATCTCGCTTTTTTCAGTTACCTTTATCGCCACATAGGGCTTAATATCACTCTTTGAGAGCTCACTTGGAGAGAGAGGAGAAAGAAGGTAGTATACCCCATCTTTTGGGACATTGGGGGGCACCCTCAAGATCAAAAACCCCTCAACCTCTATAAGCTCACCGTTTTTATAGGATTGAATAACCCTTTGAAAGTCCCTGGCCCTCTTTGATGGGCTTATTGTCAATCGCTCAATACTTCTGAGCAGTGAGTACATCATCATAAGGAACACAACCGGGGCGTGTTTAGTTTCACCCCCTGTTATTTAAACAGTATTTGACTCTGAGGAGGATTTTCAGACCAT
>NZ_KE387145.1:42571-102317 GCF_000430485.1 Thermococcus sp. PK
CGGCAGGAGTTCAATCAGCTCGTTCTCAGAAGTTGTGATCTTCACAGCAACCGGATACAGTAAACCCGGCAGGATTCTCGTTATTGCCTGAACTTCTATCCTGTCCTTTTTATTTGGTGATAATGGTTGAGTCTGCTTGAGTGCTGGCGTAGGGTAATTTCTGGAGTTTTTTCAGGTAGGTGGTTTGTCAGTTCTTCGAGGTTCAGCTTTTTCTCCCTAGTTGTGGAGGGTTGAGTAGTGAATGTTTGCTCCGAAGAATTTTCTGCCGTAGTGCTGGGCGTCTCTGAGGGGTAGGTTGTAGTATTGTTTAAAGAGGAGTATTGCCAGTATTGTTTTTACTGGTAAATTTGTAGGATTTTTGGCAGGTTCTTCAGCTTTCCTTCTGATTCGAAGTCTGCTAAAACGTCAAAGAATTGCGAATGCCACGCTTTCAGGGTCTTTGAGTCTGTGATCCCATCTGGGGATCACGACAACCACCTGAAAGAATTCAGCAAAAACCCTAATAAAGGTTACTATAAACACGCCCAACACAACCGTAAAGTTTATAAACCCTATGCCAAGACCTAATATCGGTACGGCGGTCATAGCGGCGGGGTCACACCCGGACTCGTTTCGACCCCGGAAGTTAAGCCCGCCAGCGATCCCGGGTGTACTGCCCTCCGAGAGGGGGCGGGAAACCGGGGACGCCGCCGGCCACTCAACAAACTTTTCTGTGAGCTCTTAAGAACGAATGAAAACAAAAAGGAAATACATTGTTGCGTTTTGTTTGAAAGTTCTGACCTCCCACACCCTGAATGGCGAGGCCTTCGGAAGAAAAATATAAAAACTAAAAAGAGATGTTATTCTTCTCTTTCACAAAGCTCGAGGAGAACTCCACCAACGCTCTTCGGGTGTACGAAAGCTATCTTCGCACCACCAGCACCTATTCTGGGCTTTTCATCAATAAGCCTGAACCCCTTTTCTTTGAGCTTCTCCAGGTGCTCCTCAATGTTGTCAACACCGAGGGCAATGTGGTGTATTCCTTCGCCCCTCTTTTCAATAAACTTAGCTATTGGAGAATCTTCTGAGGTTGCCTCCAAAAGCTCGATCCTTGTCTCACCGGCGTGGAAAATAGCTGTCCTAACTTTTTGATCCGGAACTTCTTCAATCTCCTCGACCTTTAACCCGAGGTTTTCCCAAATCTTAATAGCCTCCTCAAGGTTTTTAACAGCAATCCCAATGTGGTCAACTTTCTTTATCACACTTTCACCCCCAGGGCTTTTTCCAAAACAAGATCAGCAGCAGAGTAAGGATCAATCTCTCTGTTGGCGATCTTCTCTATGAGCTGGGATATTTCGTTATCTCCCATCATCTCTCCAATTTTCCTTGCGATGGTGCTCGAAACGATTGCTTTAATCTCCTCCTCAATTCTGAACTTCCTCTTCTTCTCGATTTCACCGCGCTCAAACAGAAATGCTCTATGCTTGTTAATTGCTTCCCAAAGCTGGTCAATCCCTTTATTGGTAAAGGCAATGGTGGAAACTATCGGTGGCCTCCACCCTCTTTTTTCCCACTTCTCCTTTTCCAGGTCCAGCATCAGCTCAAGTTCGAACATTGTAGCCTCCGCGCCTTCTTTATCGGCTTTGTTAACAACGAAGATGTCAGCTATCTCCATAAGCCCCGCCTTTATGGCTTGAATGTCATCTCCTAAGCCTGGAACGGTGACCAAAACCACGGTATCGGCGGTTTTTACAATATCAACCTCAATCTGCCCCACACCAACGGTTTCTACAAAGATAACGTCACACCCGTAGGCATCAAGAACCTTTATAGCATCGTTTGTTGCCTTCGCCAGCCCTCCGAGAGAGCCCCTCGTTGCCATGCTCCTTATAAATACGCCTGGATCTGTGGAATGTCTCTGCATTCTTATTCTATCTCCAAGAAGAGCTCCTCCCGTGAACGGAGATGTGGGGTCTATGGCTATAACCCCCACTATTTTCCCTTCTTCCCTGGCTTTTTTTATGAGCTTGTCAACTAGAGTCGACTTTCCAGAGCCAGGGGGGCCTGTTATTCCAACGATATAGGCGTTTCCGGTGTATGGATACACCTTCTTGACTATTTCCCTTGCTTTTTCTTCATCGTTTTCTACTAAAGTTATCAGCCTTGCAGTTGCCCTCTTATCTCCTTTAAGCATTCTCTCAATTAGCTCATCGATCATATCTATCACTTGGATTAATTATCCAAAAAAGAATAATATAAACCTTAGCTTTCTCCCCTGAACTTCTTGAGCTTTGGAATGTTCTCGTCGATGAATTTAATAATCTCCTCAATTGGGCTTCCAGGGCCAAAAACCCTTGCAACACCCATTTTCTCAAGCTCTTGAGCATCATCGGGCGGTATTATGCCTCCAGCAAGAACAAGGATGTCTTCATTTGGCTTTATGCCCTTCTCTTCCAGAAGTCTGAGAATCTTTGGTATGAGAACCATGTGTGCTCCGGAGAGAATGCTCAACCCGAGAACGTCTATATCCTCCTGAATGACAGTTTCCACGATCTGCTCGGGCGTTTGTCTTATTCCAGTATAGATGACCTCAAAACCGGCATCTCTAAGGGCTCTCGCTATAACCTTTGCTCCTCTATCATGGCCGTCCAGTCCTGGCTTTGCTATTAGAACCCTAACTTTTGAGCGCTCGACCATATTCACCACCAACTTTCATTAGAGTGAAATAGTATTTAAACGTTGTCAAACCTAAAGGTTGAGGTTTACATTGGATATTTTATCCAAAAAGTGCAAGGCTTTTAAATTTTTAAGCGGATGAGATACGGGAGCTAAGATGATGGACCTTCACACCCATACAAGGTTTTCTGATGGAATCGGTTACATAAGGGATAATATTGCCGAGGCTGAGAGGAAGGGACTAAAGATTGTTGGAATCAGCGATCACGTGCATTTCTTTACCCCTCACTTGCTCAACTCCTACATCTCCCTTATAGAGCAGGCCAAAAAAGAAAGCGAGATAACTGTTCTGACAGGAATAGAAGCGAATATTCTCCCAGACGGAGTCGATATAAACGACGACTTTAGAAAAAAGCTTGACTATGTAATAGCCTCCGTTCACCTGTACTTTGAGCCGGGAGGGCATGATGAATACCTCAAACTCATAAAGCTCGCCATTCAGGATGAAAACATCGATATAATAGGACACTTTGGAAACGTCTTTCCCTATGTAGGCTATCCTTCGATTGAAGAGTATAAAGAGATAGTCGAGCTGGCAGAAGAGCATGGGAAGGCTTTTGAGATAAGCTCCCGCTACAGAGTTCCGGATTTGGATTTCATAAAGCTGTGCATCAGAAAAGGAGTAAAGCTAACCTTCGCGAGCGATGCCCACAGGCCGAAAGACGTTGGAAGCATAAGCTGGAGTTTAAAAGCATTTAAAAAAGCCGGGGGCAAAAAGGAAGATTTGCTCTTTTCGGAGCTCTTATAGTAGCTTAAATCCAAGGTTTCTAAGCTCAAGGATTATCTTCATCGGGAAGCCGACAACATTGTAGTAGTCACCCTTTATCCATTCCACCAGAATTCCTCCTTTCCCTTGGATTCCATAGGCACCTGCCTTGTCAAGGGGTTCGCCTGTAGAGACGTACCATTCTATCTCTTCCTCGCTGAGCTCCCGGAACTTGACCTCCGTGACAACATAACCCGTAATCTCCCTCCCCTCATGGACAATGCAGTATCCGGTGATTACTTTGTGTATTCTTCCGCTTAAAGCTCTGAGCATTTCCTTTGCTTCTTCCTCATTTTTTGGCTTTCCGAGGATTTTTTCATCTAAGACGACTATTGTATCCGCGCCTACAACTGTGCCCCCGTATCGAGAATACACATCACGGGCTTTTTTCCTTGCCACTTCCATAGCGTGTTCTGCGGGGTCTGAAGCTTTGGAGTCCTCACTAACGTTGCTCGGGATGACATCAAAGGCACCAAAGAACTTCGCAAGTATCTCCCTTCTCCTTGGACTTTGGGACGCTAAGATCAGCCTCATCAAAAGGCACTTAAAGGATGAAAATATAAAAATTTCGGGCGATGAAGACAATTTCGCTAGCTGAGTAATGATGAGTACCCTCGCAACTGAGCCAAAAAGAGATTAAAGGGAAGCCCAGAGCTCTATACCTGCATCCAACACTCTCTTAAGCTCTTTTCCTATTGGAGTGTTTTTGTTAACTTTCACCATTCCCTTCCTCGAAGGCGTGGCGGTGAATATGTACTGTTCCCCTGCAAAGAACTTCAGTGGCTTTTTGGCAAAATCTGGTGAAACTCTTAGGACTATTTGCTTTTTCTTCTCTTCTGCCTCGACGGGAATTTTTTCCTTGGGTATTTCAGCGAGTTTTTCGTCAAAGCTCCTTACATCGATGCTTATGCCGAGCCTTTTCTCTATTTCGCTTATTCTCTTGCCCTTTTTCCCTATTATTGCCGGGATGTCAAACTCATCCGCGTATATTACAGCCTTGTGCGGGCTTGCAAGCTCAACTTCCGCGTAAACGTCCGGCAGGAACTTCTTGATCTCCTGTTTAAGCTTTTCCTCAGCAAGCTTCAGTGCCGGAGGCTTCCCTTCCTTCTTTACCGGAACGACGCTTATCTCTTCTCCATAGGTGTAGATTTCGTATTCAAGCTCACCCGTCATGAAGTCCCTGACCTCAATAACCGGCCTCGCCAGGTCCTCTTCAGTCATTCCACTTGGCACCTTGACCTTATACTCCAGAGTCAGAACTTTATCAACATTCCCCGCTTTTATGAATATCACTGTATCAACTATTTGTGGAATCATTCCAAGCTCCACTCTTCCAATGAACCTCTGAATGGCATCTATGGGCTTTGTAGCGTGCACAACGCCTATCATTCCAACTCCCGCAAGCCTTAGATCAGCATAGATCTTGAAGTCACTCGTCTTTCTCATCTCGTCGAATATGGTGTAATCAGGTCTTACAAGCAATAGAACATCTCCAGTTTTCTCCATTCTTCCCCCAAGTGCTGTATACTGGGTTATCTCTTCACTAACCTGAAGGTCTCTGGGTTTTTCCATCGTCTTGACTATCTTACCCATGGAGGCATAGTACTCAGCTAAAGCTTGAGCGAAGGTGGAATTGTGGACTATCACAGGGAGTATACCAGCAATGAAGTTGTGATTGGGCACAGTTATGTCATAAACGTCGAATTCTCCTATCATGGTTTCAACAGAGGCAACCTTGTCCCATAGAATATTGGAATCAAGCATGAGCAGCATGTGTGCAAGATGTTCTTCAACAAGCTCTGCTTTATGATAATACTCCGAGACTACTTCTTCGATTAGCCTTAGCATGCGATCCACATTAAGCTCTGCACCATTCAGAAAGAGGCTTATCATTGACTGAGAAACCGTACTCTGAGAATTCTGACCAAGGAGCGCAAAAAGAGATTTCATGAGTTCTCTGATTTCTTTTACTGCCTTATTCCACAACTCTGACTCCCTAGCCAAAAGCCCTGTTTCATATGCAAACGCTGAAAGCAACTTAGCTACTGTTGACATCATGGGCTTTCTCTTACCCTCCAGCCAAAGTTTAGGAGCAACATGATCTATATGGTTTCTTCTGTAAAATTCGATATTAACGTTTTTATCAATAAATTCCACGAGTTCTCTCCATTTTGAGATATACTTTGAGTACTCGACTAGTTTCTTGACGGTTGGTTCGAGGGCAAGGTATTCTCTGTAAACACTCAAGAAGTTTTGATACACTTTTGAAAGTCTTTCACGAGAGTAAGTAGTTTTAGTAGCCCCCTTAACTCTATATCCCGTTAGAACACCAAGAGATTTCACAAGTTCTCCAGCAGGAATAGTATCAATATTTGGATTTGAATTTTTTGTTAGATGTTTTTCAAAGCCTTTAACCTTGAACCTCGGCTTTACAACCTCGTAGAACTTTCTTATCGATCTAGAGTCCTTTAGAACAACTTTATAGTAGACCTTGCCATTTATTGTTTTTTCTTTGAAGAGTGCCTGGATACCTAATCTAAGGAGAAGATATTGTAATCCAGCGGCGAATTCTTCACTAGCAGTTGAAATTTCCAGTTCTTTCCCAATGTAACCATCACCTTCAAATACCCCCCTAATAAAAGCTGCTATTCTTTTCTCGTCCGATTTCATAACAATTTCAGGTACTCTTAATGAAGATGCTTTGTTCCGCTCTGGATATCCAAAAGCACGCAGTATTTTTTCTATTGTCTTCGAATTCCGAAGTCTTAGTCTTCCTGGAGCAACAAAGTAAAACTCCTCGCTCTTAACCCCAAATATGTTTGAAACCAGATTTTTGAAGTGTTCAATAAGTTTCTCATCGAAGTTATTAAACTCGAAGACACTCCCTGATCCCTCAGCCCACATAAGGCCTAGAAACTCAAAGAACTCTTCGCTAAGAGTAAGATGCGCAGGCACATCTCTAGACTTTCTGTGATTTCTGCCCTTGTAAAACACTGTCACTGTGTCTTCAGGATTGGCCTTCACAAGTGGAACAATGTTACCATCTTTGGTTGTTGCAAAGAATCCTTCTTTTACTAACTCTCCGATCCAAATACTTTCTGGCAGGTTGCCCTTAATTGGTAGCCTTCTAGGAACCGCTATTGGATCACCTTTTTTTAGAGAGCCTGCATCCATCCACATAACGAAGCCGTTTTTTATCGTGAGAACTGGGTGGTTGGGGGTGAGAATTATTTTTCTTCCAGTAGCTGTTTTTAGCTTTATCAAGGCAGTTTCATTTCTCTTATAAACTCTGAGGATGGGTTGGACTTCTACCTTCTCGTGTGAAAAAGTAACAACTTTCATTCCGGGTTTAACATCTTTAATCTGAACAAACGAACCATCTCCAAGAAGAATGGGGGTTTCTGGGGGTAAGCACTTCCCCTCTCCAGGCGCACCAGCTATAAGTATTCCCTCGGCTTTGTCAGTTAAACGTTCTAAGAGCTTCTCTGGGAGGTCATAATCGTCTATGCTCAATTTGGTTATCGGCCTTACAGCTGTAATCTCTATTCTATCGGCAAACGGAGGCTTTGCTATTACTATACGATAGTTTCTCAGCTGAACAACAGTAGCTCCTGGTTCATCAAGCTCTATAAACGACTCTGGATCTCTCTTAGCCCTCTCCACTATGTCATCTGCTATCTCTTCAAGTTCTTCATCCGTGAGTTCTTCATCCCTTATCGGAACAAGCCTCCATTGACCGGGCTTTCCTTTCTTTGCTAGGGGCTTTACACCAGCCTTAAGGTGAACGCTCATCGTATGCTCATCAAAAAAGTCTTCAAGTCTGTGTCTGACCTCTTTTTTGCTCTCCAGATAGATTACTTCTATACCCTTGGCTATGGCAATGTCTCTCTGCACTTGGTCGCCGGTTATTAGGATTGCATTGAGTTCTCTGGCAACTTCTCTTATCATGTGGTCAATTTCTCCTGCCTTTGCCCTTCTAATCTGCCATAGATCGGGTCTCTCTCCATAGAATTCCAAAAGGATTTTATCTTCTTCCGCAAGCTTTCTGAGTTTTTTCAGCTCTTCCAGTCCAGTGTGCCCTATGGCTTTGCCTTCGTTTGCCTGGTGTTCAATCTCGGCAATAACAGCCTCTGGAATAATGATCTTAACTTTTTCTTTAAGCGTGTTAAGGTACTGAGTGAGCCTTCCATCAACTATAACACTCGTATCCGCAACAAACACTTTCATTTTTCTCACCTTCCTCTTGGCTTGTCTCTCCATTTATAACCTTTTGGTAAAAGTTCATAAAGGTTTAGGGAGAGTATAATTGGGAGTAAATATGGGGAGATTAATATCAATAGCCTCTGGAAAAGGTGGAGTTGGAAAAACACCCACTACTGCAAACCTGGCGATTGCCTTAGGAATGCTAGGGAAAAAAGTGTGTGCGGTTGATGCAGATTTGACTATGGCAAACTTAAGCCTGCACTTTGGGCTTGACGATGCCAGAAAGACTATCCACGATGTACTAATTGAAGGGGAAGACATAAGAAAAGCAGTACACACCACGAAGTACGAATTTGTATATGTAGTTCCTGCTGCGGTAGATTGGGAGCGCGTTGCCAAAGCAGATCCTAGGAATTTACCTGAAGTGATACCAAAGCTAAAGAAAGATTTTGATTACATCCTTATAGACTGTCCAGCTGGACTGCAAATAGATGCCATGAGTGCCATGTTAAGCGGAGAGGAAATTCTCTTGGTGACCAATCCAGAAATAGCAAGCATCAGCGATACAATGAAAGTGGGGATAGTCCTGAGAAAGGCCGGGCGAGGAGTATTGGGGTTTGTACTCAACAGATACGGAGGGCATAAAACAGATATACCTCCCGAAGCTGCCGAGGAAGTTATGGAGTTTCCGCTTTTGGCTGTTATCCCAGAAGACCCAAAAGTGAGAGAAGCAACATTGGAAGGAATGCCGGTGGTGGCATATGATCCAGACTCAAAAGCCTCAAAAGCATTTTTTGAACTTGCGGAGAAGCTTATAGGAATGGAAACAGATTATCAATGGTGATCATGGTGATAATAGTATTTGTTGGAACCGCTGGAAGCGGCAAAACAACTTTAACGGGAGAATTTGGAAAGTTTTTGGATGAAAATGAAAAGAGAGTAGCATATGTCAACCTGGATACTGGAGTTAGGGTTCTTCCATACACTCCCACTGTGGACGTTAGGGAACACATAACCGTAGAGGAGCTTATGAAAAAGGGATACGGACCAAATGGAGCTATTGTAGAGAGCTACGACTTTTTAATGGATTATCTCGACGAATACATTGAAAAAATACTAAAGCTGGAAAAAGAATATGAATACGTCCTTATAGACACTCCGGGCCAGATGGAAACGTTCCTCTTCCATGATTTTGGAGTTAAGCTGATGGAAAACCTTCCAAATCCCCTCGTCGTGTACTTATTTGACCCCACAATATTAAGAAAGGCCCACGATTACTGCTTTGTCAGGTTTTTTGCTCTTTTAATAGACCTTAGGCTTGGCGCAACGACCATACCTGCCCTTAACAAAATAGACCTCATTAGGGATTTGGAAAAGACAAAAAGATACCTCGAAGACGTGGAATATCTATCAAGTCGTTTAAAGCTTGACACTTCAATGCAGGGGCTTTTGGCATACAAGCTGTGTAAATTTTTGCCCGAAGTCTCACCCCCCGTTAGAGTGGTTTACCTCTCAGCAAAAACGAGAAGTGGGTTTGATGACCTTGAGACGCTGGCCTATGAACACTACTGTACCTGTGGGGACTTAACATGAGTTCAATAGAGAACGATGATAATAGAACTTCCATTCAATAAAATTTTCTCAAAATGAACCCTTTTTTAGAGAGAAACTGAGAAGGTTTTTATTAGCGAACAAATAAGCTACTCTGGTGAGAAAAGTGTGCCTTATAGCGGGAGGAATAGGAAAACATCTAAAACCCAAACTTATAGCAATGATAAATTCTGGAAAACATAGGGGCAGCGATTCCTTTGGCGTATGGACTGATGGAGGAGTATTAAAGAGCGAAGATTTCTCCGAAATTACTAAAGTTCCAGACGGTAGTATAGGGCTTCTCCAGTGTCGTCTGGCCATGACAGGTTCAAAAAGATTCACCCAACCGTTTTTCAACGATTTTGCCCTAGTTCACAACGGTGAGATATACAATCACAGACAGATAAAGGAGTTTCTGGAAAGAAGAGGGGTTGGATTTGAGAGCGACGTTGATACGGAAGTAATCCTACGTCTGCTGGAGTTTCAAGTTGAAAATGGCAGTTCAATACCAGAAAGCGTGAGAACCCTAATGAGGACCCTAAATGGGGATTATGCTGTTGCATTCTCCGATAAGAAAAACATCTACCTCTTCAGGGACCCTGTGGGAATTAGGCCTCTTTACTATTCCCTTAACGGTTTCTTTGCTTCGGAAAAGAAAGTTCTCTGGAGCATAGGGGAAAGAGCAATCCCGGTAAATCCTGGAGAGCTCGTTAAAATATCAAAGAATGGCATTGAACGGATTCAGCTCCTTACCCTCTCAGAGCTAAAAGGAGAACCTTTTTCCTATGAAAGAGCAAAGCTGAGCATAAAGAAAAGCCTGGAATATGCCGTAAGGCTTAGAAGTGCAAAAAAGGTAGGGGTATTATTCTCCGGAGGGCTGGACAGCTCTTTGATAGCGCTTCTCGCTTCAAAATACTCCGACGTTGTCCTTTACACCGCGGGAGCTGAGGGAAGCCAAGATTTGGAGTGGGCAAGAAAAGTTAGTGAGAAACTTGGCCTGAGGCTTAGGGAGTACGTGTTTGACCTCGATGACGTAAGGAGCTCCCTCGAAAAAGTGATGTTTGCCATAGAAGAACCCAACCCCATGAACCTCGCGATAGGAATTCCCCTCTACTTCGCAACAAAGCTGGCCAGAGAGGACAATACCAAGGTTCTTTTAAGCGGTCAGGGGGCCGATGAACTCTTTGGAGGATATGCGAAGTACCTTACGAACCCTTCACTGATGGAAAAGGACATCGTCGAGATAGCAGAAAAGAACCTTGCCAGAGATGACAAAATTGCCATGCTGAACAGTGTCGAAGGAAGGTTTCCCTTCTTAGACCTCAATGTCGTCAGAAGCGGGCTGAGAACGCCCTTGGAGTATAAAATCAACAACGGGATAAGAAAGGCCATCCTAAGAGAGGTAGCCCTTGAGATAGGCCTTCCTGAAGAGGTAGCATACAGGGAAAAGAAGGCCTGTCAATACGGAAGCAATGCACAAAAGATTCTCGAAAAGATAGCAAAGAAAGAGGGCCTGAGGTTATCTCAATTTGCCGAAAAAGTCTTTTATGAGGTTTTTGAACATACATAAACGGTTTTAAACTTTTTTTAACCCTCGCAAAGTCAAAAAGAGTTTTCGTAGCATTTGAATAAACAAACAAAGACAGAACAAAACGATTTCATGAAAAAAGCTTAAATAGGAGTTTTTCACTATAATAAAGTGAGGTGATAAGCCATGGTGGCGAAAAAAGTGTTTGCATTGTTGTTTGGTGCATTGCTCTTAGCAAGCATAATACCATTATCAGAAGCTCAGGTTTCCTCAATAGTTATCCTAGTAAGTGACAATGAAGCGGATTCAGCACTTGCAGAAGAGCTCGCAGAGCTACTGAACGCAACAGTAGTCATTACGACATGGGGAGTATATAACCCAAATGTCACAGCAGAGATCATGGAGAAGACTCCGGATAAGGTCATAATCATAGGTGGTCCCGATGCCGTGCCAAAAGACTACGAAACAGAACTAGACGAGCTTGGAATCTCATACGTTAGATGGTATGGCAATACTAGGTATGAGACCAACTTAGATGTACTTAGAAAGGCTATCCAAGAATATCCCGAACTTTTTGATAACGTTAAAGTAGTAATTGCCCACGGAAGGGATATAGGAGCAATAAAACAAGCCAGAAACATAGAAGGGAAGAAGTTCATCCTGTATGTTGACAACAACATAACAAACACAACTGAAGTAATTGGCGTCTTGCTCAAAACTAGAAACGTAATAATACTCAAGAGCCAATTAATGAACAGAACAGCCGAACAAATAAGAGAGCGCATTAGAGAGAGAGTCAGAGATGGAAACATAACAGAAGAAAACGTTACCATAACCCCAGAAATGGCATGGGAAGCAATACAGTTGGCTATCAACAGAACTGAAACAGCAAAAGAAATGCTCGATAATCTCCCAATTCCAGCCGCTAAAATACAGATTGAACTTGCAGAGGAGAAGATACAAATTGCAAACGAGAGCTACAGCCAAGGAAACTATGAAAAAGCATATGGACAGGCAATTGCTGCAAAGGCTCACGCAGAGACAGTAATTAGGCTTGCCGGCAAGGAGTGGCAGAAGTTTATTCATGCGAGTCCCAAATTCCAACTTAACAGGGAAGTACAAAGGCTCGAAATTAAATTAAGGGTTCTCGAAAAAGCTGGAATCGATGTAACTCAAATAAAAGGGAAGCTAGAAGCTGCAAAAGCTGCAATTCAAGCGGGAGACTACGACACTGCCAGAGAGCTCATCGAAGATGCTAAGAACATGCTAAGGGAAGCCTTTATGCAGGGAAGGGGCAAAATAAAGGAGAAGTATTTGCCGGTAAATCCACCACGTGGAAAAGGTAAAGGCAGACCATAGAAAGGCTTTTTACTTCTCTTTTACATTTTTCATTCATGAGAATATTGGTAGTAGGACACTATCCTCCTCACAGAGGCGGGGTTGCAAATCACACTGACAACTTAGTTAGGGAGCTTAGAAAGCGACATGATGTTTATGTTCTTACTTATGGCTCCATAACACCCAGAGAGTTTGAGAAGGAGAGAGTTTATCAGGTTAAAGTGCCCCCGGTCTTCGGTTTGAGGGGAACTTTATTCGCCCTTTTAGGTTTCTTAAAGATAGTAAAGCTCCACAAAAAATTGAATTTTGATGTCATTCATGCCCACTACATTGGAACAACCAGCTTTGCCGGAGTTCTCGCAAAAAGGAAGCTGAAACTGCCATTAGTTGCGACAGCCCACGGGAGTGATCTTGACTTTATGTCAAAACTTCCACTCGGGAGGTATTTTGTCAGAGAAAGCCTAGCAAAGAGTGATGGCATAATCGCTGTAAGCCATTACTTGAAAAAGAGAGCCCTATCGCTCGGGGCAAAAAGGGTAAGAGTAATTCCAAACGGGATAAGGCCGCTAAAAGCGAAAAAAGCCGTAAAGAAGTACATAACATTCATCGGAGCGCTAACATCCTATAAAGATCCAAAGACGTTTATACGTCTTGCGGAGTACTTCCCCCATGAAGAGTTTCTTGTTGTTGGGGATGGTCCGTTGAGGGAAGAGCTAAAACGCATTGCACCACCTAACGTTAAGTTTCTCGGTTATAGAGATGATATCGACAACATACTCGCAGAGAGCAAAATGCTAATAGTCCCCTCTTTGAGGGAGGGATTTGGGCTTGTAGTTGTTGAAGCCAATTCCCTTGGTGTGCCTGTAGTCGGAAGGGCTGTTGGAGGAATAAAAGAACTTATACGGGACGGAAAAAATGGGTATCTCTTTAAAGACTTTGACGAGCTTGTTGAAAAAGTAGCGCTTTTACTCGACAATAAAAAAGCTTTAAAAATGGGCAGAATCGGAAGAAGAATCAGCGAAAAATACAAGTGGGAGAAAGTTGCCGAGAGAGTTGAAGAGGTTTATAAGGAAGTTTTAGGTGAGGAACATGACTGTAGTAATAAACATGCGAGAGGGCCTTGACTGGAAAAAAATCAAGATAGGTGCGAGGTTTATTAGAGAAGGGAAGCTTGTTGCGTTTCCTACGGAGACTGTCTATGGGTTAGGTGCGGATGCGCTGAATGAAAATGCCGTCAAAAGAATCTTCAAGGCAAAAGGCAGACCCCCTGACAACCCTCTGATAATCCACATAGCCGAGTTCGAGCAAGTTTATGAACTCGCAAGTGAAGTTCCAGAGAAGGCTAAAATACTTGCAGAAAAGTTCTGGCCAGGGCCGTTGACAATAGTGCTCCCCAAGGGGGACAAAGTTCCATATGCAACTACAGGCGGGTTAGAGACTGTGGCGATAAGAATGCCCGCCAACGAGATTGCGCTTGGACTGATAAAGGCAAGCGAAAGACCAATTGCTGCACCCTCCGCCAACATAAGCGGAAAGCCGAGCCCCACCTTGGCAGAGCACGTTGTCGATGACTTTTATGGTAAGATAGAGTGCATAATAGACGGCGGCGAGACAAAAGTAGGAGTTGAGTCAACGGTAATAGACTTAACCACAGACCCTCCAATGCTCCTAAGACCCGGCGGATTGCCCCTTGAGGAGATCGAAGCGGTAATTGGAAAAGTGGAAATCCATCCAGCCGTAAAAGGGAAACCCGTAAACCTTGCAAAAGCTCCCGGGATGAAGTACAAACACTACGCCCCAGATGCTCAGGTTATAGTCATCGAAGGAGAGCGTGAGAGGGTTAAAGAAAAAATCAATGAGCTCATCAAGATGTATAAAGCCCAAGGTATGCGGGTCGGTGTAATGGCCACCGGGGACTTCTACAAGGCAGATGCATATTTCAACATGGGCGAGAGCGAGGAAGAGATAGCAAGGAATCTGTTTAAAGCCCTCAGAGAACTCGACAAGTCCGGAGTAGATGTAATATTGGCCGAGGGGATTGAAGAAAAGGGACTGGGGCTTGCAGTTATGAACAGGCTTAGGAAGGCGGCGGGATATAGAGTGATAAAAGTCTAATTTTTTCGAAATTTTTTGAATTTTAGTGTGCTCTGTTGTTCATCAGAGAAAGCGTTAAATACATCGAGGTAAAATAAACATTCGTTAAAACCAAGTGGGGTGGCCCTTTTGATAGCGGGTATAATAAGGTCTAGTCCGGATGAGCTTGAGCTAGCTGGAAAAAGCATGATAACCCGGGGAAACCTGAAAGCCGGTATACAACTTCTTATAAAATCCGCAAGAGAGTATGAAAAACAAAAGAGAATTTTAGACGCTGCCCGGATTTATAGATACATTGGAGATATCATCATTAGTACCAACCCCCAGGCACTAAACGATGCCAGACCTTTTCTCCTTAAGAGCGCATATTATTACCTGGATATTCTGGAAGAAGCCGTTGAAATTGAAGAGCCCGATTTAGAACTTCTCGACGAATTCTGCTCCAACATTCTCAGAATATTTGAGATTCTTGGTGAAAAAGATAAATTCGAGAAATATGCAACGGAATTTGCCGCAATGTATAAGTCCATGGGCAACACCCAAATGAAAAAGAAAAAAATCCAGAAAGCAATTGAAGCATATGAAGCAGCATATAGGTATTACAAGATAATTCATGATCCACATGGCATTGAGGACATGGCAAACATCTTGATTGACTTCTATGGGAAAGGGGCGGAAATATTTGTGACCAAAAAAGAATACCAAAAAGCAGGGGACACTTTTTTCAAGCTCGCATTTATTGTTAAGGACGTTTTTGGCTATGACGACCACTTCATGGAGCTTATGGAGAATGCAGGAAGGAACTATGAGAAAGCAGGTAGAGAATG
Source organism: Thermococcus sp. PK (assembly GCF_000430485.1). Lineage (NCBI taxonomy): Archaea > Methanobacteriati > Methanobacteriota > Thermococci > Thermococcales > Thermococcaceae > Thermococcus > Thermococcus sp. PK. The sequence goes on from NZ_KE387145.1 coordinate 57,633, forward strand.
GTACGCTGATGGAAATCTTTATCACACCGCAAAAACTTTCCTAAGTGCTGAATACTCCTATATGCTGGCAGGAGACTCTCAAAGAACGAAAATTATAGGCCTAAATACTGCAAAGATGCTCTACCAGCTCTCAGGAGAATACAGGAAAGAGGGCTTTACGGAGGAGCTCGGGGAGACTCTACTAATGCTGGCACAATCACTATTCCCTCTTGATAAGCTTCTAGATGGCCTCAAAACTTATAAAGACCTCATCTTAGAGGTAGAGGTAACTTTGGAACACAGATACAGAATAAGAAAGGCCCTCCTTCTCTATCTAGCCGCCAAAGAAAGAAGCAGAAACTATCTGGAATTTGTTGAGCACATGGAATTCTATACAAAGAGAGGAGCCTACGCACAGGCAGTAGAACTGGCAGAACTCATCTTCGAGACAAAATACCCAGAGATTAAAAAAGGATTACAAAAGGTGGAAGGGCTCAGCCCGGAATAACTTTCCTTCTATAACCCCTCCGTCTAGCATCTCTTAAGAAAAATATCTCCTCAACAAGCTCCTTCTCCTTGAGAATCTTTAGGGCATATCGAACAGTTCTTTCAGAAAGGTTTGTTTTTCGTGCAAGCTCTTTAGACGACACCGGCTTGTCTCCTAAGGCATTAAGCACTTGAAGCGCTGATTTTGGCAAAGCAAAGTAAATCCCCCCTCATCACAACCACCAAAAAGAAAAAATAAGGGGAGTTTATAAGAGTTTTGATAGAGGCAATTCAAGATTGCTGCTTTATGGTTACCCTTGGGAGAGGGATTGGATATGGGATCCTCATTTCTTTGGAGACTATCATTATTAGAGGAGTTATTTCATTAGTCAAAAAGTTCACCAACTCTGCAAACATTTCTGGGGGTATCTTTTTCTCTTTTTCCCAGCCCTCAAGTATCTCGTCTGTCTGTTCTTTTTTGGGGGGTAGATAAAACACCGCTCCTTTTATCAGTGCCCTCGCAATTTCGGGATTGTATCCTATCTGATAGGTGAACAGCACTTCAACACCATTCACTTTCCCAGAGGGAGTTCTTACTTCCCCCAATCTGACTTCCTCAATCTTTGGGGAGAGGTTTACTTCAACGTTACCAATTATTCCCCCTTGCTTTTCGACTTCAATTTTCGTTATGTTAACACCTATAACAGGCATTTTTCCACCTCCACATAAAGATGAATAGTCTGCCTATTAAAGATTACTTTTTTCTTGAAAGCCTCGCCCTTTAGGGTGGGGATGCAAAATCTGAAAACCTTCTTGCGGGGGGTAGGGGTAACGGGGGGAAGACCCTCCCCGAGGGGTCGAAGACCCGCTTTAGCCTGGGCCTGAATGAGACCCCTCAAACTTCCCCATCATTAGTGAGGGACTAAGATAAACTCTCGCCAATTATGGGAGGAGGTCAGCGATTGAGTTTAAAAAGAACGGCGATAAAATCCTACCATGCCAAGAGAAAAAGTTGCTCGTATATGGGACGAGAGGGAAATTGTGTATTCCCCCAAGCGATGGAGAATCTTAAAAGAGAAACGTGAAAAAGCCCTGAAAATAATGGAAAGGCTGGCCCAATTTGAGCCCCATGTTTATGGGAGTGTAGCGAGAGGAGACGTCAGGAAGGACAGCGACATTGACATTGTTATTCCATATAAAGTTCCCAGCTTTTTAATTGAGCTGAGCTTGGAGGGAATCCCAATTCAAAGGCGAAGGATCGTTATGGCCACTCCCTGGCACTTAATAAAAGGACACATCGAAATCGACGAAGAAACTACAGTAACGTTTCCGCTTATAGACCCCAACGATAGAGAGCTCGAATTTTACAGATGGGGCGGGATGGTTGACATCTGGGGACTAAAAACAAACCTCCGGGTGCCGGGAGTTAACAAAAAGTTGATACTGATAATCCCAACTGAAAAAGGCCATATAGAGAGAGAAGTTATTGGGAGAGAGAGCGAGGTTGCAAAGATTCTCGGAGTGAGTATAGATACAGTGCAGGAAAGGGTGAAAGTTCTAACAAGAAGAGATTCTATCGGGAGAACTGGCATTTATCTTAACGAAGAAGTCCCTGACTGGATGAGCTTTGAGGAAGCCCTAAAAATGATAGCCGATAGGGATCCAAACGTTAGGAAAAGGGTGAGAGAGAGCGGGGGTATTTAAAAGCATTAAGGCGAAAAATTTATAAAGCGTCTGCAATTGATTATCTACCGGGCTTGTGCGGTGGTAGTCTAGCCTGGCCCAGGACAGCGGCCTGCCACGCCGCGGGCCCGGGTTCAAATCCCGGCCACCGCACCACAATTTGTTCTTAAAGTTCTTTTGATGACCAAAACCCAAACTTCTAAAAACATAAAAAAAGAATCAGTGAGGCTGCAACTCAGTTATTGCATCCTTTAGAAGCTCTATTGCTTCTAGTTCCATAAGAAGTGCTCTCCTGATGCTGTAGAGTTTTGGTATTCCGAATTTCATTTTTCTAAGTACCTCTTCTAGAGTGTTGCACCTCCAGGCGTCCAGAATTAAGCTGGTGGCATTATTATGAAGCCCCAACGAAGTTTCTAAAGTTTCGTTATCAACACCCAGCGAAACTGCCCTCTCATATAGCTCATCAAATATGTCATGATACATGAGGAACCGCTCAGTCCATACACGGGCAATTAAAAGATAGGGATTCTCTTGGGGTTCTCTTTCTCTGATAGGGATAAATTCGGATCCGGGTGGTTTTATTGCCATCAACAGTATGCTATCCACATAATCTCCCGCTGACCATCCTGCTGCTATGAGATTACCATTCGGCGCAATATCGATCGAGTGGATAACCTCTGTATGACCTTCATCGTATGCGTAATTCCACTTCACATTCCCCAAGCTATCCAAAACTAGAACCCATGCATCTCCTTCCGGTTTACCGAAGCTTTTAGTGAAGCCCGCAACTGCAATGTCACCGTTGGAGAGAGCCCTTACAGCATAGGCAAAGTCCATTGATTCTCCCCCAAATTGTTTTTCCCATTTTAGAGTTCCGCTACTAGATACTCTGACAATCCAAATATCTTCTAATGCATTTTCACTTTCTCCAGTTTGACCAACGACTATAATGTCTCCATTAGAAGCCGTCGAAACTGCATTGGCAACATCTAAGCTGTTTTTGTTGTAAGTATTTTGCCAGATCAAGTTACCATTCTCATCAAGCCTTAGAACCAAAAAATCCTTGGAATAATAGCTTCCTGATTCCCCCACCACTATAAGATCTCCGTTTGAAGCAATCGAAACTTCGTGAGCCACGTCATCCCCGTTCACATCAAAGGTCTTTTCCCACTTTACCGTGGCATTTTCATTGAGTCTAAGAGCCCATACGTCATTACCAGGGGATTCTCCTCCATCTCCTAGGTACTTCCCGTTTTCTCCACCTTCTGAAGACCCTCCGTATTTACTACCTACAACTATAACGTCTCCATTGGAAGCGATGGCAGCTCCATAGATAACCTCCGAGGACCCCACGTAATATACACTATGCCATTTTTCGTTGCCTTCACTGTCAAATCTGGATATTGTTAGATGACTTGGAGAAAGAAATCCAAATGCATATCCTGCTGCTATAATATCGCCATTCGAAAGAACCTTAACAGCATAACCTATGTGACTGTAATTTAATGTTTGGTTCCACTTAAGAGTGCCATTCTCGTCAGTTTTGAAGATCAAGAACCTCTGGAAAAATGCAGAAAAGTACGTATGTCCCACCACTACTATATCACCATTTGAGGCAACATCAATGCCCCCTACGCCTTCAGAGAGCCAGAAATTATGGGTCTTATGCCAGAGGAGCTCATAATCTGTTGCCGCACTCACTTGTGGTATTCCAAAAAACATCCCAAGTAATAATACCAAAAAGAACGGGACCCCCAATTTTTCCAGCGTTTTCTTCATCTCGAGACCCTCCATCATCTCGACTGACATTATTAACAATACCACCACCAACCTCAAAGAAAAGAGCTGACGGCAGTATGTTAATAATATCATTTATATTTATGGAGTTATTGGTATAAAAACATTTGTTTTTGTCCAAGACAATATTTACAAATTTCTAGTGTGGGCAGTAGAAAAATTCCTCCACCGAGAATAGAAACAGTGTATCTTCAAAATAATAACTTAGAAGTTATACCTTCCAAGAAATTACCAGAAGCAAACTTAAGTTGAAAAGATAGAAGAAGATAATCACCCAGTGGCACCTTTTAAAGCGTCTTTGCACGCACATCTCCTGATCTTTGGAATGTACTCCACAGATTTCATTAAAAGGAGCTTAATTTCCTCGCTTTTTTGCTGCATGAGTTCCACAACTTCCGAATGGGTGAGCTTGGTCTTGCTTATGCCAGCGGCATAGTTGGTCACAATGGCAACACTCGCATAACACATCTCAAGCTCCCTTGCCAAGATTGCCTCAGGAGATTGGGTCATCCCTACCACATCAGCACCGAGGATTTTCAACGCTCTAATCTCCGCCCTTGTTTCAAATCTGGGCCCTTCCATTGCAGCGTAAGTCCCTCTCGGGTGATAGCTGAAGCCTAACTCTTTGGCTGCTCTTATTAAAGCATCTCTAAGCTCTGGACAGTAGGGGTCAGTGAAATCAACATGAGCAACGAACTTCCTTTCATGGGGTGAATCTTCTCCATCATAGAAAGTATAAACCCTGTTTTTTGTAAAATCAATGAGCTGGTCAAGTATAACGAAATCCCCCGGCTTCATGGCTTCGTTTAGGGATCCAACTGCAGAAGTTGCGAGTATCCTCTCGACGCCGAGCTCATGCAACCCCCATATGTTGGCGCGGTAGTTTATCTTGTGCGGTGGAACGCTATGCTTTTCTCCGTGCCTTGCCAAAAACGCAATTTCTTCGCCCTTATACGTCCCAATTTTCACCTTAATGTCCCCATAGGGGGTTTCAACTCTTTTCTCTCTTATGTTTTCCAAGAGCTTTGGATCGTAAACTCCAGAGCCACCTATTATTGCTATCCTTACCACAAGCATCACCGGAAAAAGTTGGAAGAAAAGAATTTAAAGCTAATGTCCCTGCTTGGATTCCCCTTCTGCTGTAAGTTTTAGAATCTTGATCAGTATCTCCGCCAAAAGCCGTGAGTTCCATTTTAAATCTCTAACGTGTTCTACCGTTTCTATGGCCCGATCCAGGTCGTTCTCCTTTAGGTAACCCAAAGCAATTTCTCCAAATGCCAAGGAGCGTAAATAGTCATTCTGCATTCTGTTTGCATATTTTAGGGCATTTTCTTTTTCTCCGACCCTTGTTAAAAATGCCACTACCTTTACCTGCACGCTCTCATCAGGTATTCTCTCCGCAATCCTCTCCACCAGCTCGATGTATTCTCTCGTCGGAGATTTTATTAAAATGTCCAGCAGTTTCTTTGCAGCGATTACTAATTCTTCCCCTCTCAGGAGTTCAAAGAACTTTGAAACATGCTCGGGAGACTCAACAAGCTCTTCCACAATCTCGCTGATGAACCTCTCTCTGTTTTCCTCGATCGTGTTAAAGATGTCCAGGGCATTTGTGATTTCTCCGCTCTTAATGTGATATTTTATTATCTCTGATTTCGCCATTGAGCTCCAGGGTTCTTCAAGCAACTCTTTTGAGACTTTAATTGCCTTAGCAAGCTGACCTTCGGACAGATATCCTTTGATGATTGGAATAAGCATGCTATTTCTCACTTTATCGTCTTTGATTTTCATCGCATAAGAAACAGCTAAATCGTAGAGCTTGAGTTTTAACGCAGCTTCTACCATCTTTTCCAGCGCACTATTCCGTGTTTTAGAAGGCATGCGCTCGACTAGTTCGAGAACCCTGTCAAAAACTCCTATAGCAATGGCTTTGTTTGTTTCCCCCAAATAAGTGGCAATTTGAATAAGCAGAAAAGTAAGTTCAGCAGCATCTTCAATTTCCTCTGCAGTCTCTAGGGCTTTTCTAAAGGCATCTTTGTACTTTTTGTTGCCCATGCGAAAAAGTTCGACTCCGATATTAGCGTATGTAAGTGCCCTAATTTTTGGATCCGCTATTATCCCGACGAGATCAAAAATATCATTAATCACGGCATCTTTCATTGTTCCTCATCATAGAAAATTGGACAAAGAAATATTTAACCGTTTTGACGATTTTTATTTTACAGCCATAAAACAAAAGTCGGAAAGAAATTCGTCAAAAAACGAACTAGCTAAGTTCGTCATAAACTACACTAACAACCTCGCCATCATCTAATGACACGAAGCTAACCTTCATTTTTTTGCCAGTTTTAGGATCCACTACAACAAAATCAGGCTTCTTAAGGTACTCGCTTGAAGGAACGCGCCAGACATCGTCGTAATGAAGTTTTAGTTCTTTCATGAACTTCTTTAAATCCTTTTTAATTATCGTTGACATAGACATCACCACTATATTATACAACTTCAAAGTATAAAAGCCTTTCTAATCGATGCTTGTCAAGGATAGTATCGTCAGATGTCTATATGCACACCATGCTTCCGTGAGGAACCCCCAATTCCCTTGCTACCGGGCGGCACTTCGCCTTCAGAAGATAAAAGACGCGCTTATCGTTAATTTCACTGAGGGTCTCAAAGTTCCCCTGTCCTTTTGCAATAATGACGTCGGCTTTTTCAAAAATCTCCATAAATTCTTCTGAGACCTCTCCAAATGGAACACCCACAATCCTAGAACCCGTTGAAATTATCGTCCCGATTTCATCGAGTTTAGCCGCTTTTAAATCTTCTACTGTGGCATCGTTTATTATCGGAGCTTCCTTTCCGGCAATGTAGATTTTCAGGTGAGGAAAAGCTTCTTGAACCTTTCTCAAGAATAGCCTGTCAAAGTATATCTCCCCGCAGTTGTCGGTAAGGTACAGCAAGACCTTGGCGTTTCCAAGTTTTTCAAAGAGCTCTTCAGAGCGGTCTATGTAGAGGTCTTCTTTAATGAGCCTCATTATATCTTCTTCAATCTTTTCTGGCGAGTATCCAACGGCAAAGTCGATTACGTTGCCTACTATCGCAAGCTTTAACGCCGTTTTAAGGTCAATTTTTATGATTTTCTCAATATCATTTAGAACTCTCTCCGCTAACCTATTGGAGGTCTCTTTGTAGGCTTTAAATGGGTCCTGAACTCTAAGGAACGCATAGAGATCAAAAAATATTTTGCTGGAAACTATAGCGGGTATTGAGTCTTCTTCAAACTTCCCCATAAGTTTTGCGCTGAAAACAGCAGCTTTCTTTCTTTTTGCTAGATCTTCGGTGCTCATTTCAATTATCCTCTGGCACTGATTTGCGATACAGGTAAAACATTCGTAGTGTATCTTCATACCTACCCCCCTCAAGGTTCGCAATAGGTTTAAAAAGCGTTAACCGAACATTTGTTCGGTGATGATCATGGAGGTCATAGACAAGGCAAAATTTGGAAGATTTCATTATATCCTCCTAGCAATTCTCGGAACGGTATGGGCATTTATAGCAGTAAATACTCTCTCTGTAAGCTTTGTAATTCCTTTGTTAAGCAAAGAACCTGCATTTCAGGGTAGCTTAAGCAAGCTCGGAGCCATGGGGTCCGCGGCATTATGGGGGATGCTCTTCGGAGCATGGTTCTTCGGAACAGTTGCCGATTATATAGGAAGGAAAAAAGCCCTAACCATTGCAGTTTCGCTGTTTGGATTGGGAAGCATCGCAAGTAGCTTTGCCAATAGCTTAAATCAGCTCATAGTCCTCAGGTTTATAGTAGGGCTTGGACTGGGAGGAGCTTTACCGGTTGCAAGCTCCTACTTTGCCGAATTCATGCCTGCAAAAGTTAGAGGTGCAATGATATCTATATTAGAAAGTTTCTGGGCGATTGGTACCATAATAGTAGGAATAGTTGCAATCCTCTTAAAAGCCAGCTGGAGAAGCATTCTCCTGTTTGGAGGAAGTGTATTGCTGTTGCTCCCGATAATACTCTGGATTCCGGAGTCCCCGAGGTTTTTGGCCCTTAAAGGAAAAACCGAAGAGGCTAATAGGATTGTAGAGCGGATATTCGGTAGAAAAGCGGAAATCAAGGTGCAAGAGGGTAAGCAAGTAAAGATAACGATAATCGAGCTCTGGACAAAATATGGCAGAATAACGCTAATGCTGTCAATTGCATGGTTCAGCATAGCCTTCGCTTACTACGGCTTCTTCATATGGCTTCCAAAGTTTCTGGCAACAACTTTGAATATAACCGTCTTTAAGAGCTTTCAGTACTTTCTAATAACCGCCACAGCCCAGTTACCGGGATACTGGAGCGCAGCTTATCTTCTCGAAAAAATAGGAAGGAAGAAAACGCTCTCCACTTATTTGTTGCTATCTGGCTTAGCGGGAGTCATGTTCTACCACTATGCAAGCTCAGGAAACGTTAATATGATACTCACAAGCGCGATTCTCTTCAGCTTTTTCAATCTTGGAGCATGGGGAGCTATATACGCCTACACTCCCGAACTTTATCCAACAGAAGTCAGAGGAACGGGAACAGGATGGGCAGGAGCAATGGGAAGAATCGGAGGGGGATTGGCCCCAATATTGGCCGGGAAAATTATGGAAACCTCAACTGCAGGAGCAGCAGTGCTTATAATGGCCGTGATCTCAATTATGGGAGCTTTGGATGTCCTTGTCCTCGGAAAAGAAACTAAAGGAGAGGAACTAGTATAACTGCTCAAGGAATGCAAGCTCCTCAACTATTGGCCTTCTTTTTCTTTTTTCGAGCTCCTTTGTGTAAAGATAATCATAAAGCCACAGTAGTATGTCCATTTCTCTCACCTCCTTTCTTTTTTAAGTTCTCGCTCGAATATTACTAAATTAATTTCCTTTAAAAACATTTTCAGCCCTTTTTTAGCTATGGATGAGCAGTAAAATGCAAAACTCCTTGAAAAGGAGCCAGGTGATCGTTTTCAAAGTTTAATGTACATATGTGAACTATTAAAGCAACTCTCAAAGGATTTCTTTTCCTAAATGAACTCATAAATACATAAATTGTAGAGCTAAGGATTATAAACCTAAGGACAGCTTTTTCATATGGTGGAGAAAAATGGTATTAGACAAGCTCGGTCAGTCACTCAATAACGCCTTAAGAAAGCTTGCGCGTGCAAGTACTGTTGATGAAGCTCTTGTGAGAGAGGTAGTTAGAGACATTCAGAGAGCCCTACTTACGAGTGACGTTAATGTACGTCTGGTTCTCGATCTTACCAAAAAAATTGAGAAGAGAGCCCTGGAAGAAAAGCCGCCGGCTGGAGTTTCTAAAAAGGAGCACATAATTAAGATAGTTTATGAAGAGCTGACAAACTTCCTGGGAAAAGAAGCAAAGCCAATAGAAATAAAAGAAAAGCCGACTGTTCTCCTAACCGTTGGTATTCAAGGATCAGGAAAAACAACAAGCATAGCAAAGCTTGCGAGGTATTTCCAAAAGCATGGATATAAGGTTGGCTTGGTATGTTCAGATACCTGGCGCCCTGGTGCTTATTTCCAGCTAAAGCAGCTGGTGGAGCCTTACGGTATTGAGGTTTTTGGAAATCCCGAAGAAAAAGATGCCGTGAAGCTTGCCAAAGATGGAGTGGAGTACTTCAAAAAGAAGGGCGTTGATATTATCATAGTGGACTCCGCAGGAAGGCACAAGGAAGAGAAAGGACTCATAGAGGAAATGAAGCAGATAAGCGAGGCGATAAAGCCCCACGAGGTTATCCTCGTAATCGATGGAACTATTGGGCAGCAGGCGTATAATCAGGCGCTGGCCTTTAAGGAGGCAACTCCCATAGGCTCGATAATTGTAACAAAGCTCGACGGTTCGGCCAAAGGGGGAGGTGCTCTTTCCGCCGTTGTAGCAACCGGAGCCCCGATAAAGTTCATCGGTGTTGGTGAGAAAATAGACGATCTGGAACCCTTTGACCCGAAACGTTTTGTTTCAAGGCTCTTAGGGTTAGGAGATATCCAAGGATTGCTGGAGAAGTTTGAGGAACTCAGCAAGGAGACCGAATTTAAAGAAGAAGACGTTGAGAAGTTCCTGAAAGGAAAGTTTAACCTCAAAGACATGTATGCCCAATTAGAGGCCATGAGAAAAATGGGGCCGTTGCAGCAGATACTGAAGATGATTCCGGGAATGGGCTACTCTATTCCAGATGAGGTGATTAAGGTAAGCGAGGAAAGGCTGAAAAAATTCAAAGTTATCATGGATTCTATGACAGAAGAAGAGCTCGAAAACCCCGAGATAATAAACTACTCAAGAATCAAGAGGATAGCAAGGGGTTCCGGCACGAGTACAAGAGACGTGAAGGAACTGCTTAACCAGTACAACCAAATGAAAAAATTCTTTAAGGGTATGGACAAAAGAAAATTGGCCAAGATGGCCAAGAGGTTTAACTTCGGGGGGCTAGGTATATGATTGAGGCGTTTATTCTAATCATTGTAAAACCCGGAAATGAAGACCTCGTATATGAGAAGCTGAAGAATATACCCCAAGTGAAGGAGACCTACAAAGTCTATGGGGAATACGACATAATCATAAGAGTCGAAGTTAATGACATTAAAGAGCTGGACAAATTCCACGATGAGGTTCTAAGAAAAATAAATGAGATAGAGATGACTGAAACACTGATAGCAAGCTCCTACGGGAGCTGAGGTGACAAAGCCGTGGAGAAGAGATGGGTTGCAACAATAAATTTAGAAACCCTGCAGGTTGAAAGCGACCCTTCTTTTAAATTTAAGTGCCTCCAGTGTGCCAGTTGCTGCATGAACCTTGAGATACCTCTCAGAGACGAAGATATAACAAGAATAGAAGATTTAGGGTTCAATGCATGGGAGTTCGTAGATTATGAGAAAATGTTCTACAGAGGGGACAAGTTTTTAGGGTATGGTATCAGGAAGAGGCCCTTTGATGATGGCTGCGTTTTTCTGGAAGAGGACGGAAAGTGCAAGATTTACCCAAAACGGCCGTTGGCATGTAAGCTCCACCCATTCATTCTAATCAAACACGGAGCTGTTATCGAAGTATACGTAAAGAAGGATCCATTCTGCAAGGGCGTTGATCACCCAGAAGGGGAGCGTATAGATTTGAATTTTGTAATGAAGTACTTTGGTGAGGTAATATCTGAATATCGGCAGAAAATGGGAATCTTCAACCATCCGAATAGACCAGCAAACCTTGCAATTTAGCTATAAACCGAAACCTATTTATACATTTTCTTGTCAACATTATCTTACCAGCGGGAGGTGAGAGATTGAGCCAGATAGAGGCAGTTAAAGAGAAACTCCGTGTCATCAGGATACTAAGACTCCTAAAAAAGAACTACACGTATGAAGAGCTCTCAAGGATTACCGGGCTTCCAATCACTGTGCTCAATAGATACGTAAGGGGGAAGGTTCTTCCAAGCACCCAGCGTGCCAAAGAGCTAATAAAGGTCCTCTCCCCATACGTAAACCTCGAGGAGGAAGTTAAGAGGAGGATAGTCTTTGATAAGCATGGACTGTTTGACAACTTGAAAATTCTAAGTGATACGGATCTGATGAGCCTTGTTGCAGAGAACGTTGCCTCAAAGTACATGGACATGGACATAGACAAAATACTAACAGCAGCTACAGATGGAATTCCTCTGGCAATCCACATAGGAAACGAGCTGGGAGTTGACGTCGTCTATGCAAAGAAGAAGAAAGAAGTCGGAGTAGAGAAGTTTTACGAAGTAAATTATGTGTCAAGCTCCTCAGGAAGCGTTATGACGCTGTACCTTCCTTCATGGGCCATTAAAAAGGGAGAGAGGGTTCTGATAGTTGACGACGTTGTGAGGAGTGGAGAGACACAGAGAGCCCTCATAGAGATGTGCAAGCAAGCAAATGCAACGCCTGTGGGGATGTTCTTCCTTATAAGTGCCGGCAATTCAATAGACCGGATAAGGGAAGAATACAACATCCCCGTGGATGTTATGGTAAGGCTTTGACCTTTATTATTTATTTGGAGGAGTTAGGATGGAAAATTTAGAAAATGAAGACAGGTTTATGATATACAATGTGGCCGGAAAGAGTATAATGGTGGAGGCACGGCTTGGAGAAGAGTTTCACTTTATCTGCAGTGAGAAGGAATGTGGGGAGAGACTAGAGCTGCACGGTGTTATAAAGATTGTAAACCCTCAAGAATACCGAAAAGTCCTGAAGGAGACACTAAACGAAAACGAGGAGTTTCGGGTCATAGAAACTCTAAATCCAGCCCCCTTGATATTCGAAGGCACAGTGAATGGAAAAGAAGTAAAGTTGCCCGCTGAGACTCTGGAAAGTCTGGCGAAGAGATTCGCAAGGAATTTTTTAGACCTCTAACGTTAAGTCCTCCTTTACTATGTCCATCGCAACATGCGTGTGTGTCTTTTCCACCCCATCTATTCTCAAAAGCTTCTTGACAAACATGTTCATGTCTTCTCTTCCCTTAAATTTTGCAATTACTATTATGTCATATTCCCCTGTGACATCGTAGACACAGACAACGTGGGGATCCTTTGCTATCTCATTTTCAATATCAATTATCCTCCTCCCTTGAGCTTTAACACCGATTACTGCCGTAAGGTCATAGCCAAGTTTAGCGTAATCCAGCTTTGGAGCAAATCCTCTGATAACTCCTTCTTCTTCAAGCTTCTTTATTCTGTTGTACACAGTTCCTACGGCAACCCCCAGTTTTTTCGCTATTTCCCTATAGGATAGCCGAGCATCCTCCTGAAGAATGGAGATTATTTTTCTATCCAGTTCATCTATCATGCTACACACACCAAAAGGGAGTCTGAAACATAACTTAAATACCCTTTGATCGATGTTAAATAGTTTTGTTTAACAAAAGATTTATAAGCCAAAAATGGGCGATAAGAAACGGGAGTGGACCGGTAGCCTAGCCAGGATAGGGCATCGGCCTCCTAAGCCGAGGGTCCGGGGTTCAAATCCCCGCCGGTCCGCCATAAATTTGCTCTGTTCTGGAACTTTCTGATGCTATTATCAAGAACTCCTATTGAAATTACAAAAACTGTTGAAAGTGCTGTTCTCAGAAAAGAGAAAAAGTTATAAGAGCAGTATAGAGTTTGTCTCAGGTGTGATGGCCTTCATCACCCTTCAGTGCCGGGCCTCGACCATCATCGACGTTTATATATCCTTCAGAAACTTAAAGAGTTTTTCGACAAAGTTAAAAACCCACACAGGAATTCTTCTCCGGTGATGCTCATGATCAAAGTGAGGGTAATCGGAAGAAAAATCGAGAGAGAGCTGGAGTATCAGAAGGGAATGAAAGTCAAAGACGTTCTCAAAGCTGTTGGATTCAACACGGAAAGCGCAATAGCGAAGGTAAACGGAAAAGTTGCTTTGGAAGATGATCCGATTAACGACAACGACTACGTCGAAGTAATTCCAGTTGTCTCAGGAGGGTAAAAAAGAAGAAAGGTCATCCAAGCCTTTCTTTCATAAACTTCTCCAGGTTGTCCATGGCTTCTTCTAACACTGGAACCGGAGCTAAGAATATTGAACGGAAGTGCATTTCGCCACCTTCGCCAAAGCCAGAGCCGTGGACAAAGAGCACATGGGCGTTGTGGAGGACGTCAAGGACGAACTCTTTGTCGCTCTTCCATGGACCTTCCTCAATCTTGGGGAATATGTAGAACGCTCCCTGGGGCTTCTGGGTGCTTATTCCGGGCATCTCATTAAGGCGCTTGTAGATGTAGTCTCTTCTCTCTTTCAGCTTTGCCATGTATTCCTCGAGATAATCCATTGGGCCCCTAAGGCCAGCGATTGCCGCTTTTTGGGCCGGAGTGTTTGGACAGAGCCTCAACCTCGCGAGCTTCCCTATGGCTTCCCTAACTTCAGCAAGCTTATTCTCTGGATCCACGAAGTACATATAGCCCAATCTCCATCCCGTCGCAAAGTAAACCTTTGAGAGACCGTTCATGACTATTACGGGCACATCCTTTGTTAACGAGCCCGGAGAAACGTGCTTTCCTTCATAAGTCATAAGGTCGTAAATCTCATCGCTTATTACTGGCAGACCATACTCACCGGCGAGGTCTATTATCTCCTGAAGGGTCTTCTTTCCATAGAGGGCTCCAGTGGGGTTGTTTGGGTTTATAACAACTATTGCTTTCGTTTTTTCGGTTATCTTTTTCCTCATGTCATCTACATCAGGCTGCCAGCCCTCTTCTTCAATTGTTCTGTAAGCCTTGGGGACACCGCCATAGAACTTTACAAGCCCAACGTATGGCGGGTAGCTTGGTCCGGGGATTAATATCTCTTCTCCCCCCTCGATGAGTGCCCCGAAGACAAACTGCAGGGCCTCGGTAACGGCAGCTGTAACCTGGACATCCTCTGGAGTAATGTCCACGCCGTTCTTTTTCTTTTCCCTCTCCACGATAGCTTCCCTGAGCTCTCTTTCTCCCTCACTGTCACTGTAATAGTTGTTACCTTCCATTATTGCTTCGCAATAAGCTTTCTTCATGTGCTCTGGGGGCTGAAAGTCAAACTTCACGGGATCACCGATGTTGAGCTTGATGATTTTTATTCCCTGCTTTTCAAGCTCCCTTGCAGGCAGAACAACGTCCCTAATGGCATACTCAATACTCATCGCTCTTTTTGACGCTTTAACCATAACAACACCTCCGTATAAATCAGAGAAATGTTGTTTTACAAGCATAAAAATTTTTCCTAACATAAGGTTTCACGTTTTGGAGATAGCTTTAAAAGAGAGAAAGCGTAGCTACTTCAGGCGATGACGATTAGCAAGCATGCTGAGAAGTGATGACGTGAACACCCTCCGAGCCCTTTTCTAACCCTAGGCAATATCGGAAATAAAAATTGCAAAATCAAAAGAGCGCCCCGTATTTGTAGAATATCTGGCAGGTTCCTTCATAGGAGACCATACACGGCCCAACCGGGTTTCTTGGGGTACACTTCTTTCCAAAGAGGGGACATTGCGTTGGCAACGCCAGTCCCCTAAGCACTGCCCCGCATATACATCCCTTCTCCAGCTCGGGCAGCTCTGGGGGTTTGACCTTGTAAAAGGTTCTTACTTCATAGTCCTTGTACTCTTCTTTGAGTTCTAAGCCGCTCTTTGGTATTACTCCTAGAGCTCTCCACTTCGCGTCAACTATATCAAAAAGGGACTCTATCGCTTTTTGGGCTTCAACGTTTCCTTCGTACTTTACAACCCTCGTGTACTGGTTTTCTATTTTTACCTCTCCCTTTCTTATCATCCTCAGGAGCATGAATATTCCCATGAGAAAATCAACGGGCTCAAACCCTGCAACCACTTGCGGGACTCCATATTCTTTTGTTATGTACTCCCATCCTTTCACGCCGATTATTGTCGAAACGTGTCCAGGGTCTATAAGCCCATCAAAAACCGTCCCTTGTTTAATTAACGCCTCAACTGCTGGAGGAGTTAAGCGGTGAACTGAGTATATTTTGAAGTTGTCTATTCCCTTCTCGATTGCTTCTCTTAGTATGCCCGCGGCTGGAGCGGTGGTTGTTTCAAACCCCGGAGAGAAGTGAACCACGAGTTTGTCTTTCTCTTTGAGTGCTATCTTATAGGAATCGTAAATCGAATAAACAATTCTGACATCAAACCCCTCGCTCTTCAAGTCGGCAAAGCTTCCCACTGCTGTGGGGATTTTATACATGTCTCCAAAAGTTGTAAGGATTATCTCCTCTCCTTCTTCTCTCGCCTTCCGCATTATCTCCATCATTGCCGCAATGTCTTCTGCGGGGGTTATGCAGACAGGACATCCAGGACCGCTCATGACTTTAACGTTTTCGGGAAGGAGAGACCTTATTCCACTTCGCGTTACTGTGTCTTCATGGGTACCACAGACGTGCATTAGCTTTACTTCTCTGCCTATTTTCTTCGCCTCCCGCCTTATACCCTGGAGAATCTTTTGGGCCAACTCTCTATCCTGAAAAATCGAAAGTTCCATGTTCACTCCTCCATAGCTTTCATGACCTCTTCCCAAGCTTTTAAGCTCTCAAGGGCAGCTTTTTCGTCCAGTTTTTCAATGGCAAATCCCGTGTGAACTATAACATAATCACCAACTTTAACGTCCTTCACAAAGTCTATACGGGCTTCTCTCCTAACTCCGCCAAAATCAACTATTGCAACGTTATCCTTAATTTCAACTACCTTAGCGGGCATTGCTAAACACATTTTCCTCCACCTAATCAAAACTACAGAAGGGAGTTTTTAATTCTTTTTTAAACCATAGGTTGTTCACAAAGTTGTGTATCATAAGAGGCCTATCTCAATCAAAGCCCGTTCTATGTCTTCTAGAGCCTTTTCATCAAGGGGCAAAGCCGGCATCCTCGGATAACCCACTTCAAAGCCGAGCATCCTCATAGCCTCTTTTATCGCACTTATCTGGTTGTATTTCTTGACAACAACTTCATTGAGGTAGTTTATCATGAGCTGGAGCTTTCTTGCCCTTTCATACCTTTTCTCAAGAAATGTGTTGTAAAGCTCAACGCAAAGTCTCGGTGCGACGTTTGCAACCGCAACAACAGCCCCATGTGCCCCCAACATCCACGAAGGATACATAACATCGGCTGTTCCGGCTAGAATATTTATCTTATCTCCTACCCTTCTTACAAGCTCTGCTATTCTTCCTATTGACCCGCTTGAGTCCTTTATCCCAACGATGTTGGAGTGCTCCTCCACAAGCTTCTCGACTACATCCAGATCTATGTTGATTGTGGTAAACTTTGGAACATTGTAGAGCAAGATTGGAGCCTCTACCTCGTAGGCAATTCTGGAATAATGAGCGAAAAGTTCCCTTTTGTCAGGCTTGAAATAATATGGCGGAGCTATCAAGAGAGCATCCACCCCTATATCCCAAGCTTCTTTCGCAAGCCTTATAGTTTCCTTGGTAGAGTTCTCGGCAACGCCGGCTATAACTGGAACTGGAGACTCGTCTCGCACAATCTTAAGAACCCTAAGCTTCTCCTCAAAGCTCAAATAAGGGAACTCTCCATTGCTCCCCAAAGTTACTAAGCCGTTTAAACCAGCATCTGCAAAGTAATGGACGAGATCGCGCAGCATTTCTTCATTTATTTCTTCTTCATCATCAAATGGGGTTATATGGGGGACAAAAACTCCTTCAAACATAGGCATCAATTTAAAAGGGGGCTTTACCTAATTAAACCTTGCGGTGAGAGAAATGAGATGTCTGGTGGTTGGACATTTAACCCACGACACCATAGTAAAAGATGGAAGGAAAACCGAGAGAATCGGCGGCGGGGCATATTATTCATCCCTTGCACTCTCAAAGTTCTGCGAAGTTGTTGTTTTGACTAAAATCGGAAAGGACTTTCCAGTTGAGTGGCTTGAAGAGCTCGAATCTTACGGAATATCAACGATAATAATTCCCTCAGAGAAAAGCACAGCCTATGAACTCCTCTATCTAGACGAAGAGAACAGACAGCTTAAGCTCCTCTCCAAGGCCGATCCCTTCACCCTTGATGAAATCCCCCGAGAAAAGTTTGACATAATACTGTTCAATCCCGTTGCAAATGAGATTCCTCCAAATGCCTTAGAGCTTGTAAAAGCCAATGAAGTTGCCGTGGATATTCAAGGGTTTATTAGAGATTTTAAAAACGGCAGGGTTGGGTTAAAAGAGATAAACGGAGAGTTTTTAAAAAATGCACATGTTATTCATGCAGACGTCAATGAGTTCCAACACGTGAAAAACCTAAACCCGAATGATCTTGAGGTTCTTTTGGTCTCAAACGGTTCCGAAAGTGGAGTAGCTTACCATAAGGGAGAGAAGTACATCTATTACCCCCTCAAAATAGATGCAAAGGAGCCCACAGGAGCTGGAGACGTTTTCCTGGCAAGCTTTGCATATTTCTACAGGGAATGCCCCTTCATTCAAGCCCTAAAGAGGGCGAATGCCTTTACAGCAACATTTTTAGAAAGACGAACAATTGACTTCCCCATTGCTGAAGCCATGGAAAAGACTAAATTCGTAAAGGTAGAAAAATTAAATACCGATGAGGAAACGTCAGCACGCTGAGGGGTGATGATAAGGGACTTGACCGAGGTGATTGTATGGAGCGATACATCCTCCTCCTAAAAGCCCCCAAGGGATACAACATAAATCCAATCAAGGAAGATATAGAAAAGCTCATACAAAGCAAATATCCCGAGGTTAAGGCCGAGCTTCATAGGTGCATAGGCTTAACCGTAGACCTCGTAATACTACACAAAGACGGGATAGTGCTCATAAAGAGGCGCAATGAGCCATATAAGGGCTACTGGGCACTGCCAGGAGGATTTGTAGAGTATGGGGAGAGAGTAGAAGATGCTGCCATAAGGGAAGCAAAGGAGGAAACCGGGCTGGATATCGAGCTTTTAGACCTTATAGGTGTTTACAGCGATCCGAAGAGAGACCCGAGGGGGCATACGGTTACAATAGCGTTCTTAGCCAAAGGAAAGGGAAAGCTGAAAGGAGGAGACGATGCGAGCGAGGCAAGAGCCTTCACTCTTGATGAGGTATTGAAACTAAAGCTTGCCTTTGACCACGAGAGGATTATAGAAGATGCATTCCGTGTTTTTAGGTGATTAGAATGATAGACAAAGTTGGGTTTGGGAGAATAAGCGTGAATGAAAAAGAATACTCTCACGACATCGTTATCTACCCCTCGGGAAAAGTTGAAAGGCGCAAAAAGTGGATTTCAAAAGAAAAACATGGAACAAGCCACAAGCTCGATCCGGGGGAGCTGAAGGAATACTTAAAAGAAGACTTCGAAGTTCTCGTCGTTGGAACGGGTATCTATGGAATGCTTTCACTCCTCCCTGAAAGCAAGAAGCTAATAGAGGGAAAAGAAGTAATCGAAAAGCCCACTCCTGAGGCGGCAAAAGTCTTCAACGAGCTTAAGGAAAAGAAAAAAGCCCTCGGAATATTCCACATCACCTGCTGAGCCTTCCAAGGAGGAATGCCAGAGTTAAAGACGTCACAAGGGCTATCAGTTCGCTTTCAATTACATTAGCGCCTACAAAAATCGGAAGAGCAATGACACCAAAAACTATACCCACGATTATGAACATAAGGACTATATGCGGCCACCTAAGCTCAGGAATGCCTATCTCTTCTCCCTTATACCTGAAAAAATAAAGCATCGTTATGGAAGAGGCTATAAACGGAAGGAAAAGAGCGTAGGGCAATAAAACAAAAGCCGCCGGGTTATAAAAAGCTCCAAGACTAACTAAGGAAAGCCCTAAGAAGGTCGGAATAAGGGCCATTGATACAACTTTTGCAATGACGAAGTCTTTCTTTTTTATGGGAAGGGCCCTGAGAAAATCTAGATTCTTTCCTTCGACTTTGAGAACTGCATCAGCGCCCGGAACGGAAAACAGGCCAATCACAAAGAGCACAGGTAAGAGTTCTTCCACCTCCACTTCCCCCCACTGAAAGACAGACACAAGTGTCGGAAAAATTATGTAGACAGGAAAGAGAAAGGCAACAAGCATCGCCGGTTTTCTAACGAATATTTTAAAATCTTTTAAAACCAGCGCTAAGATTTTGCCCTTTGGCGACGCCCTAAACTTCGAGATTATGCGCCTTTCCGAAACCACAGGGGGTTCGAGGATCTTTTTCCATACTTCTTTGAGGGTTTGATAATACACAAACCCAAAAATACCCAAATATGCAAGAAAAAGCGCCATACTTCTCAGAGGCTCAAAGATAGAAGAGACCGCAAAAGGATAAGCAACAAAGTACTTTTTCACTATCGCGGCAACTTCTCCAGAATGCTCTCTTATGTAGGATTGAAGGTAATTCATCATCATAAACATGCCTATGAAGAGCAGGAACATCACGACCCGGGCAAAGCTCTTCAAAAAATGCCCTCTTCCTGCCCTTTGATGTATCCTGAGAGAGAAAAAGTTAACCAAAAGCAATCCAAGCGCGTGTCCCAAAAATAACCCCAGCAGTAGCCAGAGGAATGAGAGAATCCCCGGTAAAGGGTACTTCAGCATAAGAAAGAGCGCACTTGGGAGGACTGTGGCAAGAGATGGAGAAATTTCAAGAAGCAAAAGACCGCTGAGATATCTGGAGCCCATTTTTATTGGAAGAAGCTTTAAAGGCTCAAATAAGCCCACCGAAAGAATGTAGGAAGTCTGTACTGCGGTAACGTACATCGCGAATACGAATGGTATCAGTGCGAGGGAGACCATGAGAGAGGAAATAACTAACTTTTCATCGGTAAAAGCAAAAGTAGACGCCATCAACAAGCCAAATGGAAGGAAACCAAGTACCTGAACTCCAATGCCCCGTTTAATGTCCATAGCATTTTTAATTGTCTTTTGGAACTGTTTCTCATCATTTGCTATCAGAGGGTTCCTCTTTGCTATCTGATAATGAAGCTCGCGATAAAGAATTCTAAGCATAGAATCACCTACAGCGCACCTTTTAGGGCCTGCAAAATATTTTCCACTTCCCCTTTGCTCTCTGTCAGCTTGAGGAAAATATCTTCCAAGTTTTCTTCATGAGCTTTCTCTTTTAACTCCTCCATTGTACCCTCCACAATAAGCTCTCCCCGGTAGATAAGCCCAATCCTGTCACATATCATCTCTGCCAGAGGCAGCACGTGAGTGGAAAATACTATGCTTCTCCCCTCTTCCCTGAATTCGAGCAAAAGCTCCCTTAATATCCGGGCACTTTTAGGATCAAGGCCGTTCATGGCCTCATCAAGAACAAGAACTTGTGGGTCGTGGAGTAGGGCAGAGATAAGGGAAATCTTCTGCTGCGTACCAAAGCTTAACGTCCCAATAAACTGATGGAGGTACTCCCCGATTCCAAAGGCCTTGACGAGATAGTTAACCCTCTCTTCCAGCTTTTCTTTGGCAATACCCCTAACACCCCCAACAAAGTTAAAGAACTCTTCTGGTGTTAAGCTTTCATACAGAACAGGGGTTTCGGGTACAAACCCTACAACTTCTTTCACCTTTGTGGGGTCTCTTAAAGGGTCAATGCCCTCTATAGTTACACTTCCAGAAGTCGGTTTGAGTATACCAACCAGAATCTTCATTGTAGTCGATTTTCCACTTCCATTAGGACCCAGAAGTCCATAAATCTCACCATCATTAACCCTAAAGCTTATCCCGTTGAGCACTGTTTTCTCGCCAAACTTCTTAGTGAGATTTTTCACCACGATCATGGAACTGCCTCGATTAATTGAGAACCCCTGCTCTAATAAACCTTTTGAGAGAGATTTATAACCATGAAATGCAAAAATGATAACATGAAAATCTTACTCGTCACGGGAATCCTTGCGGAGCCTCTGGTTAGGAAGTATGGAAAAGGGTGCGATGTGGTCGTATGTCCGGTTAGTGTGGCTGCTTTTCTAACGCCGAAAATGATTGTAAACTGCTTAAAAAAAGCCCACATAAAGGATTACGATCTCATACTAATCCCCGGACTCGTGAAAGGGTCGGCACAGGAGATAGAAGATGCCATTGGAATTCCGACGTTTAAAGGTCCAAGAAATGCCTATGACTTACCTCAAGTCCTTCAAGCACTCAAAAATGGGTTCAAGTTGAGCAAAGAAATTCCCGCTGATGACCTATTTGAGATAGATGCCCTCAAGAAAGTCGAGGACATTAAAAACAAGGCAAAAAACAAAAAATACATTGAAAAAGCCCTCAAGAGGCCTTATAACTTCCTTATAGGAAATCTGCCCGTCGGACTTGACTTTCCGCAGAGAATAATAGCCGAAATCGTAGATGCCCCAAAGCTCAGCTTTGAAGAGCTTTTCAATAAGGCTGTCTACTATATTAAGAGCGGAGCCGATATAGTTGATATAGGAATGGTCAGCGGAGAAGAAAACCTCGACTTCATCGAGAGCATTCCAGAGCTTAGAGAAGCCCTAAAAAACTCCGGTTATACGGTTCCGATAAGCTTCGATTCCCTAAACCCAAGAGAACTTGAAAAAGCCCTCGACTTCGCGGACTTATTTTTAAGCGTTGATGAAAGCAACCTAGAAGCTATGGTGACTGAAAAGCCCGTCGTTTTGATCCCGACAAATCAGAAAAAAGGCTATTTCCCAACCAATCCCCGAGAGAGAGTTGAATTCTTAGAGCAGCTCAAAGAAAAAGCGCTTTCCCTAGGGTATAAGAGGGTTATTCCGGATTTGATTCTTGAGCATGTTCCTCACTTAGCCCGCTCCATCTCAGCCTTCCAGCTCTACAGAGAAAGGCACGAGAAAGATGTTCTCTTAGCTGGGGTCGGAAACGTTGTGGAGATGATAGACGCAGACAGCGTAGGGATTAACGCCCTATTGGCAGGAGTTGCGAAGGAACTGAACATTTCACTCCTCCTCACTACAGAGGTGAGTCCTAAGTGCAGAGGAAGCGTCAAGGAGCTAAGAATGGCTTTGGACATGATGATCTTTGAGGTTCCCAAAGACCTTGGCTTTGACCTATTACTCTTAAAGGAAAAAAGAAGCAAGGGAGTTACCTATACCGTGAAATCCCCAATCGTAAATGCCGAGGAAAAAGGCGTGAAGCTTGAGGATATCTACTTCAGGATTTTCCTCAAGGACGATAAGATATGGGCGATAGCCCACAAGGGCACTAAACAGCTCCTAACAGTGGTTGGAGAAGAACCAAACGCAATAATTGACACAATCTTAGAACATTTCGAAATTTCACCCAGACACGCTTTTTATCTCGGAAGAGAGCTAGAAAGGGCAAAAACTGCCCTCAAACTGAGGCGAAGCTACCTGCAAGAGGACGAGCTCTTCAAGGATTTCTACTGAGGAAAAAGCATTAAAATAGAATTGCCAGAATTCAGAGACGAGGGTGATGAAAGCCTATCCCGAGCCCGCGGCTATGAGGAGTACAGCCAGGGCTGATTAGGGATTTTCAAAGAGTGGAACTCTTGGCTTCTTAAATTTCTCTTCCAGCTCCGCCCGTTTTGCCCTAACTTCCTCCAAAAGCTCACCTATTTTTTCGTCTTCGTACTTTCTTGAGAGACTTACGAGAATCCCCTCAATAAATCCCAGTATGGCGATGTTTATGAAGTCTTCCCCTTTTTTGCTCGAGAGCTCCTTCTGAAGGGATACAAATGAATCCACTGCCCTAACAAGATGTTCCTCTCCGAGCTCCCTGCATAACGCCTTAACCTTCTCAACTTCCTCCATAGGAATCACCTCAGATTCAGCTTAAAGAACCTAACAGCGTTTTTATGAGTTATTCTCTCTACCTCCTCAACCGGCATGTCCTTTATTTTAGCTATTTCCTCAATGGCGAACTTCACATAATACGGTTTATTTCTTTCGCCCTTGAAAGGACTCATGTAGGGGGCATCGGTCTCAACGAGAATGTTCTCAACGTCCAAAGCCTTTACGACCTCCCTCACTTCAGGAATGAAAGCCACTCCGGTGCTTATACCTATGAAATGCCCGTTCTCAGCGATCTCTTTAGCTGTTTCAACATCTCCGGTATAGGAGTGGAAGTAGCCATGGAGACCTCTCCTCTGAACTGCCTCATAAACTTCTCTTTCAGCATCCCTCGCGTGAAGAACAACCGGTTTGCCAAGCTCGGTAGCAAGCTCAAGGAAATGGCTGAATATTTCACGCTGGTTCTTTCGCTCTTCTTCTGTTTCGGCATAGTGGTAGTCAAGCCCAATCTCACCAACGG
Source organism: Thermococcus sp. PK (assembly GCF_000430485.1). NCBI lineage: Archaea > Methanobacteriati > Methanobacteriota > Thermococci > Thermococcales > Thermococcaceae > Thermococcus > Thermococcus sp. PK. The sequence continues at coordinate 81,310 of NZ_KE387145.1, forward strand.
CAACGATTTCATCCCCATGCTCCATTATAAACCCCTCAACCCTCCTGACCTTCTCCCAGTTGCCCCTTCTCGCTTCGTTTGGGGCAAAGCCCAGAGTTGGGAATATGAAGCCAAAATACGGCTTTAGGAGCTCCCAGCTTTTCCATACATGGAATTTCCGGTACTCGGTTATGGAATCCACTATAGCGTCAAGGTGTTTTTGGCTTTCTTCAACGATTGCAGGGATTTCCTTCTTGAACATCTCCACATGAGCATGAGCGTCTATCATTTCGGCACCCCCTTTATTTGAGCTTCATCCTCAAGCTCCTAAGCTCAAAATCTCACATCATCCCCGAGTCCACTCTTCTTCCAGACAACCTTTCCGTCTTTTCTAACGACAGCCAGGATTCTATGGTATGGAATCTGGGTGTCTTCAATGAAAAAATAGCCGTGACCAAGCTCTATGAGCTTAACTGGGATTTTCTTAACATTTCCATACGCGCCCCTATGCTCAATAACTAGGTAGTAATCATCCTCATTCTCTCTCGGGTCATATTTAATTTTGGAGAGAACCTCCTTGACGAAGCCCTTTCTCACTCAAAAGCCCCCAAAACGTTTTTAATTATTTCAAAGTTCTCCTTCCAGTTTTTTATAAGCCCTCCATGCCCCGGCAAAGCGATGTAAACGTCCAGTGCTTCCAGCTTCTTCAGGCTTCTTACCAATTCTTCAAAGCTCCCCGTGGGCAAATCCGTCCTTCCGACCGTGCCTTTAAATACGGTATCCCCTGTAAAAAGGACTTTTTCTTCTGGCTCATATAGACAGAGGCTTCCTGCAGTATGACCGGGTGTATAGATGACTTTAAGCCCCTTACTTCCGACCTTCAAAACGCTTCCATCATCAAGCCTTATATCAACACTATGCGGCATAAACCGTCTTCCATAGGCGTATGAGAGAATAATGTAGTCGTTTCCCTTTTCAATAGCCTCCGCTGTGAGAGTGTGGGCAGCAAAGAAAACTTCAATATCTCTCTCCTCCAAAAGCTCCTTAAACTTTCTATTTCCTCCAACATGGTCAAAGTGCTCATGCGTATTTAGAATCGTGACTCTTTCTAAACCCTCAAGGTAGCCTTCCCTATCAAACACCTCAAAATACCTGTGCCAGTAAACCCCTGTGCCAGTATCAACTATCAAGCCCTCTCTCCGATCTCGAAACAAATAGATGTTTGAATCATACCCTATCCCCTTGAACATTACCGTGTTTGGTGGGATTTCTATGGGAATCATTGTAATCACCTCAAAAAGGCTCGAGGGGGGACCGCCTCTTCATCTCGGGGGAGCAAGTCCCGTCAGGAGGGATGAATCTCTTCATCGCCTGAGACTTGATTATCTGGTTGGCAAATAAAGTTTTCCTTTCCACAGTATTTATTAAGCCAAAGTACCAACTTTTATTTAGGTGAACCAAATGAAAGCTGAGAGAGCAAAGGAAATTTTGGTCGAGCTTTTGAAGATTCCATCACCATCAGGGCAGGAAGATCGTCTTGCATTGCACATAATGGAGTTCCTCCACAGATTGGACTATGATGTTCACATAGAGAGCGATGGAAAGGTAATCGACCTCGTTGTAAACCCCGAGGCTGAGCTCTTCTTTGAAGTTCACATGGACACGATAGACGTAAGAGCCGAGCCTTTTGTCAGGGGAAATATCGTCTACGGTACGGGAGCTAGTGATGTTAAAGGCGGACTGGCAAGCGTTCTCCTAATGCTTGAGAGCCTCAAGAGGGATAAGCAAGACCTCAACGTCGGAGTTGTATTCGTGAGCGACGAAGAAAAAGGAGGAATGGGATCTGCCCTGTTTATGGAGCGCTACAAACCAAAGATGGCAATAGTAATAGAGCCAACAGACCTTGAAGTGCACATAGCTCATGCAGGAAACATAGAGGCTTACTTCGAAGTTGATGGTAAAGAAGCTCATGGAGCATGCCCTGAAAGCGGGATAAACGCCATAGACCAGGCTTACAAGATGATAGAAGAGCTCAAGGCCCTTGAACCCTTCAAGCAGAAGGGAAAGTACTTCGATGCCTACATAGGGCTGCAGGAGCTGATATGTGAGAACCCCTACTACCTAATTCCAGCCCTCTGCAAGGGAAGGTTTGAAGCGAGGCTCTTGCCTGACCAGGAAGTTGAGGACGTTCTGGACTTAATGGAACCCATCCTGGACGAATACACCCTCCGGTATGAGTACACGGAAATATGGGATGGCTATGAGCTTGATGAGAGCGAAGAGATAGTGCAGCTGGCTAAAAAAGCCATGGAAGAAGTTGATCTGGAAGACTTCGGAGGAATGAGAAGCTGGACGGATGCCATTAACTTCATGTACAACGGAACAAAGACGATTGTTTTCGGCCCCGGAAACCTCGACATTTCCCACACAAAGGGCGAAAGAATAGATGTCAGAGACGTGGTCAAGGCAAGCGAGTTTTTGAGGAAGGTCAACGAGATCTACGGGAGGAGCTGAGTTTGAAAAGGGCACTCTACAAATTTTTCGGTGCCCTCTTTTTGCTCCTGATTATTCTCTATGCAATTCCAATTCCAAGCACCGGGCAGGACGTAGAGGGGTTATCACTTCCAGAGAGCAAATTCATTGAGGTATGTGGGCTAAAGGTTCATTACGTGGAAAAGCCCGGTGAGGGAAACCTGCTTCTTTTGCATGGCTTTGGTGCCAGTACGTTTTCTTGGAGATACCTGCTCGAAAGTGACTTGAGAGTTAGAGTGGTGGCATTTGATCGCCCAGGTTTCGGGCTCACGGAAAGAAAAAATCCGAAAGAATTGCCCTGTAACCCTTATTCTCCAGAAGGAGCTGCGGAATTGACCTTAGAACTAATGGACAAGCTTGGAATGGAAAAAGCCATCCTAGTGGGTCATTCTGCCGGTGCCGGGATAGCCATTTTGGTGGCCATAAAAGCCCCAGAAAGAGTAGAAAAACTCGTCCTTGTATCCCCTGCATGGGGAGCAAGAAATCAGAGCACCCTTCAGAAGTTCGTATTTTCCCTTCCTTGGGCGGAAAAGTATTTCCCTCTGGTTCTTCGGCTTTCTGTTGGAAGACTTGAGAACATACTCGAAACTGCATGGTATAACAAGAGCAAGCTTACTGATGAAGTCCGGGAAGGATACAAAATGCCGCTAAAGGCTAAGGATTGGGACAAAGGTCTTTTCTGGGTAACCAAGTATAGCAGCTATCCAGATATAACCGAAGAACTCAAAAACCTGATGATTCCAACTTTAATAATCTACTGCAGGGAAGATGCAATAGTACCACTGGAAAGTGGCGAGAGACTACACAGTATTCTCCCAAACTCCCAGCTTGTTGTGATGGAAAAGTGCGGACATTTACCACATGAAGAAAAACCGGAAGAATTTTTGAAAATCTTAGAAGACTTTTTAGAGAGCTAACTACTCTTTCCAGAACTTTCTCGTCCTTATGTACCTTCTCTCAGCTTCCAAAAGAGCAACCAGAAGGGCTTCTCCCTTATACTGGCTCAAAATTCTTGCCGCGGTATCTGCCCCTACTCCATAGCTTGCGAGTGCTAAAACCGCATCAAAGCCATAAGCTTTTATTAAGTCGCTTGCCTTTATCAGTCTCCTATAGGCACTCTCCTCTTCTTTTTCAAGTTTCTCCCCTTTCTTGAGCTTCTTCAATGCAGAGACAAAAAGCTCCGCATCTATAGGATGCGCAACTGCAATCATCCTGGAAGAGCACTTGGGACACTGGAGATAATCCAAACGGTTCTTTAAGCGCAGAACTTTTGTGGTGCTCTTCCATCCGCAGTTGGTGCATATAAGCGCAATTTCCGTGTTGAGAAGCCTTTCCTTAAACAGCATCAGTATTTCGTCTTTCTCAAGCTCTCCACTGACCAAAAACTCTCCACCGACGCTTAGGTTAATACTGCCAAGGGGTGAAGGCTCTCTTCTTAAAACACCCTTTACCCGGATTTTTCCCTCTTTGATTGCTTTCAGAACCTCTTCAGCTCTTTTTACGTCTATCTTGTCATGGAAAAGCTCATTTAATGTTTCCTTTTCAATCACTGTTCCTTCAAAGAGCCTCTCAACCTTTCTTATCTTTGCATCTCTCCGCAATGCCCCAATTCTTTTCGCTACGTTTAACATTCTCCACCTGTAAGCCGGGCTGTCTCTCACTGCCTTAGAAAGAACAAAGGGAAGCGCCCTCGCATCTTGAAGGAGATACTCCTTAATCTCACCCGGATTGAGCTGGAAGGGCGAATTAATAACTATTACATGAGCCTGCGCCTTCATGGAGAAAACTTTTCCATATTTTGCAGCCAAGAAAGCCAAAAGAAACCTTCCGATGGCTTCGTTAGCTTTGTTTCCAAAATCTGCATGGATAATTAACGCCTTTGGGAGGGATTCTACTCCAATGTCCCTGTCAGTGCCCAAAGGCTCCTGCTTCTTTAGGATTGAAAGGGCAAGGTCGAGTTCCTCATCGTTGAAATCGACCTTGGAGATAAATGCCTTACCGGAGTTAAAATCGAAAAGAAGCTCTCTTTTTAGCCTTCCAACGTCCTGGGCCACTTCAAAGGGGACGGGAATCATTTCTCCTTCCCAGCTCGGTACAGCACTTTCCAGACTCTTGCTTTCCCTTACTTTCAGCAGCCTCGACTCTTCATCAATCCCCAGCAGAATCCAGCTCCTGCCGTGCATTATAAACTCCATGCCCTCTTCAAGATCCATAACAAAGCTCTCGTCCAAGCGGCCAATTATCCTCCCGCTTTTTATGTCGAAAACTCTATAGCTGATCTCATCCGGAATCGTGGAAAGGTTCTCGTAATAATACCGATAAGCTCCTCTCCTCAGGTAGAGAAGGCCCTTCTCTTCATCATAGCCGATTAAACCTGCCTCACTCAACATGTTCAAAACTTCGCCATACTCCTCCCACTTCAGATTCCTGTAGGGATAAGCCCTCTTTGCGATCTCAAAGGGAACTTCCTTTGGCAATCTTCTGTGTTCTATTAAAAGGCCCACAATAAAATGCCCGAGAACGTCAAGGGCGTTTTCATATGGCTTCACTGCCTCAAGCTTGCCTTCAAGTGCCCTCTGAGCTATTACCAGGCTTTCAAGATAATCCTCAACATTTGTGGCAATGATGTAGCCCTCACTAACCTCCCCCGCCCTGTGCTTAGCTCTACCTATTCTCTGAATAAGCCGGTTTACTTGTCTTGGGCTCATATATTGGATTACAACGTCCACATCTCCGATATCAATTCCAAGCTCCATGGAAGATGTGCACACGAGGGCTTTTATCTTGCCTTCTTTCAAAGCCCTCTCTGCAATTATCCTCGCTTCTCGTGAAAGACTGCCATGATGAACTTCTGCCGGTTTGCCCCACGCTTTCAATCGGTGGGCAAGAATCTCAGCGAACTGCCTCGTGTTTGTGAAAATCAATGCTCTCTCATGCTTTTCCACTATCTCCCAGAGAACCCTCAGCCTTGTGGCAACGTCGAGAGAAATGCTTAAGCTGTTGGAGAGCTCAAGATCTTTCTCATCAGGCTGCGGAAAGAGGACTTTAATTTTGTAGTCCTTTTCAATCTTTGGCTTTACGACAACATCGGCTTTGAGCCATGCTTTGATTTCCTCTTCGTTCCCAACGGTTGCCGAAAGGCCAATTCTCTGAAAATCTGCAACTTCAGCAAGCCTCTCGAGGGACAGGCTGAGCTGGACGCCCCTTTTGTTGTCAACAAGCTCCACTATCTCGTCAATCACCACAAACTTAATGTTTTTGAGGGCTTTTCGAAAAGACTTCATCGTGAGTATTACTCCGAGCGTTTCGGGGGTTATGATGAGCAGGTGGGGAGGGTTTTTCACCTGCTGGGCTTTTTTGTACGATGATGTGTCCCCATGTCTGACCTCCACATTGAGTCCGAGCTTTTCCCCCCACCACAGCAATCTATCCAGTAAGTCCCTATTGAGGGCTTTCAATGGAGCAATGTAGAGAGCAGAAACAGGGGCCAATCCTTCTTCTAAAATTGCGTTAAAAACAGGAAGCACAGCAGCCTCGGTTTTTCCACTTCCTGTGGGTGCTACGATTAAAACGCTCTTCCCTGAGCTAACTTCTTCAAAAGCCCTTATTTGGAGCTCATTAAGGCCCCCGAACTTTTCTTCTATGGCCTTTTTTAAAAGTGGATGCATGTTAAGAATTCATGAGGAGTGTTTATAACTCTAACCTAAACCTGTGCCCTATAGCTTATTCTGACAGTATCGTTCTCTTTAGACAAAGCTCCTTTGCCTAATCATATGCCCGCCCAATGTAATTCTCAAAGTCCTCAGATTTCCGCAGGTGTATTTAGCCTCGTTTGGATTGCCGGAACAACAGCATTCTTTCTACACTCTTCCAAATCATATCTTTAATTCCTGACCAATTATTAACTTTTATAAACCATATATCAACCGATACATCGGTGATGAAAATGAAAGTTGCGAGAAACGAGGGAACCTATGACATTGCCTATGCCAAGAGGGCAATGCTGGTCGTGGTAATCCTTCCTCTGCTAGTTATGTACACCGAAGCAATGCTGACTCCAGCATTACCAACAATACAGAAAGAGTTTGGAGTAAACCCCTCAAAAACGGTAGCACTTCGAAGGATCGACCCATATAAGCCCAGTATAGTCCTTCCCTCAAAATTTCACCTAAAATTTCGATTTCAGAATAGCCCATTTCTTTTTCTTTATCGATTGGTTTCCCACTCCCCCCTCATGAGTATCACCGTCTTAACCTTGCCTACAGGTAAAATTGGATTTTCGGTTTATTTTTTGTCAAATGTTCAAGCTTTATGTCGAGAATTGACGAGCCTTTGGATAACAAGTTAAATCCTAAAAAGCCGGGTAGTTAAAATATTTAAAAAGTGTTCAAACGCTTTTTCCCGATTTCTGCGCTATTTTAAAAGCTGTCATGCCAGTTATATTGGAACATGGCTCTCTTTTCAAGTTTCATGAGGTTATATGCGTCACAAAGCAATTTTAACGTGCATTAAGTACTTAGTTTTCCTTTAGGTCTTGTTTTGGCCCGGTATAACTACGCCTAGTTTTACAGAAGCGTAACTCTTAAATAGGTCTTTTGATGTATATTCTTATGCCATTATACACTAAGGCATGCAGTATTGAAGGAAAAATGTAAGGAGGCCGAAGTGAATGAAGAAAAAATTGAAAATGTTTTTTGCAATTTTGTTGTTGTTAAGTTTGATAGCAAGCCCAGTAGCTAGGCCAGTTGCTGCAGCAGAGGACGACAAAGTCCTGAAGACTGTTATATACTCTTCAACTGGTGCCCTCTTCATGGGTGTCTGGAACCCAAGCTCCAACGGTTACCGTGACACTTATTCAAGGAGAATTGCAGACCTCGTCTTCGACAGTGGTTTCCCCTACGGAATTGATGGTGTCCCACACCCGTATCACTGCCACGTCGTCGATTACAAGAGCGACGTGACGGTGCCGGAGGATGCAGTAATCTTTAACTCAACCACGGACACTTGGGTTGCCGCTCACGCCGGCGAAACTGCCAAGACCTACGTGAGAATCGAGTGTGACAGGCCGTACTTCCACACTGGCCACAAGGTTAGCGCAGCAGACGTCATGTACAGCCTCGCCTGGGAGTGGGAGTGGATTAACCAGGACGGTGACGACGACCCATACTACGATACCAGTGAGGCTGATTGGAGTGGCGAGCGCATGAACACCATTCTCGGTCTCAAGCTCGTCGAGCAGACTGATGACAGGATGGTCTTCGACGTTTACCACAACTACTTCTTCCCCGCCAGCGAAATAATGACTGCAGCCTACGTTGTTCCGTTCACTGGAACTCCCTGGCAGCTCTGGTATGCGATGAGCGAGCTCGTCGCTCACAACGAGAAGTACTCCTGGAGTGAATCAACTGAAACTGTAGAACAGCTTGACCAGATCAACCCCAACCACGCTCAAGCCATAAAAGAGAAGCTTCTCGAGCTCAAGAACACCAAGCCAATTCCAGAGTTCCTCAAGGAGTATATTGAGGATGAAAATGCCGCCAAGAGTGTTTATGATGCAATAGCCAGCTTTATTGACGAATATGGTCATGCCGTCATTGGCCAAGGCCCATACTATGTAGCTGAATACCAGCCGGAGAACCTTTATCTGAAGCTTGAGAAGTTTGACAAGTGGACTGTCCCAGCATTTGCGGAAGACCAGTACAGGGTTGAGCCATATTTTGAGACCATTGAGATTTATGGTCTCCAGAACCCTGACACTGCCATCTTGGAAGTCGCCAGGGGCACTTATGATATCCTGTGGTATCCATTCCCAGCCTACAAGTTTACCGGCCTTAGCGAGGAGCAAAGGAAGAGCATTGACCTTTATAAGAGTACCTCTGCATTCGGTGACCTTGTTTTCAACCCAGTTCACGACCCAGATAACCCATACGTGATTACTGTTGGTGACAAGAAGTACTTCAACCCATTTGCAGTTAGGAAGGTTAGGTTTGGTCTCCAATACCTTATAAGTAGGGCACACGTTACCCAGAACATCTTCCAGGGTAGTGCTGGTGCAATGTACACCCCATGGGTATCCAGCGAGACTGGTTATGAGTACATCCAATCAGTTGTTGAGGCTTACGACCTCTCTGAACAACCCGACGAAGCGTTCGCACTTCAACTGATTGAGGAAGGAATGCAAGAGGCTGCACAAGAGCTTGCTAAGATGGGATACAAACTTGAAAAAGTTAACGGTAAGTGGTACTTCGAAGGTGAGCCAGTAAAGATCGTTGGTATTGGTCGTACCGAAGACGAGAGAAAAGACATTGCTCTATATGTAGTTAATGAAATTCTACCAAAGGCAGGTATTGAAGCAGAGGCAAAGATTATGGACAGACGAACTGCGAACGGTATGGTTTACACCGCTGACCCAAGCTCCTACCAGTGGAACTTCTACACCGAGGGTTGGGTTTCCTCAACCAACGTGAAGTTCTCAATAGGCAGAATCATGCAGTACTATTCAAGCAGCTGGTATGCTCCGGGCCGTGTAGGCTGGAAGTGGAGCCCAGAGAACACCCAAAGAGCCACACTTGAAGAAGTTCTTAAGTACCTTGGTGGCGGGGATATTGCTACGGGTCTAAGCAAACTCGGTCTTGACTACTACAACACAATTGACAAGATTCAGCCCCTCCTCAACTGGACTGCCGACGACTTTGCTGTTGTTATACTCGCGGGTGAGAACAAGGGCGTAAAGATGGATAGCGAGGGCAAGTACTGGGATTTCAACAGACTCGGCACTGCCATCGGTATCTACGAAAGCTATAGGGTCTTCCTCTATGAGAACTGGGAGTTCTATGCCGTGAATAAGAGGGTTAAGATTGAAATCGTTGACCCAGTTGCAGGTCTTGCGGCCTCGTGGTCTCTCAGAAGTGCTAAGCTAGCAAGCCCGCCAACAACTACTACACCTACCACAACCACTCCAACCACCACAAGCTCCTCAAGCCCAACAGAAGAAACTGGAGGAATTTGTGGTCCAGCGGCAATCGTAGCCCTTGCAGTTATCCCGCTCCTTCTCAGAAAGAAGAAGTGAGGTTTCCTCTTTTCTTTAAATTTTATCTTTTTGTAACGTTGTCTATGTGGTACTCTTCTGATAGTCTCGCGATAAACAAGTTATGTACTCACGTTTGCTTTGTTTAGGCAAATTCTTAGTGAAATGGTCAGATGTATCCATTGATGTTATTTGGATATGATAATGATGATAGTTGTTGATCCAAAAAGTATTTAAAGAAAGTTTTACAGAACAGAAAAAGATGATGATCAAAAATGAGTCCCATAGTACAACAAAAGTATAGGAGGGAACTGGATGGGGTTTGGTAGATATTTGGTCATTAGGATACTAAACGCTCTTGTAGTTTTAGCCATAGTTACACTTGTGATGTCGGCCCTTTTCGTTAAGGTCGCTGAAAAAGACTTGGAGAACACAATAGTTCAACAAGTGAATGCTGAATTCCAAAGCCTCCAACAACGGGGGAGAATTCCTGATGATCCAGATGCCTGGAGAGAGGGAAGAATTGCGCACTACAGAAGTCAGTATCACCTCGATAAACCATACTGGTGGAGAGTTCAGTACTACTTCAAAAACACTATAACCCTTAACTTTGGAAAAACTAAAAACCCAGTTTTTGGATCTGAAAAGGACGTTATGGCAATTCTCAAGGTAGCTATTCCCCGTACAATCCAGCTTTTTACTACAGCACAGATAATCATTATAACCCTTGGAATACTCCTTGGCGTGAAAGCAGCCCAGATGGTTGGCAGCTTCTTTGACAGGGCACTTTCAGTCTTAGCATTAATTATGAGCAGTATTCCAATGTGGTGGTTTGGAATGATAATGCTACTCATATTCTCATTTAAGTTAGGCTGGTTCCCATCTAGGGCAATTCCAGACCCTAACCTTACGGGTTGGGCTCATATAGTTGATCTTCTCAAGCGTATGACCCTTCCCGTAGCTACAATTGTTATAGTTTCCTTTGGAGCTTGGGCATGGGTTATTAGAAACATTATGATAGGTACAATGCAGGAAGACTTTATAATGGCTGCAAGGGCAAAGGGTGTGCCTGAAAGAAAGGTAATATATGGTCACGCTCTTAGAGCCGCTGCACCACCAGTTGTAACCATGATTATCTTCAGTCTACTTGGTTCTCTTGGAGGTGCTATAATTACAGAGAGCGTCTTTACCTGGCCAGGAATGGGTAGGGTTTATTGGATTGCTATCGAGACCAACGAGACAAATCTTATTATGGGTCTAACTTTCGTAAACGTGCTACTTTACCTTAGCGGAGTAATTCTTGCAGATTTGACTTATGGATTCCTTGATCCAAGAGTCAAAGTCGGTGCTTCACAAAACGTGTGAGGTGAGAAGTAATGAGATGGGTTGATGTTAAAGACTCACTTTCGGAGTTCTGGTATGATTTCAGAAGACAAAAATCTGGTCTACTTGGTATAGTGTTGCTCTTCCTGTTTGTATTTACTGCCGCTGCAGCCCCGATATTAACCTCCCCCGACATTCCTGAGAAGTGGCAGGGTTTTTGGTTAGACAATCCCAAAAATGTGCCTCCTACTTGGATTAATGCCTTATCAAGTCAAAAAATGGCTACCCCCTTAGCAATAACGGGCGATGAACTCCAAAACTTAATCACCAAGACAGATTCAGGGTATCTCATAAAGGTATCCTACAACAACGAGTATGATATTCCCCCACAGGATATTGTAATAAAGGATCTTGCCGGGGATGCCTCTGGAGGTAAGCTTTCCATTAGTGTTATGGTGGAGAGGCCAGATGGCCGTAAGATAACACTGCTGGAAAACTACAAGTTTTCCGGTAGTCTTGTCCTTCAGCTGGGGTCTCATCCTCAAGTTAGAGACAACTTGATCAAGTGGATTAAGTCAGAGGGCATTTATGTTGATCCCATTCAAGAATTCCAGTATAAAACTCTCATGGACGCGACTAAAGTTATCTTCGGAGAACTCAATGAGAATATCCTTGAGGCACCTACGCCACTTACCGGCACATACACATTCACAATCCTCGTAAATGTTCCGGAAGGAAGCAGTGTGTCCTTTGAGAATGCCAAAATTATTTTCACAGGAAGAACCTACGGTAAGCTTGGAACAGATTTTAAGGGCAGAGATTTACTTGCGGGTATTATCTGGGGTTCGAGAGTGTCTCTTGTGATCGGTATATCAGTGGCAGTGTTTAGTGTCATAGTGGGAATATTTTATGGTGTTACAAGTGCATACCTTGGAGGATGGAGTGACGAACTTATGATGAGGTTCCAAGAATTCATGGCGTCAATTCCAAGCCTTCCGATACTTATACTTATGGGTGCTTACTTTGGAGGCCACATAAAGCTTTGGCAGATAGTAGTACTGCTTGTACTCTTTGGATGGGTAGGAATAGCGAGAGTTGCTAGAAGTATGGCACTCCAGATTAAAGAGCAGACGTACGTTGAGGCCGCGAAGGCACTTGGTGCTGGAACTGGAAGAATAATCTTCAAGCACATGGTGCCGCAACTTCTTCCATATGCATTCGCCCAGATGGCACTCAGTGTCCCAAGTGCAGTCCTTTCGGAGGCATCTCTTAGCTTCCTTGGATTAGGTGATCCAACTGCAGTTACATGGGGACAAATACTCCACGACGCACAAGTTGCAGGTGCTGCGGTGAATGGGTACTGGTGGTGGGTTATTCCACCTGGACTTGCAATAGCTCTAGTTGGATTGACTTTCGTACTTATCGGTACTGCCCTTGACAGAGTGCTTAACCCAAGACTGAAGAGGCTATGAGGTGGTGGTAAAAATGACAAATGTCCTTGAAGTTCGCAACCTTAAGATGTATTACTTCACTAACAGGGGTATGGTGAGAGCAGTCGATGACATAAGCTTTGACCTCAAGAAAGGAGAGGTTCTAGGACTTGCAGGTGAGAGTGGATGTGGAAAATCATCGCTTGGTTTCACTTTAATGGGAATGCCCACTCCACCAGGAAAAATCGTTGGAGGAAGCATCAAGATTGACGGCAGAGAGATAGTTGGATTACCCGAAGATGTCCTCAGGAAAGAAATTAGGTGGCAGAAAATCTCAATGATATTCCAGGGTGCCATGAACGCTCTAAACCCAGTTTATACCATCGGATACCAAATGATAGAACCACTAATATATCACAAAGGCATGTCAAAGGAAGAAGCCTTAGATAGAGCCATGAGATACCTAGAGCTAGTTGGACTTGCCCCGGAGATAGTTTATAGATATCCACACGAGCTCAGTGGTGGAATGAAGCAGAGAGTTGTTATTGCTACTGCATTGCTCCTCGAACCAGAAGTCGTCATTGCGGATGAGCCAACGACAGCTTTGGACGTAGTTGTCCAAGCTCAGATCATAAACCTTATGAAGAAGCTGAAAAAAGAACTGGGTCTATCGATGATATTCATTACCCACGATCTGAGCATTCTTGCGGAGATAAGCGATAGAGTGGCAATAATGTATGCAGGAAAAATAGTGGAAATTGGAGACAGCGAAAAGATATACTATGAACCAGCTCATCCGTATACCCAAAAACTCCTAGCAGCAATCCCAAGATTGCATGAGGATGTCGAGAGGCTCGAGTTTATACCCGGACAACCACCCAACCTAATACACCCACCCAGTGGATGTCGCTTCCACCCAAGATGTCCATACGCAACGCAACAATGTAAAGAGCAAATCCCAGAAATGAAGAAAGTTGATAAAGATCACTATGCTGCATGCTGGTTGTTGTGAGGGATGAAAAATGGCGGAACCTGTGTTAAAAGTTGAGAACCTCAAGAAATACTTCCCTGTTAGGAGAGGATTCCTAGCAGGACTTAGAGGAGAGCCCCCTAGGTTCGTCAGAGCGGTAGATGGCGTTAGCTTTGAAGTTTACAAACAGGAAGTCTTTGCACTGGTAGGAGAGAGTGGATGTGGAAAAACGACCACTGGAAAACTAGTAATGAAGCTGTTAGAACCCACAGATGGAAAGATTTATCTTGAGGGACAGGATGTAACAGAACTCAAAACTCAAGAGGAGATTAAGGCATATAGAAGAAAAGTCCAGATGGTCTTTCAGGATCCATTCTCCTCAATGAACCCGAGGTTCAGAATATACGATGTATTGGAAGAACCACTCCTTATTCACGGAATCGGTGAAACAAGAGCAGAGAGAGAAGAGCTCATCTACAAGGCGCTTGAAATGGTCAAAATCGTTCCACCCGAAGACTATGTGGGAAGACACCCACACATGCTCTCGGGAGGTCAGAGACAGAGAGTAGCTATCGCAAGAGCTTTAATCCTTAATCCAACGTTTATAGTGGCTGATGAGCCGGTTTCAATGCTTGATGTTTCAATTAGAGCAGAGGTTCTTGAATTAATGAAAGAGCTCAAAGAAAAGATGGGTGTTACATACCTCTACATCACCCACGACCTCTCAACAGCCAGATACTTCGCTGACCATATCGCCGTTATGTACTTGGGAAGAATCGTCGAAATGGGGCCTGCAAAAGTAGTAATTGACAACCCAATACACCCCTACACAAGAGCCCTACTTGCAGCGGTACCAGAGCCAATTCCAGAGAGAAGAAACATAATCAAAGAGATTCCAATTAAGGGTGAAGTTCCAAACGCTGCAAACATTCCTCCGGGCTGCAGATTCCACCCAAGATGTCTTTACATGGAGAAAGGACTCTGTGATACCAAACATCCACAACTGATAGAATACGAGCACAACCACTGGGTTGAGTGTCACTTAGCTGGAAAGTATTAATCTTTATATTTCCACTTTTCTTTCTTAGTTTGAGGGTGATCTTAATGACTAAACTTCGAGATGGTCTTACTTATCCTCCAATCAAAGTGGGATTCATATTGCTTTTTATAGCGCTTGTAATGTCTTTGGGGGCATCGTATAATGTTCTCAGAGAAGAAACTTGGACTGGGACGTGGAAACCCGGTAACTACACTCTGGGGGGAGAAATGGAAGACTTTATTGATGTTGTTAATAGAACTCTTGAGATGTCCTCTGATAATGCATTGGTCAGGATAATTGCAGATGGTAACGGGGCAAGTTATACTTTGACAGGGAATAGCAAACTGCTCACTCTTGACTCTACTTCAAGAGTGTTGATCTTTGTCGAAAGTGGGGAGGTCACGTACTCTTATACTGTAAAATGGGTCGATTACCCCTATGCCTATCTAAGCTTTCCCGCCCTTTTCATAATGATAGTGGGAAGTGTCTTAGCAATTAGGGGGTATTTCAGTTTTCTAGAATCTTTAAAAGAAAACAAACTACAACAAAAACGGAGGAAGGAAAAATGAGGTTCTTAGACTACGAAAAAGTCATAAACATGTTGATTTCTTTTATCCAGGAAAAAGTTGAGGAATCCAAAGTCAAGGGAGTGGTTTTAGGAATCAGCGGCGGTGTAGACAGCGCAACCGTGGCTTATCTTGCCACAAAGGCACTTGGAAAAGAAAGGGTGCTTGGCCTTATTCTGCCCTACTACATAAATCAGGACGTTGATGATGCTTTGTTGGTATGTAAAGAACTTGGAATCGAGCACAAGCTCATCAACATAAAAGAAATAGTGGATCAGTTTGAAAAGAGCATTGGATTTGAGCTTGACAGAGTTTCCAAAGGGAATCTGATGTCAAGAACCAGGATGGTAATTTTGTATGCTTATGCGAACTCAAAAAATTATCTTGTTTTGGGAACCTCCAATAAAAGCGAATTCTTGACGGGGTATTTCACAAAATGGGGAGACGCAGCTAGTGACTATGCGCCCTTAATCAACCTTTACAAAACGGAAGTTTGGGAAATTGCCAAGAGGGTGGGAGTCCCTGAGAGGATAATAAATAAAAAACCAAGTGCCGGCTTATGGGAAGGACAAAGCGACGAAGATGACCTTGGAATCAGCTACCAGCTCCTCGACGAAATCCTCTATAGGCTAGTGGATTTAAAAATGGAAAAGAACAAAATTGCTGAAGAACTAAACGTGCCAATAGAGAAAGTTAAACATGTTGAGAATCTTGTCAAAAGAAGTGAGCACAAAAGGAGACTTCCAATAGGACCAGAAATTTAGCGGTGATATGCAGTGAAAAAGGGATACCTACTCGTCTTTTTAGCCGCGAGTATGTGGGGAACCCTTGGTATTTTTGCTAAACTGCTCTATGGCTTTGGATTGGATCCTTTTACGATAACATTCTACAGGGCAATCATAGCGTTTGGACTTCTTTTTGTGTATAATCTCTCCCAAGGTCTTCAGGTTAAAAAGCATAGATTGCCTTTTTATGCGTTTTATGGTTTTTTGCAGTGTTCTTGTTTTACATATTGTATTTCTACACTGTTAAAATTTCATCAGTGTCTTTGGCAGTCCTTCTACTGTATTCCGCCCCGGTTTATTCCACGATACTGGGATATTTCATTTTTGGTGAAAAAATCACTTCCATAAAGCTCGCAGCACTTCTAATGGCAATAATGGGGGTCCTTCTAGTTGTTAATCCCAATGGGGAAAATGTGAGCAGGGTGGCCGTAGTACTGGGACTTTTATCGGGACTTACATATGCCCTCTATGGAATCCTAGCAAAACTTGCTGTAAGAAATGAAAAACCTGAAGAGGCTCTTCTTTACACAATAGGCTTTGGAGCTCTTTTCCTAGCGCCGTTTTCAAATTTTAAAATCCCTCTGTCTTCTTTACCCTACCTTTTTGGACTGGCGTTCTTCCCAACATTCTTAGCATATATTTTATACAACACCGCACTTAAAGAAATAGAAGTCAGCAGAGCATCGATAATTGCTACAGTGGAACCTGTAGTTGCCTTACTTCTCGCATATTTCCTGTTCCACGAAATCCTAACAACCAAACAAGTGATTGGAGCCATATTAATAATTTTAGGTTCTCTCATGCTCCACATAGAAGAAAGAAATGAGAAAGATCAAACATAGAAGTAGCGCTCAAGTTCCCATTCTGTAACCTTTATTGTCCTTCTGTTAATCCCGTTCTTTTCTAAGTATCTCTGATAGGCCTCCCATTCCTTTGTTTTGTATTCCATGAAGTTGTGATAAGCCTTTCCAAGGACATCTCTAATTACTTTGTCCCTCTTTAGTTCTCCGAGGGCTTCTTCCAAAGTAGTAGGCAAAACATCTATTCCTAGAGACCACCTTTCTTTTTCTCCCATCTCATATACGTTCTCTTCCACATAAGCAAACGGTTCGATTTTATGCTTTATTCCATCAATACCAGCCATTAAAATAACTGCAAACGCAAGGTACGGATTTGCACTTGGGTCAGGACAGCGGTATTCTATCCTTGCCCCATTGCCCACATACGCAGGAACCCTTATTAGAGCACTCCTGTTTTTGTATCCCCACGAGATATATACTGGAGCCTCGTATCCTGGCACTAAACGTTTGTATGAGTTAACAGTGGGGTTAGTTACTGCCGTTAAAGCTTTTGCGTGCTTTAAAACGCCTCCAATGAAGTAAAGAGCATCGTCACTTAATCCTTTTTCTCCCCTGAAGATGTTCTCCCCATCTTGCCAGAGGCTTATGTGCATATGCATTCCATTGCCGGGCTTTCCGAAAAGGGGTTTTGGCATAAATGTGGCATAAAGGCCGTAACTTTCTGCAACTGCTTTAACTAAGTACTTGAACCTGACTATGTTATCGGCAGTTGTTAAGGCATCTGCAAAGCGGAAATTTATTTCATGCTGTCCCGGACCGACTTCATGGTGTAGAACTTCGGGGATTAACTTGAACGCAGGCATATAATGGGCTATGACTCTCTTCATTTCCCTCGCTTTGTCCAGATTAACAAGATCGAAATATCCTCCCCCATCAGGAAGCTTGAGCTCCCACGACCCGTTCTTCTCAAAGAGATAAAACTCCGGCTCAACTCCTATATAGGCTGTTATCCCCATCTTTTCCAGTTCTTCTACGACTGAACCAAGTATCCTTCTTGGATCAGCATAGTAGGGCTTTCCATCTTTGTAGATATATCCGAATACCTTTGCAATTCCTTCCCACGGGACTTCAACGTAAGTGGTAGGATCTGCTTTGAAAAGGAGGTCACTGTCCTCTAGTCCCTGAAATCCTGGAATTGAAGCCCCATCAAAGGATATTCCCTCAGTAACGGCCTCTTCATACCGTTCAATCGGAACCTCCATTCCTTTTGGGGCACCATTTATGTCAACAAAAATTAGTTGCAGAAACTTGGGCTTGTTTGAATCATATCTGATGAAGGATTTAATCTCGTTCATTTTTATCCCACCTATTTTGATAACATTTTCATTATTAAACATGCAACTTAATACAATATTCATAATATAAGCCTTTCTACTGAACTATTGGCAAAATGGCAATTAGGTTGGATTATATCACACACGTGTCTAAAAACTGTTTCGTTGGATGAAAATTTGATTCCCTCTTGTCTATGATGCTCGAAAGGAAAGTTTTTATTCTCTTCCACAAAGAAATAATACATGCCTACGGAAGACGAACTACTCCAGAAAGAACTCTCTCGTCTAAATTTCCACTTACCAAAAAGTAGAAAGAGCCTTAAGGTTCTCCTTGAGGAGGACGAGCCTAAAGTACAGCTTAGGGACGGCCAGTTTCATTTTTTCAAGAAAGACGAGTTGAAGTACCTCAGCACTTTACTCGATAGTGATGAACATGGGTCTCTTTCTCTGCCTATAATACTCGAAATTACTCCAACATGGCATGGCTACTTCAGGGTCAGGGGAAAAGCTGCGGTCAAGGTTATTGAAAAGATACTCGGAACCTACGATATGTTAGAAGAAAAAAGTGAAGTGATACTCCCCCGTTATCTCATTCCGGAAATTCGGAAAAAATTGCCTACAACAACGACCTATGCCTTTATAATAGACATGTTGGAGTAGGTTTGGTGAGTAATATGGATGAAAACAAAATTCTGCTCCATTATTACATGTTCACAATCCCCCATATAACAGTCTTTGCGGGAGCGGTATTGGGTATTCTTCTCATTTTACACGTTGACGTGAAGAAAGCACTTGGGATATTTGCTACGTTTTACGGTGTTTTACTCATTATAATAGCAGCATTAGTTAGAAACCAGTTTTCAAAATTAGCGTTATACAGAATAAGTTTGTTGTTTTTTATAGTATTCACACTTTTGGGCGTTTTATTGGTTATAATGTGAAACTTTATATTTGTCTGACTACAAATTATTTGGGGGAATGGTTATGAAGAGGATTATCTCAACTATTACCCTAATATTATTGATGCTATCTTCCTTGGTGTCTTCTCAGTATCTGTTTCTCTCGACAAGGGAAGATAGAGTCACTATAGTGTCAGGGGACTATAAAGAAGGCATTCTCACCATTATGAACAACGGAGACAAGGAATTTCAAGTGGTAAGCTACCGGAGATATTACGTAGTTGATGAAAACAATAGGGAGGTTTCTGGTATCAGCCTGGAGCTCTATAAACCCACGGGGGAACTTATATCTCCTGGAGTTATATATACATATTGGAAACCTAATGAAACAAGAACTTTACGATACAAAATCTATGTTAATGAAAGCGTAGAGGTGGGTAGGTATACTCTGTTCATAGTCTTTTGGGGGTTTTTGGGATCGGGAGAAACAGACATTATTACGGTCCCCATTTCACTTGAGATTACAGATATTCCGCTGGTAGTTAAAGAAACCACTGTGCAAATAAAAGAACGGGGAATTTCAACTTTTCACGTATTCAACGGAGAGACATTAGAAGTACACTCAACGATTTATAATCTCAAAAATTCCCCAGTATATGTGAGCGGAAGTTTGTATCTAGAGCAAAACGGAAAACACTATCTTAAGAAAGATATAGCAGTAACTCTCACACCGGGGGAGAACTTAGTTCAAGTGGGCATTTCAATCCCATATGAACTCCCTTCTGGAGAATACAAGTTAGTATATGTCCTTACATATCCAAAGGGGACGTATTTGTTCTCAAAGAATTTTTATGTGTACTTTGGAGTTGATTTAGTTGATATATCTCTAGAGAGAACTCAGATAATGGAAGACGAATCTAACACTGCTTATTTTACAATATTGTCTGAGAGGATTATCCCGGTGAATCTTACCCTTGAAGTATATGGGGCCAACAACGAGCGCATATACAACCAAACCGAGGAGATTATCCTTACTAAAGGGAGCAATATTGCGAAAATACAAATACCGCCTTTACCGCCGGGCAGCAGGAAAATAATAGGTAAAATATCTTTTGGACACATAGAACTCGATCAGGGCTCATCCAGTTACGAGGTCTTGGCATATCCAAGGATTGAAAATGTTTCTTATCAGAAGCTCTCACTAGCTCCAAATAAAGGGCAAGTAAAGTTTTTGGTAAAAATTAGCAATAGGAACCCTCGCGAGATAAAGGGAACATTATCCTACAGCTTCTTTGGCATTAACGGTACGATACTAAAAAGCTCTAAAGATATTACCCTATCTCCAGGGAACAATGAGGTGGAGTTCATCACAGAGCTGCCACTAGGAGAAATAGGTTATGAAACCCTAGTTCCCACCACCTGTGAAGTTGTATAATCTGTCCAGATTCACGGCCAGAATCGCCCCTAAAATCCTGACAACCAACCCCCTCAAACTAACACTCCTGCTCGGCCTCAGAAGAAACTCAGAAAACTTCGAAAACAAAGTCTCAATCCTCCTGCGAAAGTCAGACAAGTACTTGTAAAACTTCTTCTCCTCCAGATTACTAACCTGATTCTCCCGCTTCACCGGCGTGTAAACAACGCCAAACTTCAGGAATTCCTCCTGAAGTTCTCTACTAACGTAACCCTTATCCAAAAACAGAAAACAGCCAGAAAACTCCTCAACAATCACCCAGAACTTTTCCCGGACAACACTCACATCATGCTTATTCGCCGGATCAACAGACAGTAAAGCCAGCAAATTTCCATCAGAGTAACAGGTCAGCTTGTACCCATAGTAAAACTTTTTTTAGAGGGAACAAACCCAACTGCGGGCTTTTCAGAGATGATTTCTGAAGAACCCTTCTTCTCCTTCCTGTTTTTTCTGGCCAACTCCTTGGTCTGAATGGGCTTTGAGTCCAGTATTCTAACGTATTCTCTGGCGTGTTTTTTGAATAATTCTTCCTGCGCTAGGAGCAGGAGTTTTTCGTGCCTGTTCAAGCGTTCTGTTAGTTTGTTGTACCTGATTTTGGGGAACAGCTTCATTTCTTCGATTAGGACTCTGTAAGCGTGCTTGTAAACTCCGTTAAAGTGCAAGTGTGCTAGTATTGCGAAGGTTATTAGGTCGTAGAGGCTGATTATTTCCCTGTGAGTGTTTTTCGGGTAGTGTTTGCTGATTATCGGATAGATTTCGGATTTTATGATCAGGATTTCCTGCTGAAAGTTCATAACAACCACCAATCAACCAAAAGACTTAAGTGCTTATAACTCTAACGATCTAATGG
>NZ_KE387145.1:102417-120897 GCF_000430485.1 Thermococcus sp. PK
TTTGAATAATTCTTCCTGCGCTAGGAGCAGGAGTTTTTCGTGCCTGTTCAAGCGTTCTGTTAGTTTGTTGTACCTGATTTTGGGGAACAGCTTTCATTTCTTCGATTAGGACTCTGTAAGCGTGCTTGTAAACTCCGTTAAAGTGCAAGTGTGCTTAGTATTGCGAAGGTTATTAGGTCGTAGAGGCTGATTATTTCCCTGTGAGTGTTTTTCGGGTAGTGTTTGCTGATTATCGGATAGATTTCGGATTTTATGATCAGGATTTCCTGCTGAAAGTTCATAACAACCACCAATCAACCAAAAGACTTAAGTGCTTATAACTCTAACGATCTAATGGGAACTAGGGTGTTATGAAATTTCTCTAGAGAGTAATGGGAAAGAACAGAAAGTCCAGGGAACCCTAAAGCTGGAACTTCCAAGTTCTACAATCACCTCTTCAACCCAGAGCTCTTCCTCATCAACACCCCTTTCCACCAGCCCGGCTTCTCCTGAGGGGACTCCACTAAAATACTATGTTGTAATAGTGCTGCTTGTGCTGTTTTTCTTGCTCTTGTTTGGTTACTACTCAAAACCTAAAAGCTCAAGAAAAAGAGAAAGACCCAGACCAAGAAGAAGGTCTCCATTGGGCAAGTTCAAAAAGCCCAAAAAGCCTGAAATTAGAGAATATAATGAACTACCCAAAAAATAGCCAAATCTTTATAATCTCTTTTCTTTAAATCTTAACAAGGTGAGGGGGCTGGGACTGTCGGGTCTTTGACCCGAGGAAGTTCCGCCCACCGCACCGGGGCCGCGGTGCCGTAAGGCACCTCCCGAGAGGGAGGGCAACGGCGCAGAAACGACACGTCCCCTCAAAGATGAGAATGAAAGCGGTGAAGGGAGCTCGCGAGAGCTCCCGAGCTAACCCGCAGACGATTTGAGGGGGAGCGGTGAAACGGCCGTCCCGCGGGGTGCAAGGCCGAGAGAGGGGCGATGAGTTCCCGGTGTGAGCCCCGTGGTAGGCCGCTTAGTCGAATGTCCCTTTAATACAGAAGGCGGGCTATAGCCCCTCACCTCATCTTTAGATCCAAGAGAGAGGCCAATAAGATTAAGGCTCCACCTATTATTGTTCTTACGGTGGGCACTTCTCCGAAGATTAGCATTGCATATATAACCGCACTAAGAGGGTCGATGTAACTTAAAAGAGCTGCTTCGTTTGCTTCTACTTCCTTTAGGCCGTCCATATAAATCAGCAGAGCAAACGCAGTGTGGACTATTGCAATAATTCCAACAACAGATAGGGAATACGTGGAGGCACTTATTCCTTCTAAAGCTACCACTAATGGGAAGAGAACAAGCACAGCAAAAAAGAGCTGGAAGAAAGTGAGATATGAGCTTTCAATATCCCTTAGGTATCTGCCCAAGACAGTTACGCTAGCATAGAACAGAGCTCCCAGAGATGCGAAAATTATCCCCAAAAAATCTTTACTTTTAAGAGAAATTTCACTCTGGGTACCTATTATAAACGCTCCCACAAGAGCCATGAAAATAAAGGCTATCCTTTTTGTCGTTATTTTCTCTTTGAGAAATGCCGCGGAGAGTATAACAACTATTACCGGGGCCAGGTAGTAAATAAGCGTAGCCTTCGCTATGTCTGTGTATAAAACTGCGGAAAAGAAAAATACCCAGTTTAATCCAAGCACAGCTCCGAGCAGAAATACCAAGTGCAATTTGGGTTTTATTCCTGAGAACGCTTTTTTGATCCATCTATAGTCGTTAAGGGTGTAGAAGAACAGAAAGATTAGGCTGCCTAAAAGCACTCTATAAAAGGCTAATTTCAAGCCGCTTAAATTTGAGTACCTAGCAAAAATTCCTACACTCCCCCATATAGCCATAGAGATTATTATTTTAGTGCGTCCGTTGATCATGAGTTACCCTCCGTGCTTTCCTTCCACAGCTCGTATGCTTCTCTAACCTCTTTTTCTCTAAATTTGGGGACAGCATCTTTAAATGGGTTGAAGGATTCCAGTTCTCGCTCGCTGTTTCCTATATATGTGGCAATAAGGCCTACCTTTGAGTGGAGAGAAGAAGGCAGACGGAGAATCCTCTTTACGTCAACAGTTACCCTTCCGTCAAAATATGCTTTTGAAAATGTTGTGGATAAGCTGAACAATCTTAAAAGTGTCTTGTATCCAACTCCCTGAGGAAACGCGGTCAATAGGGCTTTTTTTACAAAATTTTCGTATATATTATCTCTATTCTCCATTATTGGGTTTATTTGCGTCTTATTTAAACCAATGTTTCTCAGGTGATGTTCGGTGATTCTCTTAATAAAATAACCAAACCTCAATCTAAAGACCCGGTAATAGCCAGATGACAGCAGTATTTTTCTTTCTTGGATATCTTCGAAAGTTATTTCTTCGGCACTGGATATATAGCTCAAAATTCTTTCCCTGGCTTTTGAGTCCAGTTCGAGAGCCCAATCATCTAAAACCCTGATATGGTAGCCCCTGCCAGAATAAACAACATGAATGTTTTCAACTCCAAAATCCTCCCTCAGAATAATGAGAGTATCCCTGGCTAATTCCTTGGCATCTTCAAGACATACTGGACACACAGTTCCTGCTTCATGGTTGCACCTCTTTAGGGGGAGGTCTTTTGCATCTATGTCAAAAACTAACTCCGCTCCAAGCCAGCCATCCATATTTTTCGGATCACTGTATAAAGCTACGCTGGAATAGATTGAATAGGGGGCTGTAATTTTTACATAGTCTTCTAAATCTTTAATATCATGAAATGCATTTTTTCTGTCATTGGGACCTTCTCCAGTATGGTCGAATCCGAACTCCCTATTCTCTAAGGTGTCCAAAATAAACTTTGGAATTTTCTTTGGATTCCACTCTTTTGAATAATATTTTGTTCTCTCCTCCTTGCTGACTTCCCTAAAGAGGCTGCTCATTCTCTTCACCTTCGTTCTTTTTCTTACTCAGATACAGCTTTCTCAAATAGTATGTCAGTGGATTCCTGATGTACTTGCAGTCTTTGTCTGGCTTGCAGAGCTGGGGCGCACTGGAACGTATTTTTTCACAATTAGGGGGAAAATACCATGTTGAATTTCCACTGTCTTCTAAAGTCGGTTCCAGCGTGTAGCCAAAACCTAGATGATACCATATGTTCTTGATCTCGTTAGGCTGATCGTGAAAAAGAGGAGGCTTGCATCTATTGCCAG
The DNA here is from genome assembly GCF_000430485.1 of Thermococcus sp. PK. Lineage (NCBI taxonomy): Archaea > Methanobacteriati > Methanobacteriota > Thermococci > Thermococcales > Thermococcaceae > Thermococcus > Thermococcus sp. PK. The sequence continues at coordinate 105,623 of NZ_KE387145.1, forward strand.
CCTGAATTATCAAGGGTAGAATTTCTTCTTTTATTACCCTTAGATCTTTGACACAGTCTTTCACTCTAACGTCTCTTTTAGGGGGGTTAGGGCATATCCTAGCATAGCTCAAGAAAGAAGTCAGCAATACAGTTATAGCGTAGTTCCGCAATCCACTCGGGACTCCACCCATTGCGATTTTAATACAAGGGGGGAATATATCAAAACGCAAAGGCTGAGCAGTAGTGCTGAATTTCTCAACTCTCTCTTTAAAGTACTCTTGAGCAAGCTCGCTTAGCCGGGAATAAAGTTCCACGTAGTAGTGAGGCAGTTCTTCTCTGATATCATAAAGAATGTTGACTGCCTTTTCGAGGTTTTTCTCGAAACTCTTCTTCCACAGCTCAATCACTTGTACTCTATTTAGGTATACATACCCGTTTTTTATATAAAAATTCTTAAGAGAGTCGTCATTTAAGGAAATGAATTCTTTTAGAGGCATTTTGTACTTAAGGCTTATTTTATCTTTTTCTTCAGGGGGCAACTCTTCATGGAGGGTTTTCTCAATTATTGTTCTGTCTCTCTTTGGAATCTCATTTTCAGATGTCTTTTCCAAGGGTAAAGCAAGCTCATCAAAGTTTTCTGACGACTCTATCTTTGTTAGATATATCTTCAAGTTTGCCTCCTTAACTAGCTCCATCTCCACTCCATAGGGAGAAAATGCCAAAGCTCCTAAAAGAGCATAAAAGCTTATCAAATCTCTCCAATCATCCAAATTTAGCAAATAATCGGGGATTTTATTGGTATTTACCCACCGAACTCTTTCCAGAGCCAGCTCTATGTCCAAATAGGTGGGAATAATCTCAAGTAGCTCATTGATGCTCTCAAATTCATTCAATAATTCTTGGGCTCGTCTCCCAAATGGGTCTAGCATTGACTCACCTTTTAGAATACTATCTCTTTCACAATAAAACTCTTTTGTTATGGGATTATTATAAAGGTTTATCAATCCCTTAGAAATTTTACAATATCATAAGCATGGGACACACAAATATCCAAAAACCTTATATTCTAAAGAATAGTAATTTGAGTAGATGATTGGGGAGTTTAAAGTAATGCCAATATAGGTGATTTATTATGGTAGATGGCTTTTCCATAAGAAGGGTAAAAAGTGGGATTCCGGGATTTGACGATCTAATTGGAGGAGGGTTCCCTGAAGAATCAACGATCCTTATCACCGGTAGTACTGGAACTGGTAAAACTACTTTTGCAGCTCAATATATATACAAAGGTGCTGAAGAATACGGAGAACCGGGAGTTTTTGTAACTTTAGAAGAGAGAGCGAAAGATATAAGGAGAGAAATGGCACAGTTTGGATGGGATTTCAAAAAATACGAAAAGGAAGGATTAATAGCAATTGTAGATGGTGTTAGTGCAATTTCTGGAATACCTTCAGAAGAGAGATTCGTTTTGGAAGATAGACTTAACGTTGATAACTTTTTGAGATATTTATACAGGGTTGTTAAGGCAATAAACGCGAAGAGACTTGCTATCGATTCCATTCCGTCCATAGCTTTCAGACTTCAAGACGAAAGGGAAATTAGAGGTGTTCTCTTAAGGTTAAACACAATTCTTCTCGAGATGGGCGTCACAACGCTCCTCACTACAGAGGCACCAGATCCAAAAGCCGGAAAAATAAGCAGATATGGAATAGAGGAGTACATCGCGAGAGGCGTTGTTATTCTCGATCTTCAAGAGAAGAATATAGAGCTTAAGCGTTATCTTTTAATCAGGAAGATGAGAGGAACTAAGCATTCCATGAGAAAGTATCCTTTTGAGATAACTCCTCATGGAGTTGTCGTATATCCTAGCGGTGAAATTTATTGAAAAGGAGGGGCCACGTTGAATCTAGAGTTAGGTTTTTTCCCTCAAGGAGAAATAGAAGAAAGAGTAGAACGAGTTCCCACAGGTATAATCGACTCCTTATTGATGGGAGGAATACCAAAGGGCAGTGTTGTTTTGTTAATTGGAGATCCAAAGTCAGGTAAAACTACTTTTATAACCCAGTTTATGTATAATCAGCTTATCTCTGGGGCAAATGTTATAGGACTTCTCGTTGATGTATCCCGATATGAGTTTATAAGCAATGCACTTGATTTTGGATGGGGATTGATGGGATACTTAAACGATAAGCTCTATATCCTCGACGCATACACCCAAAGACTACGCGGGGGACCAAAATTCTCATTTACGGAAGAGGTAATACCTGATATTAGGGATACTTCCCAGGTAGTGGATGTAATAAAGGATTTAACTACCAGGATAATTTTAAACAACCCTGATGTTGATAATCCTCTAGTAATTGGGGCAGTTTCATCTCTAACTCCCATGTTCTTTGAAACTGAAAAGAAGCAGATATATAAATTTCTAGAGGATTTAAAGGGATTTGCTCATAAAAACAAGCAATTGTGGCTGCTAGAAATGAACTCTGGGGTAGAGGAGCCCCAGGTTGAAACAATAATCAAAGCAATAGCGGATGGAATCATAGAGATGAAGCTGTTTGAAGAGGATAGAACTTTGAGAAGGTACTTAAGAGTTTATGGAATGAGAAGAACGCGTCATGTTCTTTCTTGGGTTCCTTATGATATAACAGAGAATGGAATTGTACTGCAGAATCAAAGTTTATAGCCCTTTAGTGAACCTGGTATCATCCAGGGCGTGTTTAGTTTCACCCCCTGTTATTTAAACAGTATTTGACTCTGAGGAGGATTTTCAGACCATAACACATTACCCCAAGCAGGATTCGGGTTACAGTAGTCTTTTTCAGAAAACAGGGGATCCTACTGCCAAACCACGTTGTAAACGCACCCCAGAACCCCTCATGAGGATTCCTATGCCTGTACTCTTCTTCAGAAAACACTCTGTCTCTCTTCTTACTACCAAAACCACCTGGAGCGTTCTTAGTTTTCTTAACAATCGGCCGATAACCCTTTTCCACCACAGTGTTCAGAACTTTCTTTGAATCATAAGCCCCATCAGCATAAAAATTCCCAGAACCCCCCGGCAGGAGTTCAATCAGCTCGTTCTCAGAAGTTGTGATCTTCACAGCAACCGGATACAGTAAACCCGGCAGGATTCTCGTTATTGCCTGAACTTCTATCCTACCCTTTTTTATTTGTGATAATGGTTGAGTCTGCTTGAGTGCTGGCGTAGGGTAATTTCTGGAGTTTTTTCAGGAGGTGGTTTGTCAGTTCTTCGAGGTTCAGCTTTTTCTCCCAGTTGTGGAGGGTTGAGTAGTGAATGTTTGCTCCGAAGAATTTTCTGCCGTAGTGCTGGGCGTCTCTGAGGGGTAGGTTGTAGTATTGTTTAAAGAGGAGTATTGCCAGTATTGTTTTTACTGGAAATTTTTTGGATTTTGGCAGGTTCTTCAGCTTTCCTTCTGATTCGAAGTCTGCTAAAACGTCAAGAATTGCGAATGCCACGCTTTCAGGGTCTTTGAGTCTGTGATCCCATCTGGGGATCACGACAACCACCTGAAAGAATTCAGCAAAAACCCTAATAAAGGTTACTATAAACACGCCCGTATCATCCATAAATTTTTTAACCTGATTTTTATTACTACTAATCATGATTAAATTAACAAAACTTGAAATAGTTTTAATAGCGGTGTCTATTGTTTCGATTTTACTACTTTACCTAATAGGAGTAGAGACTAGCAGTCCAGTATCATTAGAAAAAGCAGAGAAAGGCGATCTAATAAACTTTACAGGTATTTGTGTTTATTCACAAAAGGACTTTAGTGTCCTATACAATGGAAACGACACGATCATCCTATACAAGACTCTGAAAATGGACAAAAGTTACAAAGTTATAGGTAAACTTCTTGATGAATCAAAACGCACTGTAGAAGCCCTAAAAATAGAAGAAGCTTCCAAAAACACCTTGAACCTAGAGTCACTTGAGGGAGCATTCTGGAAAGATTCCTCGTGCTATCTTCTAACACCTCAGAGAATCAAACTAAGCAAGTGCTTAAATGTCACCAAAGGAGAAAAGGTCAAGGTTTATGGACTTTTCTATGGAGACAGATTCCATGTTGTTGATTACATCCCTAAGGGGCTTTTGAAAATACCCATAAATGGAATGCCTTTTAAAATCAGGGGAATTGTAATTCGGAACACAAGTCCAATAACAATATGGAACGGAAGCGAGGAAATTAACGCATACTTACCCTACAAAACCAAACTAGAACTTGGCGATGAAGTCGAGATAATGGGAATTGCAAGGCTTTACTCCACGCTCACCCTTTATGTCAATTCTCCCAGCGATGTAAAGGTCATTGGAAAGGCAAAGACTGTGCCCGTTGGAAAAGAGACAATTGGGGAGATAGCACATGGGGTGTGTCAGGTCACAAAAGATGGTATCTCCTTGGGCCTAAACTGCACAGAACTAAAATTATATGGCTTCTCGGCTAATTTTGGAGATATAATAGAGTTCTACGGCATAAGAAGAAGGAATTCCCTGTACTGCATAGAATGCACTGTTAAAATCCCGCGGGATGAGCTTCCAAATTCAATCTGTAATCCCGATTTTGGCACCCCGCTGAAAATACATGGGAAGGTGGAATGGGTGAAAGTCTACAAAAACGGATTTGGGCTCGCCAATGTTACCAACGAAGAATGCTGGATATTAGTTAAGCTCCCCAAATCCCTGGGAGTTTATCCAGAAGTCAATGAAACACTTACAGCTTTTGGTTTTTATACCACCTATAGGGAAGCACCTGCTTTTGAAATACCCTCAAGGGATGACATATGCTTAAATGGGTCATGCTAGGCATTTTATTTGGTACGGTGACAGGTATTACGCCTGCTTTGCATGTCAACACCTTAGCATCTATTGTTGGAAGTTTCCTGACTTCTCCGGGAGGGTTTTCGTATGTGGTGCTTCTCTACTCAATGGGGTTAACGCACACATTCTTGGATGCATTTCCCTCAACTTTCTTTGGCATTCCAGAAGAAGAAACAGCGATAAGTGTCCTTCCGGCCCATAGGCTTGCCCTTCAAGGCCGAGGCCTTGAAGTCATAGCAATTTCCCTAAAAGCTAGTCTTTTAGCTGCAATATTCTCCCTTTTCTTGGCGGTTCCCTACGTTTTGCTGGCAAGACATTACACAGCTTTTCTTGGCAAAGTTGCTGTGTTTTTGCTAGCTTTCTTTCTTGTTATTACAGAAAAAGGCGTAAAACGATTATATGCCCTGCTGATTTTCATCCTCTCTGGAGCCTTTGGACTTGTCGTGGATAAACTTCCTCTTAGAGAACCATATTTCCACGTTTTTGTTGGGTTGTTTGGGATTCCCGCAATATTGTTTTCCCTGAACAACAACCGGAAGATTGAACTTAAGGACTCAGAAATTCAAATGCCAAAAAAGAGGTTTTTGAAGTTCTCGTTCATTGGCACGTGTTTTGGAATGTTGGCTTCTCTTTTGCCAACCTTTACGTCGTCTCAGGCCGCACTCTTAGGAAGCTTCTTTTCAAAAGATGAACGCACATTTTTGACAATAGTTTTCTCAGTTAACACCTCAAACTTTATTTTTGGCCTCATAAATTTTTATGCGACTGGAAAAACCAGAAACGGCATCCTAGTTTTGATTAAAGACCTTTATTATCCTCTAAGTCCTGAAGAGCTTGTTATTCTGTTTCTTGTAACAATAATGACTAGCAGTATCGTCAATTTCTACGGTATGGCGCTTTCAGAAATGCTCGGAAGGGCGATATCAAAAATCAATTACACAAAACTGAATTTGGCGGTGTTAGTTTTTGTATGGGCAGCATCTCTTTACTTCGATGGACTACTTGGACTGATGGTTCTTTTAACAGCCACAATAATAGGTGTTAGCACCACTCTTCTAAAAATAAAACGAACGACCTGTATGGGCGTGTTAATGCTTAAAATAATGTTGAGCTAGACAAAAAGATTAAAGAATTAGGCGCCTTCCTTTTTTTCCTTCAATATCTTTTGGAATTCATTGTAATCAGTAACAACTTTAACTCCCTCAAGTGTCTCGAAATATGCCTTTTTGATTTTAATTTTTCTAACACCTGTGTATTTCATTTCTGGAGGATCATAAGAACCTGGTTCGACGATTTCGTCTTCTATTACATACGTTTTAATATCGGGTTGCCCTATATACTTCCAAACTTCGTAGAAAACCTCTGGAGCTAGGTGTATTTCTCCATCCACCTCTGTGTAGTCTGCTCCAATTGCATCCAGAAACTCTTTTATTACTTCCAAGTTCATAGAACTCACCACTCATAATATATGAGGTCAATGGTTAAATACCTATCGCCTTAACTTTGAAAGGGTGAGAGAAAATGAGCAAAGTGTACGTTGATGCTCAAGCTTACAGAGCAATTGAAAAGGGAGCAATGATTGTTTTCAAGAAGGGAGTAGTAAGGACTGAAGGCGAGATTAAGCCGGGAGACATAGTGGAGGTTTATTCTCGCGGAGGCAAGTTCTTAGGAAAAGGATTCGCCAATCCAAACTCAAACATAATGGTTCGACTAGTCACAAAGGAGAAAGATGTGGAAATAAACAAAGAACTATTCAAGGAGCGCATAAGGAAGGCAAATGAGTACAGAAAAAAAGTTCTTGGATACGACAAGGCATACAGAATGGTGTACGGAGAAGCGGACTATCTGCCAGGTCTTATCGTGGACAGATTTAACGATATCGCATCGCTTCAGATTTCAAGTGCTGGAATGGAGAGGTTTAAGCTTGACGTTGCGGAAGCTATCCTTGAAGTAGAACTTGAAATCGAAACGGTCTTTGAGAAAAACACAGGAAGGTCGAGAAGAAGAGAGGGCTTACCAGAGATAGAGAGAGTCTTGCTCGGGAAAGAAAAATACCGCACAATCATCGAAGAAGGGAGAGCAAAATTCATTGTGGACATGAGGGGTCAGAAGACAGGGTTCTTTTTAGATCAAAGAGAAAACAGAATTGCTTTGGAAAAGTACATTAAAGGCGGGGAAAAAGTGCTTGATGTTTTCACATACACGGGAGGTTTTGCTATTCATGCAGCAGTCGCAGGGGCAGAGAAAGTTATTGCAGTTGATAAGTCTCCATCGGCAATAGAACAGGCAAAGGAAAACGCCAAGCTCAACGGTGTTGAAGATAAGATGGAGTTTGTCGTTGGGTCTGCATTTGAGGTTATGGAAAAACTGCAGAAAAAAGGAGAAAAATTTGACATTGTAGTTCTGGACCCTCCTGCGTTCGTCCAGCATGAGAAAGACCTCAAGAGGGGTCTTAGGGCATACTTCAACGTAAACTACCAAGGGCTAAAGCTCGTTAAGGACGGGGGCATATTGGTTACAGCTTCATGTTCCCAGCATGTTGATATGCAGATGTTTAAGGATATGGTAATAGCCGCCGCAGCAAAAGCCGGAAAGTTCCTGAAGCTTCTTGAGCCCTATAGAACTCAAGCACCAGATCATCCGATATTGATGGCTTCAAAGGATACCGAATACTTAAAGTGCCTGTTCCTTTATGTAGAAGATATGAAATGAGGTCTTTTCTTATTTTATTTTTGGCATCAGACCGTGGGCGTGTCCTCACAGCTTTGCTCAGTGGAGGTGCTTTCTCTTCATCTGCCGTATGAATTCTAAAATCCTTCAATATAAGCTTATCGTTTAAAGAATATTAGCGAGTGCCTATATCTAGTCCCCACTTTAAATCGTATATCCCGAACAAAATAACCAATGCGCTCTCCTTCTAAAATTATACTCCTCAACAAACTCTGTTTATCAGGGAGAAAAAGCGCAATCTTACCGTTTTCCTCCAAATATTGCCATCCTTCTTTAAGAATTTTTACGGAAAACCCTTCCCCATATTTGCCCCCACCAACACCCTCCCTCTCCGTAAGAACACCTTTTGTGGGCTTTTCGTAATACGGAGGTGCAGAGAATATCACATCAAATTTTTCTCCTTTTGGTATCAAACCCTCAATAATTTCCCCGTTGCTCTTTATCAGTTTTACTTTGGATTTATTTTGCTCGATATTTCTCCTAGCGTACTCAAAAAACTCATCATCTACTTCAGTTGCCCATACATCACACTTAAAGAGTCTATCTGCCATGATCGCCATTAAAGCAGAATGTCCAGTTCCTATCTCCAGAACTTTTTCTCCGCCCTTTAGGAAAATCTTTAGGAAGATAAAACGAGAAATCGGCGTTGTGATAAGTCCTCTGGGGTGATATTCAACTTCAATGCCAAAAACTGCCTTTGCAATCGCTTTGTTATATAGTATTCTCCCCCTTCTGTTTGATAAATCTAATCTTCCCCTTTCATCAAGGTATTTTTCAAGCTCGGGGAAGATTTTAATCGCTTCCCTAACCGGCAGTCCGAGTTTCCCATCTTTCCATGAAGGCATAAAACCAATTCCCTAAAGCAATTATTTAAAGGTTGACCTCTAAAAACAAAAAATCAAAGAAGCGCCAGAGCCCCCATGATCTTTGCGTCTTCAACCATGTTGTCTATTTTTGCATATTCATTTGGCTGATGGGCGGTCTCGTCAAGTGTGGCCCATACAACCGCCGGAATTCCAAGCCTTCTGAAGTATGCTGCAAAAGTTCCTCCTCCGATGCCTCCAATTTTGGGCTCCTTTCCTCTAAACTCCTTTATAGCCTTTTGCAAGAGCTTAACAATCTCGCTATCCTTTGGAGTTGGAGCCGGGGCATCTAGCCTCTGCAACACCTCTATCTCAATCTTCGGTAGAACTTCACCATTAATCTCCTTCTTGTATTTCTCTCTAACTTTCTCAGCAAGCTCTTGGGCATCGTTTAGGATGTCATCCAAGTTATATTGTGGCAACACTCTGCAATCGAAGACAACTTCATGCTCACCCGGAGCTATGTTGGGAGCATCGCTTGGATTTCCTCCCATAGTTGGTTCGAAAGTGCTTTCTGGGGGATCAAAGAGTTCATCCCTTGCGCTGTATTTCTCGTGGAGGAACTCATCAAGAGATTTTGCGTAATCAATGGCAACCCTGTGAGCGTTTAACCCCAATCCTGGCATGCTTGCGTGAACCTGCTTTCCTTTGACCTTGATTTTCATCCAAAGAATGCTTTTTTCTGCTATTTCTATGAATGTTCCTTCTTCGTTTCCACCATCAGGTACTAGGACTAGGTCGTCTTTTTTAAATAGTTCTGGGTGTTCTTTTATTAGCCATTCTAAGCCGTATTTACTTCCAGTCTCTTCATCACTCACAAAGGCAAGGACTATCGTCCTCTTGGGTCTTATTCCAAGGTTCATTAGGGCTCTGACGGCATAAAGCGAGGCAACCAAACTCTGACCATTATCCTCACTACCCCTGCCATAAATCTTCCCATCCTTTACAACTGGCTCGAAAGGCTTCGTCACAGTCCACTTGCTCAAATCCCCAGGAGGAACAACGTCCAGGTGGGTAAGAATCCATAATCGTGGGCTTTTTTCGCCCTGTTCACCGTAATAGTATGCCAGAATGTTCGGTCTAACGCCGTTTTTAGCCCTTGGGTCTGGAGCATCATAGCGTTCAATCTTGTCAAAAGGCCAGTCCTTGATTATCTCCAAGAGTTTTTGAGCCTTATCATACTCCCCCTCACCACCACTATCAGGACTAATTGCTGGGATCTTGATAAGCTCGACCAAAGTATCCACCATATCATCCCTTAAAGCTTCAATTTCCTTAAAAAGGGCTTCCGTATCCATTTACATCACCATCCCTAATTGGGGGTTTCCATTTAAAGTAATTTTGGTTCAAGAATAAATCAAAGTTAAAAGAAGAAAAAGAAAGATCACTCGACTTCCTTCTTTCCTGTGAGGTAGAGCCACACCGCTATAATTGCGAGGAGAGCTATACCAAGAAGGTCGCTGCTGAATCCTATTGATGGTGCTTTGTCTGCCACTATTAGGCCAGCGAAGACTATACCCATTAATGCTTCTCCAGCTATAAGTCCAGATGCTCCAAGTACTCCAGCATCTGTCGGTTTTTCTTCAGCCTTTGCGCCTCTTGCTTTTCCTACGAGCCATCTAAGGATACCTCCAATGAAAATAGGAACACCGAGGCTCAATGGGAGGTAGATACCTACCGCTACGGGCATTACTGGCGTTCTGAACTTTGACTTCTTCATGGCCAAAATTTCGTCAAGGACTATTAGGGCTATGGCAATTCCTGCACCAATAAAGACCATGTTCCACTCCAGCGTTCCGGTGAATACGCCCTCTGTAACTTTTGCCATGAGAAATGCCTGTGGAGCAGCTAATGCATTTTCCTTAGCCGTTGGTGTTCCGGCAATACCGTAAGCCTTTATAAGTAAGTTCAACACGGGAGCCATCACTAATGCTGCCGTAAAAGTTCCTACTATCTCAAAGACCTGCTGTCTCTTTGGAGTGGCCCCAACAATGTGTCCCGTTGCCAAATCTTGCATTGTGTCTCCAGCAATGGCAGCGGCGGTACAGATAACGGCTGCCACCAATATAGTTGCTGTCATACCCTCTGTTCCACTAAGTCCGAGGCCTTTAAGAACCAATGCTGTGAAGAGCAAGCTCATGATTGTAATACCGGACACGGGGTTGTTTGATGAACCAACGACACCGGCTAAGTAACCAGCAATTGAGCTTCCGAAGAATCCCACGATAAGCATTATTACTGCCATAATTGCCGCAATTCCAATAGAGCCTATAACATGAGCATATAGCAGGAACAATGGAACCACGAAAGCAGCTATAAGCATTAATACCGTGGGCATTGGCATGTCCTCTTCAGTTCTTAGGATCGTTTCACCGCTTTGCTTTTTCCTTGCTGCTTCAAGCCCAGCTTTTATACCTCTCAAAATTGGGCCTCTGAGCTTTACAAGGCTCCAGAGACCACCAACGACCATTGCTCCAACTCCCATGTATCTTATTTTTGTACTCCATGTGACCCATGCAAGGTCTAAGGCGCTAAGTCCTTCGGGGTTGCCTGTCTTGGCAACGTAGAGTGGTATTGCTATAAACCACGCAATTGCACCACCGAGGAAGACGAGGAATGCTATGTTGAGACCAACGATGTAACCAACGCTAAGTAGAGCTGCTGAAAGGTCGCTTCCAAAGTATAATACCCTTCTTCCAACAAACTTGGCGGATTCAACAGCTCCCGCCCAAAGCCCTGAGCTTCCTAGGAGCTTGTAGATACCACCAAAAATACCGCCTATAAAGATTGGTTTTGCGTGGGAGCCACCTTTATCTCCTGCAATTAGGACTTCAGCACAGGCGGTACCCTCTGGATATGGGAGCCTCTCTTCAACAATAAATGCCCTTCTTATCACAATTGTGAATAAAGCACCCAGTGAACCACCCAATGCGGCTATTATGGTTACAAGCCAGTATGGAAACTCTGTGTATGTTCCTAAAACCACCAAAGCCGGGAAGGTAAAGATTACACCTGCTGCTAATGACTCACCTGCAGATGCTGCTGTTTGAACCATGTTGTTTTCGAGGATGTTTTTGTCTTTAAATGCCATCAATATGGCCATAGATATGACCGCAGCTGGAATGCTGGCGCTAACGGTCATACCGGCGTACATACCGAGGTATGCATTTGCCGCACCCATAATTATTGAGAGCACTATACCTAAAATAAACGCTTTAGCAGTGTATTCGGGCAAAGATTTTTCCGGTGGGATATATGGTTTAAACTCCAAGCTTAGCACCTCCGGACTTTATTGGCATTTTAACTCCACTAATTCACATATAAAATACTTTCGGTTCTATGAAATAAAATTAATGTTAAATTTAGTTACAACATTGTCCCAAAAATAGTATAGATGAAGTTTTCAGTTCATCAATGTCCAGTGTATGAAAATTTGTTCATCAAATCTCTATCGGGATTATCCATAGAGCTTATATATGCGTTTACTCCTAACTATTAATATCGCTAAAAAGCGGAGGGAGGTAAATTGGTTGAGATACTCTTTTTGGGCAGTGGTGGCGGAAGATTTATCACAATAACTCAATTTCGCCCCACTGGCGGCTTTTTCATTAACTCAAGTAAGCGAATTTACGTAGACCCCGGGCCGGGGGCGTTAATTAGAGCATGGAGATACAAGATAGACCCGAGGAAAATAGACGTACTTTTTGTTTCCCATCGGCATACAGACCACTGCAATGATGCCGAGATTATGGTAGAAGGGATGACAGTTGGAGTAACAAAAAAACGAGGCATGCTCATAGCATCAAAGAGCGTGGTCTACGGAGATGAAAACCACACTCCAGCGATATCAAAATACCACCTCGATTCATTGGAAGAAGTTCATATTCCGAACCCGGGAGAAAGACTGCCGCTTGGAGAAGACGAAATGACAATAACCCCCACCGTGCATTCGGATCCAACTGGAATAGGGTTTATACTAAAAACTCCCGTTGGGAAAATAGGATATATCCCGGACACAGAGTACTTCGAGGACTTGAAAAAACTATATGATGGCGTTAGGCTGTTGATAGCATCAGTAACAAGGCCGACGAACATGAGGATTCCTTATCACCTATGCACCGAGGACATTATTTACATGCTGAAGGACATGGAACAAAAACCAGAAATGCTGATAATGAGCCATATAGGCATGAAAATGCACTTTGCAAACCCCTATAAAGAGGCTAAATTCATAGAAACCGTGACAGGAGTAAAAACCTTGGTTGCAAAAGAGGGATTCAAAGTTAAAATGGAAAAAACGGACATACAGCTAAGAACCCTAAGACCTGCCAGAGACCTCTGAGACCAGTTTATTGACCAAGTTGTATGTCAAACTGAACAGCTCTTCTCTTCTTTTTTCTGTGATTCCTTCCACAACGACCCTTATTTTTGGTTCAGTTCCACTTGGTCTTACCAATACCCAAGAACCATCCCTGAGGTTTAATCTTATACCAGAAATTGTTATGATTTCTTCAATTTGGTCTTTCAAGTACTCTTGCAATTGCTCTTTTGCCTTCTCAACAACTTGATATTTTATCTCCTCTGGGCACTTCACGTTCTTTTTAACCATGTAGTATTTTGGAATGTCCTTAACTATTTCCGAAAGCGGCTTCCCTTCTTGGTCGATTATTTTCACTAGCAGCCCAATTGTAACAAAGCTGTCAATCCACAGTCCGAACTTGGGATGAATGAACTTCCACGGTTCTGAGGCAAATATCGCGTTGTACTTCTTTATTCCATCATGGAGCTGACCCAGTGGGACTCTGTATACTTTTCCACCTTCCTCTTCCACGACTTTATCGATTCTGAAGGAAGTGTTTATTGAAACTACAACGTTTCCTCCATTATGTTCTCTGGCGTAAAGCCTTGCAAAAAGCGCTATCAGAGTGTCTTCCTCTACATAATTGCCTTTTTCATCAAATACTGCAATTCTATCAGCATCTCCATCTTGAGCAATCGCAAGATCAAATCCCAGTTCCCTTACAAGGTTGCTTAAATATGCTATATTTTCATACCTAGGCTCAGATTTTCTACCCGGAAAGTATCCGTCTGGGTGAGAATTTAACGTCACAACCTTTGCTCCCATCTCTCTCAATAAATATGGAGTTATTAAACTACCAGCACCATTCCCCATATCCAAGAGAATTTTCAATTTGGTCTCGTGATTTACATAATCCAATATTTCATTAATATACTGCTCTCTCAAATCTAAGTCTTTTACGCTTCCAATTTTATCCCATGGGGCAATTTTGTAGCTTTTGGAGAAGATTATTCTCTCCAGTTCCTCTTCTTGTTCCAAAAAGAATTCTATTCCTTTCTCATTAAACACCTTAATGCCATTATCACTCGGTGGATTGTGGGATGCCGTTACCATTACACCAGCGTTTCCAAGCTTGTTTGTGGCCCATGCAAGCATTGGGGTTGGAACAAGGCCAATTCTGATGACATCCACACCGCTGCTCAGTAGACCGCTTACGATTGCACTTTCGAGCATTATACTTGATGTTCTTGCGTCTCTCCCTACAACAACTGTACCGTGGTCAATATACGTACCAAGGGCTTTTCCGACATTTAGAGCAAGCTCTGGAGTAATTTTTGAATTAATAGGACCTCTAATTCCCGCAGTTCCGAACAGCCTCATTCTATCACCACACCAAATTGGATGTTAATTTATATAACCCTAGTTCCCACCACCTGTGAAGTTGTATAATCTGTCCAGATTCACGGCCAGAATCGCCCCTAAAATCCTGACAACCAACCCCCTCAAACTAACACTCCTGCTCGGCCTCAGAAGAAACTCAGAAAACTTCGAAAACAAAGTCTCAATCCTCCTGCGAAAGTCAGACAAGTACTTGTAAAACTTCTTCTCCTCCAGATTACTAACCTGATTCTCCCGCTTCACCGGCGTGTAAACAACGCCAAACTTCAGGAATTCCTCCTGAAGTTCTCTACTAACGTAACCCTTATCCAAAAACAGAAAACAGCCAGAAAACTCCTCAACAATCACCCAGAACTTTTCCCGGACAACACTCACATCATGCTTATTCGCCGGATCAACAGACAGTAAAGCCAGCAAATTTCCATCAGAGTAACAGGTCAGCTTGTACCCATAGTAAAACTTTTTTTAGAGGGAACAAACCCAACCTGCGGGCTTTTCAGAGATGATTTCTGAAGAACCCTTCTTCTCCTTCCTGTTTTTCTGGCCAACTCCTTGGTCTGAATGGGTTTTGAGTCCAGTATTCTAACGTATTCTCTGGCGTGTTTTTGAATAATTCTTCCTGCGCTAGGAGCAGAAGTTTTTCGTGCCTGTTCAAGCGTTCTGTTAGTTTGTTGTACCTGATTTTTGGGAACAGTTTCATTTCTTCGATTAGGACTCTGTAAGCGTGCTTGTAAACTCCGTTAAAGTGCAAGTGTGCTAGTATTGCGAAGGTTATTAGGTCGTAGAGGCTGATTATTTCCCTGTGAGTGTTTTTCGGGTAGTGTTTGCTGATTATCGGATAGATTTCGGATTTTATGATCAGGATTTCCTGCTGAAAGTTCATAACAACCACCAATCAACCAAAAGACTTAAGTGCTTATAACTCTAACGATCTAATGGGAACTAGGGTAAAAATTGAAGGTCAATAATTTCTGAGGTGATTGCAATGCCGATGGGACCGCCATTTGTTCCTGGGGCTATTGCTGCTATGGGATTCGCAGCAGTGCTGATAATCGTTACTAGCCCTAATAATTGCAGGATTTTTCCTGATGCTTGGAGCAGAGCTGGCGGGGAATAGAGGACGCAACCCTTGGAAAGTCCATGATAGCGGTTGTTGGCGGTGG
>NZ_KE387145.1:120997-140852 GCF_000430485.1 Thermococcus sp. PK
GATTTTGGGGAACAGCTTCATTTCTTCGATTAGGACTCTGTAAGCGTGCTTGTAAACTCCGTTAAAGTGCAAGTGTGCTAGTATTGACGAAGGTTATTAGGTCGTAGAGGCTGATTATTTCCCTGTGAGTGTTTTTCGGGTAGTGTTTGCTGATTATCGGATAGATTTCGGATTTTATGATCAGGATTTTCCTTTGAAAGCTCAATACAACCACCAATCAATCAAAAGACTTAAGTGCTTATAACTCTAACGATCTAATGGGAACTAGGGTTTATATATCTTTCCCGTATGGCCTCCAGGTGTAAACAGGTAATCCATTGTAGTTTTCGAGCTTCAAAATTCTGGGCATTGAATCGAGAGAAAACGGCAAAATGTACACAGGGGTTTTAAGCAGTTTGCCCAGCTTTAAAATTGGCTCAACGATTTCTGGGGTTGGCCGAACAGAATATATAGCAGTTGCGTTCCTGTATATCTCCAACCTCGGTGAAAAAACATCATCCACATAAGCTTCCAATCCTAATTCCTTGGCCTTTTTAACTGCCTCGGCGTTCCAATCCACAACTAAAACCTCTCTTCCGAGTTCTTTTAGCTTTAATGCTACTTTAAAGTTGAATCCAACTCCTATTTCAACGAATTTTCCCTCTGGATGTCTTTCGACTAGGAACATAGCGAGTTTCTCAAAACTCATAAAAGATACGAGAAAAAGAAAGGTTAAAAAGTTTTTTAGAATATTGCTTTTTTTGTTTTTTTATCGAAGGTGTGGATTTTCTTCATGTCAAAGACAACGTCAACCTCTTCCCCTTCCCTAACCTTAGACTCGGCCGAGAACTTACCAACAAAACTCAAACCACCAACCCTCAAATGCACGACCTTCTCCCCACCAAGATTCTCAACAATATCAACCCTAGCCCTAACCATATTCTCCCCAGGAACCTTCACCTGAGCAAACAAAGCATCATAAACATCCTCAGGCCTTATACCAAAAATAACCTCCCTGCCAACATATCCCAGCTCCTGCAAGACCTCAAACTGATCCGACAGCAGTTTAAGCCTGAACTCGCCAAAGTCCAAGAAACCGTCCTCGGTAACGCTGGCATCAAGGAAATTCATTGGTGGAGAGCCAATAAAACCAGCCACGAATGTGTTTGCGGGTTTATCATAAACCTCCTCCGGAGTTCCAACCTGCTGCAAAACCCCAGCATTCATCACGGCAATCCTGTCACCCATCGTCATAGCCTCAACTTGGTCGTGGGTGACGTAAATTGTAGTGACGCCAAGCTGCCTCTGCAGTTTCTTCAACTCAGCCCTCATCTTAACCCTCAACTTAGCATCCAGATTACTCAGCGGCTCGTCCATAAGGAAAACTTTGGGTCTTCTTACTATAGCCCTGCCAAGGGCAACACGCTGTCTCTGACCACCGGACAGCTCCCTCGGCTTCCTGTTGAGGAGTTCTGTCAGGCCGAGCAATTCGGCAACTTCCCTAACCCTCTGGTCAATTTCCTGCTTTGGTACTTTTCTGAGCTTTAATGGAAAAGCGATGTTGTCGTAAACAGTCATGTGGGGGTAAAGGGCGTAGCTCTGGAAGACCATGGCAATGTCCCTATCCTTTGGCGGAATGAAGATTCCTTTTTCTGGGTCGGCAACGAGTTTATCACCAATGTAAATCTGCCCCTTGCTCGGCTCTTCCAGCCCGGCAATCATTCTTAAAGTGGTAGTCTTACCACAACCGCTCGGTCCGAGTAAAACCATGAATTCTCCGTCTTTAATTTCTAAATTCATTTCTTTTACTGCTTGGAAGTCCCCAAATATTTTCCAAACATCTACAAGCCTCACACCAGCCATAGGAATCACCTCTTGATTTCAATTTTTTGCTACTTTAAAAATAAATAATAAGGAAAGAAAGTTACTCCATTTTTCTCCTTAGCAGCAGTGGGATTAACGCTAGTCCTACGAGTGTTGCTGGTCCGCAAATTCCTCCGGTTTCTGTTGGGCTTGGGGAGGAAGTTGGGGTTGATGAAGTTGCTGGACTTGATGTTGTACTTGGGGTTGTCGAGGTTGGAGAGGTCTCGCTTGGTGTTGGGCTTTCGGTTTTAGTGGGGGTTTCACTTTCGACGGGTTTTTCTTCAACTCCAAAGAGCGGTATCATTTTTACTGTTGCTCTCTTTCCATTTTCTGCATCATAACTACTCAGTTGTTCCTCCTGAGTTGGCTTAAATCCTTCTGGGACTAGGAGATCATACACTCTAGGCGCTACACCAGCAACAACTGCGTTAACATCAGCTCCTCCGCCCTTCCACTCCTCTGCCTCAACTGCAACTGGTCTCCACTTGTCTGGACCATAACCGTCTTGAGAACCAACAAGAACTGCTCCGTAGAGACCATAGTCTTCGTTTATTTCAATGTACTTCTTTGGAACTTCTACCACAATGGCGTTTCTAGCCGGATCTGCAGAGATTTTCATCTCGCCCTGATAACTCGTTCCATCTGAGAGTACAACTATGTTTCCGTAATCCCAACCGGCAACTCTAATCGCTAGATCCCATGGGTGCTCCGGGTCGAGGTCTACATTGCTTCCAGGCCCGTCGGGGAACATCTTAATTGCCGAAGTGTTGCCTCCTTCTTTGAAGTCGAAATATGCCTCAATTATCTGCAAGCTGAAGCCATTAGGCCCATTCCAGGGATTGCCGCCAAGATCCTTGAAGTAGTACTCAAATACATATGAATTTGGTTTCTCGAGAACTCTCACTTTGAGCAAGTCCAGGTGTCCAGGAACGAAAACCTTGTTAGTGGGATAAGTGTAGCTTCCAAGACCATAATCATCTCCTTCAACATCCTGAATTTCTGCAACTACAATCCCCTCAACCTGCTTTGGAAGTTTTACTTCTATCGGGCTCGTTATTATTTCAAGCTCTCCTTGATCATTGACCGTAGAGACAGCAAAGTAGAAGTCAGAGGGACTGTCCAGGTAGTCAAACGGGACGATAACCTCAACTCCTCCGTCGGTTTCTTTTACATCTACTTCTCCAACTTTTTCGCTGTTTTCATAGTCTGTTGCCTTGTAAACCTCTGCTTTGCCTTCTTTCACAATTATATGTTTGGTTATCATAAGACCAACACTATCTTTGCTGAATGGGAAGATATCGTATCTTAGTTCACTTGGTTTGGTCTGGAGAAGAGTAAATGTGTTACCCATCACCTTTCCGGGCTCAAAGATGCTTATTTCGAACTCTTTTGTAGTTTTAACAACAAAATGTAACCCCTGCTCATCAAAGTAGAGCTCTACTCCCTCAGCAATGGGTGATAAGCTCGACCAGCTCTTTTTCTCCCCTTCTGGTAATCCTGTGAGCTCTCTTATTGCATATGGCTCTCCGTTGGGGAAATAGTTTCCGAAGAGATAGCTTGGGATTTCCAGACCGGCGAACTTGTACATCTCGTAGAGATAGGCCTTGAGGTATCGGTCGAAGGTATAATCCTGTCCGCTGTCTTGGTCGCTTCCATACCACCAGAACCAGTCACTTGCCTCTGCCCTTAAAAGATACTCGTATGCAGTGTCCCAGTCGGCAACTTTATCTTTGTTCTCAAATAGTGCTTTCCTTCCCAGGTAGAGCCAGTACCATCCAAGGTTCTCCTGCGGCTCGCCAATCCATGTTGAGAGTGTTCCGTCAATCCAGCTGGACTCGGGCCACTGCATATTCTCTTCAACACCAGCCATGTCATAAAGCTCGCCGAGGCTTTGAGCCGTTAACAGGGCATTGACTTTCTCCTCTGTTGTAAAATCAAGCCTCTTCATGAGCTTTGGAGTGAGTTTGTTGGCCTTGTCGCCATACATCTGGATGTACTCGCTTGGAGTTACCGTCCTTATTAGGCCCTGCTTTTGAAGTTCAGTAAGCTTCTTGTACAGCTCCTCAAGGAATATTTTGCCATCAAACGGGTAGTGTTCCCATGGGTTCTCTCCGTCTAGGGTTACAACATAAACAAGGCTTCCATCGTAGTTCTCTTTTTGTATCCTGAGGAGTTCGTTTACAAAATCCTCAACGGCTTGGTATTGGTTCATGCCTGAATACCTAAACCCAACTCTGTCACTTAAGTCATGGTTTCTTGGGAAGAGATAGATTTTCTTGCCGTTAAATTCAGCCACCCAAGGCTTGTAATAGTTTTCAACTGTGTTTGGGATTCCAAGGATATCGAGAACCATTTGATCTGTCATTACCCACTTCCATCCATTGTTAGTTAATATCTCAAGGGTCTTGTCATTTAATGCGCTTTCTGCAGCCCATCCGCCCTGGGGTTCAACTCTGTTATCTCCAAGATACTCCTTGTAGAGCTCGTGGGCTTTCTTTACATGAGCATCAAAATCCTCGTACCACCCAAAGTCGTTGAGCAGTGGACCAATTGGATGAGCATAAGGAACTACAGTAACTTCGACATTTCCATTTCCAAGGAGGTAGTTTATTTTTTCGTGTTCTTCAAACGTGTGATTAAGAAGCCACATCTGGTGCTTTAGCACGGTTGCCACGTCTTCTCTTGTGTAGCCCCCAACATCCACTTTGTCGTAAAGTACCTTAAGCTCGGGGGTGTTGATTATGTAGTTATAGTCAGTCCAAGCCAAGTTGAACAGGACAGCCAAGTCAATGTAATCCTGCTCCGTGAATTCAGCCGTTATTTTCACCTTCTGCTCATTTAAAGGTAAGTTTGCATACTTTTTAAACGCACTTTCTCTTTTGTCCTTGAGTTCTGTGTATCTCTTCCACTGCTTTCTGTAGGGATTGCCGTTTTCGTCTGCAACGGGCTCTCCATTCCACGGGATTGTGTGGTCAAAAAATCCTCCTGGGGCTTGTAGCATAAACCATTTGTCTTCAAGTGTTAGTGGTTCTCCAGTTGCTATTTTCTCCGTGACTATCTGGTAGGTATCTTTTTTGCCGTTCATGTAATCGGCAAGCTGGGCAATTAAAGAACCCGACAAATCTATAGCAACATGAATATCTGGGTATTTGCTGAGATAGTTTGCCATCTTCCAGTAATTATTAGCTGCATGCAGCCTAACCCAAGGTCTGGTATAGATGTCCTGGATTGGATCATAGTAGTACGGTTGGTGCTGATGCCACACAATAATAACGTTCAATGGCTTTGGCTCCTCTGCCTTCACTCCTACTTCAGCAATGCTTAAAAGAACCAAAAATACAAAAAACAATGCTAGACCTTTTTTCATATTTCCCCACCTCACTCTTTTAATCCTCCAAGAGTAAGTCCACTCCTTACGTAGTTTTGGGCTAAGAGGAACATGATAAAGACCGGCAATGCGAATATCAAAGCGGCTGCGGCAAATTGATTCCACGAAATAGACCTCAAGTTCGCGAGCATTGTGTAGAGCCAGACAGTCAATGGATAGTTCTCCTGGTTGAGGAGCAGGTTCGCGAGTATAAGCTCTGTCCAACCTCCGATGAATGCAAATATTGCCACTGTTGCCAGTCCGGGGAGGGACATTGGAATAAGCACGTGCCTTATAATCTGCAGGTATCCCGCACCATCAACCAATGCTGCTTCGTCAAAATCTGGAGGGATTGAATCCAAGTAGGACTTTAAGAGCCATGTGTTAAACGGCACTCCACCAGCGGCATAGATTACTGGCAAAACAAAGATGTTATTGGTCAAGTGGAGCTTCACTAACATACCGTACAATGCAACCAATCCTGCTATCCCTAGTCCTCCTGCGACCTGAGTGAACATCAAGTAAAAGTATAGGACGTGCTCTCTCCCAAAGAACTTAAGTCTTGAAAATGCATATGCAGAGGGTATCACAAATAAGAGCGTCAAGATAACGGTGAGACTGGCTATCAGTAGACTTCTCTTCATGTAATCTGGGACTTCTCCACCTACTTTTGCTAAGCGAATAAATGCAAAGTCAGTTGCAGTGAATGTTGCCTCCTCAGCTGTTATTATTCCTCCGTCTTTTATCTCCATTTCCACGTTCTGGGCTTCGTAGGTGTTTTCATCGATCTTGGTGAACCCTGAGAGGTCTAAGGGCACTTCATCCGGGGAACTAACTTTTACTATTATTCTCTGTGCAGAGACCTTGAGGTTCTTGACACCGCCAGTACTTTCAACTTGCTTAGCACTTAGTTTTATTAGTTCACCTCTGACAATAATTTGAGTGTCATCTGCTTCTTGTCTCTCCTCTCCACCTTCTCTTTCGAGTATTTCTGTATCTATCAAGGTGAACCTACTCGAATAACTCCCTACAATCCTAGCCTCATGAAGTTCTATCTCATATCTGTTCAGGGAGTCCTTTATAGTGCCGTCTTTAGCATTTATTTCAAAGTTTGTTGTTTTTATCAGCCCCTCTGTATGGCCAATGAGCAAATCCTTGTAATTGGAGAGAGTAACCTTGTCTGGTATTAGGTCAATTTCAGTGGTTGCAAGAGCCCCTGATGGTTTAATGGAAAGCATTGCCATGTAATAAACGGGGAAGAGCAGAATTGCCAAAACAAAAAGTGCCAACAAAGTCAGTGCAAATGACTTTAACAGCTCATCCTTTCGCTTTGGCAGTTCAATTTTAAGCTTCATCCCTTAACCCCCTCCTGCAGTCTCGTTATTCTCATGTTGACGAACATGTAAACTGCGAGGACTATTGTTGCTATGAGCAAAATGGCTGCCGCTCTTCCGTAGTGAGGAACTGAACTGCCGAAAGCTTTTCTATATCCGTAGAGGAGCAGAAATCTGTCTTCAAAAAGACCTGCGTTGTAAATGAAGGGGACAAGGAAGTACTGAAAGCTTGCCGCGGAAGTTAGAATTGTGGCAAAAGCAATAGGCTTGCTGACAATTGGGATAACCACCTTCGTCAATCTCTGCCAGTAATTTGCTCCATCAATAATCGCTGCCTCAATGAGCGTATCTGGAACACTCTGGAGGGCCGAAGTTATTACCGTCATCATAAACGGATATGCAAGCCACACTTCAATTATGTTCAAAGCAACAAAGCCCCAAGTTACGCTTGTCATCCAGTCTGGTGGGTTTGTTACTCCCAGATTTTTCAACATTATATTAATCGGACCCACAACAGGATCAAACATAAAACGCCATACCATTACGGAAAAAAGCAGAGGCAACGCCCATGGAATTATCAAAAGGGCTCTATAGAAAAACTTACCCTTTACGTATTTATTGTTATAAAGAACACTCAAAAGAATTCCAACAATAACTTTCAAACTCACACTGGTCGCCACAAAAACCCAAGTCCAGACAAAAGCAGATCTGAACTTTGGATCGCTTAACGCCCATTTAAAGTTTTCCAGCCCGACAAACCTCAACGGTTCGGCAGTAGGAGCTTGTATTGGGAAGTTGCCCAACTTAGCGTTTGTGAATGCAATGTAAACGGAGTACAGTATTGGGTAGATGTTAAAAAACAGGAACGCTATCATACCGGGCAATATCAGGGCAAGAGCGGCTATTGTTCTTTTATCCATTCACTCACCCCCGAGAACTAGAAATAGAAAGAAAAAGAAGAAAAATCAGCTAACCGCTAATGGCATCGAGTATTTCTTTCTGTGCATCTTGGAGCGCTTGCTCAATGGTCTTCTTTCCGCCGATTATGTCTGTGATTGCAGTGGCAACTGGGCCCCAAACTGCTCCCATCTCTGGGCTCTTTGGCATTGGGATTGCGTATTGGACTGCTTGACCAAAGCCGTAAAGTACAGGATCATTCTGGATCTCTGGGTCGTTAAGGACTTCGGTAAGCACTGGGATGTAACCGTTCTGGAGTGAGAGGGTCTTAATGACATCTGGGTTGGTTGTGAACCATTCGAGGAATGTCCAGATAGCATCCTTCTTGCTCGGGTCGTTAAGCTTTGCAACGTAGATAAGTCTGACTCCACCGTATGGGTGAGGCCTGTGCTGATCGTCGATAGCCGGAAGTGGGACTATGCCGAAGTTTATTCCGGCTTTCTTAACGTCTGGAATGCTCCATGGGCCGTTAACCATCATTGGGGCTTTGCCATCGTGGAATAAGCTTACTTGGGCGTTGTAGTCTTGGGTCTTTGCAACATATGGGAATATCTGCTCAAAGAAGAACTTAAATCCTTGCAAAGTTTCTGGCTTGTCAAGACCAGGAGTCTTTGTCTTATCATCAAAGTAGTAGCCACCAAAGGCATGCACCCAACCTGAGAGGAAGTATGGATCCATTGGGGTGGCAAGACCATAAGTACCTTCAGCTTCATTGTAGTATTGCTCCATAATTGCCTTCATTTCATCAAAGGTCTCTGGTGGGTTTGGAACCATGTCCTTGTTGTAAATTAAAGCTACAGTCTCGGCGGCATAAGGCATTGCATAGTAGTGGCCGCCGTATTCAATTGCATCTTGAGCCATTGGGCTGAACTTGCTTAGAACTTCGGGAGTTATGTATTCGTCAATGGGCTCGAGCATTCCGGCCTCGGCGAACTTTCCAATCCAGTCGTGGGCCCACATGAAAAGGTCTGGGCCTTGTCCAGCAGGAATTGCAGCTTTAAGAGAAGTCTCCAAATCAGCTTTTTGTTCAAGTTGAATGTCAATGTTTGGATATTCTATCTCAAACTCGGCAATTAAATCCTCAAAAGCCTTGATCTCATTCGGACCAATTGCATGCCATATAACAATTGTCACTTTTTCTCCACTTGTCGTTGTAGTTGTTGTTTGAGTGGGAGAGCTTGTGGTTGTTTGGGTTGGGGAGCTTGTGGATGTTGTTTGTGTGGGGCTTGAAGTAGTTTCCCCACCACCAATACACCCACTTGCAACTACTCCAATTGCCAGCACTCCAATCAACAATAAAGCAAACAGTACCTTCTTCATGCATATTCACCTCAGTTGAATATTTCATTTTAGTATCATCTCCAGTGATATATATACCTTACGCTTTGATGCTCATACAATGACAGGTGTTCTAAATGAGACACTGATGAAAAAATTTAGGATTTTATGAGGAATGACCAACAAAAAATGAAAATGGTTTTAGAACAGAGCCCTCTAAGTCTCCCAGTAATATTTCATCGGGCGATTTTCTAAGAGAAACAGGGTTTTCTGAATAGTTTATCCCGATTAAAAGCCTCTCTTCTCCATGTATTCTCTCATAAAGCAACATCCCTTCCCGAAATTCTACAGGTTCAAATGCCCCAACCTGTAGTGCCTTACTGCCCTTTCTCAGCTTTATCAACTCTTTAACGATATTTAAAATCTCAAAATCCCATCTCTTCTTATTCCATTCCATAGGTGCCCTTGAACGCTCCATAAAAGGAGCCTCTATATTTCTCATCCCAATTTCGTCACCGTAATAAATAGACGGAACCCCCTTGTACGTGAAAAGAAAAACCAAGGCGCAGAGATATTTTCTCCTGTCTCCAAGCAGGCTGAGCATTCTATCCACGTCATGGTTGTCCAAAAAGTTATACATTGCATACTCAGCAGGGCCGTAGTATACGCTCAAAAGCTCAAGCCAGTTCAAGAACTGCTCTGCGTTAATTTCCCTCGTCACAAAAAATCTCAAAATTGCCTCATATAGCGGGTAATTCATGGTTCCATGAAACTTATTGAACAACCACAGCCGTGCGTCGTCCATTACTTCCCCAACTAGATAAGCATCACCTGGTAGCGTTTCTCTAATTTCTTTCCATACTTCGGGAGGAACTCCGTGAGCAACATCTAATCTCCAGCCATCGGCTCCTTTTTTAATCCAGTATTCCATTACATCCTTAATGAACTCTTTTACCTCTTTGCTGTCGTGGTTTAAGCGGGGCATCAACCATACAGAATAAAAGCTCTCATAGTTCCATCTGAGAGATTTAAGCCGCTTATACTTTTCATGCCATGGGAGGTCTGAGTATAAAATATCAAGGAACCTTTTTGGAGCGACTGGAAACCCGGTTATGCGATAAAAATTCTTATACCTGCTGTTCTTTCCGTTTTTGACTACATCCTGAAAGTAGGGGTGGAAAAAGCTCGTGTGGTGAAATACTCCATCCAAAACAAGTTTTATGTCTTCTTTTTTCAGCTTTTGCACTAACTTTTCGAAGGCTTTATCTCCTCCAAACTTTTGGGCGACATGATAATAATCCACTATGTCATATCCGTGATACGTCATTGACTCAAAAATGGGGGTTAAATAGAGAGCATTTACTCCCAGTTCAGTTAGGTACTCAATTTTCTGGATTACTCCCTCCAGGTCCCCTCCATAATGGGAAATGCTTCCGAGATCAATTCTGCCGTTGGGATCGTTTTCAGGATTTCCGTTAAAGAACCGGTCTGGCATTATCTGGTAAAAAACCCTGTTTAAAAGCCATGAAGGCAGGGGGTATTTTTCTTCCTGCTTCCCTAAATCAACATCAAAGTCTCCATATTCTAGGGTGTCTTCATCTGTTTGTACTCTAAAGTAGTAGTGTAGGTTCTCTTTTTTTGGGAGTCTTACTTCGAAGTAATCAAAAAGCTCATCGTGGGCTTTCTTTCTCATTTCCCAGCTTTTCTCTTCCACCAGAAAAACCCTTTTAACGATCCCTTTAAGTGCTCTAAGACGTATATAAGTGTAGTCTCCAAAGGAATACAAATATGTGAGTGCAGGGAAATGGTAAATTTCCTCGTCTGAGAAAATTCTCGCTACATTTGCCTCTCTTTCAGCCTTATAAGAGAGCCTTCGAAAGTGCTTCTTATTCGGGTTTTCAGGGTCAAGCACTTCTTTGCCATCTACTGAGAATGTGTAGTACCAAACTCCTTCAGGAAGCTCTACCCTTATATACCATCTATCTCCCTTTTCTTTCATCCTAAAGCTTCCCTCGTTGAATGCATTAAAATTTCCCAGAAGGTATGCATAGGATCCACTTTTAGGTATAGAGAACTCGGTGATTCCCACCTTTCCAAGGTAGTCATCGTCTTTAAATCCGAAAGTTTTATACATATTAAACACCTCTAATGATTAGGTATCACTCTTAATGTTTAAATTTTCGAAAGTGAATATTAAAAGCCTTTAGGAGGAAAAAACATGAGGGAAGAAGAGATAATTAAAATGCTTCAGAAGCTTGGTTTAACAAAATACGAAAGTTTGGCATATATAACTCTTCTAAAGCTCGGAACGAGCAAAGCCACAGACCTTACAAAGGAAAGCGGAATCCCTCACACGAGGATATACGACGTGTTGAGCTCTCTTCACAGAAAGGGATTTGTGGACATTATGCATGGGACACCGAGAATGTACAAGCCAGTGAATCCAGAAATAGTTTTTGAGAAACTTAAAGAAGAGCTTTTAAGTGATATAGACTCTGTAAAAAAAGCCCTTCTTGAGCTCTACAAATCGGTCCATGGCGAAGACATACCTGAAATATGGACTATCCACGGATTTGAGAACACTTTGGAGAGAGCCGAGTATATAATAAGAAGCGCAGGACGGGAAGTGCTAATAAATACACCTTTTGAGTTTTTACGATTGCTCAAAGATGAAATTAAAAAGAGAAAGGATGCCATATTTGTAATTGTAAGCAACTTTGAAGAGATTCCAGACTGGCTTAACAAAGAGAACGTGATTTTAGCTAAAAGCGGGGGAGCTCCGTGGCTAATGGCAACTTGGATTATAGGAGATGTAGACTACGCGCTCTTTTTTGGAGCACTCCCCAAGGATAGGAGAAGAGAAAAATTCTATTCCTTCTGGGGCAAATCTCCAAAGTTAATCCAGAACTACATGCACTGGTTCTACACAATGTACTTTGACAACAGTGAAGTCATAAAGCCTGTTGAATATGAAAGGGTCAAGAAGCCTTTTGAAGTAGTTAGTATAAGAACCCTTATAACGATCCTTAAACAGGCAGGGCTTCCAAGAAAGCTAGAGGTCATAGGGCACTTCGTTGATACAAGAGATGAAGCAACGATAAATGGACAGGTTGTTGATTATGAGTACACATCTCTCACGGCCAATATAACTATCAGAGATGAAAAAGGAAAAGAGTGGAAAGTTGGAGGACTAGGAAGCTACTTTGAAGACATTGAGGGAGAAAAGTTCATTTTATTAGAGTAAAGGAGGTATAGATATGAGAATACTAATGCTTGGATTTGAGTACTTGCCGGTAAAAGTTGGAGGGCTTGCAGAAGCTATCACAAGCATTGCAGAAACTTTAGCAAAGCTCAACAACGAAGTCTGGGTTTTTACACCTTCTCATGGTCATATAGACGGAAAAAAACTTCTTGAGTTCGATATAAATGTTTACGGGAGCAAGGAAAGGGTAAGAGTATACGAAAGAATTCAAAACGGCGTTAGGGTATTTGCTCTAAGCAACAATCTGCTTGACAACAAAGACGTCTACGGACCCGGATGGGAGGGAATGCTTGGCAAAGCCGTGCAGTTTGGAAAGGCAAGTGTTGGTCTGCTGAACTACCTGATAGAGAATGAAGGAAAACCAGACGTATTACATTTCCACGACTGGCATACCGTCTTTGCTGGAGCTTTGATTAAAAAGTACTTCCAGCTCCCGGCAGTCTTTACAATCCACAGGCTCAATAAATCCAAGGTTCCGGCCCATTACTTCCACGAGGCCCATCTCAGCGAGTTAGCCCCTTACCCCGATATAGACCCGGAGTATGTGGGTGCTTATATAGCTGAGGTAGTGACGACCGTAAGCAAAAGCTATCTCTGGGAGGAGTGGGACTTTTACAAAAACTTTGAAGGAAAGGCCACCTATGTTTACAACGGTATAGCATGCGACTTCTGGAACGAGGAATTGCTGGAAAACAAAGAGCTGCCGAGAGAAGAGAGAAGAAGAAAGGTCCTTGAGGGCTCAGGACTGAGCGATGGAATTGCCTTCATGTTTATTGGTAGATTCGACAGAGGACAGAAGGGTGTTGACACACTTTTAAGAGCTATTGAACTTATTGCTCAAAGTTATCCTTCTGAGTTTTCGAAAATGCGCTTCCTAATCATTGGGAAAGGAGATCCCGAGCTTGAAAGCTGGGCTCATGCATTAGGAGCAAAGTATCCAGAAAACGTTAAGGTAATTACTCAAATGCTGAAAAGAGAGTTCACAAGGGAGCTCTACGGCAGTGTTGATTTTGTTATAGTGCCTTCCTACTTTGAGCCCTTTGGCTTAGTTCAGATGGAGGCTATGTGTCTAGGGGCAATTCCCATTGGATCAGCTGTTGGTGGAATAAAGGACACTATAATAAGCTTGGATAAAGACGAAGAAAATGCCACCGGATTGCTTGTTCCTCCGAGAGACCCAAATGCTCTTGCTCAGGCAATTCTCAGGATGGCTAAGCTCAGAGAAGAGAGCCCCCAGATAATTGAAAAAATGCGCCAGAATGGAAAGAAAAGAACCAATGTCTTCACATGGGAAAATGCCTGCAGAAGGTACATGAGGGCATATAAGAATGACATAGACAAAGCAGTCGAGTTCCTGAAGTAGGGCATCAGCACCGAGATTTGTCCTCACCGCTCGGAAGCGGCCAAGCTCATCATCTGCCACAAACCTTTAATTCTTTTTTCCTTATAACGTTGAGGTGGAAACATGAAGTGCCCCTTCTGCAGTCCATCCGAAGAGGTTCTGCTCTATGAAGACGAACACATTAGGATTCTCATAGACTCTTTTCCTGCAAACAGGGGACATCTTCTCGTGGTACCAAAGAGACACGTTGAAGATTGGAATGAGCTCAAAGAGGAAGAAAAATTTGCCATAATGAGAGGAATAGAGCTGGCAATTGAGAAGCTAAGTGAAGCTCTAAAGCCGGACGGCTTTAACGTTGGGATAAACCTTGGGGAAGCAGCAGGTCAAACGGTGGCTCATCTTCATGTTCATGTGATACCGAGGTACAGAGGGGACACTAATTTCCCGCGAGGAGGTGTAAGAAAGGCGGTTTTGGACATTGAAGATGAGAACTTAAGCTTAAAAGAGAAATGGGCTAGAAACAGGCTCACTCAAAAAGAAAAAGAGACATTAAAAAGGCTATTCGCTCACATCTAAGACCTCAGCCTTCTGGAATTCCACGATTTTCTTTGGACTTAGCCTGCTCAACCTGTCTATCCTTCCTCCTCCGCCGATTACAAACTCCTTTTCCACGACTTTCTTGTCAACCACTGTTTTTATAGGGATGCCCACTGGGGGGACTTCACCAACTTTGTAGCCGGTTATCTCTTCCACTTCCTTTGGTTTCGCCATTCTGACGTTTCCAAAAATGTTTCTTAGCTTCTCCAGGCTCACCTTTGATTTTCCGTCGACTATGACCAAAATGGGTTCGCTTTCATTTACAATGAAAACGAGAGACTTGATAATGTTTTCGGGACTAACTCCCAGGAGCCTGACAACCTGCTCCACAGTTTTTACTTCTCCTTTTGGCTCTATAATCTCCCCTCCCAGCTCTTTAACAATTTCTTCCACTCTTATTGCCTTGGAGGGATATTTCTCCTCGTTCTTTTTCAATTTTCTCTCCACGGCTTCGTCAAGGTCGATGTTAAGCTCATGGGCTAAAAGGGTAAGGTATATTATCACATCAGCCATTTCATCGGCAATTTCCTCTTTCTTCTTTGGGTCTTTAATGCTCTGAAGTATTTCCTCGTTGGTTTCCCATTGGAAGTGCTCTAGAAGCTCTCCCACCTCAACAGCCAGAGAAATTGCGAGATTTTTTGGAGTATGGTACTTTTTCCAAAGCCTTTCATCCCTAAATTTGACAGCTCTCTCTTCGATTTCTTTAAAATTCATGAGCCTTCATCTCCTTTAGGAGTGTTAGATATCTCAATAGCTCTTCCAGTTCTTCCTTTGAAAACTTTTTCTCAGCATATTCCTCAGGGTCAAAAGATGACAGGTAATCCTTTATTTTGTTTAACCTATCTAGTTCGTCCTCCAGCTCAAGAGACCTTTTTGTAAACTCCCAGGAAGTATGAGGGCTTTCAAAAATCCGCTGCTTGTTGCTGACTATGGCTATCTTTACATTTGCTATCGCTTCGTCAACTAGTTCCAACAGCTCCTTTATATTCATCCTTCACACCGTTGATAATAACCAAGTAAATTATTTAAAGTTGATTGAAAAAGTTAATATGAGGGAAGCTCCATGGATTTTGACCTGTTCATGGAGAGGTATGGCTACAAAATTCTCCTTGGGATAATAGCAGTAGTTATCATTAGCCTTCTCGCAATTCCCATCCTTGGAATTGCAGAATTAATAAGGATGTATGGGCTCGAAATTGGGCTTATAACCATCATAGTGTCGGCAGTTTATGGTTTTACAGTGTGGAGAAGATTTAATGAGGCACGTGCAGAAGCTCTTGGGAAGTACTTCTACGACGACAAATGGTATAAAAAAAGGTAGAATCACTTCTTGCTTGGATAAACTATCGCATCGAAGGGACAGAGCTGCTCGCAAAGCCCGCAACCTGTGCATATTAGCGGATCGATTTTCATCTTCCCTTTTTCCTCCTCAAAGACCAGCGCTGGACAGCCGGTTAGGAGGGCACATGCTTTACATCCTGTGCACTTCTCCTCAATGACCACCGGTATTTCTCCAATTTCGCCCCTTCTAAGCACTGGAATTATACATTCCCTCTTTGCTATTATTACTGCCGGGCCTTTAACCTGCATAGCTTCTTTTATAGCCTCCTTAGTGGTTTTTAGATCATATGGATCCACGGTTTTTATGTACTTCACTCCAAGTGCCTTTACGAGTGATTCGATATCTATTTCCCTGAATTTCCTTTTAGTTTCACTGCCCCCAGTTCCCGGGTGTGGTTGATGCCCAGTCATTGCAGTTGTTCTGTTGTCAAGTATCATAACTAAAACATCAAGATCTTTATAAACAGCATCTACAAGAGGTTGCAATCCATTGTGGAAAAACGTGGAGTCTCCTATGGTGGCTATTATTTTCTTACCCATAGCTATGCTCTGACCATTTGCGAGGCTTATGCTTGCTCCCATGACATATTCAGTCCATATTGCCTCTAAGGGTGGGAGTAAAGATAAAGCATAGCACCCTATGTCCCCATGAATGGGGAGTTCATCTTTCTTGAACCCTAATTCTTTTAGGGCATCAAGCAAAGCTCTATAGGAGCCCCTGTGTGGACAGCCGGGACACATTGTGGGAGGTCTTGAG
Source organism: Thermococcus sp. PK (assembly GCF_000430485.1). Classification (NCBI taxonomy): domain Archaea; kingdom Methanobacteriati; phylum Methanobacteriota; class Thermococci; order Thermococcales; family Thermococcaceae; genus Thermococcus; species Thermococcus sp. PK. Next base: position 137,075 of record NZ_KE387145.1, read on the forward strand.
GGGGCTAGGTTTTCTGCTTCTTCAACTTCTTTTGCCTTTATGTATTCTTCTCTATCCTTGCCGAGGAGCTTCAAGAGGACACTTTTAACCAATCTTGGAGTTAGTTCACCTTCAAGAGGCAGATGTCCGGTGCGTTTTCCATATATTGGAGTTGTTATCCCTTCTTCCTGGGCTACTATCTTTACCTCTTCCTCCAAAAACGGTGCACCATCTTCCACAACTATTGCTTTTTTAACTCCCTTCAGGAACTCAACGACGAGTCTTCTCGGCAGAGGGTGGGGTGTTGAGATTTTGAGGATTTTAAATTTCTCATCAAGTTTTGAAACAACTTCTTTCACGTAATTGTAGGGTGCCCCTTCAGCTATAATCCCAATCTCGCCCTCCCCTTCAATCCAGTTAAAGCTTAAGCCCTCGAATTCAGCTTCAATTTCTTTCAGTGTCTTATTCAACCACCTGTGCCTCTCAAGGTTGCCCTTCATTGAAGCCCTTACATATCTTTGAATATCCTTTTCAAACTTCGGCTTTCTGTCAAGCTTGACGAATTCTCCTACCTCCACATCGGCAGTTGTGTGGTTTACTCTCGTGGTTGTCCTGAAAATGACAGGTACTTTGTACTTCTCACTCAGTTCATACGCATATTTTATCAAATCATGGGCTTCCTGAACGTCTGCAGGCTCCAGAACAGGTAGCAAAGCGAGCTTTCCGTAATACCTGTCGTCCTGCTCCGTTTGAGAAGTATGCGGCCCGGGGTCATCGGCCACTAAAATAACGAGCCCCCCTTCTACTCCAGAATAGGCGAGGCTCATTAGAGGGTCAGCAGCAACGTTAAGTCCAACACACTTCATCGTTACAAGTGCCCTGAGACCAGCATAAGCAACTCCCGCGGCTTCTTCAAGTGCCACTTTCTCATTGGGCGCCCATTCGGCGAAGACTTCGGGGTTTAGTCTTGCTATGGTCTCAATAACTTCAGTTGAAGGTGTTCCGGGATATCCGGTTGCGAATGATACACCACTTTCGAGCGCTCCATATGCAATCGCTTCATTTCCCATGAGAAGCTTTTTAGTTAATGACTTGGCAACTGTCGGAGAACTTGAGCTAGCTTCCATGCTCACCACCACAATTCCTTGGGTTTTGAACCTATAAAACCTGTAGTTCGAAGAAAAACAAGGAAAATCGAAAATTTTTTAGATTTTGGCCTCAAAAACCATAAACATTCTCGCTACGGGGTTTGGATAAATTTCCCAGTCAGTATCAATTTTTTCTATTGGTATCTCTCCGTAGAGACCCCCTTCCCTTGGGTCGAGGCTCTTTCCCAATATTCTAGTTCCGTTTATCTCGACACTCATGTATCTTGGAAGCCCTATCCGTACAAAGCCTTCCCTCATTGCATACTCAATCCCCCACTTCACGGAATAAATTCCCGCGTAAAGCTCGGCTATTCTTACGGCAACACTTTCTTTCCCTATAGCTAAGATCTCAACTCCAGTTTCTTCCCAAAATCTCTTTGCCAACGGCTGCAGATCTTTGCTTAACTCGTGCCATATGGCTTTTCCTCTATCGGAAATTCTCAGCGCATCTATAGTTGGATCATCCAGTTTTCTAACTTCTATTCCCCCAAGGCTGGAGTCTAGGTGGATAACATCGGGCTTTACTTTTCTTGCAAGCTTTAATCCCAGAAGAGCTTCATCCTTCAGTGCCGTCCTTCCGCTGAGGTCATAGTCAAAAGGATTGGAGTACTTCACAATGCTCAGCGTTGCTGTTCTGTATGGTTTCTCCACCAAAACAGCTGCAGTTGCTATTAGACCAATTGGATTGTAGTTTTCATCTAATACCGCTCCTCCAGTATCTGCAGAGACTATCCTCATATTTCTCACCTTTTTGGCTCCAAATGGGCCCTTTTAACAACCAAAACTCCCGAACCAGTGAAGGCATCCCATATTTTTTCGGTTTCGTCAAAGACTATTTTTGCCTTAAAAAATGGTGCATCTCTAACGAATGTTTCGAATTCTCCTCCTTCGCCAGCAATGTGAACTTTATACTTCCTGTTAAGCTCCTTCAGCTCTTCAAGGGCTTTTTCATCTATTTTTCTCCCCAGCCATTTTTCATCCAGCCCATAGGCTGAAACTCCTACTATAACAACATCGAGGCCATCACGAATTAGGGCTCGCATGTACTCCTCTGGCTCAACCTTCCAGAAGGGCACAAAGACCTTTATTCCAAGTTCCTTGGCAATTCGTTCGACCCTTTCTTTTTGATACTGGCTAGCCAACGCCCCAGCGACGACACCCTCTATCTTTAGCCCCTCGAGAACTCTCTTCAAGTCTTCAACCTCTCTTTCTTTCTCTCCCTTCGTAAAACCTTTGACGATGGGAATTCCAATAGCTCTCGCCTGCAGTTCTGTGAGGTGAAGGTTTGGGACGTGATACATGTAACTTTCTTCACTCTCAGAGTGCATTGTGACAAGATATCTAACTTCATGACCTTCCTTCAATGCCCAATAAAGGGCATATGTAGAGTCCTTTCCTCCAGAAAAGAGTACTGCGACCTTCATTTCTGACCCTCTTTGTGTTTTTGAAAAATAGTTAAACAGAGCTTTTAAAAAATTTTGGAGATCAGAGATGATACTGTTAGGATAAGCTGTGGGGTGTCAGGTTTAAGTTACTGGCAGTACTTTAGAAAAAGAAGGGGGAACATGAAGTCTGAAACCATTATTTACTGGGTGGTTTCAGCCTTAAAACCCTTTCGTCGCAACAAAATCCCACCAGAAAAGAAAATCAGGGGAGTAGAATTATACCTGCGAGGCCTCAGTTACCGGCAAACCGCCAGAATACTCAAAATCAGTCACGTAACAGTCTGGGAGGCAGTCCAAAAACTCGCAGAAGCAGTTTACAAGCCAAAAATCCTCGCAGTCAAAAAACAGCGAAACTTCATCGCAGTTGACGAAACAGTAATAAAAATCAACGGGAAGAAAAGATACCTCTGGGCTGCAATTGACGTTGAGAGCAAGGAAGTTTTAGCAGTCTGGATTACGACTGTTAGAAACTGGTGGGTTGCCAGGGATTTCATTCTGGTTGTTTTAAAGTCGTGTGAAGGGCAGCCTGTCTTTCTGGTTGACAGGGCGAGCTGGTATAAGTCTGCTTTTAAGAGTTTGAGGTTGGGTTATCTGCATGTGACTTTCGGGCCGAGGAACAGTGTTGAGCGCTGGTTTAGGACGTTGAAGGAGAGGACGAAGCGTTTCTGGAATAATTTCAGGGGTAAAGACTGGAGGAGGGTTCATAGGTTTGTTTTTCTGTTTGCCTTCTGGTATAATTTTGTCAGAATTCATTCTAGTTTTGGTGATCCGCCTGGTGATGTTACTGAATGGCTTCAGGAGGTGATGCCCCAGTTATCCTAACAGTATCGTTTAGTCTGAAAGAGAGTTTATATTGTTTGCGTAAAGTTTAAGAACTCTTTTGAGCGCCTCAATACTTCATTGACGTACTTATGTGATCATTAAAATGGTGGGGCCGCCGAGATTTGAACTCGGGTCACGGGCTCCCAAAGCCCGCAGGATAGACCAAGCTACCCCACGGCCCCATTGCAATGGAGCCCCGGGCGGGATTTGAACCCGCGGCCTGCGGATTACAAGTCCGCCGCCCCACCAGGCTAGGCTACCGGGGCACCGAATGAAGAAAGGCTTAAGTTGGTATATAAACTTTTCGCCTAAGCAGGGCGTGTTTATAGTAACCTTTATTAGGGTTTTTGCTGAATTCTTTCAGGTGGTTGTCGTGATCCCCAG
>NZ_KE387145.1:140952-176166 GCF_000430485.1 Thermococcus sp. PK
GACGTTGAGAGCAAGGAAGTTTTAGCAGTCTGGATTACGACTGTTAGAAACTGGTGGGTTGCCAGGGATTTCATTCTGGTTGTTTTAAAGTCGTGTGAAGGGCAGCCTGTCTTTCTGGTTGATCAGGGCGAGCTGGTATAAGTCTGCTTTTAAGAGTTTTGAGGTTGGGTTATCTGCATGTGACTTTCGGGCCGAGGAACAGTGTTGAGCGCTGGTTTAGGACGTTGAAGGAGAGGACGAAGCGTTTCTGGAATAATTTCAGGGGTAAAGACTGGAGGAGGGTTCATAGGTTTGTTTTTCTGTTTGCCTTCTGGTATAATTTTGTCAGAATTCATTCTAGTTTTGGTGATCCGCCTGGTGATGTTACTGAATGGCTTCAGGAGGTGATGCCCCAGTTATCCTAACAGTATCTCAGAGATATTCCAAAGCCTTCTCTGTTTTTTTATCAAAGAGGATTACTCTGTCCTCTCTGGGCACTATTGTGACTTTTTCCCCAAATCTAAAGTGCTCTTCCTCTGGGGCGAAAACTTTAACAAAAACATCACTATCGACTGCTACTGTTATTATCTGCTCCCTTCCCAGCGGCTCAAAAGAGTAAATCTCTCCTTTGATACCTTCTGCTTCTCCTCTCACTATTTCCGCGTCATGTGGTCTAAAGCCAAAAAGCACTTCTGTTATGTTAAGTTTCTTGATAATCTCCCCGTACTGCTTGGGTATTGGGATTCTGCTGTGGTATATTCTGAGCATATCTCCTTCCACTTCTGCTTCAACGAAATTCATAGGTGGGCTTCCCAAAAATCCTGCCACAAACTTATACATCGGTTTATAATATACCTCATCCGGTTCTCCAACCTGCAAGATGTTTCCGTCTTTTATAATCGCTATCCTATCAGCCATTGCAAGGGCTTCTGCCTGGTCGTGGGTTACATAAACGGCAGTAATCCCCAGCTCTTTTTGTAGCCTCTTAAGTTCTGCTCTAACTTCCAACCTTAAGAGAGCATCCAAATTGCTCAGAGGTTCATCAAGTAACAGAACATCAGGCTCTTTAACGAGTGCTCTGGCTATAGCGACTCTCTGCTGCTGACCACCACTGAGTTGCCAGGGATATCTATCTAGGAGGTGGTCTATATGGAGCATCTTCGCAACTTCCCTGACTTTCTTCTCTATTTCTTCTTTGGGGGCTTTTTTGAGCTCAAGGGGGAACGCAATGTTTTTGAAGACCTTCATATGGGGATAAAGTGCCCAGTTCTGGAAAACTAAGCCCACATTTCTGTCCTTTGGTGGGACTTCGGTAACATCTCTTTCATCAAAGTATATCTTCCCGCTTGTTGGTTTGTATATCCCGGCTATTGTGTAGAGCAGAGTTGACTTGCCACTTCCAGAGGGGCCAAGCAGAGCCATAAATTCTTTGTCTTCTATTTCCAGGGTTATGTTGTCAAGTGCCGTGAATTTTCCAAACTTTTTGGTTATTCTATCCAGGGTTATCTTAACCATCCCTTCTCACCCCTTTATCCCTCCTGAATAACCTTGGAGAAGCAACTGCTGGGCCGTTAGGAAAAATATGATGGTGGGCAGGAGATATAAAGTCCCAGCAGCAGCTATTAGCGGCATGTGTGAGTACTCAGCTTCAATATTCGCCTCTATAAATGTTGCAAGTGTCTGATCAATTAGAAATGTTCTTACGTAGATTAGGTCCTGCCAGCCTGCCAAAAATCCAAACAACGCAACTGCAAGTATTCCAGGTTTTATTAAGGGCAACATTATCTGTCGCCACACCCTTATCCTCGACGCACCATCTATTATCCCCGACCATTCGAACTCCCATGGAATTGTATCAAAGAATCCCTTCATAAGCCAAACGGACATCGGTATCTCAAGCGCTGCCCTAGCGAGAATTACATAGAAGAACGAGTATAGTCTCACAAATGAAGGTTCTTGGGGAAACGTTAGGCGGTACAGCAAATAAACACCGACAATTAAAGCAACTCCTGGAAAAGCATGGAGCATGAGGAGGAGAAGCATCATTAATTTTCTTCCCCTGAATTTCATTCTAGAAAGAGAGTACCCGGCAAGCGTGCTGATTAGGGTCACTATCCCAGAAACTCCTAAAGCAACTACAAGAGTATTCAGGGTTATTTTTAGGATGTTTTGCCTTATTCCTCCGGTTATTGCTAGTTTCCCCTGAAAAACGTTTATCCAATTTTCAATTGTTGGTCTAAACGAACTGAGGCTTAAATTGGTGACCATATCCCTGCTAAAGCTTGAAATTACTAAAAGTGCAAACCCCAGTATGAGGGGGAGGCTGGCGAAGAGTATCGTGAAGACTATTATCCACTCTCCCTTCTTTGGTCTTGTTTCAACGTCCCTCATTCTATATCACCCCTTGGCTCGTGAATCATCTTTTCAAATTGGAGCACTTTTAAGGTAACGAATCCTCCGAGAATGCCAATTATGGAAAGCAACACCGCCGCTGCAGCTGCCAAACCTTGATCCTGCTCTCCTCTTCCAAATGCAGTATTGTAAACGTAGAGTGCTAGTGTCGTGCCGTAGTCCCTGCTTACCAAGTCCCACTGGACAAGGAGGAACAGGTGGGGATAGGTCGTTAATAAACTCAGGAACTGCCAGGTTAGCACATATAGAAGGTGCCATTTCATCATTGGAACCAAGATTTTTCTGGAGATTTGCCATGCTGATGCCCCATCTACCCTCGCAGCTATAACAAGCTCCTTTGGGATCTGATTTAAAGCCGAAGTAAATACTATCATTCCAAAGCTAACTCCCACAAGGCCATTAACAAAAATGATTACGCTCCAAGCCCCCCATGGAACGATTTGACCCCATGGGATTGGTTGGGAGAGCACACCAAGCTTCATGAGAATTGAATTTAAAGTACCAATCTCGCTCCCGTGAAAGAAGTAATACCACACCAGGCTGTAAACGGCTATGGGGGACATTCTGGGCAACAACCACAGAAGTCTAATTGCCGAAGAGGATCTTTCATTTATGAAAAATGTCCCTAAAGCTAAAAGAAGACCTCCAAAGACGTTTATAATAAGGGTTATTCCCACAAAAATGATAGTAGTTAAGAGAACAGTTCTCATCAACGGGTCATGCTGGAACATATGAAAGAGCCTCTGATAATTGTAAAACCCTACAATCTCGGTCAAGTACCTTTCAATATTCCAGTTTCGCATCTTGGTAAAGCTTATGTAGACAGTGAATACTAAGGGAATCAGGTAGAATAAACCGACCATTATAATCATGGGAGAAAGAAAAAAGGAAAGGTTTCGAAGCTTTTCCCCCTTCATGTCATTCACCTCATTGAAGCGTCCAGTCCTTTGGAATCTCCCCTACTACTTCCACGTTTTGGGCTAGTTCTGGATCCGCATTGACTTTTTGTATAATGTAGTTAACACCTTCTTCTGGGGTCATGTCTCCTCTCAACACCTTGTCCACTGCCTCTTTGAAGATATCAGCCAATGCTGGGTACTTTGGATGTGCTGGAGCTAGCTTTGTGTACTCGAGCATATAACTCACATCGGCAAGGAACTTTGCGTTTATTGGGTGAACTGTTGTTGCGACAATGTCCTTTATGTTGCTCTTGACTTGAGGATCGAGATCAATGCTGAGGCTCTTCAGGTCATCGAGCCACTTCTCGTTGCTGATTAGTTCTGCGGCTTCTTTTCTAACCGGCAGGTGGGCGCTTATTACGCTGTGAATCGCATTTATATCGGGGTCGCTTGCTTTTATTACCATTAAGAATGCCAATTTGTGGTAGAGGTCTTTAAGCTCATCATACTTCGGATTTTGCTGGCCGGCTTTGGAGTTTATCATCCAAACAAACGGCTGGCTCAGAGTTACAGGCTTCAGACCCTTCTCCCCGGCTGGGAACAAAGTGTAGGTAAACCAAGCTTGGACTTCTTCGGGCTTTAATGGTCTCGGAGTGCCTTCTTTTCCATAATAGTCCTTGGTCTGCCATTCCGTCCAGTACCAAGTACCGCCTATGTCAAACAGGGTTCTGCCTTCAACTATTGCGGGGTGAATTTGCTTTGCCCAGTCCCAGCTCATTATGTCTTTGGGGAGCAAGCCATCTTGGGCGAATTTCCACTCCACATAAAGCCACTTGTAAACTGCCGGAACATCAACCACAAGCTTTCCAGAGTCTTCATTGTACAGCTTGCCACCAAAGGCGAAGATGAATTGAATTAGGTCTGGATGTGCGGATCCTTTTCTGTGTATCAATCCCCACTCCGCTGCACCGCTTTCCTTTGCTTTCTTAGCCCAGTAATAAACATCACTCCATGTGAATTCCCCGTTCTTGACTTTTTCTTCAATCCCCTCTAAGTTAAAGCCAATTTTTGCAGCTACGTCTTTTCTTATGTATAATGGCCTTGCTTCTGTATCTTGGGGCAAACCGTAAAGTTTGTCGTTGAATTTTGAAGCTTCGATTAGTGAGGGATAGAAGTCATCTATCACATTTTGATATGCGTTTGCATATTCAGTTATATCGAGAATGTAGCCTTCATCTGCGAGAGTTGGCAGGAATGCATAAGAGTTCACAAAGAAATCGCCAGCCTGTCCTAGAGGCTGTTTGCTGAGATATTCTTGGTACGCATCTTGGAAAGAGGCAACATAGTGTATGTCTGTTATCGTTATTTTTACGTTGACTTCATTCTCCTCCCAAACCTTATTTATTCTTCTCGCCGCTTCTACAATTCCGTAAACTCTCATTACACTGTTGGGGTCTCCAGACCCCCATGCAGAGAATTTTACCTCATTTATCCCGTTGCTTTCAAGTGTCCTGCCTATCGCCAAGATATCTTTTGTGAAGTCCCCTGTTAACTCAACGCCTGTAGTTTCGGTCTCTGAGCTTTCCTGTGAACCAATGCACCCACTGGCGATTACTCCAACAAGCACAACTATTGCCAGTAATATACCTACTTTTGCCTTCATAACCACCACCTGAAAAAAACTTTGGGATTTTAAGATGCCAAAATCGGCATAGGCTTATTGTAATCTTGCAGGGCTATCAACGACATTTTGGAAGGGAACTTTTATAACTTTTATGTAACATTAACTCGTTTTGGCGTATGCATCACCGAAAGTGTTATATATGATTCATAAAAGATTATATACCAAAAAATATTTAACACATGTAAAATAATAGTACTGGGGTGGGAGTATGGTTCGTGTTGTGATACTAGGTCAAGGATACGTAGGGAGCATTTTTGCTCTTGGAGTCGAGAGGATAAAAACAGGGGAGCTTGGCTACTATGGAATTCCTCTCCAGAACGAGCTCCCAATAAAAGTTGAGGACATAGAAATCGTTGGAAGCTACGATGTTGATAAAAACAAAATAGGAAAGTCTCTATATGAGGTAGTGAAGAGCTACTGGGATGATAAAATCCCGGAGACCCTCAAGAGCGTAATTGTAAGAAAAGGAATTCATCTTAAAAGCCTGAGAAACCTACCTATAGAGGCCGAAGGGCTTGAAGACAGCATGACACTCAAAGAAGCCGTTGAAAAGCTTGTTGAAGAATGGAAAGAACTTGATGTTGATGTGATAGTAAACGTTTGTACCACAGAGGCTTTTGTTCCGTTTGGAAATAAAGAGGAGCTTGTAAAGGCTATTGAAAACGACGAGAGGGAAAGATTAACTGCGACTCAAGTTTATGCTTATGCTGCCGCTCTGTATGCAAAGGAAAGAGGGGGAGCGGCTTTTGTAAACGCTATCCCTACTCTCATAGCAAACGACCCTGCGTTTGTGGAGCTTGCTAAAGAGAACAACCTGGTGGTTTTTGGTGACGACGGAGCTACAGGAGCAACTCCATTAACAGCTGACATCCTGTCTCATCTAGCTCAAAGAAACAGATACGTGAGGGATATAGCTCAGTTCAATATCGGTGGTAACACAGATTTCTTGGCTTTAACAGATAAAGAGAGAAACAAGAGCAAGGAGTTCACTAAGTCAAGTGTAGTTAAAGACCTCCTCGGCTATGAGGCGCCCCACTACATCAAACCAACGGGGTTCCTTGAGCCGCTTGGAGACAAAAAGTTCATTGCTATGCACATTGAGTACGTCAGCTTCAATGGAGCAGTGGATGAGCTTGTGATAACTGGAAGAATTAACGATAGCCCAGCTTTGGCAGGATTGCTGGTTGATTTAGTGAGATTGGGCAAAATAGCAATAGAGAAGAAGGAGTTCGGAACCGTCTATGAGGTCAACGCTTTCTACATGAAGAACCCCGGACCACAAGAGAAAGGCAACATCCCAAGGATAATAGCCCATGAAAAGATGAGAATGTGGGCGGGGCTAAAGCCAAAGTGGCTCTAGCTCTTTAGCTTTTCTTTTAATATCCTCTTTGCAACTTCAAGCACTTCCTCTGGAGTTTTCTTAAAGCCTCCACCTCTTGCTAGGATTTCACTTCCGCCTCCACCGCCACCAACTTCTCTGAGCACCTCTTTGAGGAGTTCATTCATGGAGATGCCTTTCGTGTCTTTGTTCTTTGCAAAAATCGCGTAATTTTTCCCAACTGCCAAGACCATCGTGTTGGGGTTTTTATCCACAAGGTGCACAATAAACGCTTGTGCGTCTTTCATGTCCATTGACTCAATGTAAGAGATTACTTTTATTCCGTCAATCTCATCAGCATTGGAAAGCAGTGCCTTGCCTTTCCACTCCCAAAGCTCTCTCCTCAGTTCAACTTTTTCTTTTTCAGCGTTTTCGAGCTCTTGTTTTAGCTCTTCAATTCTATCGGTTAGAGGCCTGTTCTTATTAGGCATCTTATCTAGGCTTTCCCAGTAATCCTGCAGGAGCCTGTCCAGATATATTAGCGCCCTATATCCACAGGCGAACTCTATACGCCAGATGTTTTTGGTTTTTCTGTAGAAGTTAAGGACTTTTATGAAGCCAACCTCTCCAGTATTTTTTACGTGAGTTCCTCCACAGGGAATTAGATCAACGTCTCCTATTTTCACCACCCGGATTTTTCCCGATATATCCTCGGGTAGGGATTTTCTAAGAGCCGATCTTACCTCTTCGGGAAGCTCCTCATATTCTTCAACCTCTACTGGAATGTTTGCCCAAACGACTTCATTGGCCTCAAGCTCTGCAGCAAGGATGTGTTCCCAAGTTAATTCCTCATCAAAATTGATCTCAATCTTGTTGTATTCCGGGAATATCTGGAATCCAGTAGTATCGCTGTTGTACATCCTCTTCAAGATTGCAGAAAGAATGTGCTGACCGGTATGCTGTCTCATGTTTTCATATCTCCATTCCCAGTCAAGCTCAAGCTTTACTTCCTCTCCTTTCTCTGGGATCCTCCCTTTGAGCGTCCCTTCATGCCAGATTTCATTTTTTCCCTCAACCTTTTCAACTTCAATTCTAAAGCCGTTTCCTTTTATCACACCTCTGTCACTGGGTTGTCCGCCGCCTTCAGGATAAAATATCGTCCTATCAAGCAGCACTCTGGCTTTATTCTCTTTAACCTCAATGTCCATTATCTTTGCAGAAGCTTCCATTAGATAGGGGTTGGTATAGAACAACTTGAGCGTCACATTTCTCACCAGAGAAGAATCTCAATAAAAAGATAAAAAGCTAACTAAGGTTGAGCTTTGGCTTCGAGGATTGCCTTAACTCTCTTCAACCTGAAGAAGTTTTCCCTCTCCATCTCATCAAGATGCTGGCTTATGTATTTCACAGTTTCTTTCATTCTTGGGATGATGATATATTCTAAGGCGTTGACCCTTCTTTTTGTCTTTTCAATCTCTCTGGCAAGCCTCTTTAGCGTTTCTTCAACTTCTGCCAGCCTTATCGCCAGCTCAAGAACCTCTTCAAATTTTTCCGATGCGACATCAACTTTGGAGGAACTTGAAACAAACGCATAACCTCTCTCGCTGGGATCTCTCTTAAACCCCTCCGCCTCAATTAGGGGCACGGGTACTCCCATAATGTTCCTTCTTTTAATATCTATTTCTTTATTTGGTCTTACGCTAAGGGCTATCTCGCTGAGTCTGACAATTCCCATGTCTATCTCAGCCAATCTAAGCTGCTCAAACGCTTCTGCTATTTTCTGGTTGAGCTCTCTTCTCAGTGCTAGGGCTTCATCGTATATGGTGAAGAATTCCATAATAAGGGCATCCTGCTTTTCCTTGAGAATTTTATGTCCTTTTTCAGCCAGCTTTATTCTTCTCTTTAGTCTCAAAAGCTCCATTCTGGTTGGCTTGACCTTTAGTATCTTTGCCATTCAGCTCACCTCAAAATAAAGAAGTTAAGAGGAGTGCCTGTATTTTGGATGGTACTTCTCTATGTACTTCCTCTCTACTCTCTTGAGCTCTGACTCTGGCAGTATTGACAGGAGATCCCATCCAAGGTCTAGGGTTTCAAAGATTCCTCTGTCTTCATCGTATCCCTGGGCGACGAACTCTCTCTCGAACCTGTCTGCGAATTGAAGGTACTTTCTATCGGTCTCGCTCAGAGCTTCTTCACCCACAACCGCTACAAGGTCTCTAAGGCTTCTACCTTCCGCATAAGCCGCATAGAGCTGCTGGCTTAGCTGGGAGTGGTCTTCTCTTGTTCTTCCTTTTCCGATACCGTCCTTCATCAATCTGCTAAGGCTTGGAAGGACGTCAATTGGTGGGTAAATACCTTTTCTATGAAGGTCTCTGCTCAAAACTATCTGTCCCTCGGTGATATATCCCGTAAGGTCCGGAATTGGGTGGGTAATGTCATCGTCAGGCATCGTGAGTATTGGCATCTGGGTTATGCTTCCCTTTCTTCCCCTGACTCTACCGGCTCTCTCATAAATAGTTGCAAGGTCAGTGTACATGTAACCCGGATAACCTCTTCTTCCGGGGACTTCCTCTCTTGCCGCTGAAATTTCACGCAGGGCTTCTGCATAGTTGGTCATATCCGTTAAGATAACCAGAACCTGCATGTCATAGTCAAAAGCTAGATATTCAGCAACGGTAAGGGCCATTCTCGGGGTGATGATACGCTCAATTGCTGGATCATCTGCGAGGTTAAGGAAGAGGACTGCTCTCTCAATTGCTCCAGTCTCTTCAAAGCTCTTTTTGAAGAAGTTTGCCTCTTCATAGGTGATACCCATTGCTGCAAATACCACAGCGAACTGCTCTTCCTCACCCAAGACCTTCGCCTGTCTTGCAATCTGAGCGGCGAGCATGTTGTGGGGCAAACCGCTACCGCTGAATATGGGAAGCTTTTGACCCCTAACCAGAGTGTTCATTCCATCTATTGCCGAGATACCGGTTTGAATGAAGTCCCTTGGATAAGCTCTTGCTACAGGGTTCAACGGGGCTCCGTGGACATCTCTTCTATCCTCTGGGATTATCTCTGGGCCACCGTCTATTGGCTCACCAATACCGTTGAATATTCTTCCAAGCATGTCCATTGACACTGGAACCTTGAGAGTCTCTCCTGTGAATCTAACCCTTGTTGTTTTGACATCGAGGTCTCTTGTTCCCTCGAAAACCTGGACGATTGCCAAGTCTTCTCTCGCTTCCAAGACTTGTCCTTTTCTTTTCTCTCCGCCTTCGACTTCTATTTCTACAACTTCACCATAGGCTACCCCTTTAACGCCCTGAACTATCATCAAAGGACCGTAAATCTTGCTTATTGTGGAGTATTCCATCCCGGGCATCTTTATCACTCCCCGTATTTCTTAAAGAGCTCCTCAAATTGTTCTTCTGTCTTCTTCATTAGTGAAGCTATTTCTTCAACGTCTGGGATGTACTTCATTCTTCCTATCTCCTCTCTAACAGGGAGCTTTGCGATTTCCTCCACTGGAATTCCGGCGTCTATGGCTCTCATGGTATGGTGGTAGAAGTTGAGTATGACTCTCATCATTGTTATTTGCTTCTTTGGAGAGCAGTATGTATCAACCTCGTGGAAAGCATCCTGCTGGAGGTAATCCTCTCTAATCATTCTTGCCACAAGGAGGATAGCCCTTTCTCTCTCTGGCAGTGCATCTGGACCAACTATTCTAACTATTTCCTCAAGCTCCGATTCCTTCTGCAGGAGTGCCATTGCCTCATCTCTCATCGCTTTCCATTCTGGATCGACGTTCTTATGCCACCAGTCTTTTATGGAGTCCACATAGAGGGAATAGCTCGTAAGCCAGTTAATTGCCGGGAAGTGCCTCCTTCTTGCCAGATCAGCATCAAGCGCCCAGAATACCTTAACCACTCTAAGGGTGTTCTGTACGACAGGATCGCTCAGGTCACCACCCGGCGGTGAAACGGCTCCGATAACACTAACGCTTCCAATTCTGTCGTCACTTCCCAATGTCTTTACTCTTCCAGCCCTTTCGTAAAATTCAGCTATCTTCGAAGCGAGATAAGCTGGGTAACCCTCTTCACCGGGCATTTCCTCAAGTCTTCCCGAGATTTCTCTCAAAGCCTCAGCCCATCTTGATGTTGAATCTGCCATTAAAGCCACGTTATAACCCATGTCTCTGAAGTACTCGGCTATTGTGATTCCCGTATAGATGGAGGCTTCTCTCGCGGCAACTGGCATGTTGGATGTGTTTGCTATGAGAACGGTTCTCTCCATCAGCGGCTTGCCTGTCCTTGGGTCTTTGAGCTTGGGGAACTCTTCAAGAACATCCGTCATCTCATTTCCTCTCTCACCGCAACCAATGTATACTACAACTTCAGCGTCACTCCACTTGGCCAACTGGTGCTGTGTTACCGTCTTTCCACTTCCAAATGGTCCCGGAATTGCAGCGGTTCCTCCTTTTGCCTGTGGGAAGAAAGTATCGATGGTTCTCTGACCGGTAATCAACGGAATCTCCGGCGGAAGCTTCTCTTTGTATGGTCTTTTAACTCTGACGGGCCATCTTTGGTACATCTTAAGCTCCTTTATCTCTCCATCCGGAGTTTTAACCTTTGCAATAACTTCTTCTATCGTGTATTCTCCTTCTTCAGCAATCTCTACAATCTCACCCTCAATTCCGGGTGGAACCATTATTTTGTGCTCTATAATGCTCGTTTCGGGGACAACACCAATTATGTCTCCGCTGACGACTTTATCGCCTACCTTTACCTTTGGTGTGAAGTGCCACTTTTTGTCCCTCGGCAATGCTGGAGCTGTAATTCCTCTTCCAATAAAGTCTCCGCTTTTCTCTCTCAAGATTTCGAGAGGTCTCTGTATTCCATCATAGATTGAAGTTAACAACCCTGGACCAAGCTCAACGCTCAAAGAGGCTCCAGTTCCGACAACGGGTTCGCCGGGCTTAACACCTGCAGTTTCCTCATAAACCTGAATAACAGCCTTGTCTCCTTCCAATCTAATTATCTCTCCAATAAGCCCAAGTTCCCCAACTCTAACGACCTCATACATTCTCGAGCCTCTCATTTCATCAGCTACGACCAGTGGTCCGGTAACTCTAATTATCCTTCCCATGTTTTTCACCTCTTTATCTCTACACCTATGGCTTTTCTAACGATTTCCCTCAATTGTTCCTCACCATAGAGTGACCCATACTTATCAGGAATTTGAAGGATTATCGGGAACGTCACATCAGGAATTTCGATTTTTTGAGCTAGCCGTTCAGTTATCAGAATTACACCAATATCTTCCCTTTCTACGAGCTCTTTTAACTTGTTTTTTGCTCTTTCTAACTCCTGAATAGTTTCTTCAAACGAATACGCCTCGTGAACTCCTGCAAGCCTAAAGCCAAGTGTGGTATCCTTATCTCCAAGAACCACTATTTTCATGGCAGTTCACCTACTACTCTCTTTATGATTTCTGGCTTTGCCCCGTCCTCTATTAGCTTTGTTACGGCTTTGAGCTTCCGTATTTCGCTTTCTTTTTGGAGGATGTAGTTCAATGGCACTGCAATGCTTAGAGGATAGAACCTCGTCAGCTCCGCCATTCTTTGAAGTATGTACCTATCAAATGCCTTTTCAAATGCCGAAATATCCTCCAGTATCTCTTCTCTGTGCTCCCTTATTATCCCCGAGTACTCTGTGGAGTCTAACTCTGCCAGAACCATCTCGACATCTTCCATGTTTGCAAGAGCTTCGAGAGTCTTTCTCTTGACCTTACCACCGGGTATCAGAGAATCTCTAAGCTTATCTGCCCCTAGCCCATGAGCTTTTCCCCTAAGTATCGTGCTTAGGTTTATCTTGTCGATTTTTAGCTTCACAAACTCCTGCAAAATTTTCTTTTCCTCATCTTTTCTTGTGGCTGCATATTTGGAGAGCTTCAGATAGTGGTTTTTGTAAAGTTCTGTTTCAAACTCCTCTGGTGTTATCTCCTTCAATAGAAGCTTTTGATAGGGTTCCTCATACTCTGTGCCTTCCAGTATAACGAGTATTTCTTCGAGGCTCTTTGCGTCGGCAATGGCCTTCACTTTTTCAACCATTGTGCCAATTTCGCTTATGTAATCCCTAGCTACTTCTCCCCTTAGCTTTGCTTTAACAGAAGAAGTTATGTTCCTAACGTCCCATTCTTCAAGCAGAAGCTTAAAGAACTCTCTGCTTCTCTTAGGGAGAATCCTATAGAAGAGCTCATATGTATCAGCAAGAGCCCTGTCAAGAGCCCTGTCTATGCTTTCGGAGTTCAAAACCGGAAGAGAGGTTAAGTATGGTTTGTAATCGCTGTCCTCAAGGTTCATGATAAAGTTATTCAGAGTCTTTGATTCCGCTAACTCGTTGAACTTCTGCTCTGTGAAAAGCCTCGCCTCCATTGCTCTGATTCTGGCGTTTGGGTATGAATATGGAGTGTACTTCCACAAAATTTGTCCTGTTTTGTAGGCTACCCATGTAAATATGACCGCCAGACTGGTGTCAAGAATTGCTGTTATGGTGCTTACTTCCACTTTCCTCACCCAAACAGGGTTTTTGCTATTCTAGAGCGGAGATCACTTTGGAATCTCTCCATCCTTGCTTCAAACGTGTTATCTATTCTTATGCTTCCGTCGGAGTTGTATATTACTACTCCCCCTATGGTCTCTATCGGTGTTCCTATGCCTATTTCAATGTCCTTTCCGAGCCTCTCTTTTGCCTCCTTCTTAATGTCGTCCAAGTGTTTTTCCAGCAAAGCGAGAGTTTCTTTGTTTGAAGCAACGACAACTTTTTCTTCTCCAAGTTCTCTGATTCCCTGGATTATCAAATCTTTGAGAACTTCAAGGTACTCCCCTTCTGGTATTGAAGTTAATCTGTCTTTTAGTGCCTTTAAAACCTCATTAATGAGCTCTTCCTGAAGTGCAAGCTTCTTCCTTCTAACTTCAAGCTTGGCATTGGCGATTATTCTCTGCTTCTCAAGCTCTGCCTGTGTTTGAGCTTTTCTAAGTATCCATTCGGCTTTGGCCTTTGCTCTTTTTTCGGCCTCTTTTCTAAGCTCTTCTGCAGTCTTTTCTGCCTCTTCTAAGATGTACTTTATTTTCAGCTCTGCCTCCCTGTTGATCTCTTCGATAATTAGCTTTGCTCCTTCCATTGAGGATTCCTCCTGGTAATAATAGGGAGAAGGCTCAGAAGCCAACTCCCGTAATTATGAGGATCAAAGCCCCAACGAAACCAAAGATTGCCATTGTCTCGGCCATAGCGGCAAATATAATCGCTTGGGTGAATGTCTTGGGGTTCTTTGAAACTGCTCCAATTCCAGCTGAAGCTATTATACCCTGGGGAATTGCTGAGAGGCCGGTTAATCCAACGGTTAAACCTGCTCCCAAAAGAATGGCTGCTTTAATGATGTTTTCTGTGGTAGTTTCGGCGAACTTAAATCCTCCTCCAAGTATACCTGACACGAGAGCAATTAGGAACAGGGTTATTAACCCATAGATACTCTGAGTCATTGGGAGACCTTGTAACATAAGCGCGTTTCTAAAGTTCTTTTCATCCTCTGCAACTGCTCCTGCTGCTGCAGCTCCAGCAATTCCAACACCAAATGAAGAGGCTGCTCCAGCTATACCTGCCGCAAGTGCGGCACCCAATGCAACGTAAACTATTGGCTCCATTTTCCTTACACCTCCTAAATCTCTAATTCAAGCTCAGATACTTCTCTTTTAGCTTTAAAGGGTTCAAACCTCTTACCTTCACCTGAGTAAAACGTTCCAAAAAATTCAACATAATGCAAACGTAAAGCGTGAACAAACGCTCCAAGAGCGTTTATTGCCGTTGAAAAGATATGTCCCCCGACAAACACTACAAGACCGATCACTATGCCCAAAGGCACCGGACCTATTTTAATACCCCATATCATTGCCACTATTATGTTTATTACCATCGCTATTCCTGCCGTTGCCAATGCTAATGCCATTAGCCTAGCGTAGCTCAGCCAGTTACCGATGAAGCCAAAGAAGTCTGAGATTGTCATCAATAGTCTCATAAGGACTGGAAGGTCACTCTTGAACTCTGAGATTACGAAGAGAGCAACACCCGGCACTAAAAAGACCTCTCCCAGTAGGGTACTCGTGAATCCTGCCATTGAAAGCGCAAGGAATACCACCCCCAAAATTATGAGCATCCATGGAAGCTGCTCTAACACTGCGCTAACGGTTTCTTTGTTCTTTACTTTAACTATGAATCCCAATGTATAACCGATAAAGAGGTGAAGCAGTCCAATTGCCAATGCCAGTCCCAGGACAATCAATGCTTCCCTCATTGGATCCAACATTGCTGGCACGTTGATTCCTGCTCTCTGGAAAGCATCTCCAAAGTAACTGCCAAAGAGGACTCCCAGCACCATAGTGAAGAGAGCACTCCAGAGAAGAATATTGGAGAACCTGTAAACACCGTCGTTGAGCTTTTTGTGTCCCATTATAAGCAGCGCAGCGACTATTGCTATTATTAGCCCATACATAAAGTCCGTCAACATGAAGCCAAAGAAAAACGAATACGTGAAAGCCAGTATTGGTGTTGGATCAAGTTCATTGTATTTTGGAACACCGAACATTTCGGTCAGCATTTCGAAGGGCTCAATGAATTTAGGATTCTTCAGTTTTACAGGTATTTCATCGAGCTCCTCTGGTGTTGGTGGCCTTATATTTACGTAGATTTTGCCGTGAGATATTTTGTTAAGGCCTTCAACGATTTTAGGAACATATTTTTTCGGCAGCCACCCAGTAAGAGCAAAAGTCATGTTTGTTCTTACTAAATTGCTTAACATGTTTGCTTTGTCCCTTTCATTCTCCATGAGTTCTTGGTAGAAGACCAACTCATCGTGATACTTTTCAGCGAGAGATTTTGCCTCTTTTTCTGCTGCTTCCAGTTCCTTATTGAGCCGTGCGATTTCTTCTTGAAGCTCTGCTATAGCCTCTTTTGGCTTTCCTCTTACTTCAGGGACTTCAATTCTTTCAAATGAGTACTTCGCAAGAATTGGATTGGCTTTGTCGTAGTCTCTATTCAACAGGGCAACTACAACAAAAACTTTTCCCTTTAAATCTCTCGAAACATACGCTAATCTATCATTGAGGGCTTTTTTTAGTTCTTCAATCAAGGGCAAAAACTTGTCTTTTTCAACAAACCCCACAACTATTTCAACGCTTTTCGTAGGTTTGAGGTATTCTATCTCAATGTCCAATGCTGAGAGCAATTCTAAGGTTTCTATTTCCGTTTTTAGCCTTTCTATTTCAGTATTTAAAGAAGATATCTTGCTCTCAATGTTTTTTATTTCCGGCTCGGCATTTTCGAGAAAGCTCTCGATTTCCTTTATCAGGTTCTCGATTCCTCTGTATTTGTATTTTCTCTTTGGTTTTAATTCTGGAAAAATGAATCCTTTAATGCCGCCTTGTTCCTGTTTTTTATATAATTTCAAAAACTCTATAAGGCGGGAAAGACTAATGGTATATGACGCAGCCTTCCTATAGAACTCATTTGGAGCGTCTTTCTGGGCAACATCTACATCAATTTCCCGAATCTCTAGGACGCCTTGCTCATGGAGATAAGTCAAGATAGAATCCTTATATCTGTTTAGACTCAACACTTCTATCTTGACCATCTCTTCTGGCTTGAACATTTTTCATCTCCCTCTAATGAGCTTTATTGCTTCTTCAATTGCCTGTTCGAAGTTTTGTGTTGCCTTAATCCTTATCTCCTCAAGCTCTTTTTCGCCCTCTTCAGAAATCTTTTTTGCTTCCTGCTCACCTTCCAATCTTTTTGCTTCGATAAGAGAATTCGCCTGCTCTTGGGCTTCTTTTAGTATTTCTTCCTCAATTTTTTTGGCTTCTTCTTTTGCACGGTTTATTATCATCTTTGCTTCTTCTTTTGCTTTTTCAATCCTCTCTTCGGCTTTTTTTTCAGCATCCACAATTTCTTTAATGATTGTCTCCATGAGAAGCCCTCCAATGAATTTAATGAAAGTAACCAGTACAAAGGAGTGTTAAGTAAACGCTTTAAATAATTTATGCTCAAAGGTGCACAAAATAGAACAGAAAAGGTGAAAATTTTTGTATAAATGATAAAACAATAAAAAGGATTCATAGATTAGTTTTGAACATACTTCAAGTCTGGTCTTTACTGTTTTTCTTCTGTTCAAAGATCTTTTTGATTTCGTTTAGAACTGAATTTTTGGCAAAAACAACCACTTCACCCTTTTTAGGCAGTTTCGTGTCTCCTGAGGGGATTGTTAAGTTCCCCTTTTCATCATATATTGCCACTATAAGGGAGTCCCTTGGCAAGTTGAGGTCTTTTACTGATTTTTCTGAAATTTCACTCTCATCATCCAAACGGAACTTAACGATTTCTGCTCCTTCTCTAGGGAACAAAACCCTATCAAACCCTGGAGTTGTCAAACTCCTGAAGATGTAGTTAGCTGCTATTTCCTCCGGGCTTATAACTACATCAAAGTATTTTTTTAGATCCTCAACTCTTTCAAAGACTTCCTTATTTTTCGGTTTACTTATCCTGAGAACTGTCTTTATCTCAGGATTTAGGTGCTTTGCGAGAATGCACGCTAATATGTTTGCGTCATCTCTTCCAGTTAATGCCGCAAAAGCATCTGCCTGCTTCACATTAGCCTCTTCTAAGGTCTTATGATCCGTTGCATCTCCCTCAATCACAAGGCCATTAATAAGGAAGGAGAGCTCTTTGGCTCTCTCCTTGTCTATGTCAATTATTGTGACGTCGTGCCCTTCGTTTTCCAGCATCTTAGCTACAAGGTATCCAACCCTTCCGGCCCCCATTATCACAATAAACATCTACTCTCACCTCTCTTCACTGAGGAGCACTTTTGCTATTTCAGCATATGCTGGCCTTGTTATCAATATTCCAATGAGCACTCCAAGTATTGTGGTGAAGGCAAAGCCCCTCAAACCTCCCACGAAGAACTTGAAGAGAAAGCTCATTGCAACTATTGTGGTGGTTGCTGATGCCCAGATAACGAAGAACGCCCTTCCCATTCTCTTCAGTACTCCGCTCCTCTTCGTGATTTTTTCTTTTTTAGCTCCTCCCAGGAGTTCATCTGTTATGACTATTTGCTGGTCAACTCCCGTACCTATAGCTGCTATTATACCAGCTATACTTGGCAGGTCGAGATTCCATTTTATTAGTGCAGCAACTCCCAAAATTGCAATAACTTCACTTAAACTTGTAAGCACTACTGGAATAGCTATTCTTGCCTTTCTGTAATGGAGGTAGACTATTAATCCAACTACCAGCAAAGCCACTATTCCAGCTTGTACTACTTGTTTTCTAAACTGTTCTCCCAAGGTAGGCGGGATGTAGTTAACTCCTTCTACAAAAACTTTTACTGGAAGTGATCCACTCCTTAACACCACTGAAACGACCTGAGCCTGTCCCATTGCTGCAATGTCTTCTTTAGATCCCCCAATTGAAATCGCTAGTTCAGTATGGGGTTCTCCGGTGGTGAGTCCTTCTTGAAGCCTATATGGCCCATAAAGACCTAATATTCTCCTAATAAATTCATCTGCAGCCTCTCCAGCCCCTGGTTCTCTCCTTTCAACTTTTATTCCCAAGGCTTTCAGGCTTGATTCCAGTTCTCCATTAACGTCAACAAGGATAATTTTCTCTTTTCCCTGGACAAGCTGGGCTATTTCCTCAACACTTTGGTTTTCGTAAGGAATCACATCGATGTTGAATGCTTCTTTAAGTCTCTGTGGCAGAGGTTTGGCATCAGGTACAAATTTAAATTCATTTGAGTTCATTAGAGTATATATCTCCGGGGAAACTATCAAGGTTGAATTTACGGGTGGGTCAAGAAAGATATCTACTGGGTATCCCACTTTCCCCAGTGCCAGCTGGGCAAATTTTTCTGCGGCTTCTTTGGATATTGAAAACGGAACAATCCAAGCTCCCTCCCTGGGCTCGTAGCTTACCTGGTCAACCCTCTTTATGTCAGCCCCAGTTGCAAATATAACACCATCGAATTCAGCGTAGAAAACACCCTGACGGTTTATGGTGTCTATAATGCTGCTTGCTTCCTCTTCTGTGACGTTGGCAACTCTTATTTTAATTATCTGATCTCCCCATGGCTCTAACGTGATGTCTTTAACTCCAAGAGTGTTCAATCTATTCTCAAGTGAAATCCTAACCTCTTCCATAGTTGCCTCATCGACAGGTTTTTCGAGCTGCACAGTTATCTCAACGCCTCCGCTTATATCCAAACCGTAAGTTATCCCCTGAGCAATTATTGTTAAGATCGACCCCACAATAACGAGGATGAGTAAGAGAACCCTGCCGTTCAAAAGGAGCTTCTTTAGATTCATTTTTTCTCACCCCTTTGTATGTACCATCTTAGCACTCCAGCATTGAGGATCCATGTGTTCATAAAGTCAGCAAGCAATCCAAAAATCAATACAGCTGCTATCATGTCGATAACTTCCGCTTGTGAAATTAACCACAGTGACGCTAAAGCCCCCAGTGTTGTGGTGCTCATTGTGAAGCCTGTAGAGACTGCTGAAAAGTAAGCCTCTTCAACGGTGTCTTCTTTCCTCCTCAGGAGCTTGGTAGTAAGGAGTATGTTGCTGTCTACGGAATAGCCTATAAGCATTAGAAGGGCAGCTATTGTAGCCTGGGTTAGTTCCAAACCAAAGATGCTCATCAAGGCGAGTGCTATCACCATGTCTGAAAGAGCCGAGAAGATTACACTCAAAGATGGTACCGGAACCCTAAAGAACAGGAACACAACGATGGCCATTCCGAGAAATGCCAGAGAAATAGCTTTTAGACTCTGCTCTTGGGCAGTTTTTGATAAACTGGGTCCAAATTGAGTTTGTGAAATTGCTGCATCGGGATATTTTGATTTTATGAGTTCAACTATTCTCTGCACATCTACATCGGCAGGTGCTCGTATTTCTACTTTTGTGTCTCCGGTAATGCTCCTAATTTCTCTCACTGTGACTTCGAAATTTTCTGCCTTTAGTAGGTTCTCAACATCTTTTGCGTTAGCGTTTCCTCCATGAATAGTTATAACCACTCCTCCCTCAAGATCTGTTCCGAGTTTCGGAAAATGAACCGCCAATATTAAAAGCGCTGCAAGAAAAACAATTAGCGGATATGTTATCATTTTCTTAGGATTTGCAGTTGCGAGCCGTTTAAGGGTATCTTCGAGCATTTTGTTCACCCCTACAGAATTTTAGTGCACAGTATCGTCTTTTTAGATACTCCACCGTAGCATTTAAAAATCTATTCAATGGCCCGTTCTGCCTACCCGTAAAGTGTGTGTAGGGTGTTAATTTCGTAACGGGTAGGCTTCCCTCCTCCCGTCTTCATCGGAGGGCTTTCGGGGGGAACGGGAACTCCCCACATCTTCAGGGCTTTCAGCAGTCTCCATTCGGGCTTAACTTTCCCCCACATATCGGAGACTGCCACACCATCAAAAAATATGACTCAAAACCATTTAAGCTTTACGGAACCAAAAATATTCAAATGTTCCGGTAGTTATCGTTTAAAGAACAGCCCATAAATAGAACAAGTTTTAAAACCTAAGGTGGACAACTAAAGTAGGTGATGCTCATGGATACCATTGGATATCATTACGTTGTTGAAGCTTCAGGATGCGATCCGGAAGTCCTAAAAGACCCAAACAAAATAAGGGAGATCTTCTTGGAGGCAGCAAAAGTGGGAAACATGGAAGTCAAGGCAAGCTACTTTTTCAGGTTCTCGCCGACAGGAGTCAGCGGAGTTGTTATTGTTGCTGAGAGCCACATATCCGTCCATACATGGCCGGAAGAAGGATACGCGGCGTTAGATGTCTATACATGCGGCGAAAAGGCGGATCCAGAGAAAGCAGTAGATTATATCCTCGAAAAATTCGGAGCTCAATACGCCCACGTTTCAGAAGTAAAGAGAGGAATCAAAGAGGAGGAAGGCACATTCACACACATGATCCTAACATGGGAAGAAAAACTAGATAGAAGAAACGAGGGATAATCACTCCAGCAACTTTTCAAGCTCTATCTTTATTTTCTCTATCTTGTCTTTGATATTCTCGAACTTGATCTTGTAGGTCTCAAGCTCTTCGAGTCTCTGTTTAAGTTCATTGTTCTCTTTTAAAAGCTCGTTGACTTTTCTCTCGAGTTCCTCTTTCTCTTTTCTCCACTCCTCTGCAAGGCCCTCGAACTCTTCAACTTTCTTTTCGAGCTCCAGCTTTTCATGTGTGATTTCGTCGAGCAGTTTCTCTAGTCTGTTAACTTCTTCTTCCTTTGCTTTGAGCTTTTCTTCCAGTTCTTTGACTTTTGCCTCTTCAACTTTCCTGCTCTGTAGCTCCATAATTTTTACTTTAGCTTCTGCAAGCTCTTTTTCAAGTTCCTTCTTTTCTTTCCTGACTCTTTCGAGTTCTGCTTTTGTTTCTTCGAGCTCTCTCTTGAGCTTCTCTATCTCTTCTCTAGCCTTCTCCAGGTTTTCAAGCTCCACTGTCTGTTTCATCTTTTCGAGCTCTTCCTTAACCTTCTCGTATTCCATCTTGAGCTTTTCATACTCCTGCATGAGCTTCTCATATTCCTCCTTGGCAATTACCTCTTTGAGTCCTCCTTTTTCTATCATCTCTATGGTCTTGATAAGCTCATCGAGCTTCCCTTGCTTTATCAGCTCGTAGGTTTCTCTAACCAGTTGCCCAGCCTTGCTTTCACCTTTGAGGTGCTTCCTTATAGTTTGCTCGGTTCTGCCGAGCTCCCTTGCAATCTCGCTTGTTGTCATTCCGGCTTTCTCTCTTGCAATTGCTCCTGCTGCAACGGCTAAGCTGTCAACCCATGTTAGCCTCTCTGCAGGATCTTTGATTAGCTCAATGACCTCGGGTCTAAAGAGCGTTGCAAAGAGGAGGATGCTCTCTAACTGGTGAATTTCCTGTCTTCCAACAGGGTTAAGTGGAATCTCAACTGTCATCACCCATCACCCCCTTTAAATTTCTACAATTCCTCCTCTCTTCAGGACTTTGTTAGCATAAACCACTATTCCTTTGTCGGTTATCTCAAACGGGTGTCTTCTCATTGAATGGCTTGTACCACGCATCTTCCAGACTATAAGGGAACGTTTGAGCTCTCCATCGATCTCATCAAGGTCGAGTCTTATGATACCGTCAACTCCATGTTCTACTCCAGGCCCACCAAAACCCCTTTCGCCCACGCTTATCTGGCTCACAAAGATGCTTGTACATCCTGTTCCAGCCAGAACCCTCTTGAGCTGGAGGATTATGCTTCTCGCCATAGCCGGTTTGTTTATGTAAAGCGTCGTAACAGAATCAACAACAACCCTCTTAGCGTTGACTTCCTTTATAGCCTGCCTCAATACATCGATGAATTCTCTTATATCGGTTAAGTCGTGTACTATGTACTTCTCATACTCTTTTGACTTCCCTATTCCGGCAGTGAATGCGTCAACCATTGCAAACATCCCCTGCTCCTCGTAGGGTTTAACATCCCATCCAAACTGTGCCATGTTCTGCCTAACCTGAACCGGATGCTCTTCGAGGGCTACGTAAATCCCAGGCTCACCCATTTGTAAGCCATTCCATAAGAATTGCTGGCTGAAAATGGTTTTTCCTGTTCCGGGACCACCGCTAAGTAAAACTACGTTTCTCTCCGGAATTCCCCCATGAAGTATCTCATCCATCCCCGGAATGCCGGTTTTTACCCTCTTGACCATTTTCCCACCCCCTTCTATAAACTACTAGCTGATTTTAGACCTTTTGAGAGAACAGTGATTTTAGTTACCAATAGATATTATATTGCCGAAAATATTTAAAGTTTGCGCTGACCCTCCCCCTCTGAAGGTGGAGGCTTTCAAAAGGAAAGGTAAAGCACGGAAGAAGGTCATTTGTGCCTCCTTATGAACTCACCAACATCCGTTATGTTTTTAATGAACTTCTTTTCGCTCTTTGGGTTTATGAGACCCAATCCGAGAATTATGCCATCTTCATTCAGAATAACCAGCTTTTTGCTCCCCTGCCAGCTGTACTCTTTGACTCCCTCTCTGGGTACATCTTTGCCCGTTGTGAAAAGAAAAGCCGTTTTTGGCTTTAAAATGGCATAATTTTTCGTGATTTCTACAAAATAGAAGAACTCTATGTTTGGATAGAACTTCTCGACGAGATTTTCATCAACCTTTATCGTGCCAACAAACGTTCCAAATGCGTAGGGCTTTATCCTCAAATTTTCTATCTTTTTCCATACTTCTTCGTTTACCGCGTAGACGTCTCTAAACTTTCCCTCGACTATCCCAAAAAACTCGTGCTTCAATTCCCCGAATTTTTCAGATTCCTTCATTATCAAATCAAACTCCCAGGAGGAAGTCCTCCTATACTTGAGTTCCATTGTCTTCACCGTTTAAAAGAGTGTTAAAACTGTCCAAATCTGTTTTTTCAAACTCTTCTTTAAATCTCACACCAAGTTCTGCTATTCTCGCCCTAGTGATAATCTCTTCTCCTTCTCCTATTCCCGGACAGCTTTCATCATAATAGAGCCACAACTTCTGACCCTTGTACTCAAAGGGCTCCTCTTCTTCAACACCAAGGGGTTTGTGAGAGACCATGAAAGGATATATCTGACAGATGAGAGGATTATACTCGTGAATTTTACATTTTCCGGTCTCCGGGTCGTGGAAAACGCAGCCGAGATCCCATTCCCTGTAGGCTAAAACAAAGCGTATTTTTCCATCTTGCACAGTTAAAAGGATAAAGTCCTGCGGGTCGTGGCCGTGTTTCATTATCCCCTCTATGTCGCGCAAAGTTAGGTAGATAAATCGCCCTCTACAGCAATCGAGGCAGAATTTGCACTCAAATTTGACGTCACCTTTCAATGGTTTTGGTTTAAATCTCACTTTTAATCCCCTATAAAGAGCCTTCGTTGAACTTTTTAAATGTCTCGGAATAGAGATAAGTTGGGCATAACGACCATGTCTTGCCTCTATGTCACAAAATTTATAAAAACATAATTTGGACACAGTTCCGCATGGAAACATTTTAATACCTTTGCAGCAAATAGTCTAGTGATGAACTATTGTGAACAGAGGTGAGGAAAATGTGGGGCAAACTTGAGCACTACTTTGATGAGTATCCAGTCAGAAAACAAATAGCAAAGTTGCTGTTGAAATACGGCCTCAAAGTCTCGGACGACATGAAGATAAAATGCGGAAATATAGAAGTGCCATACACAAAGATAGCCAAGGCCCTCGATATAGACAGAAGAGTTGTCAAAGAAACAGTTGCCATGATATTGAAGGTCCCGGAGCTTAGAGAGGTGTACACGAACCTCGAACCCACAGTTCACATGAAGTTCGTCGGAAGGCATGTTGGATATGGGGTCATAGAAATAGAGCCTGAGCCAAGGGCTATAGGAATACTGGCAAAAGTAGCGTCAAAAATTGCGGAGAAGGGAATAAACATTGTTCAGGTTGTTGCAGAAGACCCAGAGCTTTACCCGGAGGCAACTTTGACCATAATTACTGAGAAGCCTATTCCGGGAGACCTGATAAACGAACTATCAAAGCTTGAAGGTGTTAGGCGCATTTCCATTTACTGAGCTCTCTTTTAACTTCTTATCTTAATGTACATGTTAGGGCATAATCTTGATACGATTTGTCAGTATTTGCTTTTAATTTTTGTACAATTTGGGTGTATAATTTTTCTTTTTGTTAAATTTAGGAAAGCAAGTTTTTATTTGTTTAACCATTGGTTTTTAACCTCTTGGTGTTTTGATAAGGTTTATAAACTTCAATATCACAATAAAGGTTAGAAACGTTAGGTGTAAAAAATTTCAACCTTGACCTGTGGAGGGTTGTTACATGGGAGAAGCAAGCAAGATAAGCCGGTACGTCCATACTGTTTTGGTTTTGTTTATTATCTGGTTGTTTTTAACCAGTAGCCTTGATCCTCAGGAAGTCATCATCGGAGCGATACTGTCATTGGTCATTGGAGCGCTGACATACGAAGTTTTTACAGAGAGAGGTCTAGGAAATCTCAATCCCAAGAGAGTTCTCTACTTCATAGCATACATACCCTACTTCCTCTGGGCAATGATACTTGCAAATCTCGACGTTGCATACCGTGTTTTACATCCAAAGAGACCCATAAAGCCGGGAATCGTTGAATGCAAAACAGTTCTCACAAATAACACTGGAAAGCTCGCACTTGCCAATTCAATAACTTTGACCCCGGGTACAATTACCCTCGATGTTAAAGGAGATCGCTACTTCATTCACTGGATTGATGTGAAGGATGAGAGCGTAGAAGGAGCTTCTGAAAAGATAACAAAACCTTTTGAAAAATTCCTGAAGGTGATCTTCGAATGATAGAGGTTTATTTGATCCTAATAGCCATTGCCGTTGTTTTGAGCATGTACAGATTTTTCAGAGGACCAACGACAGCAGATAGAATAGTCGCAGTGGACATAATGACTACTCTAACCACCGGACTGATGGTGCTGTTTGCCCTGTACTACAGGAGAGCAATATTCCTTGACGTGGCGTTAGTTTATGCAGTTCTCGCTTTCCTTGGAGTTATAGCCTTCGCCAGATACATGGAGGGAGGTCTATGAGTGTTGCTTCAATAATCGGCCAGGCCCTCGTGCTCTTCGGAACATTCTTCTACGTGCTATCATCTCTGGGCCTTATTAGAATGCCTGATGTTTACAACAGAATGCAAACTGCAACCAAGAGCGCTACATTGGGATCCCTTGGCGTTATAATCGGAACTGGAATATGGGCCATTGGAGAAGTGGGAAGTTACTCTTGGATTCCAAAGACTTTGATAATTGCCGTATTTCTGCTCCTCACGAATCCAATAGCGGCACATGCATTAATCAGAGCTGCTTACAAGAGTGGAGTGCCTTTGTGGGAGGGCAGTATTGTGGACAGGTACAAAGAGGCAGAAAGCTCCTTGGAGCGAGTAGAAGAAATAAAGGAGAAGTTAGAAGAACCTTCACAGGAGGTTGAGACGAATGAGTGACTGGGTTGCTATTTTTATAGCCGCTCTTATGGTAATCTCCGCAATCTTCGCAGTTGAATGGAGAGACCTTTTAGCGGCAGTAGTTGGAATGGCTGCAGTAAGCCTGTTTGCCTCAATAGCGTTCTTCTTCCTCCAAGCACCGGATGTAGCGATGGTAGAGGCAGCTATAGGTGCTGCTTTGAGCGCCGCGGTTTTCATCCTTGCAATAAAGAGAACCGAGAGATACGAGAGTGAGGAAGAAAGCACAGGATGGTGGGTGAGATGGTGAAGCGGATCCTTGCCATAGTTTTCATATTGATAATAGGGCTTTGGATGGCAAAAGCCCTCGATCAAGTTCCCTTTGGCGAAGATAGAATGCTCGTGGGCAAATACTACCTTGAGCATGTTAAGGAAGAAACCGGTGCTGTGAACGCTGTAACAGCTGTGGTTGTTAACTACAGAGGTTTTGATACCTTGGGAGAGGTTACGGTGCTCTTCATAGCATCTACCGGCGTTGCAGCTCTTCTATGGAGGAATAGGAGGAAGAGAACCGCAAAAACAGAAGGAAGCGTTGTTTTAACAACCGGTGCAAGGCTGCTTTTGCCGTTCATAATGCTCTTTGGAGCTTACATCTTTATCCACGGACACCTGACCCCGGGTGGAGGATTCCCAGGTGGAGCAACAATCGCAACAGCGTTCTTGTTCCTCTACTTGGCATTCACGGTCTACGAAATAGACCACAGAATCTTTGAACCCCTCGAAGGTCTTGCCGGTATTGGCTATGTCACAGTGGGTCTTATTGGCTTGGCAATTGGTGGCTACTTCCTCTTCGACTGGATATGGCAAACTTGGGGGCTCGGAAAGGAGAACATTGGAAGACTCCTCAGTGCGGGGTTCATACCAATTATCTACACCCTAATTGGGATAAAGGTCGGTACTGAACTTACTGGAATCGTTGACAATATGGTTAAAGAGCCCGAGGAGGGAGGGCAATGAACCCGTACTACTTCGCTTCAATAGCGTTGATCCTCATTGGATTTTACGCAGTATTGGCAAAGAGAAACGTCATCAAAATGCTCGTTGGACTCAGCATTATGGAAACCGGGGTCAACTTGCTTCTCATAAGTGTTGGCTATGTCAGCGGGAAAAGTGCACCCATCCTTAGCGAGGGAATAACCCCAGACAAAGCTGTAGATCCGATTCCTCAGGCTTTGGTTCTTACAGCAATAGTTATTGGTGTTGCAACAACTGCACTGGCCTTGAGCGTTGTTATAAACCTCTACGAGAAGTACAAGACCCTTAACGTAGAAGAAATAAGGAGGTTGAGGGGATGAACCAGTACGCTTCACTCCTCATCGCGTTGCCGTTATTTAGTGCATTCTTCATTCCAATACTTAAAAGAATAAGTAAAAACGCAGTAATGCCCTTCCTGGCCTTTGTAACGTTAATACAGACAGGAATTGCCGCTTTAGTGTTCAAAGAAGTTTACACGACTGGAAAGCCCATAATAGTCATGGCCGGTGGATTTAGGCCTCCCGTTGGAATCAATCTTTATATAGGACACTTTGCGGCACTCTTCGTCTTAGTTATTGCAGTTGCCAGCTTTCTAATGGCAATCTTTAGCATTAAAGCCGTTAGCGTTGAGCCAAAGGACAAATACGCAATGTTGTTCTTGCTTCTCATGCTCGGTGCAACCGGTATGATTTCCACTGGAGACATCTTCAACCTCTTCGTCTTCATGGAGATCACTGCAATAAGTGCTTATGCATTAACCGCATATAACAAGACCGGAGAAGCGAGTGAAGCTGCTCTAAAGTACGTTGTCCTCGGAGGAGTTGGCTCAAGCTTTTTCCTTGTCGGCATCGCCTTAATTTATGGAAGCCTCGGAACGCTCAATATGGCGCACATTGCACAATTGGCAGGGCTGATTAATCCTACAGCTGCCAAAGTTGGACTGGCATTGCTTATCTTTGGATTGGCAGTTGAGGCAGAGCAGTTCCCACTTAACGCCTGGGCGCCTGATGCGTATCAAGAAGCCCCACACCCAGTGACGGCAATGTTTTCCGCCTTTGTCGTTAAAGCCTCCCTCTATGCAATTGGAAGGATTTTGTACATTCTCAGTGCCGCAGAAGGATGGAGCTCAATCCTAAGGTTGCTGATAATCCTTGGAACGCTTACTGTTATCCTGGGTGAAATGAGCGCCCTAAGGCAGACCAACGTTAAGAGGATGTTTGCCTATTCCAGTATAGCCCAAGTTGGTCTGATTGCCATTGGTTTAGCCCTTGGAACAGCAAACGGTGTAAGCGCAAGCGTATTTCATATGTTTAACCATGCAATAGTTAAGGCCCTTATGTTCTTGACAGTTGGCTATGTTGCAGTGGAGCTTGGAGGGGCAGAGATGGACAAATTTGAAGGATTAGGCAAGAGAATGCCAGTAACTGCGTTTGCAATAACAATTGGCGCGATAAGCATCATTGGGGTGCCCCTTTTCAACATCTTCTGGAGCAAAATACAGCTTATCCTTGCCGCGTTAAATGCTCAGTACACTTGGGTGGTCGCATTGATCTTGGGTGCAAGCTTGGTGGAGGCTACCTATTACATAAGGCTGATACACACAATATGGTTCAAGGGAGAAGGCGAGAAAGTAAAGGAAAACAGCGTGCTAGCATTGGTGATACTCTTGCTGGTGGCGTTGATAATAGTCATTGGAATCTATCCAGAACCATTCTGGAATGTTATGCAGAAAGCTGGAAATGATATCTTCAACGTTGCCCAATATGTTAAGAACGTTCCTCTAATGGGGGTGAACCCATGAACGAACTTGCCTTAGTTATATTTGCTCCCCTAATAGCCGGTGCTCTGGCGTGGATCATTGACGTAAAAGGCATTAGAGAGATCCTTGGTGTTTTAGGAGCTGGGGTTTCACTAGGATACACCGCTCTGCTATACCAGAAGACAGGCGAAGGCCTTAGCTTTGTCCTCAACTTGGGCGTCTTTAAGCTGACCTTTGCTCTAAACACACTGAACTGGTTCTTCCTAGGAATAGGTGCCTTGGTAGGATTTTCGGCAATCCTTGCCCTAGTATCTACGGGTAGAGACAGCTATGAATGGTTATTTGCGTTAATGAGCCTCAGCGGAGTACTTGGAGTGTTCCTCGCAAACGACCTTATGACTTTCTTCATCTTCTGGGAGATAATGACCTTTGCGAGCTTTATGATGGTTCTCCACTACAACAGAGCTGCATCACTTAAGTACTTCCTGCTGAGCGTCTTTGGAGCGTATGCGATGCTTATTGCACTGGGAATGATTTACGCAAAGCTCGGCACGTTTGACTTTGCCCAGATACAGCAGGCGATGTACAAAGAAGCTTATGCGGCGGCTTTTGGAGCAGATACGGTTTTCAGCAAAGGTGAGAGTGCCCTTATATATCTCCTCTTCCTAATTGCGTTTGGAGTTAAAGCGGGAATGTTCCCACTCCACGTGTGGGCACCCGATGCTTACTCCGAGACCAACCAGAGCTATACAGCGATGTTCAGCGGAGTTCTAAGCAAGGCTGGAGTTTACGGCCTTGTAATGCTCTACATCCTTATGGGGACTCGCCTAGCGATTGAGATTGGAGGGTTTAGAAGCACTACAAAGTTCGGCTATATAATAGCCTTCCTTGGTGGTTTAACAATAATTGTCGGTGGTCTTTTGGCAGCTCTTCAAGAGGACATAAGAAAGCTCTTCGCTTATTCAAGTATAAGCCAAATCGGCTACATACTAGTAGGTATAGGAGTGGGCACGGCTTTAAGTATGCAGGCTGCCCTCTTCCACGCTCTAAGCCACGCACTCTTTAAGGGATTGTTCTTCCTCATAGTTGCTACAATTGTCTACCGCACAGGCAAGACGACCTTTGCGGACATGGGAGGATTGGCTGAGAAGATGCCCTTCACCTTTGCAATGGCATTCGTGGCGATTTTAAGCTTAGCCGGAATACCCCCACTTGTTGGATTTGCGAGCAAGTGGGTGCTCTTTGAAGCTGTGATAAGCCAAAATCTCCCGATACTCGGCGGCATGGTCTTCTTTGGAAGCGCAATAGGTTTCGTTTACCTCATCAGGTTCACATACGCGGTGTGGTTCGGGCAAAGACCAACCGATCTTGACGACACCAAGGACGCCCCGCTACCAATGGCGATAGCGATGGCAATACTGGCCCTTTTCAACGTCGTCTTGGGCATAGCTCCAGGATTGGTTGCCAGAGAGCTCAACAAAATCTTTGGAAAAGAAGTCATCGGTGGAAACCTCTTCATACTTGACTTGGGCTTTGGAAGATACAACGCGCTGGCAATACTCATATACCTGATAGTGGGCATCATCATCGCAGGAATAATCTACTTCCTTGGAGCAAAGGTCAGGAAGGTTCCGGTCACAGATACCTACCAATCTGCTAACCCCGTTACGATGGAGTACAACCTCACCATAAGAAGAAACTTCTTCCTTCCACTAAAAGAGGCCCTTGCCTTCTGGCTCAGGATAAGCTTCGATAAACTTTATCGGGACATAGGGGCTTGGGTTGAAGACTTAGCAGAAGTTTTGAGGAATTTCATATACAACGGAAACACTCAAAGCTATGCATGGTATCTGGCGATAGTCTTGTTAATCCTTGCACTATGGGGGGTGTGAAGAATGATTGAAACCGCTTTGAAGGCTCTCCTAATTTTAATTTATGCAACCTTCGTGGGATTTATGTTCATGGGAATAATCAGAATAGTCACGGCGAGAATTCACAGGAGAGTTGGACCCCCGATTTACCAGCCCATCCTTGATACAATAAAGCTCCTCTCCAAGAAGAGCAACATAACCCACGGTTTGATCTACGACTTCGGCGTAATCTACGCTTTAGGAGCGACAATACTGGCTTTGATGTTCATCCCACTTGGCAGCATTGGAATCCTTAGAGCCTATGGTGATTTAATCCTCATCACCTTCCTCCTCGAAATCCCAATGCTGGGAATAATGTTTGCAGCAATGAGCTCAGGAAACCCCTATGCAGGCATTGGTGCCCAGAGAGCACTGCTTACCCTTTTAGCAATTCAAGTACCGCTTGGATTTGCCATAGTAGCCTTGGCTGAATTTTACGGAACTTTCAGCACCTACGAAATAGTCATGGCCCAGCAGACAATGGGGTGGAGCATAATCCACCTTCCGCTGTTGCTGGCAGCGATAGCTTATGACATCGTTTTACAGGCAATGTTTGGAAAGGAGCCCTTTGATATCATGATTGCTCCTGGTGAGATCTCCCTCGGTCCGATGGTCGAGTTTGGCGGCAAGCACATGGGAATACTCCAGATACAGCACGCCATAGCCCTCTTTGCAGAAACGCTATTCTTTGCGAACATATTCCTTGGAGGAGCAGTAGTTACGGCATTCTCAAGCCCGATTTTGAACACCATCGCAAGTTTGGCAATACTCCTTGTTAAGCAAATAGCGGTGTTGCTTGTAGCTACCTTCATGGGAGCGATATTCCCGAGGTTCACAATAGACCAAGCTGCAAAGTTCTACTGGAAGTGGCCAACGATAATAGCCGCCCTTGGAGCGATATTAGCAAGTTTGTGAGGTGAAA
Organism: Thermococcus sp. PK; assembly: GCF_000430485.1. NCBI lineage: Archaea > Methanobacteriati > Methanobacteriota > Thermococci > Thermococcales > Thermococcaceae > Thermococcus > Thermococcus sp. PK. Next base: position 171,897 of record NZ_KE387145.1, read on the forward strand.
ATGATGGTAGACTGGAGATTGTATGAACCACTCATTAACTTTGCGAGAAAGAGAAGTATGTGGATTGTTGCATTTTGTACAGGGTGTGGGGGTATTGAAATGCCCCCCTTAATGACCTCAAGATATGACCTGGAACGTTTCGGTATGATGTCTAATCCGGCGCCGAGAATGGCTGATCTCTTCCTCATCACCGGCTATGTGACTCCCAAGACCCTCAAGAGGATAATAATCACATATGAAATGCAGCCTGATCCAAAGTATGTACTTGCTCACGGTTCATGTCCCCTTAACGGCGGCATTTATTGGGACGCTTACAACGCAATAAAGCACCTTGATAAGTACATCCCGGTGGATGTGGCAATAGCCGGTTGTATGCCGAGGCCAGAGGCTGTAATGGACGGAATAAAGAAGATGATGGAATTGATCGAGACGGGCAAAGCCGATGGATGGAAGCGCTATAAGGAAAACTACGAGTACTACAAGAAGAACCAGGACGAGCTCTTTGGCGAGGGATGGAGAGAGAAAACTGCGAGAAGATGGATACCCTGGCTTATGAACAAGAAGAGAGAAATCGGGGGAGGAGAGCAATGAGCCTTGAAAAAGAGCAGGTAATCGTAGATACCATACTCCAAAAAGCACCGTACGCAGAGGGAAAGGTTAGAAGGCAGAGAAGAATAGAGTTCAAGATTCCAGCTGACAGGATAAGGGACTTTCTTACTCTCCTCAAGGAAAACAACTTTGAGTCAATGATGCAGATAACGGCGGTTGATTGGCCAAAGGACGGCGAGATAGAACTCGTTTACCAGATGTGGAGCTACACATATGCTGTTCATGCCTTTGTAAAGACGAGGATTCCTAGGGACGTTGATAAAGCAAAGGTTCCAAGTGTTAGGGACATTTATCCAGCTGCCGAGACCTACGAGAGAGACGCTCATGAGTTCTACAAGGTAACCTTTGAAGGTAACGATAAGCTTGAAATGCCATGGATTCTCGAAGATGAGGACAGAGAAGCTGGGGTTTCTCATAGGAAGGACTTTGACATGCTTAGCTATGTCAAGAGGAAGTACAAACTGCTCGATAGGTTTGAAGAGGATAAGGAGAACTACGTAATCTGAGGTGAGAGAGATGGTTTCACAACAAGAGTTAATTAGAGAAGCGAGAGAAAACGGAATGGAGCTTTTACCCCTTGAGAAGGACACTTACGAGTTGTTCTTTGGGCCGCAACACATGGCCACCGAGAACTACAGCCTAATCCTTAAAATGGATGGTCATAGGGTAGTCAAAGCCATAGCTAACCCAGGATTCCTCCATAGAGGTTTCGAAAAGCTTGCCGAGTACAGGCCGTGGTATACCAACATAGCACTCCTCCTTAGAGTATGTGTTCCAGAGCCGGACGTTCCTGAGGCAGTGTACTCAATGGCCGTTGATGAGCTCATGGGATGGGAGGTCCCTGAGAGAGCTCAATGGATTAGGACAACAGTCCTCGAGATGGCAAGGGTTACTTCATACCTCTTCTGGACTATGGGACTGGCGTTTAAGTTAGGTGTCTACACCGCTGGACAGTGGGCTGCCGCTTATAGAGAGAGGTTCATGGCACTCTTCGAGCAGCTTACCGGAGCGAGAGTTTACCACATCTACACAATCCCTGGAGGAGTTAGAAGAGACATACCCGGAGACAAATGGTTAAGGCAGCTGAAGGACACTGTGGAGTATCTAAAAGACAAACTTAAAGACTTTGATAATGTTCTCTTCGAGAATTACATTACTTTCAAGAGGCTTGAAGGAATTGGAGTTATGGACAAGAAATTTGCATTGGAAGAAGGAGTAACGGGACCAAACCTTAGGGCCACTGGCGTTAAGGCAGATGTAAGAAAACTTGATCCGTATCTTCTTTATCCAGAGCTTGACTTTGAGGTACCAGTACTTAAAGAGGGGGATGCATTGGCGAGAGTACTCGTAAGGAGATTTGAGATTGAGCAAGATCTCTATATTCTCGAACAGCTCCTAGAAATGGGGCCCCCAAGCGGTCCCTACAAAGTTGACCATCCTGCCCTTAAGGCCCTTCCTAGGTTCAAAGTTCCTGCAGGGGATGCCTACGCCCACGTGGAGTCAAGCAAAGGAGATTTTGGAGCTTATGTTGTTAGTGATGGAGGCAATAAGCCTTACAGAGTTCAATTGAGGGGCCCCAGCATAGCTCATGGAATCAGAGTGATAGAACAGCTTTTAGTGGGCGCGAGACTGGCAGATGTACCTGTGATCTTAGTGAGCCTTGATAACTGTCCACCAGATATAGATAGGTGATGAAGATGGAGAATGTAAAAGAGATTGAATTTAAAGTTGCACCTGAAGAGAAGGTTAAAAAGAAGCCCTCATTCCTTAAACCCTGGCTTGGACTTAAGTATCTCTTCAAAAAGCCTGTTACCATTAAAATCCCCTATGAACATACACAAATTGCTGAAAAATATCGTGGATTCCATACTCTCAACTGGAAGACGTGTATTGGGTGCAATATGTGTGGGCAGATATGCCCCGCAAGGGCTATAGAGATGACTTGGATAGAAGGAGAAAAAAGAGCGCATCCAAAGATAGACTATGGAAGGTGCACATTCTGCCAGTTCTGTGTTGATGTATGTCCTACTGGGGCACTAGGTCATGTGGAGCATTATATCTTAACTACTGAGTGGAAAGAGGAGGAACTTGAGCTTTTCGACTGGGTTCCATTGCCGGAGGAAAAGGTAAGGAAATTCAAAGATTACAGACATCCTTTGGCTAAAATAGAACACCTTGAAGATGGCAAGGTGAGGTATATCCTCAGAGATGGTGAGGTAGTGGAGTTCAGAATTCTTGGATATGGCCTTAAACCACCAGCAAAGCCCAAAGAACAGGAAAAGAAAGAATCTGGAGAAGAAAAGAAGACTGAGTAGTTCTTTTATATTTTTCATAAGTTCTATAAATCCTTGCTCAAATTTCTTTTTGGTGAGGAAATTGAAAGTCGAAGCCCTCAAAAGTATTCTCAAAGAACTCGGCATTGAATGCGCTAGAACTATCGAAGAGAAAGTCGATCTGCAGTTTTCAGCTTTGGAGAACCTTCAAAAAAATCTCAATGACGATGAGCTTTTTCTTAAGCTCGTGATAGCGAACTCAATTGTAAGCTATCAGCTTTCAGGTAAAGGAGAAGATTGGTGGTGGGAGTTTTCTAACTACTTTTCAAGAAATCCCCCAACAGGAAGCATCGTGAAGGCTTACTCTGAGTTCTTTCCAAGGTCAAAAACTAACAAAAGACTAATCCAACCGAAACTGAATCGCCTTAAAAAGCTGGAACCTTTTTTGAATTCACTGACTATTGAAGACTTAAGAAAGTACTATGAAAATATACTGAGATTTAGGGATCATTTAGCTAAAGTCATGAACGCAAATGAAGATGCAAAGACAATTGTTTTTGCTGTCAAAATGTTTGGCTATGGCTCTAGAATAGTTTTTGGAGAGTTTCTTCCTTACCCAATGGAGATCGACATTCCGATAGACTTTAGAATTGAAAATTACACGAAAAAGTTCACAGATAGAAACCCTATAGCCTTTTGGAAGGAAGTTGCAAAGGAAGTGGGAATTCCTCCGTTGCATATAGATTCAATTCTCTGGCCAGTTTTGGGAAGAAATGAAGAAGTTATCAAGAGGTTACAAAAGTATTGCAAGAATTGGAAGGCTGTTTTGAGTCTGATATCCCTTTGAACTTGGTTGGCAGCTATTTTCTTATATCTCTAGAAAAAATTGGGAAGTGGAACATTTTAACGTCTCTGAATATTAGTTAGGCACCCAGTGGAAATTTTCACCAAGACTGAGGTACCCTCCTAAGGAACTTCTGAATTGCATCTACCTTTGCAAAGGATAAGATAACATTGTAAAGAAAGTGATAGAGAAATATTACTGGAATGTACCTGAGAACATGTTTAGATCCCCATTCCATTACTATGGTCAAGGTACTAACGAAAATGCTTGGAAGACCCTAGTTCCCATTAGATACTGTCAGGATAACTGGGGCATCACCTCTTGAAGCCACTCAGTCACATCACCAGGCGGACAACCAAACCGAGAATGAAACCTAACAAAATTATACCAGAACGCAAACAGAAAACAAACCTGTGAACCCTCCTCCAGTCTCTAGCCCTGAAATTATTCCAGAAACGCTTTGTTCTTTCTTTTAAAGTCCTGAACCAGCGTTCAATACAGTTCCTCGGCCCGAAGGTTACGTGAACAAAATCCAGTCCAAGGG
>NZ_KE387145.1:176266-178272 GCF_000430485.1 Thermococcus sp. PK
CCATGTCTTGAGAAAGACTTGGGAAAAAGATCAGTAATCTGGATTCCCTCCATTGAAAATATGCTTGAAGATGCTCTCCTGATGGTGGGGATTTACGTTACCAAAGATCCCGAGCTCATAAAGATGGCGGAAAAGGTCTTTGGACGTAATTTCAAAGCGGAGAGAATAGAAATTGGGGGAAACCCGGAAGTTGAAAAGCTGAGGGAAATAGCCCGCAGAAACCTTCAGAGGGATGATATCGGCCTCTTGATAGTTCCACTCCCTGACAGCACAGTGGTCAGGCAGCTCGACTATCTAAAGCGCTATGGGGGCCTGTGGTATTCCGTCCACATCAGAAATGAGAAGCTTTCAAGTCCGCTGGATGACTGGGAGGGGGAATCTACCAAGAGCTTGGGCTGAAAAAAGAAGTTTACACTTCCAATCCAGAATAATGGAAGTATCCGATTAGGGAGTATTGTAAATTCGGGGGCGCTTGATAATGCTCATTCCCGAAGGAATATTCCTTGGTCTTTTTGTGAGTCAAAGAGAAGGTATGATGTATTTACCCTAGTTCCCATTAGATCGTTAGAGTTATAAGCACTTAAGTCTTTTGGTTGATTGGTGGTTGTTATGAACTTTCAGCAGGAAATCCTGATCATAAAATCCGAAATCTATCCGATAATCAGCAAACACTACCCGAAAAACACTCGCAGGGAAGTAATCAGCCTCTACGACCTGATAACCTTCGCAATACTAGCCCACCTGCACTTCGGAGGAGTTTACAAGCACGCTTACAGAGTCCTAATCGAAGAAATGAAGCTGTTCCCAAAAATCAGGTACAACAAACTAACAGAACGCTTGAACAGGCACGAAAAACTCCTGCTCCTAGCGCAGGAAGAATTATTCAAAAAACACGCCAGAGAATACGTTAGAATACTGGACTCAAAGCCCATTCAGACCAAGGAGTTGGCCAGAAAAAACAGGAAGGAGAAGAAGGGTTCTTCAGAAATCATCTCTGAAAAGCCCGCAGTTGGGTTTGTTCCCTCTAAAAAAAGTTTTACTATGGGTACAAGCTGACCTGTTACTCTGATGGGAACCTGTTGGCTTTGCTGTCCGTTGATCCGGCAAACAAGCATGATGTGAGTGTTGTCAGGGAAAAGTTCTGGGTGATTGTTGAGGAGTTTTCTGGCTGTTTTCTGTTTTTGGATAAGGGTTACGTTAGTAGAGAACTTCAGGAGGAATTCCTGAAGTTTGGCGTTGTTTACACGCCGGTGAAGCGGGAGAATCAGGTTAGTAATCTGGAGGAGAAGAAGTTTTACAAGTACTTGTCTGACTTTCGCAGGAGGATTGAGACTTTGTTTTCGAAGTTTTCTGAGTTTCTTCTGAAGCCGAGCAGGAGTGTTAGTTTGAGGGGGTTGGTTGTCAGGATTTTAGGGGCGATTCTGGCCGTGAATCTGGACAGATTATACAACTTCACAGATGGTGGGAACTAGGGTGATGTATTTTGGAAATTTTTATTTAGGATTTGAAAAATAATAAAATAATAATAAGTTAAGTCACTCATCGGGGTGTAAATATGAGGGTAACAATTTACGATGACATCCAAACTATTGGTGCTCAAAGATACATGTTCAAGAAGGACTAAAAAAACTATCAAGGGGGCCGTTTCGTGGAGACTTCCGAAGAGAATGTTATTGAACTTGAACGTGGATATCACCTTAAGCCCAAGGTTCAGTCAACGGGTAAAGAAGATGCAGAATTGTGGCTAGACCCAGAGAATGGGACGGTTTATCTTTTTGAGTGGAAGCCATATCTTCTAATAGGTGATCGAGAATTTATCTTACGCCTTTTTGATAAAAAAATAAAAGCCACGAAAATTACTCCTGAGATTTACATGGCAGAGTTTCAATTCGAGAACTATGTAGGTAAGAGTTTCATAGAGATTTATGAAAACGGTCAGCGAACACTCAAAAAGCCTATTGAAGTCCTTTCCACGAAAGTTCGTGAGATCATGAAGAGAAAGGGTC
>NZ_KE387145.1:178372-182500 GCF_000430485.1 Thermococcus sp. PK
GGATTTTAGGGGCGATTCTGGCCGTGAATCTGGACAGATTATACAACTTCACAGATGGTGGGAACTAGGGTCTTGGAAGATATTGTAGCAAGAGTACCAGAAGAAAAACTGTCACCAGAACTTTCATTGGAACGTTTATGTCAAAGATTTGAAATCCCAGGAGATTCTGAAGGATTAAAATAGATGGAAACATGACAATTCCAAACACATGAAGAACTGGGAGAAAGTATTCAAGAAAAATCATATGAAAGAAAAGAAATATTCCTCTTTCCCCATATTTTCTGTTAAGTATCATGTCACGATGTTTGGCTAGAACTTGAAGACCGCCGTAATACCACCTAACACGCTGTTTATAAAGTCCTCTCCAAGACTCCATAGGCTCTGTATAAATTCTTGCGTGAGGCTCGAAGCTTGAAGTAAGTCCAGCTCTGTAGGCAATCATTCCTAGATCAAAGTCCTCACCCAGTGTGTCTTTAGGTATCGTAGGAAGAGATTTTATAAAATAACTTTTGAAAGCAGAAAAAGCACCAGGAACTACAAGAAGCCAATCGAGGTAACTTTGAACCCTTCTTCCCACGTCGAAAGAATACAGAAATTCTAATTCCTGAAGTTTCTCTATTAACTTCCCTGTTCTTTTCTCAATCCTGAGAACTCCAGTGGAGACACCAATGAAGGGTCTGCTAAAGAGCTCTTCTACGATGTTCCTCAGAGAGGAACCATCAGCAAAATGAGAATCTGCGTCCATGGTTATAATGACGTCTCCTTTGGCGGCTTTTATACCCTCTTCAAGTGCCTTGGCTTTTCCCACGTTCTTTTCGTGTCTTATTACTTTAGCTCCGTATCGCATGGCTATCTCACCGGTACCGTCAACGCTGCCGTCGTCCACTACTATTATTTCATAGCACTCGAAAGGATAGTCCTGATACTGGATGCTTTCTAAAAGACGCCCAATGTTAATGGCCTCATTGTGGGCAGGGATGACTATTGATACTTTCGGAAAAAATCGGGGAATTAGCTTTGAGCCTTCGTTTTCTTTGATATAAAGATAGAAAATGAAATAGGCTAGATAAAATAAAATGACAAACGCACCGGTTGTTAAAAAGAGGTACGTAACAAATTCATGAACAGAATACCGAGGAATTTCTGGAAAGAAAATCTGAACGATTTTTCCTACAGTGGATTGAACAAAGAGATAATCAAGATAAACAATATAGCTCGCAACTATGAAGGCAGAAATGTAAGAGAGCAATTTTATCTTCATACCTCAGACCACCTCAGGAGCGGGTCTAAAGGGCGTACCTCGTAATCTACCACAGCTTTCTTAAGCTCAACTACTCCATAGCGGGAAAGTTCTCTAAGAAGTCTAAGAACGTCATAAGGGGGCATATCTACACGATAAGCTAATTCTATTACTCTTATTCTAGGATTTTTGATGATCTCCCTCATTAAGAGAGGATAACGTTTGATGGCCCATTGAGCAACGACTTCAGATTCAGAACCTCTTGGAGTTACTAAACTATCTCTAACATCCATGGGGGAGAGGTCAAGGATAACAATTTTCTTTTTGAGGAAAAGAAGCACCAGCGGTAACTTGAGCCTTCTCGGAGGCTTTCTGAGTTCACGGGCTAAGTTCTCAAGTGTCACTCCTCTGAGGGTTTGTACTTTTTCAAGAATTTTAGAACATTCTTCCTTTAGCAAAAGCTTGGAAAACGGCAGAAATGGAATAGCGAGAAGAACAGTAACTCCAAAGGGGAGAAACCCTAAATAAGCTATAATTTCAAGTATTATAAAAACCAATGCTCCTAAGAAGAAAGGATGACTAAAAACCTTTTTCAGCGTTATAAGAACTAATTCCCCTATTGGGATTTTAGGCTTCCCTAAGCGCTCTGATAATGCAAGGATGGCTAGATGGGCGTATATATCAATAATTTCGGGGTTATGTTCAATCAATTCCTCCACTGGATTGAAGGTTATTAGAACTCCAACTCCACTACCATAGTGGGAAAGTGTTATCGCAGGTAAGCCATTAGAGTAGTTAGCAAGAACTCTCGCTCTGTAGGGGCTCACGATGACGGTCTGGTAAGTATCGTTGTATAGGTAAAATCTCCCATTAAATATTATATCCCATTCGCTACTATCAGTCTCTGGTTTTTCAATACGTATGATTCGAGTTCCAGTTATTTCCTCGAGTTTTCTATTCCAGCTTTGAGTATAGGTGTTTAGGCCCAAAACCAATATGCCCCCATTCATGACATAATTGCTTAATGCTTCAACTTCTTCTCGCGTTAGCCTCCCGCCCTCGGTCCACTGAACATTAAGATCGGGAATCCATATTTCATCATATTTGATGAGGTACGTAGGGTCCGAAAGTTTCGAGCGGTCGTCAGGTAAATCTATTCCAAGATAAAGAATATCTACGCTAGAGTTAGTAATTGTAGCCAAATTGTTGGCGAACATAACATCGTTAATATCACTACAAACAACTAGAATCTTGATCTCTTCGATTGGAGTGGCATAATAGAGAGAGGAGCTCAAAAATAGAAAAAAGAGAGATACTATCAACAATTTGATGTTCCTTTTATTCAAGGCCAATCCTCCAGTTTTACTTTGACGTCTTATAACCATATTCATGTCAATATCAAAAATATCACAGCGGTTGGATCAGAGCAGTCCCATTATTCCGACTATTATCGCAATTATGCCAATGAGGGTTTGGAATCCTCCAAGCCACTTGGCAAGCTTTTCCAAGTCTTTGCCTATAGCAGGTATGCTGGGTAGGATTCCTGTCATGAGCACCAACCCTGCCACAATGGCAACTATGCCCTGGAGACCAAGGTGCAGAATACCCAGTATCACCGCTATGATGCCGATAATGGTCTGAAACCTCCCGATCCATACTGCCAGTTTGTGGAGATCCTTTCCTATGGCGGGTATGCTTGGCAAGATACCCATTGCCAACACGAGACCGGCGATAATATTTACGATCTCTATCATAGCAGTCACCTCCTAAAAGGTTCTTAGTTTAAAATTTAAAACACTAAATTAATATATAAACATTACCTCTAAAAGTGAAATTTCAAAGGAAACTCAAAGCTTTGGCATTTCCTTTATATGGACGTCCATCTGTGGGAATGGTATTTCGATGTCCTCTCTTCTGTAGGCTTCGTAGATACCCTTAGTTAGATCGCCCTTGACAGCCCAATAGTCTTCAGTCTTAGCCCAAGCACGAAGCTGCAGGTTTATTGATGAATCTCCCAAGCCAGTTATGACAACGGCCGGCTCTGGCTCTTTCAGAACTTTCGGGTGGTTTTTCATGAGGTCCATTGCCACTTTTATGGCCTTGTCGAGGTCAGTGCCGTATGCGACGCCAACGTTAACATCAACCCTGCGCGTTGGCATTCTGGTGTAGTTTGTTATAACATTCCCCCAGACTAATTTGTTCGGTATCGTTATGAGAACGTTGTCCGCTGTCAGTAGCTCGGTACTCATCACTCCAACGGCCTCCACCTTTCCCGTCTGACCCGCTATAGTTACAACGTCGCCCTTGTCAAAGGGTCTCAAGGCAGCGAGCCAAACTCCAGCCGCAAGATTTGTGAGAGTGTCCTGCATTCCAAAGCCGAGTATCAAGCCTATGACCGCGGAAAGTCCCAGTACTACGGAACCGACATTCACTCCAAGTGCCCTAACTGCCAGTAATATCACTACCACATAAAGGAGGGCGCTAAGAAACCTCGCAAGGAACTCAATGACTAAACCGGGAAGCTTTGTCTTTTGTAAGCCTCTTTTGAAGGAGGCCACGATTATTTTGGCGACTACAAAGCCCACTATCAGGACTATTACAGCGGTGATTATCTGCAAAGGAGTAATCTCGACGTAAGGTAGGGGCTTGTCTAAAATTACCATGCTTTCATCCTCCTTAGGTTTTGTCATATTATTAGTATATTCACCCTAGTTCCCACCACCTGTGAAGTTGTATAATCTGTCCAGATTCACGGCCAGAATCGCCCCTAAAATCCTGACAGCTAACCTCCTCAAACTAACACTCCTGCTCGGCCTCAGAAGAAACTCAGAAAACTTCGAAAACAAAGTCTCAATCCTCCTGCGAAAGTCAGACAAGTACTTGTAAAA
>NZ_KE387145.1:182600-185884 GCF_000430485.1 Thermococcus sp. PK
GAAGAGAGACAGAGTGTTTTCTGAAGAAGAGTACAGGCGTAGGAATCCTCATGAGGGGTTCTGGGGTGCGTTTTACAACGTGGTTTTGGCAGTAGGATCCCCTGTTTTCTGAAAAAGACTACTGTAACCCGAATCCTGCTTGGGGTAATGTGTTATGGTCTGAAAATCCTCCTCAGAGTCAAATACTGTTTAAATAACAGGGGGTGAAACTAAACACGCCCTGATTTCTCTCGTAAGACTTTTTAAGAGAGCAGATTAAACTCTCTGGGATGTGTTATGGAGATTGTAAAAGTTGAAAATCCGATCTCCCTGAAAGAGAAGCTTCTCAAATTTGTCTTCAGGGTTTATCAGGGAACAAATGGAGCTTATCCCGCATTGGAGTGGGTGGAGAAGAAGCCCTCGCCTGACGACTTTGAGGGATTTAAGAAGGTTTATGAGCCTTTCCTTGAGTTTAGACTAAGAGACGAATTCGACGAGCTCTACCTTCTCAGGGAAGGCGAAGAGATAGTTGGCACTGTCGCCCTTGTTTACAACCTCGAAGGAAAGGAAGCATGGTGGGTGCCGGATGAAATAAAAGGCAAAAAGAAAGGGCTCATTGAGTTCTTTATGGTTCACCCGGCATATAAAGGAAGAGGTTACGGCTCAAAGCTCCTTGAATTTGCAGTTAAAAGGCTCAAAGAGCTCGGAAAAGAGGCATATGTGATAACCTTTCCTCATCTGGAGGCTTACTCATACTACCTTGGAAACGGCTTTCGGAAGGTAATGGATTACAAAGAGTTTGTGGTGCTGAAAAAAGAAGGGGAAGAAGAGCTCAGAAGTTGAAGTTAAGGAAGTATAACGTGATTAAACAGCTCAAGAAGGAAGGAAAAATAATTTCTCCCAAGAGATGTTACTACGCCCCTGCTGGGTGATTTCCGTTTACTTTATTAACCTCTTGAGATTTTATACTTCTGGTGAGTGAAAATGGAGGAAGCACTAAAACTGGCGAGCCAATTTTACGAGGACGAATACAAAGATTCGATTCTTTATGCTTCCTTGAGCAGAGAGGAAAAAGACCCAAAGCTGAAGGAGGAATTTTTGAGGTTATCCCATATGGAATCAAATCATGCAAAATTCTGGTATGAGTTTCTGGCAAAAAGGGGTAAAAAGCCCGATAAGATAAAAATAGGTAGACTCCGCTTATTTTCTGTGAAGATGCTTAGAAAGCTTTTGGGGCCGGGAACCGTTGTATCTCTGCTAGAGATGGGAGAGAATTCTGCTATTCAAAAATATTTCAGATTTTTGACAAAATATAAGCTTAGCGAGGAAGAGAGGGAAATACTCTCAAAAATAATCCTTGATGAACTTGAGCATGAGCGCTTTTTCTACGAGAGTAAGAAACGCTTCCATGTGGAAAACATCAGGGATTTTGTTCTTGGAATGAACGACGGTCTCGTAGAGCTTTTGGGGGCAGTTACGGGACTTTCGGCGGTTTACGTTCACGATCCAAAAATAGTGGGTATCAGCGGCTTGATAGTTGGTGTGGCAGGAGCGTTATCAATGGCAATCGGGGCGTTTATATCCGTCAGGTCTCAGAGGCAGGTAAATGAGAGTCTAAAAGAGAGGATGGAAGTGCTTTTTAGAGTTTCTCCTGAAAGGGCAAGGAAGGAGCTGATGGAAAAACTCCTGGAAAGCGGTATGCCTGAAGACGTTGCAAAGGAAGTCGCGGAAAAGGTATCATCCAACGAAAATGCCGTTATAAAACTTCTTGTGCAGGAGAGCAACGAAGATGAGTTCCGCTCGGCCCTTTATACCGGCTTGGCGTATTTAACCGGAGTGGCTTTTCCAGTACTGCCGTATTTCGTTGCCTCCTCTTCATTATTAGCGTTGCCGTTCTCAGTCCTTTTGGCTGGTACTGCTTTGGCGATAGTCGCGGGTACTGTTTCCATACTTTCGGGAATTTCAATAAGGAAAAAAGTCTTTGAGATGGTGTCCACTGGACTGGGAGCGGCATTCTTGAGCTATCTTTTTGGAAGGTTAATGGAGGCTATTTTCCATATTTCCGCGCTTTGATATCGGTTTTTGATTTTTCTTGATTTTATGCCCATTTGGGCTGAAAACGCATATGTACAGTACAATGGATCATAAAGAGAAAAGTTTAAAGTCTCTCGCTCTCAAAAATAGATAATTTCCATGCTTTAAGGAGGAGATAGCATATGATATGTATTGCAGGGCATGTTGGTGTGGGCCATGTTTTTAGTCATTCTGGGTTTGTTCAGGATGATTCGCAAGGATTTGCTGTAGTTGGGCACATGATTAAGGATCTATTTAAGGTACGTACGAAGATTGAAAGCGTTGATGTGGATTTAAACGCCAACGTTATAACTATAAAGACAAAAGATGGGGGCGTTGGACAGGGTTGCCCTCGCAGGGGGATCACGCCTTTTGAAGCAGAAATGTTAAAACACCTTGAAGGTGAAGAAGGCCTCTTCCCGCATTATGCAACATTGAAAGTTTTTGGAAGGTTTTATGGGCATGGAGTGTCGGAAGTGCCGGTGGCAACAGAATATGCAATTTCTACGGCCGTTATGGATACATTTGCGAAGAATATCCCCGAGTTTTATGTAGCCAGACGGGAAGACGAAATTGCTAGTGATGTAATTGGGGGCGTTAAAGTAAAAGAGCTTTCAACCGCTTTTTTATTAACAATCAACGGTTCTAAAATTGGGGTTGGCCCTGTTGAGAACTTAGAGGGTAATGTGGCATTGCCTCCTAAGAGGGGAGTAATGGAACGTCTGGGAGTTTTGAGGTCTCCTACCATAGTCGTGGAGAGTAAAGCGTACGTGCCCTCTCTGAGGGTCGATAGGGAATTGTTCCTGGTTAGGTATAACCAAGATGTGGATAATGTGACTGTGGCGAAGAGTATAATAAACAGTCTTGAAGAATTCGGAGCGGATTATCTTGAAATCCCGTCCGCATTTCCAATGGAAAAGGGGGCTATGGAAAAATCTGTCCTAGAAGTTGCAGAAAGAATAATTACTCATGCTGATAAGCTCAAAACTTTAGATAGTGCCATTGAGCGTGCTAAAATTATAGCTGAACTTGTGAAAATACTTTCGGAGGACGTGGGTGGGATAATCTTCATGGATAATAAACTGCATGATATACTGACCTCCTCCCCGCCCTGAAGGGCGAGGGTTCCAACGAGTTAACCCCTCGCCAACGGCGGAAAGGTTTGAGGGGTCTCATTTAGACCCAAGTTAAAGCGGGTCTTCGACCCCTCGGGGAGGGTCTTCCCCCCATTA
>NZ_KE387145.1:185984-186587 GCF_000430485.1 Thermococcus sp. PK
GAGGGTTCACTAGGTTTGTTTTTCTGTTTGCGTTCTGGTATAATTTTGTTAGGTTTCATTCTCGGTTTGGTTGTCCGCCTGGTGATGTGACTGAGTGGCTTCAAGAGGTGATGCCCCAGTTATCCTGACAGTATCTCAAAAGAAAAAGGTAAAGTTTAAATATTTCGCACCTTACAAAATTTGAGGGCTGTTCTCTAAATGGTTAAAAGCGTGAAGTTTAAATATTTTGACTTAGTATTTCTTAATGGGTGGTTTAGTGTGCCTAAGGCGACCTTTGTTATTAGTGAGGAAACCTTAGAGGAATTTAAAAAGTGGCTATCCAGCGTTATGGGAACAAGAGAGGCGTTCTGAGTGTGGCAATAGAAGAAGCCATTAAAGACTGGATCAAGAAAACCAAAGAGGAGCTGGAAAATGCCAAGTGAGACTATTAAACTCACGGCAAAATTCAAACTCAAAACAGAACCCGAAGGGTTAGAAGACCTCTTCACCCTTTACCAAGAAATCGTGAACTTTTAATCACCTACGCTTTTGAGAACAACATTACGAGCTTCTACCGGTTGAAGAAAGAGACGTACAAAAGCCTTCGGGAGCAGTACCCAGAAC
>NZ_KE387145.1:186687-209489 GCF_000430485.1 Thermococcus sp. PK
GGAGGAAGATTCAGAGGAAGCTTAGGGCTGGAAAGAAAAGGGAAGAGCTTCTGGAAAAGTATGGGAGAAGGGAGAGGAACAGGCTGAATGACCTTTATCACAAATTGGCTAACAAAATCGTTGAATTAGCTGAAAAATACGGTGGTATTACCTTGGAGGACTTAACGGAAATCAGGAACACAATAAGGTATTCGGCTGAAATGAACGGTCGCTTGCACAGGTGGAGTTTTAGAAGGCTTCAAGCCATTATTGAGTATAAAGCCAAGTTGAAGGGTGTGAGTGTCGTTTTTGTTGATCCTGCTCGCACTTCATCCCTGTGCCCGATATGTGGGGGGAAGCTAGTCCCGAATGGGCGCAGGGTTTTGAAGTGCGAGTGTGGTTTTGAGGCTGATAGGGATGTGGTTGGCTCGTGGAATATTCGTTTGAAAGCCCTGAAGATGTGGGGAGTCTCCGTTCCCCCCGAAAGCCAGCCAATGAAGACGGGAGGCTGGAAGCCTACCCGTTACGAAATTAACACCCTACACACACTTTACGGGTAGGCAGAACGGTGCTCTTTGCGTTTATATTGGGATTCCTAATAGCATACCCATTTGCTGGATTTCAAGAAGCTTTGCTCTACGGTGCATTGATAACTCCAACAAGCGTCAGCATAACCGTAAGGGTTCTAATGGAACTTAGAAGGCTCAGAACAAGAGAAGGCACAACTATTCTGGCAGCCGCGGTTGTTGATGATGTCCTTGGGATTCTCATTCTCACAATGGTCATTTCACTTTTGCGTGAAGGCAGTATAGACTACAGAACTATTATGGAGATTATTGTAGAAGTAAGCGGTTTTCTGGCGATATTCCTTTACCTCGGCCCCATATTTGCGGAAAAGGCTTTTAAGAGAATTTCACGTATAGATTTGCCCGAATCAACGACTGCATTTGCAATTGTGTTTTTGATACTCTTTGCCTATATGGCCGAACACCTAAATCTGGCGTCCATCTTAGGGGCGTATATGGTAGGTCTCACTATAGGGCAGACAAGCTACAAAAAACAGGTTGAAGACCATGTAAGTATTTTGGGTTATTCTTTGTTCATACCCATCTTTTTTGTTGAGGTCGGCATGAGAATCGAACTGACCTATGTATTTCACGCAAGCATCTTTGCAATTCTCTATACTGCTATGGCAATAATAAGCAAAGTAGCAGGATGCGGCATGGGGGCATATTTGGCGGGCTTTGACCTTAAAGCATCTTTGAGAATTGGCATTGGGATGATCCCAAGGCTTGGAGTGGAGCTTGCCATGCTAACCATAGCACTTTCAAGTGGAGTTATTGGTTCAGAGGCACTGACTATAGCAATCTTCATGGTATTTGTAACAACTATGTTAACACCTCCTTTGCTTAAATTGGCATATAAGCACTGACTAATTGAACTTATGAAAGTCAAAGATGAGTTCTTTGGAACTTTTGAAAGAAAAACTATTATATTTTAAAAGACATAACTACCTCCAGGTGAATCTTGTGGTGTATGCACTCATTAAGGAGGAGATATCAAACGGGAAGCTGATAGATGTGGTGGTGCTGATAGGAGATAAAGAAAGGATAAACGAATTCATTTATGAAAACATTCATAAATTCTACAAAGAAGGAGGGAGCTTTCTAAAGCGGAAAGAAACAGAGGATAGGCTCTATGAAGTATGGGAGCTCCAAAAACCGGATGGAGATATCATTGAGTTACGATTTTATGTATTCGGGGACGAAAACATAGACTCCATCAGTATAATTAAATGAGAATTGGTGCGGTGGCCGGGATTTGAACCCGGGTCACCGGCTTGGGAGGCCGGTGTCCTAGACCAGGCTAGACTACCACCGCTCAAGAGAAATAATGAGAAAAGGGTTTAAAAGCTTTACTTTAAGCGCTCTAGAATTATAGCAGGACAAACCTTTGTAACACCGTCAATTTTTCCGATTTTGTTTGACATTATATCCGCGAGATCCTCCCCGTCTTTTGCCCATATTTCCGCCATTATCATGTGATCGCCACTTGAAAGATAAAGCTCCTTAACAAACTCGAATTCTTTCAATTTGCTGGCAACCTCAAACAGCTTTTCTGGCTTTGTGTCAACTCCAGTCAGGCTTATCAAATTATATCCAAGCTTTTGGGGGTTTACTTTGATTGTATACTGCTGGATTATACCCTTCTCTTCAAGAGCCCTAACCCGCTTTCTTACAGCTGTCTCACTTATACCCAACACCTTGGCTATTTCCGTGAAAGGTGTCCTCGCATCCTTTGTCAGCATCTCAATTATAACCCTATCTTTTTCGTCTAACATACATCTCACCTCATTGTTATTTTGTCGAAACATATATATTAACTTTTTGAACTCTAAAGTTCTCCCTTCAAACTTAGTTTTGCTATGAGCTCAACATGTGGAGTATGGGGAAACATGTCGAGTCCAATTATGCTCTCCAGAGAATACCTCTCTTTAAGCTTTTCTACGTTCTCAGCAAAAGTTTTTGGGTTGCAGGAGACGTAGACCAGATTCTCTGGTGAATCCTTCAAAATCTTTCTTATGAGCTTTGGATGCAAACCTGCCCTCGGAGGATCTACTATAACGGTGTCGTAAATGCCAAGGTTTTCAACATCTTTATCTGCACCAACTCTAAATTCAGCCTCAACATTGTTTATTTCAGCATTTTTCTTTGCCATACCAACTGCGAAGGGGTTTATCTCAACGCCCTCTACTTTGAACCCTCTCTTGGCAAGGTATATTCCAAAGGTCCCCACACCAGAATATAGGTCGAGAACTTTTTCACCCTCAACGAATTCAGCTGCATTTTTTAGAAGGTTGACAGCTTGATATGAGTTTGTCTGGAAAAATGAGTTCGGGTGAATCAGGTAAACAACATCGTCAAGCTTTTCTCTGATGAACTCATTTCCCCAATTTTTCTTGGGCTCTCCGTAGGACACATCACTCTTACTATCGTTAATACTCCAGTAAAGGGAATCAGCAAAATCAAAATACTGACTTATTTCTTCGGGCAACTCTCCAGAAGAAGTTACCAAGTTCACCATTAGGTCTCCTGTAAATTTTCCCTCCCTGAGCACAATATATCTTAAAAATCCCTCACTCTTTTTCAAATCCCAAAGCTGAATTCCAAAATCCTCCACAAACTCCCTCAGAGCACTCAGGGCAGTCCTGCTCTTTCCCCCAAACACTTTGCATTCTTCAATTTCAACAACATCCCACCAGCTCCCCCTCCTTCTAAACCCTATTCCATTCGTCGTCGTTGCAACGTCAATTCTGTTTCTATGCCCGTAGATTTTTGGAGAGGGAAGCACTTCAACCTCAACCTTGAGAAGACGGGCAAGTTTCTCTTCTTTAAACTGGATCTGTTCCTCATAGGGGACGTGTTGGAGCAAACAACCCCCGCATTGCCCGAAATGTGGGCAAACCGGCTCTACCCTATTTGGAGAAAGTTCAACTATCTCGTAGTCATGGGCAACGAGCTTTTTCTTCTCCCTGTGCCATCCTTTAATTTCAACAACATCACCTGGAGAAGTGAATGGGACAAGTATATTCTTTTTCCCGACCTTTACTTCCCCAAATCCTTCCTCACTTAGCCTTTCTATCTTCGCTCTCATGGTTCAATGTTTTTGGGATGTATATAAAAAGATGCCGCTCAAGTTTAGAAGAATTTCTAAAATATCTTGTCACCGTGCCAACCGGTATGGGACAACCCTTATTAAGGATGAGAGAGTAATATTAATGGTGTTTTCGTGATGGTTGTCAGAAAGGATGTTGTATATAAACTTCTTGCAACCAAGAAAAAAGCCATTTCTCTGCAGAAGTTGAGCGAAGAGCTCGAAACCCCCACTTCTTACCTTTTGAACACCTTAAAACATCTAGAGTCCGAAGGGCTTGTTGAAATATCCTTCGGGGAGAAAAAAGCTACAATAATGGTAAAAGCAAAAACTATCGAAGATTATTTTTAATCCCTTCCCTGCTTTTCTTTATATTTGAGCAGCTCTCCTACTGTCACAAGAGGTATCAGCTGGTAACCTTCTTTTAATAGGGCTTCCTTTGCACCTTCCTCCCTATCGACCACCACCATAATTGCAATCACTTCAGCCCCTTCTTTCTCTAAGACTTTTGCAGCTCTTAAAACGCTATTTCCCGTCGTTGTAACGTCTTCAACTAAGAGAACCCTGTCTCCAGATTCCACTACCCCCTCAATCTGCCTCCCTGTCCCGTAGCTTTTTTTCTCTTTACGCACTATTAAGAGGGGCTTTTCTGTCTCCAATGCCAACGAAACGGCTATAGGGACAGCTCCAAGTTCCGGCCCGGCTATTTTGGCATACTCAATGCCCAGCTCTTCCGCCTTAGACTTCATAAGGGAAGCAATAAGCTTCAAAGCTTTTGGGTTGGTTATCAGCTTTTTGATGTTTATGTAATAGTTACTTTCTTTTCCAGAGCTCAGAATGAAGTGGCCGAACTCTATGGCTTTCTCTTTGAATATCATCTCAATTAGTTGGCCTTTTTCCTTTAACATCTCCATGTAAATCACCTTCTCTTACCCTAGACATATTAAACAAAAAATTTATAAATCTTTGCAGAGTTAATTTGGTCGGGCTTTATGCGGTTTCAAGATGTGATTAGCATAGATGATTTTAGAAAAGAAGACATAGACTATGTTTTGAAGGTTGCAGAAAGACTCGAAGAGGAGCTCAAGAGAGAAGGAACCCTTAAATACGCAAAGGGAAAAATTCTGGCAACTCTTTTCTTTGAGCCGTCAACAAGGACAAGGCTGAGCTTTGAAAGCGCAATGCACAGACTTGGCGGAGCAGTTATAGGGTTTGCTGAGGCATCAAGCACAAGCGTCAAAAAGGGAGAAAGTCTAATTGACACAATAAGGACCGTAGAAAACTATGCAGACGTAATAGTCATAAGGCATCCGCGAGAAGGGGCAGCAAGGTTGGCCGCTGAGGTTGCGGAAGTGCCGGTGATAAACGCCGGAGATGGGGCAAATCAGCACCCCACGCAAACCCTGCTTGACCTCTACACAATCAAAAGAGAATTCGGAAAAATAGACGGGCTCAACATTGCTCTTCTTGGAGATCTCAAGTATGGAAGAACCGTGCATAGCCTGGCAAAAGCTCTCTCCTACTACAACGTCAGGCTTTACTTTGTAGCGCCTAAGGGCTTGGAGATGCCAAGGCACATAGTTGAAGAAATATCAAACAAAGTTGAAATAGTGGAAACCAGCGATCTGGGGGCTGTAATCCCTGAAGTTGATGTGCTATACGCAACGAGAATTCAGAAAGAGAGGTTCCCAGATCCAGAGGAGTACAACAAAATAAAGGGCTCGTACAGAGTAGATTTGAAAGTTCTTGAGATGGCCAAAGATACGCTAAAGGTAATGCACCCATTGCCGAGGGTTGACGAGATATCCTATGAAGTGGACAACACAAAGCATTCCGCGTACTTCAGGCAGGTATGGAGCGGGGTTCCGGTGAGAATGGCTCTTCTCGGCATCGTCCTGGGGGTGGTAGAATGAAGGAGCTGAAGGTCTCAGCGATCAACAAAGGGACCGTTATAGACCATATTCCGGCCGGCAGAGGTCTGAAGGTTCTTGAAATCCTAAACTTGCCAGAAGACAGCACAATACTCGTAGCAATAAACGTGAGAAGCGAAAAACTTGGGAAGAAAGACATCATAAAAGTTGAAGGAAAAATACTGAGCGAGGAAGAGGTCAACAAAATAGCCCTCATAGCCCCGAGTGCCACCGTGAACATAATAGATAACTGGGAAGTCGTAGAGAAGAGAAATGTTGAAGTGCCGGATGAGATAGTTGGAATAATCAACTGTGCAAACCCCAACTGCATAACACACTACGAAGAGGTAAAGCCAAAGTTCAAAGTAATCTCAAAGAGGCCGCTCAAGCTGAAATGCTACTACTGTGAGAGGACAATGGAAGAGGACACTGTGCTTAAAAATCTGCTGTGATGGTCAAAATGATTATCAAAGGAGAAATACTCTCAAAGAGCTTCAAGGGAAAAGGCTACATAGTAGTCAAGGACGGGCTAATCAGAAGCGTTCAGCGGGAGAAACCGGGAGAGGTAGACATCGATGCAGAAGACAAACTTATTATCCCCGGACTAATAGACATGCACGCACATTTTCGAGAGCCGGGATATGGGCACAGAGAAACAATAGAGAGCGGGTCAAGAGCGGCAGTTCACGGAGGTGTTACTACTGTTGCCCTCATGCCAAACACAAATCCTTCCATGGACAGTGTTGAAGTAATAGAATACGTAAAAGAAAAGGCGAAGAAAATAGGACTCATTGATACACTTCCCGTAGGGGCAATCACAAAAGGCAGAAATGGAAGAGAGCTCACGGACTTTGAGAAACTTGCCGAACATGTTGTGGGCTTTAGCGACGATGGGACAACACCTCAAAGCTTTAAGGTATTCTTGAACGCTGCAAAACGTGCAAAAAAAGTAAACCGGCCAATTTTAGACCACGCGGAGATAACAGAGCTCTCAGGAGGCAGCATGAGAGAGGGGAAATTTTCAAGGCTTTACAGCATAAGCGGGATTCCTGACATAGCAGAATCAATCGCCGTTGCGAGAGATGTAGAGGTAGCGAGGTACACAGGGGCTCATATCCACATACAGCACCTCTCGACAAAAGCTTCCGTAGAGATAGTCAGAGAAGGAAAGAGACAGGGGATTCCAGTGACTGCTGAAGTTACCCACCACCATCTCCTTTTTAAGGACGAAGACCTGAAAGACCGCTCCCCGTTCAAAAAAGTCAACCCACCCCTGCCAAGAGAAGAGGATCAGGAAGAACTTATAAGAGGGCTCCTTGATGGTACAATCGATATAATAGTCACCGATCACGCTCCTTATTCTCCTGAAGAAAAGAGCGTGGACATTGAAAAAGCTCCCTTCGGAATAAGCGGCATTGAGACCCTGCTCTCGTCTTTGTTGCTGATAGCAGAAAAACATGAAATAAGCTTTGAGATCCTTCTGGAAAAAGTCACCTACAGCCCTGCAAATCTCTTTAACATCCCCCTAAAAGGAGATATAAGAGAAGGCTACATGGCGGACTTAGTTATCCTAGAGCCGGACAAAGAGTGGAGAGTCACAGAAAAAAGCTTGTTCTCAAAAGGTAAGAATACTCCATTCCTCAGGAGAAAGCTCCCGGGAGTAGTTGAGATGACAATTAAGGAAGGCAAAATCGTCTATCGGAGGGATAACGTTTGATTGAAGCTGAGCTTATAGAAAAGAGAACAGCAAAAGATTATGGGCTCTTTAAGTTTAAGCTGAAAGAGAAGCTAAAAGACCCAGATGCCGGGCAGTTTGTAATGCTGAAATCCCCCGATGAGCCAATCCTTGCAAAACCTTTCTCTATATACTCCTACAAAAACAGAAAACTCACACTGTTCATAAAGCGCGTTGGACGGCTGACTGGAAAGGTATTCTCCAGCCCCATAGGGGAGGTATTTTACGTAAGGGGGCCCTATGGGATACCTTACATCAAGAAAATCGATAGAGACAAAAAGTACATCCTGATTGGGGGCGGAAGTGGGGTAGCCCCTCTAAACTTCTTTTCAGAGCTTTATCCAGAGCTCGTTTATAAAAAGCTCTACGGGTTCAAGGGAAGATACATAAGGGAGCTCTTTGAAGAGCAGTCATCCCTTGTAATAGAAGAAGAAAGTGGAAAAACCGTCGTTGATGTGCTGAGGGAAGTTTATTCAGAAGGGTTAGGAGTCCTGGCCTGTGGCCCAATCCCTATGCTGAAGACCCTCCCGCCCGGTTCGTACGTCTCCCTTGAGAGCGTAATGGGGTGTGGAATCGGAACATGCAAAAGCTGCGCCGTAAAAACAAAAGAGGGCATTAAGATGGTATGCAAGGACGGGCCACTCTTTAGAAAGGAGGAGATACAATGGGAGTGGATTTGAGCGTCGAGGTACTAGGGTTAAAGTTCAAAAATCCACTTGTGCTTGCTTCTGGGCCGGCAGGGTTTGGCTTTGAGCTCCAGCAGTATTTGGATATCTCGAAAGTAGGTGCAATAACACTGAAGACTGTCACTCTCAACCCAAGAGAGGGAAACGCCCCTCCAAGGCTTGTCGATACCCACGGCGGGATAATAAATTCCATAGGCCTGCAAAATCCCGGCATCGAGGAGTTTGTAAACATCATCGCTCCCAAACTTAAGGAGATTAGAACAATAAAAATCGGAAGCATCGCCGGGTTCACCATAGAGGAATGGAAAATCCTGGGAGAGAAAATGGACAAAATTAAGGATATCAAGGCCATCGAGCTGGACCTCTCATGCCCCAACGTGGAAGGAAAGAAAATCTGGGCCAAAGATGAGGAACTTACTCAGGAAGCGATAAAGGCCGTAAGAGAATCGACGGATAAGCCAATAATAGCCAAGCTAGCCCCCGACGTTACGGATATAGTGAAGGTAGCAAAGAAAGCAGTAAATGCTGGTGCCGATGCTCTGAGCCTCGGGAACACCATAGAAGCTATGAGGATAAACATTGAAACCGGACTACCTGTCCTCAAACTCAAAACTGGTGGCTTAAGCGGTCCTTCGATAAAGCCTATTACTCTTGCGAGAGTCTTCAGAGTGGCTGAAGCCTTAGAGATTCCGATCATAGGGATCGGTGGAGTCATGAACTGGCAGGACGCTTTGGAATATGCAATGGCCGGCGCATCTCTTGTAGGAATAGGGACGGCCATTATGGTAAATCCCCAAGCCCCACTTGAAATTTTGCAGGGCATTGAAAGCTTTCTGAGGCAAAAAGGAGTTGAGAAGTTTGAAGACATCATCGGAATAGCCCACAGGGGTGGATTCTGATGTTTATTAAGAAGTATAGAAAAGCGAGGGACAAGAACTCGTCAATTTTGGTAGTTGGTCTTGACAGCGACCCCGGAAAAATCAAGGGGTCTAAAAGTGTGGTGGAGTTCAACGAACACATTATAAAAGAAACGGCTGACTTGGTATGCGGGTACAAGATAAACATTGCATTCTACGAAAAGCTCGGATGGGAGGGATACATGGCACTTGAAGAGACAATAGAGCTCATAAAAAACGAGACAAACCTGCCAGTAATACTGGACGCCAAAAGAGGCGATATCGGGAACACTGCAAGGGCTTATGCTAAAGCCTATTTCGATAGACTGGGTGTTGATTCAGTAACCGTCAATCCATACATGGGGAGAGACGCCATAATACCGTTTTTGGAGAAGGGACATGCTTTTATTCTGCTCTTGACTAGCAACGAATCGATAGGGGATGTAGAGCTCCACGTCTATCCAAGAGTTCTCGAACTTGCAAAAGAGCTTGAAAAAAGCTATCCAGAAAGGGTTGGCATAGTGGTGGGTGCAACAAGAAAAGACCATATAAGCAAAATTTCTAATGCGAGTGGAGATCTTTCATGGCTGATTCCCGGTATTGGAGCACAGGGAGGAGATCCAGAAGTTCTCAAAGAACTGAAGAGAAGAGATGTCGTGGTTAACGTTTCAAGAGCCATCATATTTGCAGAGAACGTGAGAAAGAAAGCAGCGGAGTTCAGAGAGCTGCTGGCAAGGCAGTATTTCGATTAGAGATACCCCAATTTCCCCAAAATATGCAAAATTCCCTCAGCAGCACCTTCCCCATATGGCTTGCTTGTTACATAATCCGCTTCTTTTTTAACACTCTCTGGAGCTTGAGCCACGGCAATTCTGTAACCCACTACCCTAAAGGCATCGAGATCGTTTTCACCGTCTCCAATGTGGGCCACTTCTTTCGGACTTATGCCTAAAAGCTCACAGGCTTTTTTTATCCCTTCGCCTTTGTTTACGTGAGGCTGCTTTATGTGTATGGCATATCCACTGTCCACCGCTACAAGGTTCAAGCCGAGTTCCTTTATAATCTCCCTAACCGCCTCAACTGGAACCGTTCTTTTTATAACAAGTCCTGCCCTTCTTTCACCAAATCTCATTGTATCGCTCATCTCCGCTTGAGGATAGCGTTTTTTGAGCTCGCTCCAGAGAATCATAGAATCTCCCATATCTCCAAGAAAAATCCTGTTGTTTTGCTTATCCCCAATA
Organism: Thermococcus sp. PK; assembly: GCF_000430485.1. NCBI lineage: Archaea > Methanobacteriati > Methanobacteriota > Thermococci > Thermococcales > Thermococcaceae > Thermococcus > Thermococcus sp. PK. The sequence continues at coordinate 196,789 of NZ_KE387145.1, forward strand.
ACTCCTCCATCCTCCGCAATAAACGGACCGCTTGTCCCTATTAAGATGCTTGCCGCGTAGGCAAAGCACGCACTGTTTCCAGTAACAAGCATAACAGGCACCCCAAGCCTTTCCGCGAGCCTAATGGCTTCCAATGCCTTCTCGTGGAGCCTCCTATCGGGGTAAGTTATAGTCCCATCAATATCCACCGATATTGCCCTTATCATCTTCATCCCCTCAATGATCCTTCATAATTTCTCTCATCACGCTCGTAGCGTAAACGCCCTTGGGCAGGAAGAATCGGAATATAAGCCCCTCCTCAAACGTTCTGTACCTGAACATCTTGGGTTTTATTAAAAGCTCTCTTCTCCCACCGGGCTCTGCCAATATCTTAAGGTGTTTCATCTTGAACTCTTCTAAGGTTATTCCTTCTTCCTCCAGAACTTCTCGTTCGATTCTGCCCATCTCTCCATCGGCAAGCCTTGAGGCAAATCCAAAAACAGGCCCTGTGACCATTGCTTCTCCTTGTTTTATCTTTTCATTTACAAAGCGAATGGTTCTCTCGGTAACTTTGAACGTTTTGCTTCTCAAGGGGAGCCCCCTCTTTACCTGACAGACAATATCACCGGGAAGTGCTTCATTAAGGGGCAATCCTTCCTCGATTCTTCTTGAAAGAACTTTGTTGAAGAGATAGGACTGGTAGGAGTGGATAAATATCCTCACTATTGGCCTTGGAAGAACTGCAAAGGCTTTTTTCCAGCTTTTTGTTTCCTTATACCTGTAGAGCATGGCCCTCTCATACCTCAAAAAGTTGGGAAACTCTTCTAATGCCTTTTCAACATCCCCGCTTTCCAAAAAGTTCTTCCTAGCTTCATCTCCCATCATATCTCCTGTATACTCCCCTAAAAACTTAAACGCTGCCTCTTCAAACTGTCCCTTTAAAAGAAGCTTCCCCACTTCGTGGTTTATTACCCTTCTCTCACCAAAACGCTGGTATCCAAAGTAGTTTGGGAAGCCGCCTTTGGACTTGAGCTCTGCTAAAATTTCCTTCGTTCGTTCCAAAGCTTTTTCTGGATCTCCAACATCTCTCACGGTTATTTTAAAGTGGTTCCCAACAAGCATGCCAAGCTTCAGGGGCTTTCCATACCCTACAAGTCTTAGGGAGATGTCCTGAATATTTAAGGATTCAGCTCGTTCCTTAACTTCCTCCAGATTGTCAGAGCATATGCTGATGTACTGGTAAGTTACCGCATGCCTATCCTTAGTGCCGGCAAACCCAATCTGCTTATAGTCGATACCAATCCTCTTTGCTATCTCCTTCACGGCAGCCATTGTTTCCCAGTTCCGTTTTTTAAGAAGGTATATCAAGCACTCTCTCCCTTTGAAAATGCTCTTTGGGACTTTTTCTTTCACTATAAAATCCTCTGGATAAGTTTTAATTTTCCCCCCTATCCCGGGAGATGAACTCAAATACTTGAACTGAGCAAAAAATTCCTTATAGTCCATTTTCATCACTCACATAAGTTTTAAGTTTCCGGTAACTTTATCAACCATCTCTTCAGGTGCTGGACCAATTGCCAGGCACGTTATCGTTCCCGGGGGAATTTCTGTTAAGCCCGCATCCCTTATCAATGCCGTCGGAAGACCAAGCTTCTCTGATTGGGCCTTTAGCTCAAAAAGCTCTTTTTCGCTTTCCACTTTTACGACGACTTTTTTCTGCCCCTCGTTGAACCAAGCTTTAAACCACTCCGGTTTTTCTTTGTAAGCCTTAAAAGCAGCTGTAACAGCTCCGTGTGCTACTTGCACCGCTAGTTTTCCTTTGCTGAGCTTTAAATCCGATCTGACTACCATAACCTGTTTATACTTGAACATTTCCCACCCCAAGAACAACAAATAAAAAAGGGTATATAAAGGTTAAGAAAAGACCAAACTTTATGCTTCTTCAGCAGCTTTTTCTTCGGATTTCAATGCTTCCTCTTTCTTTGGAAGTCCTCCAGGCCTTTTCTTTCTCCTTCCAAGCTCTTTAAGTACTTTCTCGTACTTTGATTTGAGGTCGATGTAGTTGTAGGCCAGAACTGCTGAGACTATAACGAACAGAATTGTTAAAATTGACCACCAGTTGACACCCTTTTCTGGCGGTATGTAAGGGGCTGTTATGTTATAGAGCTTTTCAGCGAGTAGCACTCTTGTCTCGTCATCTAATTTTACTAACATTGAGTTTACGTATTGTGGGAGCTCTTCAGGAGATAAATCGACCTTGACTTCCTTTATTGCAGGTGGAAGTGAGTTCACTACTACAAGGTTTCCAAAGTTCTCCTCATGCCAATTGCCGAGTGGGTCTTGGTAAACCAGCACTGCACTTATTATCGCATTGTCTGGCCTTAAAAGTGCATATTCACTCTCTAATGTTTTGGTTTCCCCTGCCTTAAGGTCTCCGACAAAGAGCTCTGTTTCACCGTCAATGCTATCTGGAAGGAGCAGTTTAATTGTAGCGTTTTTTATAAATTCGTATTCTGCATCGTTACCTTCGGCAGATACTGTAAACTTAAGCTTGGCAGTCTTTTCTTGCGTATGGACATAAGTGCTCCATGTTCCGTTGAACGCTTCTCCACTCAAAGAGAGCTCTGGTAAGCCATAAACAACAATCTGGCTGATAGTATTTGATTTTACGATCTTCTTTTCTCCTGCTTCATTGTAATACTGAACGTTTACTGTATCAAGCTTATAGCTTCCTACTTGAGTGGGTTTTAAGGTGTAAACTAAAACCGGCATTTTTGTGAAGGCATCTAGCATTTTTAGGTTCCAGGTTCCAATTCCGCTTCTGAGCTCAAAACCATCTGGTATGGGAGCAACAACATTAACATCAAACGCCTTGCCTTTCCCTTGATTTTCAACGTTGACAAATACTATAAGTTCATCTCCGTCGAGTAGAATCTTGGTTGTGCTGACGCTTAGTTCAACTTTTATGTTTGCTTCCCTAATTATTGGTTGAACCTCAGAACCTTGAGGAGCATACAACCTGACTTTTGTACGGTTGTAGCTTAACTCCACACTGTTGGGAGGTATTTCTACTCTGATAGGCACTTGGGATAATTGATATCCCGAACCTTCCTTCACATTAAACGTCTTTATTGGTTTGTTATCCTTATCAAAGACACTGAAGCTTGAGTAGTATCCAACAGAATTTAGTCTCAACTTGTAGGTAGTTTGATTGATGTTAAAGGCCAATATTTCGCCAACATAGAGGATATCGTTATAGATGAGCTCTGTCGGTTCAAGAGTTGTTTGTTGCGATGGTTCCTGGCTAACCTGTGCTTTCTTTACCTGAAGGGAAGTTGCTTCGTATTCTGGGATATATATGTCAAAACTAACCTCTCCATCCTTTGTAGAACTCTGGAGATATATGTAGACATAGGGATAGTAAGATATTGTTTTTCCCGAAATCTCGGTGATTTTGTAAGGAACACCGTAGCCTCCACCTTCACTGATAGTCTGGGTAATGGTCTCATAAGGGAGGATTATCTCAAACTTTGCACTATCATCGTATGCCTCCACTACTTTTATTTTAATCTCTGGCAACCAAGAAGGCAGTTGATAAGTCCCTCCTTCATTTATAGTCTTGCTTTCCAATTTTTTCAGCGGAGATTCAATTCTGAGGTAAATGGTTTTTTCATATGATTTTATCCAAGCGATTTTTACGTAGAACAATGGACTATTCTCAGGGAATGGATGGCTATCTTCAATCCCAAGCACTGGAGTAGCACTTGGGGTGGTTTTGCCTTTTTCGTAGATATGTATGTTCACCTTAGTCCAGGAAGGATTAACATCTGCAAACTTGATTTCATAGTTGCCGAAAATCACTGAATCTCCAAGGCCGAGCTCTATTAGGGTTACTTGGGCAGTTGAAGGCACCGCTGATTTTACAAGGGGTACAACGGACAACATCAATAATCCAACAATGAGTATAGCGACTTTTCTCATCATTTCCTCCTCCGGCAAATTGTCTCCTAAAATCATAAAAAGATGAAATGATATAAATCTCTTATGGTTCCAACCTTTTCCTGTCCCTTGGGAAAAGTATAACTTCTCTAATATTGTTCAAGTTAAGCATCTGCTTGAGCAGTCTCTCGGCTCCAAGACCAAAGCCTCCGTGAGGTGGCATGCCATAGCGGAATGCCTTAAGGTAGAACTCAAAGCTTTCTACTTTCAGACCCTTTTCTGCAATCTGCTCTTTTAATTTTTCATAGCGGTGTTCTCTCTGACCTCCGGAAGTTATCTCCACGCCCCTGTACTCAAGGTCAAATGCCCTCGATATTTCGGGCTTGTCGTCGTACCTCATTATGTAGAAGGGTTTTGCTTCACTTGGGTACTGATAGATAAAGTAGAGATCCTCATCGTAGGTCTCTTTGATGTATTGCCCCAGCATTTTCTCTCCTTCTGTGTCAATGTCCTCTCCCCAGGGAATTTCTTTTCCAAGGTCTTTAAGTATTTCAAGAGCTTGAGTGTATGTAATCCTCCTGAATGGAAGCTTTGGTTCCTCAAGCTCAAGATCTAAAATCTTGAGCTCCTTCTCGTTGTGTTCTCTAACGTAGTTAATCGCATGTGCAACAAGCCTCTCAAGGAGTCCCATAACTTCATCTTCGCTCTCTATGAAGGCCATTTCAGCATCAATACTCCAAGCTTCGTTTAAGTGCCTTGTTGTGTTGTGCTCCTCCGCTCTGAAGATGGGAGCTATCTCAAATACTCTGTCCAGTCCAGATGCCATCATGATTTGCTTGTAAAGCTGGGGAGATTGAGCCAAAAACGCATCTCTTTCAAAATACTTCATGGGAAAGAGTTCCGTACCTCCTTCCGTGGCAGTGGCTATTATTTTCGGTGTGTGAATCTCAATGAACCCTTCTTGATAGAAGAAGTCCCTCACTGCCTTAAAAACACTTGAGCGTATTTTGAATATCGCCATAACTTCGGGCCTTCTTAGATCCATAAACCTGTTGTCAAGCCTAGTGTCAAGCTCGGCCTTAACCTTGCCCGTAGGGTCTAAAGGAAGCGGAGAGTCTGCTCTTGAAAGGATCTCAATCTTTTCTGGGATTATTTCAAACCCAAGCTTGGCTTTAGGGGTGAAGTTAACCACGCCTTCAACTGCAATCACATCTTCGCTGTTGAGCTTTGGAATGAGAGCAAAAACCTCTTCATTGACCTTCTTTTTTGGGGCTGTAATTTGAACTATGCCCTCTCTGTCCCTCAGCCAGAGAAACTTTATTCCTCCAAGGTCCTTGACCTCATAAACCCATCCCGCAACTTTTACTTTTTTTCCATTTAACTCTTCAGTTATCTGGCTCGAATAATGAGTTCGGTACATATTCAATCCCCCAAAAAATTAGAAATCAGATAAAGGATATCTTAACCTCAACCCCGGCTATCTTTGAAAGTATGTCCTCCAAAATCTCCTGCCTTTCGGGAAGCTTCTGCCTGTCTCTTCTTATTACGAGCACTTTGTAATACTGTCCATGCGGAGCATAGACAACGTTAACGCCAAAGACTCCCGCAGGGTATAGAAGGTCGGTTGCAAGTTTCTTGAGGTCATCGGTGTCTTTGATTTCTCTGCCTTCAATAACTCTAACTCTCTTTCCAAGTTCTCTCATGAGAAGCTTGATGTTTTTACCACCTTTTCCTATGACAAGAGGGACGTTCCCTTCTCCAACCATTATTACTACCAAATCCCCAGCCTCAACGGCTTTTTTAAACTCAACGTCAGCGTCGCCCAAGAGTTTGTAGAGCATTCTCGAAATCTTGACATCAAGCTCAGAAATCAATCCCTCTTGAAGTTTCTTTTCATCTGCCGGGCACAAAATGTCCTCCGTTTTCAGACACACCTCACAGATTGGCGCTTTCATTAGCTCACCTCCCAGTTATTTGCAAAAAATGAACATAAGCTAACACTCCTTTGCAGACGTTATTTAAAAACCTTATCCCATTCAAAAATATTGAAATATTGAGAAAATTTAGCGCAAATACCGACAATCTAAAGTTCTCCTTCAATCTCCTTAAGGAGCCTTTCAATAAACTCCTCAACAAACCTATGCCTTTCCTCTGCTAGTCTTTTTGCAGTTTTTGTGTACATTAAATCCTTAAGCTTTAGTATTTTCTCTTCAAAGTGCTTTATGGAAGCCTCAATATCCCGTCCATGTTCCCCTGAATACATAAAGACCCTCGCAACTCCTATAGCCCCTATTGCATCAAGCTTATCAGCATCACTGAGGATTTTTGCTTCAAGCGTTTGAGGTTCTGGCGGCCTTGAGAACCGATGGGCCTCAATTGCGTGAACAACGTCCTCAACTTTCTGATAGTTAAGGGAAGTCAGGAACCTGCGAGCAATCTTTGCGCTTTCCTTAGCGTGGTCTTCAACAAGTCCTTTATCCTCCAGAGGCCTGGCAATATCATGAAGCAGAGCAGCTAAAGCCAAAACTTCCAGATCCGCTCCCTCTACCTTACCAATATGTAAGCATAGATTGAAGACCCTTTTAACGTGAGAAAACCCATGAGTCCCCTCCCGCTCAAAGAAGTCTCTGGCAAATTCTTCGACCTTTTTGATTAGCTCTATGCTTTTTTTATCTTTTATGTACTCTTCAACCCTCATTCTCTTCACCTGATTTTATTCTCAACAATGGAACTAAGCAACCTTAAAAATCTTTTATGTACTTCAATAGGTACACCATCAACACTGAGCTCGGGTTTTTTGATAACCCCATCTATAACTCCTGAAGATACCAAAGCCTTCAAAATCTTTTCTTCCTCATTCTCCCAGCCGGCTAGCATGTTTTTCCCCAGCTCAAGAGACGCCTGGGCAATTAACCCATAAGCCCCCCAGTTAGACACCGCAGAGAGAACTAAAGAATCAACTTCGATGACACTCCCTATTTTCTCTCCAAACTTTATGTACTTGCAGACTAACTCCCTTATGTTTCCCATCCCTATTTCGTTTCCTCCATCCCCGATACCAATTGTGGGAATGCCGAGCTCTCTAGCTTTTAAGAACAGCTCATCAAAAGGAGGCACCTCTATTTCCAGAGCGCTCATTGAGTAGTACTTCCCATCTTTGGCCCTTCCCGGTGTTTCAACACTTATTAAGAGAGAATAGTCCTCAATAGAGGGGTTCTGAGCAAAATTTACTTTAAATTCCTTAAGAGCATCTTGAATCTTTTTGCACGTCAGTATCTCGGCTTTTCCTCCCAGCTTTTCAACAGCTCTGTAGATGGCTAAAGCCCCAGGTGGACCATCGGTTTCGGCTATCTGCATCGGCGGAATTGGAAAACATGAAACAATCAAAACTCTGTCGAGATTTTTTAAAAATAAGGAAGTAGCTTCTCTCAAAAAATCAAAGTTATCTCTGCGATATTCAATATAAAGCCTTAAGACGTTCCTTCCATAGATGTCGGTGTTTATTAGATGCCCTATCATTTTTCATTCCTCGATTTCATATGCTATAATTTTGACTTTTTTGCCCTTTATTGCCTCTTTAAGGAGCCACCACAGTTCTGTTGGAGATTCTCTCCTGTGGGTTAACTTATCCCCATTCTCAAGCTCTATAACTTTCTCCTCGTATTTTACAAAGACCCCTTCCTTATTGAATATCTCCCTCATCTTAGACCCCCCAAGATTGTTCTCAGTTGGTGGAGGCTTCTGATTTCAAAATCCGCGAAGTTGTAATCCTCAACGCCTTCCCTATTAATCCATACTGCAAGCATTCCAACGTTTTTTGCTCCATAGACATCTTGGTGCAAATTATCCCCAATCATTATGGATTCCTCAGGCTCCACATTTAATTTTTCGCAGGCATATAAAAATATTTTAGGGTCGGGTTTTACGGTTTTTACGTCTTCCCTAATCACGATTACATCAAAGTACTTATCAAGCTTTGTTATTCTTAGCTTTAACTTCTGGTACTCTGGACCGCTTGTTATCACGCCGAGCTTATACCCCTCTTCTCTCAGCCACTCCAAAGTTGGCTTCACATCAGGGAAAACGTGAATCTTGTGAGGATACTGCCTCAAGAGCTCCTCGTATCTAAAGTCCAGCCCAAAGATTTCAAAAAAGAAGTTCCAGTCGTGCCATTCGTAAGTATCCCGTTTCTCAGAGAGCTCTCTGAGGAATTTTAATCTGGCATCTCCTCTCGAAATCCCCAACTTCTTTGAAAGCATATCATAGACCTGGGGGAGAAAGAGCATTATAAGCGGTTTTTCACTTAAAAGGGTCTCATCTATGTCAAAGAACACCGCTTCCATCCTACCACCCCTTAACCAAAAGGGAGAGGATTTCAACCTGATCCTTTAAGCCCTCTTCCATCTTTACCCCCCATATTATGTCTTTCTCTTTTAAGAGGCTTTGAAACATGCTGAGTATTTTGTGAGCATAATTCAGCGGGACTTTTTCACCAACTAAGATGTTCACCAAGCCCCTGTCCCATATTCCCCAGTGCCAGTCAAAATCAACCTTCCTTAAAAGACGTAATATGCCCACGTTGTTTCCCTTTACCATGCTAAAGAAGTCAGCGTAATCAACATTTACCAGCATTTGGTTTTCTAGGTAATAGTAGAGTCTCGTGAACATCAGGCCAATATTTTTTGCTGCCATTTGGAATGCAGACTCAAGGGACGAAGAGGTGTATTCGTCAAGAAATTCCCACAAGGAGTCATAAAATACGGTGTCAAAGTTCTCCGCCCATTGAGGCTTTTCTTCGTTAATAAGCTCCCTTTGGGGGGTAAGGAGGTAAGCCAGTTTAAGGGGCTTTCGCGGCACATATTCCAGAATAATTTGCATTATTTCAACATTTACTGGCTTATTTTCAAGGATAAACCATAAAATTGCATCATCCGGAATGTTCCAGAACAACTCCTTAAGGTTTTGACGGAAAGAAGACCTTCCAAGCAGATAATATGTTGGATTTATCACGATCTTTGGGGTTCTTTTTATATCAATATTTTGAACAACTTTGCCCCCATTATTCCCAATTCCAACGAAAATATGGGAAAAAGAAACCATATGGATCACTCTAAGGTTGCGTGTTTTTTCTTCATCTCTTGTTCGGTCTTCTGGAACGTTGCCATTAGAAGTGCTATGATACCGTCCAAGAACAGCATAGTTGAGTCTTCAAACAGCGTACCCATTGGAGCAATCCACTTGTATTGGGTGAGCATTTGCCTTGCAATATAATCGGTTGGAATGTCTGATTTTGTCCTTCCCGGAATCTCTACCACAACATCGGCAAGCTTTCCAAGAGTGGAGTCTTTATATGACGTTATCGCAACAATTTTTCCGCTCTGCTTCTTCGCAATTTCAGCCGCATCTACTATCGTTCTTGTTTCACCACTACCACTGATTGCAATTAAGAGGTCTCCTTCTTCAAAGGCTGGGGTAATCGTTTCACCAACAACATAGACGTTAAAGTCAAGGTGCATCAAGCGCATTGCGAAAGCCTTGCCAACAAGGCCGCTTCTTCCGGCACCGTAAATGAAGATTTTATTTGCCCCTATCATGGCATCTACCATTCCTCTGACCTGCTCAAGCTTTAGAGAATCCGCAACCATGTTTATATGTTCGGTTATATCTTTGATCGCTTTTCTTATGGTAGCCATGTATTCACCCCAGAATAGGTCAATTATTTTTCTTGTGACTTCTTCGGGATCTTTCGCCTTTGTTATTGCGCCTCCAACAATGATAATAGTTGCCCCTGCTTCAATAACTTTGGGAATCGTTTCTAAGTTTAAGCCACCTGCAACAGCGACTGGGACTTTTACTGCTTTTACAACTTTCTCTAAATCTTCTAATGGGTTCTTTCCTTGGGCCTGCTCGTCTATTCCCGTGTGAACTAAAATGTAATGAACACCCATTTGCTCAAGTTCTTTAGCCCTTTTTACCTTATCCTTAACTCCTATTAGATCAACCATTACCTTTATTCCATACCTTCTTGCAACTGCCACAGCGTCTTTTATCGTCTTGTCATCTGCAACTCCAAGTATTGAGACAACATCAGCACCGTGTCTCGCTGCCATCTCAACTTCAAGGGCCCCAGTATCCATTGTTTTTAAATCTGCTACAATTTTTCTATCGGGGAATCTTCTTTTCATTAGTTCTACAGCTCTCATGCCTTCCTTTTTTATTAGGGGAGTCCCCACTTCAAGCCAATGGGCTCCACCGCGAGCGGCTTTCTCTGCTATAGACATTGCTTGCTCTATATCAGTCAGATCAAGCGCTACCTGCAGGATCATCTTAACGTACCTCCTAATAATCCTCAAGTTAACATCAAAACTGGCGCTTTTAACTTTAACTCTTCCACATATAAATTTAAAAGGGATAGCTCGAAATAGCTTTGGGGAGGTAAAATGGTTACATTTATCCCTTTCGGGGAGAAGCCCAATAAAGAAGGAGTTATGTACACCATAGAATTGTTAAAAAAGAACAAACTAATCGAGGATTTTATGATTGTCGAATCGAATAATGTAGAACTCCTTGCAGACAGAGTACCTTTAGATAAGTGCTATATCATTGGAGAGCATTTAGCAACGTATGGAATAATCAAAAGGGTAAAACCACAGTCTATAATAAGTATCGATGCTCATACTGACCTCATGCACGATTACCTTGATCACGGTTCATGGCTCGCCTATGCTCTGGAGGAGAAAGCAGTGAACAGAGCTGCGGTAGTTGGACCAGTATTGATGGTACCCACCACCGAAGGTACAAGTTTATGGGTAAGAAGAGTTAAAATCTTCCCTGCACTCCCAAGAACCAGAAAAGTAAGAGGAAAATGGAAAGCATACAAAAGCCTAAAAACTTCCCCAATAGACGAAATAATTGCAGAAATGCGAAGATACCTTGGAAAAGAAGTCTACCTGACAGTTGACATGGACGTTCTAAAGCCCGAATATAAGATTGCCAGATTTCAGCATGGAGAGCTCACCTTGGAAGAGCTGTTAGAACTTATAAGCGAAATTAAGAAAAACTTCAAGATAGTAGCATGTGATATAGCGGAAATTTCAGACAAAATAAAAAGATCAAAACTTGGAAAGAAAGCTTTGATTGAAGTTTACAGGGCACTTATAGGTGAGTAAAATGGTACTAAGCGACAGAGAAATTAGAGAGATAATCACCCCTCTCCTTCTGTCCGGCGCAAAGATGCTCGATAAACACTGTCCGAAATGCGGCTCCCCACTTTTTGAACTAAATGGAAAGGTTTTTTGCCCAATTTGTGAACACAGAAAAAGAGAGGAAAAGGTTGAGCTAAAAAGTGTTGAAGAAAGCCTTCTAGAAAAATTAAGGTTATTGGCAAACCAGCTTCCTGACGACATTGAGGAGTTAAAAAGATATTTGGAAGTTATGAAGATGATAGTAGAACTGCTGGAGAAGTATAAGAAAATGGAGGGAGTAGAATGAAGCACCTGAAGATTTTGAATATACTCACAAAAGAAATGACAACAGAAGAAATTGCAAAAGAAAGTGGCTTGAGCTTAGCCGAGACAAGAAGATTTTTGCTCAGACTCCTGGAGCAAGGCAAGATTGAGAGCGTTGAAAGAGATGGAAAAATCTTTTGGAAATTGAAAGAAAAAAGCAGGGAAGAGGAAGAGTTTAAGTACCTTTAAGTTTCCTTTAAACTTTCTCCGCTTTTTCCCAGTATTCATTGAACTTTCCTTTAAAGAGCTCAACTACTCTAAAGTCCTTTATCCAGACCTGGGTCTCGTAGTTGAAGTATCTCGCTGCCAAGTCCTCTAAAGCAAAGAACACCTCTTCGTCACATATCAGCATTGGGAGCTCCATTTTCTCAAGTACTTTGAGTTCCAGCTTTCCTTCTTTGTAATAATCCATTAGTTTTGATGTCTCGATTCTTGGAAGGAGCTGTTTGGGCACAATTATTTTTACATTGACTCCTCTATCAACGGCTTTTGTTAGCTCCTCATCGAGGTTCGCCGCGATGTAGCCGTTATCTGCCAGCAGTATTTCCTTTTCAACCTCTTCAAGCATCTCCTGAGTCTTGAGAGTTGAGTTTCTAATACCCCTAACTACCCAAACTCTCTCCACTCCATATTTGGGAACCTCTGTTTCTATTAACGGAGTCATGAGTTCTAAGAGTTCCTCCTTAGCCTTCTTCTTGGCTTCAAGTTCCTCTTTTACTCTAACCTGCCAGTCCTCAATGAACTTCTCAAGAACGTTTTTGGGGTGCACTGGCCTGTATTTGTTGGCTTTTCCTGGTTGACTCAATGCAAATCCTTTCTTTTCTAAACTTCTTAAGACATCGTAAGTTCTTGGAGCTGGTACTTCGGAAACACTCACAAGCTCTGCGGGTGTGAGAACCCCAAAGGCGACCAATGCAACATAAGCCCTAGCCTCGTACAACTTCAGTTCAAAGTGCTCCTGTAAAAGCTCTACCATTCTTTCTTTCACCATTTTTAATCACCTCTTCTATTTGTAAAATAGCCAAAGACCTATATAAATTTTTTCTTATCGAGCTTAGTTGTCCTTTTTCTAATTGTAATTTTATTTTGACTGCATGAATATGCAATTCTGTTACTATTAAAATAGTTAAAAATACACAACAAAGCATGTAACATGCATTTACACATAACCCTGTTACAGAGCAGTGAATTTAAACAACGTGAACACTTTGTTGAATTTTCACGATATTGTCAGGATAACTGGGGCATCACCTCCTGAAGCCATTCAATAACATC
>NZ_KE387145.1:209589-210288 GCF_000430485.1 Thermococcus sp. PK
GAACTTCTCAAGAACGTTTTGGGGTGCACTGGCCTGTATTTGTTGGCTTTTCCTGGTTGACTCAATGCAAATCCTTTCTTTTCTAAACTTCTTAAGACATCGTAAGTTCTTGGAGCTGGTACTTCGGAAACACTCACAAGCTCTGCGGGTGTGAGAACCCCAAAGGCGACCAATGCAACATAAGCCCTAGCCTCGTACAACTTCAGTTCAAAGTGCTCCTGTAAAAGCTCTACCATTCTTTCTTTCACCATTTTTAATCACCTCTTCTATTTGTAAAATAGCCAAAGACCTATATAAATTTTTCTTATCGAGCTTAGTTGTCCTTTTTCTAATTGTAATTTTATTTTGACTGCATGAATATGCAATTCTGTTACTATTAAAATAGTTAAAAATACACAACAAAGCATGTAACATGCATTTACACATAACCCTGTTACAGAGCAGTGAATTTAAACAACGTGAACACTTTGTTGAATTTTCACGATATTGTCAGGATAACTGGGGCATCACCTCCTGAAGCCATTCAATAACATCACCCGGAGGCCTATCAAACCTAGAATGAATTCTGACAAAATTATACCAGAAGGCAAACAGAAAAACAAACCTATGAACTCTCCTCCAGTCTTTACCCCTGAAATTATTCCAGAAACGCTTCGTCCTCTCCTTCAACGTCCTAAACCAGCGCTCAACACTGTTCCT
>NZ_KE387145.1:210388-214231 GCF_000430485.1 Thermococcus sp. PK
CATCACCCGGAGGCCTATCAAACCTAGAATGAATTCTGACAAAATTATACCAGAAGGCAAACAGAAAAACAAACCTATGAACCCTCCTCCAGTCCTCACTCCTGAAATTATTCCAGAAACGCTTCGTCCTCTCCTTCAACGTCCTAAACCAACGCTCAACACTGTTCCTCGGCCCAAAAGTCACATGCAGATAACCCAACCCCAGACTCTTAAAAGCAGACTTATACCAGCTAGCCCTGTCAACCAGAAAGACGGGCTGCCCTTCACAGGACTTCAAAACAACCAGGATGAAATCCCTGGCAACCCACCAGTTTCTAACAGTTGTAATCCAGACTGCTAAAACTTCCTTGCTCTCAACGTCAATTGCAGCCCAGAGGTATCTTTTCTTCCCGTTGATTTTTATTACTGTTTCGTCAACTGCGATGAAGTTCCGCTGTTTTTTGACTGCGAGGATTTTTGGCTTGTAAACTGCTTCTGCGAGTTTTTGGACTGCCTCCCAGACTGTTACGTGACTGATTTTGAGGATTCTGGCGGTTTGCCGGTAACTGAGGCCTCGCAGGTATAATTCTACTCCCCTGATTTTCTTTTTTCGTGGGATTTTGCTTGCGACGAAAGGGCTTTAAGACTGACACCACCCAGTAAATAATGGTTTCAGACTTCATGTTCCCCCTTCTTTTTCTAAAGTACTGCCAGTAACTTAAACCTGACACCCCACAGCTTATCCTAACAGTATCATTTTCACTTCCCAAAACTTTATAATACTATCGAACTCTCATCATCATGACGGCAATATGTACGCCGAAAATTATAAAAGATTCGAACAAATTATAGACAAATTGCGAGAGTTTGAAGGTGTTATCCTCGTAGAGGGGATGCGAGACGAGGTGGCCTTACGAAAATTGGGGGTCGAAACGGAGATAATTAGGCTTTCCCGCTTACCACTGGCGGAGATTGCTCTAATAGCCTCTCACTATCATGATGTCATGATATTAACAGATTTCGACAGAAAGGGTGAAGAGCTCGCAAAAAAACTAACCCGATATTTGGAAGGGTATAAGTGCAAAGTAGATACAGAAACACGAAGAGAGCTCAAGAAAATAGCAAAAAAAGACATCAAGGGCATTGAGGACCTTTACTCTCTCTACATCCGGGTTAAGGATCTCCGTTTCTGACCCCCACAAGGAGGGGTATGGATTGAAGAGAAGAAATACTACAATCCAGCAAATTTTGATTGAAAAGCAAAGAATGTTAAAAAAGAAAGAAGCAGAAGAAGGTGATAACATGGCTGCAAAGGATGATTTTGGAACAACAAAATATGTAATCCACGCAGAGTTTGAAGCAAACGGAATTGTTGAAAGGCCTGATGTTGTGGGTGCTATTTTTGGACAGACTGAAGGTTTGCTTGGAGATGATTTGGATTTAAGAGAACTTCAAAAAACTGGAAGAATTGGAAGGATTAAGGTTGATGTTCACACAAGAGCTGGAAAAAGTTATGGAACAATAACAATACCCTCCAGCCTGGATAGAGTAGAAACAGCAATACTGGCAGCTGCTCTAGAAACAATAGACCGTATAGGACCCTCTGAGGCCAGGATTAGGGTAATAAGAATCGAGGATGTCAGGGCAACAAAGAGAAAATACATCATAGAGAGAGCCAAAGAGATACTTGAGACCCTTATGGAGGAAGAAATTCCAGAAACACAAGAGATTACTGAAGAAGTTAAAAAGGAAGTTAGGGCTAAGGAGCTTATTGAATATGGTCCAGAGAAACTTCCGGCTGGCCCACACGTGCCGTTTTCAGATTCGATAATCGTTGTTGAAGGAAGGGCGGATGTGCTTAACCTTCTAAAACATGGAATCAAAAACGCCATAGCCGTTGAAGGAACTTCAGTGCCGGAGACGATAATAAAACTCAGCAAAGAGAGAATCGTAACCGCATTTACCGATGGAGATAGGGGAGGAGAGCTCATACTTAAGGAACTCCTTCAAGTTGCAGACATTGACTATGTTGCCAGAGCTCCAGAAGGAAAAGAGGTCGAGGAGCTGACAAAGAAAGAGATAATCAAGTCTTTAAGGAGCAAAGTTCCAGCTGAGCAGGTTATAAATGAGCTCTTTGCTAAAGGGAAGAGCTTCTACGAGATTGTTAAGGAGAGAGAACAACAAAAGGCCAGCCACCCACAGCCCATAGAACCAAAGATAGAAGAGCCCAAGAGAGAGAAAGTCGCTGAGTCCCAAAAAGAAGCCACAAGCGGACCAAAAGTCGAAGTAAAGCCCCCAACAAGAGAAGAAAAGTTCGTAAAGCCAATACAACCTCCCAAAGCTCCAGAACTTGATGAATTCAAAGATTTGATCGAAAAAGTGAAAAAGGACCCCACAGCCATTCTCTTAGATGAAAATAAGAACATAATCGCAGAGATACCAGTGAGAGACCTGCTTACCTCCATAAACGACAAAGAAAACGTATACGCGATAATATTCAATGGAATCATAACCCAGAGACTGATAGACATAGTGAACGAGAAGGGAATCAAGTACCTAATAGGCGCAAGAAAGAGCAATGTGGTTAGAAGACCTGTTGATCTCAAAATAATAACCTTCGCAGAATGAAAACTTCTTTTCTCTTTTTAATATTTGAAAACTTTCAATCAAAAAACTTCTGATTGGTATTAAAAAAATAAAAAAGTCACTTCTTAGCTCTCTGGAGCTTTGCTTCTTCAAAAGCCTTTGTCCATTTGAGCTTTCTTGGGTTTCTACCCATAAAGAAGTACTTTTCGCATTTCCTTGAGCAGAAGAAATAAACTCTTCCATCGTTTCTGACGTACATCTTTCCCGTTCCTGGCTCGAATTCCTTTCCGCAGTATGAGCAGACATTCCACCTTGCCATTCACATCACCTTCTTGCTTTGATCTCTCTTGCTTCTCTTTCTGTCTCTCTGAGGATAACTATGTCGCCAATTCTAACTGGCCCCTTAACGTTTCTTCTAATTACTCTACCCTTGTCCATTCCTTCAAGAACGCGAACCTTTACTTGAGTGACCTCACCGGTAACTCCGGTTCTTCCTACAATTTCGATGACCTCTGCAGGGTATCCATCATCTGCCATGTCTCACACCTCTAGTTCAATTATAATAATGAAAGCTCGCACATCCTAATGAAAGTGAGGAAAGGGAGCTCACTTGGCGAGCTCCCTTACTTTCATGGCGATTTCCTCAACGAGTTCGCGAGCCTTACCAGGCTCGATTATAGCAACGCTTGCAGCTGGAACTTCAATACCAGCAGCAGCACCAAGTTCTTTTTTGCTTGGAACATAAATGTATGGGATTTCTTTCTCCTCACAGAGGGGTGGCAAGTGAGCAACGATTTCCTCTGGGTCGACGTCCTCTGCGATTACAACGAGCTTTGCCTGGCCCCTCTCAACAGCTTTTGTTGTCTCGTTTGTACCCTTTCTAATTTTTCCGGTGTCTCTTGCAATCTCAACTGCTTCAAGAGCTTTCTCGGCGAGTTCCTTTGGAACCTCAAACTTTACGTAACTTGGCTTTGCCATTTCACATCCCTCCACAATTCATCGTTCATCGAGTCATCAAGTTAGGGAAGGACGCTTGCTTTTTAAATCTTTCCTTTTAAAAGGGCGTGTTTATAGTAACCTTTATTAGGGTTTTTGCTGAATTCTTTCGGGTGGTTGTCGTGATCCCCAGATGGGATCACAGACTCAAAGACCCTGAAAGAATTCAGCAAAACCCTAATAAAGGTTACTATAAACACGCCCATTCATATGAAAATTTTTATAAATGCTAATTTTCTTAGACCTTCCGGTGAGTATCCATGAAAGTTAGAGAACTCATTG
>NZ_KE387146.1:0-3665 GCF_000430485.1 Thermococcus sp. PK
GCACACCCCTATTACAAACAATGACACAAAATATATAAACTTTACGATTTTAACCATTTAGAAAACAGCCCTATTCCATCGCTTGTTGTTCCAGTGGCATTATAGCCGAGATCCAATAGCGTGTATGTTTTTGCTTCTGTGGCCGTCATTATTGCATTTGCCATAGCCCCAAGAGTGAGCCCTTCTTTAATAACCAAAGCTATGTTGATTGTTTTGCTTAAAAATCGGGGAGGCTCATCTCCAGCTATTGCAGGATTAGTTATTCCAGCTGTGATGTAGGCCCTAACGTTTCCAGACTCTGCAATAGAGAGAACCTTTTCTATATCCGCAGCAGTCATGAAACCTACAAAATTCTTCAGCCCATTTGCCCTCTCAAATTCAAGACAGTCCTTCTTGTAATCGCCATCATAATTTCTGTGAACCTGCATGAAAAAGAACCCGTTAGCTCTGAAAACTCCACCATTATGGGGCGCATTACTGAGAGAAATCATTTGAGACTTAAAAGGGTGTACAAATGCCCTCATGAAAGAAAAGGGAAAATTAAGGTTAATAAGCTTTTACCTCAAAGTGTTGATAGTACTTTGGTTGTTATGTCGTTTCCTTGCTTGTCGTAGATTCTGTAGTAGCACTTGCATGGGAACTTCATGCTTGCTCTCTTCATAGCTTCTAGTGCAAATTTTAAGTGCTGTCTGTTGACTCTGACTGTGATGATCTTTTGGTCTTTCTTAAGTCTTGCAGCAAGTCCAATTGGCTTTCCAAAGGGCCTTCTCATACCGTTACCATAACGGTCAGCTTTTCTTCCTGTAGCCATTGGGTTCTCTCTAAGTACCTGGAATGGGTAAACCCTTATCTTGAAGTGGAAGTTGCTTCTACCAACGTTTTTGGTAAGGTATCTGTTGACTTGGGTTCTCGCAGCTTCGAGGGCGTTTTGTCTGATCTGGACTGGTTCAGCTGTGTGAAGGCTAACTTCAAATTCGAAGTCTCCGGCAGGGTTTCCCATGTCGAATATGGTAATCCTTGGACCGGGAGCACCTCTAATGTATTCCCTTCTTGTGTAAGCCGGCTTGTCAACGTATCTGTCAATCTTAGCTGGTCTCAAAGCCATATCTCTCACCTCCCAAATGAGCGCAATCTAAAAGTAAGCACTTTGCTTGGCTTATAAAAGTTTTGGATTCTTGACTTGAAAGCTTTTCGGGTGTGGATATATAAATGTTTTGTAGTTGGGCTAATGGGTTAACAACTTTTCGAGACGCTCAATAAGACGATTTGATAAGATCATGAGCTCTTTCAGCTTGTGTAGGATATCACAGGACAGCTCCTTTTTCTTGTAGGCTGGTTATATTTTAGACTTCTCTTGCTGAAAATGTCGAAAGATAAACCTTTTTATATTTTTAAGTCAAAGTATTTCTGGCGAATTAACATGAGAGAAGCCCTTCTCTTACTCGTGGCGGGATTTGGGGGGTTCATAGGTTCTTTAATGAGCGGGGGGAGTTTAATAACCCTATTTATCCTTACACTTTTTGAGATTCCCACAAAGACTGCCATAGGGACATTAAAAATGGTTATTGCGGTATTAACCCTCGTGTCTTCTCTTACATACCTTAAAGCGGGCATCTTAAATTTGAAGATGGCTTTTACTGTTGTGTTCTTTTCCTTAATTGGCTCCTACGTTGGTAGTGCTTTCCTGCTTAGTATGTCTGAGGAGACTGCAAATTTTATCGTAATGGCGTTTCTCCTAATAGGAACGTATTTTGTGCTAAAAGAGCCACAGGGGGAGCCTGTGTTTAGTGGTAAGCTGGCTCAGTCTATTGTTGGTCTGGCAATCGGTATCTACATAGGTGTTTTGGGAATAGAATCGACTCTTGTGGTAATTTCTCTCCTGAGAATGTTCTTTAGACTGGATATTTTAAGGGCAAACGCAATGGCGAAGGCGATCATTTTCTTTAACAACCTTGTTGCCTTCATAACCTATGCAGAAAGCGGCAGCGTTGATTATTCTATCGGACTGCTTCTTATGTTCCCCGTCATTATAGGTTCATGGTTGGGGGCCAAGACTGCCCTTAAAATGGATTCCAAACACCTCAAGGGAATGTTCATTGGTATTTCTCTGCTGACTCTGGCTAATCTCTTGAGAAATTTAATAGATTAAACGTAAATGTTAATAACATCAAAATCGAAAGATGGGTAGAGGTGAATAAATATGAAGAGGGCTTTGGGTTTTGTAATGGTGTTGTTGTTTTTGTCCAGTGTGGGAATTGCCAATGCATACAGCTTTTCAATAGACTCGACGAACGCAGTCATTGTGCTTCCCACTACAAAGGTTGTAAACAATCAGCCCCTGCACATAAACGAAGATGCAATCGCTGGAGCACGGTTGGGAGCATTCTTAGTTCTTAAGGGAATAAGACCAAGCTCATACTCCACATACGTTGAGGTTCCCGTGAAGTACAGAAGTGTGATTATCCCGGATAACGACCAATACTATAAGTTAAGCGAGACTGACATGCCTGACGTGGGCTTAGCCCTTGGAGAAGCTCCAGAGGGGGATAAAATTGTTATTGCAGTGAACTTTTCGAAGGTTCTCTACAATTCAACGTTAAAGAAGGCGCAATTTGGAGATAGAAGTGTAGAGATAGTATTTAACGAAAACACAACACCTCTAAGCCTTGGGGGACAGAACTCAAAACTTGTATCAACAGTTGAAGATGGAAGGGATACCCTTTACATAACCCTAGTTCCCACCACCTGTGAAGTTGTATAATCTGTCCAGATTCACGGCCAGAATCGCCCCTAAAATCCTGACAGCTAACCCCCTCAAACTAACACTCCTGCTCGGCCTCAGAAGAAACTCAGAAAACTTCGAAAACAAAGTCTCAATCCTCCTGCGAAAGTCAGACAAGTACTTGTAAAACTTCTTCTCCTCCAGATTACTAATCTGATTCCCCCGCTTTACTGGCGTGTAAACAACGCCAAACCTCAGAAATTCCTCCTCGAGCCCCCTGCTAACATACCCCTTATCCAAAAACAGAAAACAGCCGGAAAACTCCTCAACAATCACCCAGAACTTTTCCCTGACAACACTCACATCATGCTTGTTTGCCGGATCAACAGACATTTAATGCATCTTATTTCCATCAGAGTAACAGGTCAGCTTGTACCCATAGTAAAACTTTTTTAGAGGGAACAAACCCAACTGCGGGCTTTTCAGAGATGACTTCTGAAGAACCCTCCTTATCCTTCCTGTTTTTCTGGCCAACTCCTTGGTCTGAATGGGCTTTGAGTCCAGTATTCTAACGTATTCTCTGGCGTGTTTTTGAATAATTCTTCCTGCGCTAGGAGCAGGAGTTTTTCGTGCCTGTTCAAGCGTTCTGTTAGTTTGTTGTACCTGATTTTGGGGAACAGCTTCATTTCTTCGATTAGGACTCTGTAAGCGTGCTTGTAAACTCCGTTAAAGTGCAAGTGTGCTAGTATTGCGAAGGTTATCAGGTCGTAGAGGCTGATTATTTCCCTGTGAGTGTTTTTCGGGTAGTGTTTGCTGATTATCGGATAGATTTCGGATTTTATGATCAGGATTTTCCTCTGAAAGCTCAATACAACCACCAATCAATCAAAAGACTTAAGTGCTTATAACTCTAACGATCTAATGGGAACTAGGGTATTGTATA
>NZ_KE387146.1:3765-4466 GCF_000430485.1 Thermococcus sp. PK
TGAGCCTGTCCTTGTAAGTTATCACGACTTTTGTTATTTCCCCGCTTTCAATGAGTTTGAAGAGCTGGAGTAACCCCTTCCTGTTCTCGTTCAGTCCTGAGGAAATGTCTGTTATGATTTTTGCAACTTGGTAGCCTTTTGATGCGCAGTAGTTCTTGAGGTATTCGACCTGTCTTTCAAGGTCTTCTTTCTGGTCTCTGCTTGATACTCTGGCGTAAATTACAACCTTGTCGGGGGTTTTGCCTTCGAGGAGTCTTTTAATCTCGCTTTCTGGAATTCTGTATTCTTTTCCGACCCTGTATGCTTTAATCTCGCCGGCTTTTGATTTTCCTGATTAATGTTGGCTTGCTGATGCCAAGGAGCTGTGCCGCTTTTCCCGTCCTATAAAGCTTCATACTGCACACCCCTATTACAAACAATGACACAAAATATATAAACTTTACGATTTTAACCATTTAGAAAACAGCCCTTGAGAAGAGCTCCCTGAAGCTCAGCTTTCTCTCGAAGGACAGGATAACCTCGCTGGAGGAGCACGCCAACTATCTAAAGGCTTTTTACTGGGGGTTCAGATGCTCAGGGCGAAGGGATACTCAAAAGATTCTCTCCTTTCATACCTGCAGAGCACGATAAAGCCGAGCTTCTTCCTTTTGGAGCACCTGAGCGGTGATGAACTCCCCCGGGCCTCTACCTATACGACAACG
>NZ_KE387146.1:4566-32572 GCF_000430485.1 Thermococcus sp. PK
GAAAACAGACCAGAAAACTCCTCAACAATCACCCAGAACTTTTCCCGGACAACACTCACATCATGCTTATTCGCCGGATCAACAGACAGTAAAGCCAGCAAATTTCCATCAGAGTAACAGGTCAGCTTGTACCCATAGAAAACTTTTTTCAGAGGGAACAAACCCAACTGCGGGCTTTTCAGAGATGACTTCTGAAGAACCCTCCTTATCCTTCCAGTTTTTTCTGGCCAACTCCTTGGTCTGAATGGGCTTTGAGTCCAGTATTCTAACGTATTCTCTGGTCGTGTTTTTTGAATAATTCTTCCTGCGCTAGGAGCTAGGATTTTTTCGTGCCTGTTCAAGCGTTCTGTTAGTTTGTTGTACCTGATTTTGGGGAACAGCTTCATTTCTTCGATTAGGACTCTGTAAGCGTGCTTGTAAAACTCCGTTAAAGTGCAAGTGTGCTAGTATTGCGAAGGTTATCAGGTCGTAGAGGTTGATTATTTCCCTGTGAGTGTTTTTCGGGTAGTGTTTGCTGATTATCGGATTAGATTTCGGATTTTATGATCAGGATTTTCCTTTGAAAGCTCAATACAACCACCAATCAACCAAAAGACTTAAGTGCTTATAACTCTAACGATCTAATGGGAACTAGGGTTTAGAACTATACTCATGAATATCGTCAACCCAATATGGGATTCCTTTATGATGCGCTTTTTCACTAAAGAGGAAAGAGCGACTGCTGTAGCATTAAGAAATTTCTCATGGACGACCACCTTCGGCATAGGTCAACTTATAGGTGGGAAAATTTTTGATTTATCCCTTGTAATGCCGTTCTTCATAACCGGAATCCTGTACGGTTTCTCTATGATAGCTTTCTGGATACTTTTCTCAAAAGAGGAATAAAAGAAAGAGTTATAAGCTTGCCTTAGTCTCATTGAATAGTCTACTTTTGTGAGAGGTGTGAGAGATGGCGGTGAAGGATTGTCCCGAGTGTCATGGAAGCGGGAAAGTAAAAAGTGGCGAGAAGGAATGTGAGGTGTGTAACGGTTGGGGCTATGTTCCGGCGGACTTTAAATTGGGGGACAAGCTTAAAGGCTACAGGAATTTGGATTATTTTGGAGTTGAAGAGGAGGTAGAAGAGATTCCTTGTCCAGAGTGCCACGGAAAAGGAGTTGTTCCTGTTTATGATACCTGTCCAACCTGTGGAGGAACCGGGAGAGTGTTAGCTTGTGACATTTGTGGAAAGATTAAGGAGCCTTGGGAACCTGGGATGGAGACCTCATGGGTGTGCCCAGAGTGTGAAAGGAAGTACAAGGTGGTTTACGTTCTTGACAAGACCTGTGACTATGAGGACGTAGAGATAGGGAAGGTTTACAAGGGTGTTATCGACAGGGTAGAGCGCTTTGGAGTGTTTGTAAGGCTTAACCCCCATGTAGTGGGATTAATAAAAAGGAAAGACCTCCTTGGGAAGAGGGAATACACTCCTGGGGAAGAAATTCTTGTTCAGGTTTTAGATGTCAGGCCTGAGAAGAAGGAAATAGACCTCATAGAGTCTGCTTTGAGACAGTACAAAGAAGTGGTTGTTAAGAAGGAGCTTCCGGTTACGGATATTGGGGCGTTGACCCAAGAAATGGCAGGAAAGACTGTGAGAATCAGGGGTAAGGTAACTCAAATACAGGTGACTGGAGGCCCAACTGTCTTCACGATAACCGATGGCACGGGCATAACTTGGGCAGCTGCCTTTGATGCCCCCGGCGTTAGGGCTTATCCTAACATCGAAGTTGGGGATATAGTGGAAGTAATTGGGAAGGTTTCATTCCATGCGGGAGAGATTCAGATAGAAATAAGCGATATGTCCCGTCTATGGGGTCCAGATGCTGCGGAGGTTAAGAAGAAGATAGAGGAAGAGCTCAACAAGAGGGCACAGCCCGAGGATGTTGGTTTCCTTGTTGAAAGCGAAGTTCTGGAGAAGCTCAAGCCGAAGATCATGAAAGCTGCATTCATAATAAGGAAGGCAATATTCGAAGGAAGGCCTATAATTGTGAGACACCACGCAGATACGGATGGCTATACAGCTGGTTTGGCTCTTGAATACGCTATAGTGCCACTATTGGAAGAGATTTCTCCAGATCCCCAGGCAAAATGGAAGTTCTTTAAGAGAAGGCCGAGCAGAGCCCCGTTTTATGAGCTTGAGGATGTCCTTAAGGATATAATCTTTATGATAGAAGATCACGAGCGCTTTGGAGATCCGCTCCCGCTCCTTGTGATAGTCGATAACGGAGGCACAACTGAAGATATTCCGGCTTACAGGCGTATAAAAGCCTACGGGGTCCCAATAGTTGTTATTGATCATCACGATCCGAGAGACTTCATAAGCGAGGACAAGGCTGCGGTGGATGAATACGTTGACGTACACGTTAATCCTCACCTAGTAAAGAGGGGCTACTATGAGCTAACGGCGGGAATGCTCGCAACTGAAATAGCGCGCTTTATCTACCCACAAGTTGAGGATAAAATAAAGCACCTCCCGGCCATAGCCGGAACTGGGGATAGAAGCGACGCTCCAGAGTTTCAGCAGTACCTCAAGATAGCCAAAGAAAGCAAAGGTCTTGAAGAAGAGGATTTGAAGAAAATAGCAGAGGTAATTGACCACGAAGCCTACTACTGGAAGTTCATGGATGGACATGGCATTATAGATGAGATCCTTCTCCTCACTGGCAACCTGCAGAGGCATAGGAAGCTAGTGGACTCAATCTACCCAGAGGTAAAGGCTAAGCAGGAGAAAGCCCTCAAGGCATCTCTGCCTCATGTTAAGAGCATTGTATTGCCAAATGGAATAAGATTCAACACTATCGATGTAGAGCTATATGCTCCAAAGTTTGAGTATCCGTCTCCGGGAAAGCTCAGCGGGCTGATCCATGATTACTTCAAGGAGCAGTATGGAGAAGATTCTCCAATTCTAACCCTCGCTTACGGTCCAGATTTTGCGGTTGTTAGGGCAAGCGATGGAATGCAGGCGTACAACTTTGATCTCAACGAGATAATAAAAGTACTTCAAGAAAAGCTCCCTGATGCTGGGATTGAGGGCGGCGGCCACAGCTTTGCAGGTTCAATAAAATTCTTTGAGGGCAAGAGAAAGGAAGTTCTTGAGGAGTTCGCAAAGCAGGTTGTAAAGCTGAAGAGAAGTTAAACCTTTTATACCCACACTCCAATTTTTATTTGGTGGTAACCATGTACATGGCGGAGTTCAAACTTAGGTATGGGGAAATGAAATGGTACGTAAGGAGAATCGTTGAGGCTGATTCTTTTGAAAAGGCAAAAGAACTTGCGGAGCGCTATGTTAAAGCCATAAACAAAGGAGAAGTCATTTGGGAGCTTAATGACATTTATGAAGTTGAGAAGCCCCTTACGATAACTGAAGAGATGGTCGAAAAGCTCGAAAAAGCTTAACCCTCTATTTCATCGGCGTAGTTTGTGTGCATTATCTCTTTCACTTCTTCAACGTTTTTTGTATGTCCCAGAGCCCACATGAGCTTTGTTATTGTTGTTTCCTTTGTCATGTCCTTTGCTGGAATAATCCCCGCCTCAAGGGCTTTTCTCCCAACTTCATATTTAGTCAGATCAACCCCATCGTAAAGGGCTTGTGTGGTCATAACTACTGGGATTTTGGGGGTAATTTTCCTTATCTTGCTTAGGATGTCTCTCTTTCTATAAGGAATTCCCCCAGCCCCGTAACCTTCGAGCACTATGCCTCTGTATCCAGCTTTTACGAGGGCATCTATTGCGTCTCCATCTAATCCCGGAGTGAGTCTAATAAAGACCACCCTTGGGTCGTATTTTGTATCAAGCACGGGTTCTCCTTTTGGTTTGAATCTCTTTTGGGGAAGGTTGTAAATAACTTCTTCTCCTTTTACATAAGCAACATCAGGATAATTTATGCTCATAAAGGCATTTAAGCCTAGGGCTCTTATTTTAGAAGTTCTGCATCCGAGCATTATCTTATCCATAAAAGCCACAAAAATTCCTGAAACATCTTCCATTGCAAATCTTATAGCGGCCTTCAGATTTCTTGGGGCGTCGCTTTCTTCCTCAGTAACTGGGCGCATTGAACCAGTTAAAACCACGGGTTTGTTAATGCCCCTAATCATAAAAGTGAGCATGGAGGCAGTATAAGCTAAGGTATCAGTCCCGTGTGTTATGACTATTCCATCGTAATCGTCTAAGGCTTTGTATACTTCTTTTGCTATTCTCTCCCAATCTTCGGGCTGAATAAGGGTGCTGTCGATATTTAAAATGTTCCTCGTGTCTATTTCATAACCGTTTTTCAGCTTTATGTCAGCTTTTTCAAGAATCTCATCTATTGTGAGGACGCTTTTAAATCCGGCATTGGTTTTTGCGCTCGCTATAGTTCCTCCAGTTCCCATGATTAGAATCCTCTTCATATCCTCAGCCCCTCTGCGTTCTAACTTTCTTTTCTTGCTCATAGCTTTTTAGTCTTTCTGACAAAAAATTGTGCACTTTTCCTCTAAATATTGACATATCTCCAACAAATTTGAAAAATAAAAGAAAATTGACAAATCTCAGTCTTTGACAAGGAAAGCCATTAGGAGCATTGCCACAATATTAATGATGGCGGCATAAAGGAAGCCCACTTTTAGGGAGTATGTCTGCCACAGATAGCCGACTATCACAGAGGCGGGGAAAACAAAAACCCCAAAGACCGTGTGGTATGCCCCTATTACGGTTCCCTTTTCAAATTCCCCGGCAAGGTCTGCCATATATGCTCTTGGAACCGTGTCTTCTATTGCCATGTAAACGCCGTAGAAAACAAAAGCAAGAAGGAGCATCGGCAGGCTTGTAGAATATGCAAAAAGAAGTGACGCTATCATTGCAATTCCGAACCCTGCGGTGATGATGGCTTTTTTGCTGACCCTATCGGAGTAATAGCCTATGGGGTATGCTATCAGAGCGTAGATTGCGTTGAACACCGCATAAAATCCAAGTCCTTGGAGAACGCTGTAGCCGAGTTCTTCAGCCTTCCATAAGGTAAACGCATAGCTGTACCTGCCGAGGGCGGCTAAAGCAACAACCACCAAGAACGTTCTGAGGTTTTTGCTCTTTAGGGCTGATATTCCCTTTATCTTCTTCTTGACCTCGTCTCCTTTATCTTTTACCAGCAACAGCACAAGGAGAACTCCCACAATGCCCGGTAATGCTGAAAGCAGGAAAACGTAGCGGTATGCGGTCTTTAGGGGGTAGCCATGTAGAAGGGCCAAAAGTCCTATAGCCGTTAAAGGGCCGGCAACAGCTCCGAGCGTATCCATCATCCTGTGAAAACCGAAAGATTTACCACTCTTACCTTTTTCACTTGACTCCGCTATTAGGGCATCTCTGGGGGCGGTTCTTATGCCTTTCCCAACCCTGTCCAGAACTCTAAGAGCTAAAAAGTCCCACCAAGAGCGTGTAAACGCCAAAGCCCCCTTTGAGATCGTTGAGAGGAGATACCCAAGGGCGACAAATATTTTTCTTTTTCTGAACACATCGCTCACATAACCAAAAAGGACTTTGAAAAGGGAGCTTAGGCTTTCTATAAGCCCCATTATCGAGCCACTCGCCGCTTTTCCTACCCCCAGAACATCGGTCAGGTAAGTTGGTACTATAGGAGCTATCATTTCGCTGCTCATATCATTGAGAAAGCTGACAATGCCAAGGAGAAAAACGTTCCAGCTTATTCCAAAAATCTTCTTTTCTTTCATTCCTTACCCCCCACGGTTAGCCAAGCCCTTTCGTAATAAACCCCATTTATAAGCCTCCTGCTTTTAGGATATGCCTCCATAAAGCCAAGACAGTGTGTCACATCATACCAGACATTAACACTGTGTTTAGTCCAGCATAAAATTTTTGAAGAGAAGAATCACTGGAGCACATGCTTTTCCAGCACATAGCAGTAGAATTTGCCCTCAAGAACTTTTTCTTGGTTTTGGTTGAATACCTCAACAAATACAACCTTTTTCTTTCCTTGGTCTTCCTCCACTTTTGCCTTGGCAAGGAGTTCGTCTCCAACTTTTACGGGCTTTGTGAACTTTACTTCCGCTTTTCCAAGCACCACAGTGGGCTCGTTAACAGCTAGCATTGCGGCATAATCGGCTAAACCAAATGTAAAGCCACCGTGAACTAGACCGTATTCATCGACCTTCATTTCCTCTCTTGTCTTGAGTTTTACCTCCGCATAGCCCTCTTCGATTTTTACAGGCTCTCCAACAAGCTCTTTGGAAGTTAATAGGTGGGTTCTCTGTTCCATTATCACCACCAAAGTACGTATATCTTCACCGGAATATAAACTTTCACGTTATCTAAATTTGATGGGGCCATCTGTTGAAAGATGCTCCTCCGGGGCAAATGAGCGAGCCTTAATCTGGCAAACGTTTTTATTTTTTGAGTTCCTATTTATCCTTGGTGAGATTTGTGGAGGCTTTGAGGCATGCAATCCTCTATAAGGGTTCGAACGAATTTTCAAAGCCTGAGTTAATAGGAACCATTGTGCTTAAACTCCGTCTCATGGATTATAACGAAGCTAAAATTTTGATTGAAGAAGCTATAAAAAGAGGTATTATCGAGCAAAAAGGTGAAAAGCTAATAATTAGGGAGGACTTTCTTAAAGAAGAGGAAACGAGAGAAGATGTTTTTGGTGAGATGGTAGACTACATTGCCAAAAAACTCGGGTGGAGCCACCTGGAAGTCCTCGAAGACCTGGAAAAGTTTTCTGAAAGGTATGGAGATTTAGACAAGAAAATAATCGCCTACCTTTATGGTCTGGACAAAGGGATTGATATGTCAAAGTTTAAGGATAAACTAGAGGTGTGAAAATGGAGGCGTTGATAATAGTTGACATGCAGAGAGATTTCATGCCCGGCGGAGCCCTTCCGGTTCCAGAGGGAGACAAGGTAATTCCGGCGATTGAAGAGCTTATTAAAAAGTTCAAGAAGAAAGGGGGCCTTATCATTGCAACAAGGGACTGGCATCCTCCGGATCACATAAGCTTTAAGGAACAGGGTGGGCCTTGGCCGAGGCATTGCGTTCAAAACACCGAGGGGGCTGAGATAGTCGTCAGCCTCCCTGAAGATGCAATAATTATCTCAAAAGCGGACAGGCCTGACAAGGAGGCCTATTCCGGTTTTGAAGGCACAGGGTTGGCAGAAATACTGAAGGAAAAGGGAGTCAAGAGAGTTTACATCTGTGGGGTTGCCACGGAATACTGCGTCAGGGCAACAGCTTTGGATGCCCTGGAGCATGGCTTTGAAGTTTACCTCATTAGAGATGCCGTCAAAGGAATAAACCCTGAAGATGAGGAAAAAGCCCTCAAGGAGCTGGAAGAAAAGGGGGCAAAGATAATCAGCTCTGCTGAGCTTTGATTCTTTTCCACTCTTTTAACAACGCAGAGACTAAGTTAAGCACTATTGGCCCGATTATAAGCCCCTTAACTCCGAATGCCCATACTCCACCTATCATACCAACTAGAACCATTATCTCATCGAGCTTAGCCTCTTTTGCAACTAGCTTAGGTCTTATTGTGAAATCTGGAAGCGGGGACACAAGTGTCGCTCCGTAAATGGAAATCGCGACGGCTTTTAGCACGTCTCCTTGCTTTAATAGGTATATAGCCGCAACGAGCCATATCATCCATCCCTCGAAGAGGGGAATAAAACTGAAGAGTATCGTTAAAAGCCCGGCTAGCAGGGCGGTTGGAAAGTCCGTGATGCCGAACCCCCAGAAGCCAAGAGTCATTAAGATTCCTTTAGCAATGTTGAGTAGAAGCCACGCTCTTATGAGAGCCTGCAGCGTAATGTCTGCCCTCTTTAAGAGTTTTTCCCCCAAATTTTCACGTCCGCCAGGGATCAGGCAGTGCATTAGCCTTTTTATCTCTTCTGAGTTTACAAGAAAGGCATAGAACATAGTTAAGAAAACCACCAGCTGAAGGAGGTACTTGGGTATTGAGAACGCATAGTTCTGTGCATATTCGGTCAATTTTGGGGTAAGCTGGGAGTAGAGCTTTTGGAGTACTTCGTGAGCACCAAAGGGCAGTTCAAGGGTTAAGCTCCATGAAATGAATGCCATAATATCTTCGTAAAACGAGACTACTAGGTTCTTTATTACAAGCACAAGCTCCACGGTAATAACTGCTGAAAGTCCAATTAGCAGAGCTGTTAGGACTAATGCTGATTTTTTACTGTCGATTCTTTTTGATAGGCGGTTGTGGATTGGCAACACTGCATATGCCAGAATAGCAGCAAAAAATATCGCCGAAAGAAGAGGAGCCACTGTTCTCCATGCAAGATAGAGAATTATTAACGCCACAACACCCCATACAACTTCTTCCGCCTTCATGGTTTCCCCATCTTACTTGATTAGGGCTGATTGGTATTAAGTTTTTCTATCAACCCAAGTTTTTCCAGAACTTCTTTTTCAAGTTCTTCGGGAATTTCTGGCTTGCCGACCTTCTTCAGGGCTTTCTCTTTGTTAATTAGCCCATACCTCACCAGGGCCGCAATCCTTCTCGTCTCAAAGCTGTAGCCGTGTCTCTCGTAATACCTCTTGAGCGCCGGGCCCAGAATCAGGCAGTTCGTTGTATAGCCGGCAAGCTCTGGGAGTTTAAAGGGCAATTCTCTGAGAATCTCAAACCTCTCTTCCTCACTCATAAGGCTCAGCAGCCGGATTTGAACTATTCCTCCGCTCATAAGCCTGTAGGGGTGGTGGCCAAAGGGCAGTTCATGTCCGGTTATTATGTACTTGATTCCATTCCTTAGGGCGTACTTTCTAAGCTTCTCCATGGTTCTTGAAGAGCACTTTTTGCACGGGGATTTGCCTTTAAGGAGGGCTTCTTTAAAGATGTCGGAGTAGTCATAGCGGAGAATAGTCAAGGGGACATTGAGGTATTCTGCTATCCTCTTTGCATTTTCTACTGCTTCCTTGGCCATAAAGCCGTGGTCGACCATTACAGCTTCAACATCGACGCCATACTTCTCCTTTGCGAGGTAAAGGGCAACTGTGCTGTCTTTTCCACCTGAGAAAGCCACTATGGCTTTGTCCACTTTTTTCATAAGCTCTTCAAGCTCCGCCCTTATCTTCTCTTTATCCGGCTTGTGAGCTAAGTAATTGAGGCACTCTTTGCATAACGACCTTCCATCGACGATTTTTATCTTCGCTGTTCTTTCGTCATTTATGCAGAGGGAACATTTGAGCATTTTTGCTCACCACATTTCTTAAGGCTCTTCGAGCTGAAGCTTCTTTCTCTTTACTATCGGTGCCACGTCCCTTCCTATTCTTCTTGCGCTGAAGAGAGTTAGTGCGTCCATGGTTCTATAAATGGCAAGCTGGCAGCCGCTTATCCTAACGTCTATGTATTTTTTGGCCTCCATTGCCGCCTTGAGGTATTCCTTTATGCTCTCTGCCCTTTCAAAGTCCAAACCTGCCTTTCTAAGTCTCTCCTCGTTGAGTTCGTGTATGGTTAAAGGCTGGAGCATCATCTCGTCAACTCCGAGGGAAGCCGCAAGCTCTGCTATTTTTGGAATATCCTCATCGTTTATCCCGGGCATAAAAATGGTTCTCACAACTGAGCGAACGGATTTATCTACCCCAACTATTCTGAGAGCGTTAACAACGTTGTCAAAGGTGTCTGCGTTGGTTATCATCTTGTGCTTTTCTCTGGTTGCGGCATCTAAACTAATCATCACCAGATCAAAGTCAAGCTTCTCCCATAGCTCTTCCGTTAAGAGGGAGCCGTTTGTTTGAAGGTCTAATCTGGCATCGGGGAAGCGCTCACGGAGCATCCTATTTACCTCAACTATTTTTGGACTCATGAGAGGCTCGCCATACTGGGAGACCGTGATTGCGTAAGGATCCTCCCACCCGTAGTAGCCGGGTTTTGGAGCTTTTCCGAGCTTTACGGCTACATTGGAGTAGCAGAATATACAGTCGTGGTTGCAAGCGGGAGTGAGCTCATAAGAGGGATGATGAACTGGATTCTCTATGCTCAAATCTAAACCCTGACAGCCTTGGCAGTGAGTTGGAACGATTAAATCATCAACGAACTTCTTTAAGAGTCTCGCCTCTTTGTTTTCCAAAATTTCTGGCTCTATACCCATTTTCCTCGCAAATTCTTCCCAGCTGTATTTCATTTTCTCACCGAGAGAGGATGTGGGAAAGCATTAAAAAACTTGACGCTTTTGAGCTCCTGGTGGTTTCATGCAGCTGACAGTAAAAAGGAAGGCTTTCCTTGAAGAGATTCCAAAGGTTGTAGAAGAGCTCATTAAAGAATACGGGAGCCTGTTGAAAACCATAGAAATCAAAGAAGACGAGAAGGGCTGTTATACCATTTGGGCTACCTACGAAAGGCCTACTTCTTGAAAACCCTTATGTCCAGAACAACGTGCCACACTCCGGGAGCATAGCGTTTGAGTATTCTGCTCTCCAAAAGCTCGCTCTCGTATCCGTGTTCCCGCGCTATTTTTTGGAAGGTCTCAAAGGGCTCTCTCGGCATCAGTCTCTCGGGAACGGTGTTGTGGTAGTGGATTATCGCTTCATCTTTTGCCATCTCCAAAGCTTTTGGAATGAATTCATGGGTTCTAACAACATAGCCCATCAAAATCCTATCCGCTATGTTCTCTCCTTTGAATTCTCTGTTGTCGATGTTGTAGGCTGTCATCCTGTCCTGGACTTTGTTGAGCTCTATATTCTCAACTAAGAATCTGAAAGTGTAAGGGCTCTTTTCGATTGCTATCACCCTAGCACCGCAGTGCTTTGCTATGGGCAGGCTTAGATGTCCCACTCCGGCAAACATATCCACAACAAGCTCATCCGGCTTTGCAATGCTGGCCATTCTGACCCTTTCCTTGACGTTTGCAGGGGAGAACATAACTTTAGAGGCATCAAACTTGTAGAGAATTCCATTTTCCTTGTGAACTGTTATCGGATCATTGCCGTAGATTATCTCGTAGTTGGTCTCTCGGAATTCTCCTCCAATCCTTCCTTTCCGCAGGACTGTTTTGACACCCAGAACTTCCGCGTAGACCTTTGCAATCTCGTGTTTATACGGCAAAAGCTCATCCCTCAGGGGAAGTATTAGAACATCCCCCAGCTGAACCCAGTGCTTTGGGAGAAGGTCAACTAACTCGGGAGGGAGGATTTTGCTCAATATCTCCCTTATACGGGGCTTTATAAGCTGGGTTCTTCTCTTTTTCATACTGAGGTAAGCTTCAAGAACTTCCTTAAAACTTTTTGGTTTGTGAAGGTTCTTTTTCTTGGATGGTAATTTCGGCAAAAAACGATGGAAAAAGCTTAAAAAGGTGTATTCCCTAGGATTATTTGAGAACCTCACCGGAGGTAGGGTTTGACAATGGATGATGAATCCTCGAGTAGTAGTTTTTGGTTGAGCAAAATATTAAAATCCAGAAAGAAGGAAGGCATCATTGAGCAGAAAATAACGGAAGATGCCTACAGGGACTTGAAGGCTCTTCTAATGAGGGCCAAGCCGGATGTAGTCGGAGACAAGATAGTTCTCAAGCTACCAAACGGGACCGTGGAGCTTAGGAAAGATAAGCTCAAGGTAATTGCTGAGAACCAGGAACAAGCAGAGAAAATACTCAGGAATCTTCACCACTACTCGATGCCCCCCGGTTTGTGGCCTGCCTATGGTCTTAGCTATTCGATAAAGAGGGGTTCTCTTTTAAAAAGCAGAAGTTAATCTTTTCTTTTTACCTCAAATGTTTTAAACCTTCGAAAGTACTCTTAGTTAGCGGATGATGGGCCTTGCCCAGTCTGATTCAATGATGACGTCGGTATTAGCTGACGCTTTAAACACCTTTTGGAGGAGCCAGGATGAGCGAGCTGCTTGAGTTTTATGCAAGCGAGGCTATGACGTGCCCTCGAAGGGTTTACTTTCGTCTTAAGGGGTATAAGGAGAAGTGGCCCGAATTTGTGAGGGTAAGGCTTGAGCAAGGGGTCAACACCCATAATGTTCTTGGGGAGATACTTAAGAAAAGGTTCGGGTTCGAGCTTGAGAAGCACATAGTGTTAAAATCTCCCCGTCTAGGGCTTGAAATCCACGGGAGGATAGATGCATTCAGACGGTTCCCAATAGAGATAAAGGGAAAAACCTCCCTTCCAAGACTCCCCTATGAGTACCATCTGGCCCAGCTGAACGTTTATTTGCGGTGGGCGGAAAGTGAATACGGCTATTTGTATTACGTCAAGCTCCATGAAGAGCCAAAAAGAGTTTTGAAGGATGTGGACTTTTCAAGGTTTCCAGTAGTTAAGGGTAAGAACTTTAAGGCTTTTGAGGTACCCTATGACGAGAAGCTTTTCAAAGAGACCGTAAAGCAGTTCTACCTGATAAAAAAACATTATGAAAAAGGCATCCCCCCAGAGGGGTGGAGGGACTACACATGTAAGTTCTGTCCATACTATTATCTCTGTTCTGGAAATGGCTCTAATCCTTAGCTTTCCACTTAAGGTCGTTTTCTATGACTGCCTCTATCAAGTCTCTGTTGTAGAGCTCCGCGATGATTGCCCTTACCGGGACTTGGTTCAAAGCTAGTACCTGAGGGGTTATTTTTGCTTCGAACTCCTTTGCGAGCGCATAGCTGAGCTCACTTATACTCTTTGGCTCTTTTAACAGCTCTAGAACCTTTCTCTCCCCTTCTTCTACTCTTTGAATGTTGAGTTCAAGCAGTCTTAGGGCTTCTTCTCCCTTTACAGCCCTTCCGTGGGAGGGGATAAGGAGGATACCTTCTTCTGCATAGCCGATTAATTTTCTTATGGATTCCTTGAAAAGCTCCGGCTCAACCAGATACGGCAAGCCCACTGACTGAATAACCTTCTCACCAAAAAAGCCGTCTCCCGCATATAAAACGCCGTTTTCCTCATCCAGAAAGCCCGTCATCCCCGGCGAATGCCCTGAAAGCTCTATCGCTTTCAACCCAAAGAGCTCATCATCCCAGTCAAAAACCCCATGGGCTTTGACTTCTTCCGGAAACTGATAAACCAAAAACCCCTTTGGTGCCTTTGAGCCAAACGTCAAAAGCTCCCTGTTGAGGGGGCTTTCAGCTATTGAGAATTCGTATCTGTGGATGAATAGGGGTTTTTCGAGCTTTGGTGCTACAGCAATATGGTCTGCATGTCCATGGGTTGAGAGAATGTAATCAATCTCGAGGTTTATTTTTCTCAGCTCCCGTCTGAGCTCTTTATGTCTTTTGCTCCCGTTTCCGGGGTCAACAATAACAACTTTTTCCCCGGCTTTTATCATTGTTGAAGGGCTCCCGGGGTAGAGATAGAGGTTTTCTCCAAGTTTCTCAAGAGCCATAAAATCACCTCAGCTTTTCCAGCTCATCAACAAGCTCCTTAAAATACGGGTAGAATTCACTCCTCTTCAAATACTTCAAAGCTCCCCAAAACTCATCCAGACCTTTTGACCCGGCTTTTTTGTATTCCCACGCCTGGAGAACCATTTCAAGCTTGTCTGCAAACTTGACGAGCCTTCCTTCCGGGCTTGTCTCCTCTTCGTACTCTTGGAAGAGCTTGAAGTACTCAACCCTTTCAACGCCGAGGATGTCCATCATGGCCTTTCTCTCGGCTTTCTTTTTGTCCACATATTTTTGTGCCTCAAGGGGCAGGTCGGTAATCCTCGCCTCGGCAAGGTCGTGAAGAAGGGCTATCTTCAGTGCCTTCTCAACGTTTATTTCCACTCCTCTCTTCTTTAGCTCGTCCCCTAAAAAGAGGGTTATAAAAGCCACCCTGAAGGCATGCTCTGCAACGCTCTCTGGATTTTGAACTCCTCTGAGCAGCCACCCCATTCTTGGAAGCTTTTTTAGCTTCCCAGCCTCCACAAAGAGGTTTAGCATTTTCATTCCTCCGTCACATAGAGGATTCTTTCTGTTTCAATGGCTTTAGCTATTATCCCATCTCCCAGGAACCTTCCATAAACTTTAACGGTCTCTCCCCTGCCTATGTTGGGAGTTCCGGAGAATTCTATTTTTAAGCCAGAAATGTGAAAAGTTGCCCTGTAGCTGGGCAGTTCCATAGGCAGGAACTCTATTTTTGGCTTGTCCTCTATAACCCCTTCTATTACTACATTTTTTCCTCTGAAGTTGCCGCTTTTGAGCTCGTCAATTGTGAGAACGTAATAGTAGTTGTGACCGAGCTTGATTTTCTTCACTCCCATCACCCTTATAACCTCACTATCGTGAAAATATTTGGGTGTGTGAGATGATAAAGGTTGCGATTATCGGTGCTGAAAACGTTGGTAAATCCACGCTCATGAATGCCCTCTTGGGGAGAAAAATATCTGAAACACAGCCTATCCCGGGTACCACAAAAGGGGTCATCAAGAGGGCTTTTGGAACCGTTAAGATTCCCAAAACAATGAAGAACCCATTTGGGGGCGCTGACGAGCTGGTCTTAATTGATACTGCCGGACTGTATGATCCGCAGCACGAGCTTAGGGGGAAGGTTTTGAGTGAGGAGAAATTCAAGGAGCTCTTTAATGAAATTCTCTCGGCAGATGTAGTTATTCACATGATCGATGCTCAATATGGCCTCCACAGGGGGATGGAAAAACTCCACAATATCCTCAAATTCAGGTATGATAAGCCGATAATAGTGGTTATTAATAAAATAGACCTCGTGCCGAGGGAAAAAGCTGAAGAACTTAGAGAAATTATCAAGAAAAGACTTGAGCAAGAACCGGTACTGCTGTCACTGGTCACATATGAGGGGTTCAACGAACTTTTGGAAAAACTGGCACATTATGCTCAGTATGCCAGGAAGTCTTGATTGACTTTAAAATTTTCTCAAAACTCATTATCTCGTCCAAAATAGCATATTCTTTTGCCAGCTCTTCTGCCAGCTCTTCGGGGAGGCCGTTCTTAACTAGTGCCTTCTTAAACTTTCTTCTTGCCCTCTTAACTGTCCGTTTCATTCCTGCAAAGTTCCACAGCACCTTTGGGATTATTATCAGCAACCGAAGAGATGAAAAAAAGAGCGAAAACATCAAAGCTCCTCCTCAAATTCCTCCTCTTCCTCAATTTCTATCTCCCTTCTTCTTTTCTTCTTTCCAAGGTTCTGAAGTTCTTTAAGACCTTCAAGGTTTCCCATCTTTTCCTTCATGAATGCACCGACGATGGTTTTGATTACGTTCATGCTTTCCATGTATTCCTTTGTGAGTTCAAATGCCTTATCTGGATCCATTCCTGCACTTACAAGCTCTTTGTAAAAGTTTGCCACATTCTTTCCGAACTTCTCTGCTTTTTCCGGATCATAAACATCGTTTAAGAGTTCTTTTATTGGACCGAATATTGAGTCCATGATCTTTGGTAAGTGCTCCGAAACGGTTCCAAGAACCTGCTGGAGTTCTTCTACGTCTTCTTGGTCTCCTCCCTTCTTTTTATATGCCTTAAGCATGTCTTCGAGCATTTCGATCTTCCTTTCGATAATCTCTATGTCCTCTTCGCTCTTAGCCTCCCGGAGCTCTTTTGTGAGCTCTCTGATCGTTTCTTCTATGAAATTCTTTGCCTCTGTTTTGCTTTCAGTAGCTTCTTCAATTTTTTTCTTAATCTCTTCTCCAAATTTCTCATCAAATTCCATATCAATCACCTCAATAATTATTCTGTCTGGTCAAACTTAATTGGGATTCCGATCAAATCAAACCACTTATTGAGCACTTCCTTTTTGAGGGCATAGGCCTTTCCCTTCTCGCCATCAACCTCTTCAACGACGTTGAGGTCAATTAACTGGTGAATCTTTTCTCTAACGGTATTCCTTGATGCTTTGCCCCTTCTCCGTTTTAATTCTTGGGTAATCTGGCTTATATTGGCCGTTTTTAAATCAAAGAGAATTCGCACGATTTCTCTTGCTATGGAGTCATGTCTTATCTCCGGCACGACTACATCTATTCCTAAGCCTCCATATTGGGCATATATGTTCATTAGTTTGAGATAGTTCTCTGCCAGCCTCGAAACTAACTCAAAACTGGTCATAAGTTCATTAAGAGTCTTTCTTAAAGTTTTGACTTCCTCTGAAAGCTTCTCGACATCCTGTTCTTCTGGCATCTTCATCCCACTATACTATATTATTGCTCAAATCATATAGGTTTTCTGATTAGAAATGACCACCACAATTATGAAATATATTTCTATTTCTAATGTTTGTTTGGAATTTAGGGGTAATAAACTTTGTTGTTATCAGAGGATTCTTTTTTGGAATGTTGCTGCTTCACATCTTGCACATTCTTTTTTGATTTTGGGTGTAGTTTCCTTCTCCCAAAACCTTCTCAAACCTTCGAAACCAAACATTTCGCATCACCAATAATTAATAGAGTGCTCAAACTACAAGGGGATACCGGTCAAAAATGAGCGTCGGGACACTTTGACTTGTTTCTCAAAAAAGAGAAAGATTCAGCACTCGCATATTTTCACAAAGAGTTTTCTCCTTCTCGGTCCGTCCAGCTCGGCAAAGATCACGCTCTGCCATGTTCCAAGCAGGAGTCTTCCGTCTTTTATTGGGATCGTAAGGCTTGGATTTAAGATAATACTCCTCAGATGGGAATGGGCGTTGCTGTCTATTCTGTTGTGTCTGTAACCCTTCCCCTTGGGAATAAAACTTTCAAAGAACTCTTTGACGTCTTCGAGCAGGCCGCTCTCGTTCTCGTTTATAAGTAGGGCTGTCGTTGTGTGCCTTGTAAAAATTACGGCTATTCCATCTTTTGTCCCTGACTCTCTTACCTTTTCCTCTATGATGGGCGTTACGTCAATAAGCTCAAACTCCTCCCTTGTTGGAATCTCAATCTCAAAGAGCATCTTCATCACCCAACTCCTCTGCTATCTTTCTTCTTGGTCCCTTTAGGTAGATGATATGGGAGACTCCATTTACGCCGTGCTCCGTTCTTGAGATTAAACGATGTTCTTTAAAGAACACGCTTCCAAGGGCGAGTTGAGAAGCCAAATCCCAAAGTCTGTGCTCCTGTTCACTAACTTTTTCAAAGCCGGGCAGTTTGTAGTATGTTCTTTTAAAGACGCCTCTAATTTGATCATAACCTTCGTGGACTGAGAGAAGGGTGTACTCATCTGTTTTGGTCTCAATAAGCATATCCTTGTATCCCGTCTGGTAGAATACGCCATAAACTCTGTCCAGCTCTTCAAGGAGAAAGACTCCATCGTTGCTTAAGGTTAAAGCAACGTTTCTGAACAGTTTCACCGCATCAAAGGCATCAAAGTGGGGCATTGTTAAGCCCCAGAGGAGAGCCACATCATGCTCGCCAACGAGCTTTGCCACCTCTTTTGCATCTCCAACGACTATCCTTGGCTTTAAGTCTAAATCTGCAATTTCGACCCACTTTTCAACCTTTTTGAGGTCTTTTTCTCTCGCATCAAGAACGGTAAGGGCTTTTGCATCCGTTGCTTTTGCCATCGCAACTCCAGCTATGCCTGTTCCTGCGCATATATCTAGAACCCTCGGCTTATCTGGGATCAGTCCTTTGTTTTTGAGCTTTTCAAACACCTCCACGATTCGCCAAAATCTCAGCACCGCTCTTTCATCTTCGGGATCCATCCGCCAGTAGAGGTAGCGGTAAAGTTCTTCAAGGCTCATAAAAGTCCACCGAAAGACAATAATCAGCGGGCCAATTTAAGGGTTTTGTCCTCTCGGCTCCAAACCTTTTTAAATCCCCCGATGAACTCTCCCATCATGTATGCGCTCATCTACGGAAAAAATCCAAAGCTCAGTGAGGCCGAATTCTGGGCTTTTGTGAAGAGATTTGGGTTAAAAGTCAGTGTAGTTGAGAGCTCAAAAGACTGGGTAGTTTTTGAAAGTGATAAAAGTATAGAGCGGCTTTTCCGCAAGCTTGGTGGTTCTTTAAAGCTGATAAAAATCGTTGGAGAAGGAGAAGAAGCGATAAGAGACTTGGAGTATGCAAAGCTGTTCACTGTAAGCCTGTATGGAAAAGACGATTGGAAGCTCTGGAGGAAGCTTGGAAGTGCGATAAAGAAAAACTTCAAATCTCAAGGCCCGAGCAAATTTTTCAAGCCCGCGAAGGTCTATGCAATGCCTTCCGAGCTTATCTTGAAGGGATTTCCCGAGGTTAAGGATTTTGTCTTCATGTATGGGAAGAAGCTATACGTGGGAGAAACAGTGGCCATAACTGACCCATTTGAGCTCAAGAAACTTGATGTTGAGAGACCTGTGCAAAGAGCGATCTTTTCAATTCCGCCGCGTCTGGCGAGAATAATGGTGAATCTAAGCGAGGTCAGGCAGGGCAATTTCCTTGACCCCTTCTGCGGGATAGGGACGGTAGTGCAGGAGTTTTTGCTTCAGGGATTAAACGCCTACGGAAGTGACTCAAATCCAAAAGCCATTCATGGAGCTAAAGAAAACCTGAAATGGCTGAAGAAGGAGTTTAACGTAAAGAGAACGGCCCATCTTGAGGTCTGTGATGCGAGAAAGCTCAAGAGGTGCTTTAGAGTTAAGTTTGACGCTATTGTTACTGAGCCATACATGGGCAAGCCCTTAAAACACCACCCCACAAGAGGAGAAGCAATAAAGCTTGCTAACGAGCTTGATAGATTTTATTACCAGGTCTTTGACAGCTTTAGAGATGTTTTGAAGAGAAATGCTAGAGTCGTGTTTGTTTTTCCAGCTTACAGGCTCAGCGATGGGAGGCTCTATCGCAAGGACAGGAAGTGGCTTGAAAAGCTTGGCTTTGAAGTTTTGGGGAAGTACACGGACTTTGAGGAGCGGCACCGGGTTGTGAGGGACATCCATGTTCTGAGGTTTAAGGGTTAAATTGAGGTGTATCCGTTTTCCGCTTAACCTTTAGTTTGTTGTCATTCTGACTTAAGTTCCTGTCTAGTACCCAGAGTTCTCCCTCCAATAATTGGACTGAATTTCATCAATCCCAAAAATTTATAATCAGTATGATGAGCGGATATATGTACAAAAATATAGGCGAGGGAGTGATTACGATGTTTGAAACTGTGTTAAAATGTACACACTGTGGCAAAGAATACTCCTTGGCAAGCGGAATTTACAAATGTGAAAAATGCGGATCTCCTTTGGATGTGAAATACGATTACAGCGCAATAAGAGAAATTATAGAAGATAACGATGCATTGTTTAGGGAAGCGCCAAGACTGTGGAAGTACTGGATGTTCTACCCTGTTTCAAACCTCAGA
Source organism: Thermococcus sp. PK (assembly GCF_000430485.1). Lineage (NCBI taxonomy): Archaea > Methanobacteriati > Methanobacteriota > Thermococci > Thermococcales > Thermococcaceae > Thermococcus > Thermococcus sp. PK. The sequence goes on from NZ_KE387146.1 coordinate 23,766, forward strand.
AAGATTGTTAGCCTTAACGAGGGCGGTACGAGACTTTACAGAATGAAAAACCTTGAGGAGAAGCTGGGTTTTGGGAAGCTCTACGTCAAAAATGAAGGAGAAAACCCAACAGGAGCCTTCAAGGACAGGGGTTCGAGTGTGGAGATAACAAAGGCCCTCGAATTCCACGCAAGAAAAGTTGTTGTGGCTTCAACAGGGAACATGGCAGCCAGTGTTTCCGCTTATGGTTCCAAGGCAGGCCTTGAAGTAACAATAGTGGTTCCAGAAGGAACTCCCGTTGGAAAGCTCGTCCAAGCGGTTGTTTACGGGGCGAAGATAAAAATCCATGGAAGCACCTACGATGAAGCTTTAGCGGAAAGCGAGAGGATGGCAAGGGAGGAGGGCTATTACCTTACCGGCAACTACCACTATAGAGTTGAAGGTCAAAAGAGCACAGGCTTTGAAATCTTCGATCAGTTCAGGTTTGACGCTCCCGACTGGATTGTTGTGCCAATTGGTGCCGGGACTCACTTAAGGGCCATCTGGAAGGCTGCAAAGGAGTTCTACGAAGTTGGGCTTATTGAAAAGCTGCCGAAGATTGCCGGAGTTCAAATTGAGGGCTACGATGCAATAGTTAGGGCTTGGAAAGAGAAGAAGCCAATTGAGCCAATAAAGGCAAAACAGCCGACAGTTGCCTCTGCCATAGCAGTTAAAGCTCCGGTGGATGGAGAGAACGTTTTGAGGGCTATTGACGAGAGCGGAGGCTACCTTGGCACGGTAACAAATGAGGAAGCTCTGAACGCAGGCTTAATGCTCGGAAAAGAGGGCCTCTTCGTGGAGCCTTCCTCAGCAACAGCCCTTGCCCTTGCCAAAAACATGAGAGAAGAGGGGATAATAGATAAAGACGAAAGTGTCGTTGTGGTTGCAACAGGGCATGGTTTGAAGGACATAAAAACATGGGAAAGCTTTATTAGCATTTAATCTTTTATTTATTTGGTGGGGCGATGCTCTACGAAGAAAAGCGCTTCAGCAGGTTTGTCTTTTTTCTTACACTTCCAGCGTATATTGGTCTTTTAGCAGGACTTTGGGCTTCGTACTATGAAGGTGAAGGCTTTGAAATAATGATGATAGTCTTTGTTGCCGTGGTGTTGGTTTTGGTTGACGTGCTAACCTTTAGAATCGAGATAGATGAACGGGAAATACGACTTCGGGGAACCTTTGGGGTTATTCTTAGAAAGACAATAAAAATCGAGGACATTGAGAGCTTTGAAGTTAAAGAGGGCTGGATAAACTGCTGGGCCCCAATAAGGTTCAATTTTCCAGCTAAAGGCTGCGTAATCATACACAAAAAGGGGCTTGACGTCGCTTTCACAACCGACAATCCCGAAGAAATTGCCATGGTCTTAGCTACTCTTGGCGTTCCACGAGCAGCTTAGTGCCCCTAACCTCCACGATTCTTACCTTTTCACCCTTTTTTGCCTCCCCGTTTATGCATTCAGCTATCCACAGTTCGTTTCCCACTTTTACGACGCCTTTTGGGTTTAAATCTTCAACCACGATAGCTTCTTTTCCAATCAGTGCTTCTGGCCCAACTTCCACCCTTTTCTCAAAAACCTCCCAGAGGAACTTGACGGCAATGACGTCTTTGAAGATAAGAAAACCTATTACAGCAAGAGCGGGCTTTAAAGGCACGTTTATGCCAGCTCTCGGCAAAATAAAGAAGAGAAATGCTCCAACAACTATCTCGTCTGCAAGTATGCTTATGATTTTGAGGATGTTTTTAACGTAGTCCTTCATAACTCACACCCCTAAGTTGGGCAAACCGCCGTAGAGGAGCATAAGAAGCCCTACAAAAACCGGCTGGTTGATGATATAGATCTTTAGGGTGTTCCTCCCCATGAAGCAGATGAACTCAAGGATGGGGTTTTTTGGGGTATTTATCTTGAGCTTTCTTCTTCCATTGGGATAAATCAACGCGCCCGCTGCCGTTCCCAAAAGGAAAACCCCAAACCACGGAAATATCGGAAAGTAGTCCAGAGTAAAGAACTCGTGAGGAGTAATCCCTAGGGGAAGAAGGAGCAAAGTGTCGGCGTGAACGTTCTTTACAACCTGGCCTCCCAAAAGAAAGAGAACTGCGGGAAAGATGTTTTTCCATCCAAGAGAATAGAAGGGAATCACGAGCAAACTCGCTATGCCCAGGAAGTGCAGAACTCCAAAATAGATTGTCCCTTTCTCCAGCAGGAGATAGGTAGTAAGGGTTATGAGCAAGCCAAGGCCAAAGAGCTTTGCAAACCTCAACAAATACTTCTTGGGAGTTTTATTTCCTCTTGCATGGCTTATCCACAGTGAGAGCCCTGAAATCGAGACAAAGAGGGATGCGGTTGCATAAGCAAAGAGCTTCCAGAAGAGCCTGTGCTCTGAATAACCCAGAAAGAACTGCAGATCTGTGACAAAGTTGGATATTAACATCATGATTAACGCTATTCCCCGGACAAAGTCAACCTCCCAAAAGCGCTTTGAATAAATTTCACTGCCGAACATCAAAGGATATAAACTTCGAGGCTTATTTAAGTTTGGTGTTTGCATGGAGAGGGTTAAACTTAGGCTTCTGTTTTTCAGCTTGGCAGTTTTAATGATAACGCAGCCTGGAGCAATAGCCTTTGCCAATTTTGATGCCCCTTATGGGTTTTACAAGGATTTGTCTGCATGGCTCTCCTCCTATCTCGGAGGTGCTTTGATTTTAATGGGGTACGGAATCTTAAAGCGAAAAGAACTTGGGACTAAATTCCTTTCTCTCTATGGGCTTCATTATGTGGTTTTATTTGCTTTTGCGTATTTTCTGGAGCTGAAAGTTATTGGCGATATTAACCCTTCATTTTCTGCTGTAAATTTGCTATCCTTAAGCATCCTTGGCTTTCTGCTTAGCATGATGCTCTTTCTCCCGGCCATCTTTTCACCACCTTATTATCCCTATGATGCACCCCTACTCCTAATTCAGCTTGCACTCTGGATTGCTTCCTTTTACATCTTTCTTAGGTTCAGAGAGCTTGAAAAAGAGAAAATACTAACAGTCTACAGAATTTTCCTGGGTTTAATGCTGTTTTCAATTTTCTTTGGCTTTCTCAAAGTTGCCGAGGTGTTTGGATGAGGATTATTAAAACCAAAGCAAAAAGCATCTACACAAAAAGTGGAATTCCCGGGGTTGGTTGGGTTATAAACCAATACGTTGGCTGTCAGTTTGGGTGCAAATACTGCTACGCGAAGTTCCTCTGCAGATGGAAGCCCTATGGCGAGTGGGGAACATGGGTGGAGGTAAAGACCAACGCCCCTGAGCTTGCGAGGAAGAGGGTTTACGGAGAGGTCTTCATGTCGAGCATCTCCGATCCTTATCAGCCCGTAGAGAAGGAGCTCAAGCTAACGAGAAGAACCCTTGAGATGATGAACAAGAGAAACAAGCTCAGCATTCTAACCAAATCACCGCTTGTGGTTAGAGACATTGACCTTTTCAAGCTCTTCGACGAAATCGAGGTCGGATTGACAATAAACAGCTTCGGGGGGAAGGAAAAGCAACTCATAGAGCCCTTTACTCCTTCGCAGAAGCTTAGGATAGACGCTCTAAAGACACTTAGAGAGGAGGGAGTGAGAAACTACGCCTTCATAAGCCCGATTATCCCGGGAATTACCGATGTAGAGGAGATAATAAGGGAAACAAGGGGCTTCGCTGATTCTTACTTTTTCGAAGTGCTCAACCTGAAAGCCGCTGGTAGGGAGTTTCGGGAATTGCTAAGGGAAAATTTCCCCGAAAGCTACGAAGTTATGGTTGACGAGGATAAGTTCTGGAGCTTCGTTAAAGAGCTTGTGGAACTCATAAAACGGCTTAACGTAAGAACAGAAGGAATTGAAGTCCACAGGAAAGGCTGGGAGTTCATAGAGGTGAAGTGAATGAAAATAGCCAAGGCAGGGGATCTCTGGATGGAAATTCCCGATGTTAGGTATTCCTTCTTTGACACTCCATACATAGGACACAGGCTTGGAAGAGCCGTTGATGTGTACTTTGAAGATAAAGCACTATTCCCCTTCGAAGAGGGAAAGCTGATTGAAGTGAAAAAGATAAGGACTCCCCGGTACATTCCGGTCGAACATGATTACCTTACCCTCTTTAAGGTGGGAGATTTCTGTCTGAAGGTTCTTCATGTTAAGCCAGAGCTTGAGGTTGGGGAGAGAGTTACTCTCGGTGATGAGATTGGGAGGCTTATCTATTCAGGATTTTTCTCGCCATGGAGCGACAAACATGCTCATTTCGAGCTCAGAAGGTGCGAAGACCCTTACAGGGCAAGAGGGGGCTTAGTTATTTTCCCTAAGGTTATGCCCCTTGTTCCTACCGCAAAGGGAATAGAATTTGAAGTTGTTGAAAAAACCTCCCGATATCTCTGGCTTAAACCCCTGAAGAGAGGAAAAGAAGGAATGACTCCCTTTGGAAACATCGAAGGGGGTTTACCCCATTATCGCTACGGAGCGATTTTTAACGGAAGTGAAGCGAGGCTTTTTGGAAGGGTCGTGAAAGCTGAAGAAATTCTCGAAAACCGTGCTGGAATCTTTAAAGCTAACTTTGAAGTTCTTGCAAATGGAAAAAGGGTTAAGGGAGTCGGGATTTACTGCAACGAGGGGAGGGTTAAGCTTATCGGGGGAGAGTTTGAAGTGGGGGATGTTGTGGAGCTTGTAATAGTTTAACTGTAAAAAAAGCAGAAAAGTAAAAACTCAGTAAGGAAGGTCATAGTGCTTGACCACTATCTCGTCTATCCCTATTTTTTCTAAAGCACTCAACGGAACCTGCATTGACACTTGAACTATTCCCGGAAGCCTTCCGATCTCCACGGCACCGCTTATCGTTACTCTGTTTCTAACTTCTTCTACGCTCATTCCAAAGAGCTTTGCAGCTCTTTCAAAACCTCTCATTGCAGCTTCGTTTATAGTTGGTCCTGAACCAATAATCTGCACTGGAGCCACAGGCTCAGGCTCAATTCCAAACCTTCTTGCCAGATTCTGCACTTTCTCCCATTCGTCTTTTCTCCATGGCTTTGCGAGTGGAGGCAGGTCTTCCTCAGGAGGTAGCAATATTGGGCCATCCAGATTTACGTTTTTGACAACCGAAACTTCAAGAACACTCTCTGCAGTTACATCGGTTGTATGCCCCGCTACCTCTCCATCTCCCTGCATTGCATGAGCGTCTCCGGCGTAAATTCCTCCTCCTTTGACCTTTACAGGTGCTATCAGTATGCTTCCTTCCCTGACTGAATCAACGTCCAAATGCCCATCGGTTAGCTTTGTCTCGTAGTCCTCCTTGGTTATCCCGTATGGATGGGGGGCGTTGATTAGGAATGAGCCAAAATCCCCGGCATTGTGGGAGTCCGGGATGTCTACAGCTGGAACCGTTCCAAGCTGTCCCAAGAAAGGTCTCATCCTTGAGGGAACTCCAACTATATCTGCCTTGGCGAAGATTAGTATCGGCACCTGCTTTGAATTCTTGGGAAGAGCGTGCCACTCCCATGCATCTTTGGCTATCATCTCGGCGGTTTCCTTGTTTACGGTAACTCCAACTCCAAGGTTGTGATCAAAAACCATTGTATAGCCGTTGACCATCTTGAAGGGAGAAGTCGGCGAGCCGCAGTTCTTGCACCTCACTGCATCTTCCCCTATGCCAACAACCTCAAATTCGGGCCATGGCTCGTTACAGCTTGGACATTTCTTTGCGACGTATGGGTCTCCAACAAACGCTCCTTCTCTAGCGACATCAACGCCTGAAGAAGCTGCTTTTGAGAGAACCTTTATGCTCTTTATCTTAATCACTATGCCGTCCCCAATCTCTGCCCCTTCTACCGCAACCGGCATGTTGACTTCATGTCCTCCCCTGATTGTGGGAGTGATCATCGGGCCCCAGCATCCGGGGGCTGTGCGAAAGATTATTTTTCCTCCGTCTGCTACGGGGCCGAGCATCTTTGAGTGTGGCCCAATTATGCCGTTTGTTTGTATGTCGTTAAAAATCTCATCTTCAACTACCATAGAAACCACCAACTCTTATCTTCAAGGTGAAAAGATAAAAACGTTTTGATTTTGACAAACTTAAATCTATTTGGGTTATTTTTCAATGTCAGAACAGCTTCAAGTATTTCTGAACTTATCGATAGGGGTATATACTTTGAAGTCAAGTTCTATATTGGTGAGAACATGAGGAAAGAGTTCGTGCTCATTAGTTTGCTGATCTTTGTTCCATTGGCCAGTGCATGCTACAATCCAATGGACTCGTTAGCTGTGGAGGTTCGCCTTAACAGGCCTGGCATTTATTATGACCTTACTCCACTAAAAAATGCAGAAAACGTAATAATCGACGATGGAAGCATAATCTACCGCTCTCACTATGACGAAAGAGTTGCAGTTATTCTAAAAGAGGTTAACTCCTCTCTGTGGATTAGAATTCAAATACCTGCGAAGAGCTTTGAATCCACTTACGCCCATGCTTCATTTGAATCCCCCTTGCTGATTTCCAACGAAAGCTTTGAGCGGATTAAGGCTCTGGGCTGGGAAGTTAAGAACTACACCTTTAAGAAGGAGTCTCTCTACATTCAGATAAGCCCAAAAAATGGAGATGAGTGTAGAAGAGATTCGGAGTGTGCTGTCGGCGGATGTTCCGGAGAGGTCTGCACAACGAAAGATCTTGCAAGGGAGATAGTTACACCGTGTGTATATAAGGAGTGGTACGGGTGTTTGAGATTAACGAGCTGCGGCTGTTATAACGGCTTCTGCACATGGAAGCCTAATCCAGATTTTGAAAAATGCCTGAAAGAGCATGGCATTGATCCTTCCAAAGTTATTAAGCTCCCCCTTGCCGAAGTCTACATAGCCGACTATGGGAAAGAGAAGCCGAGTGAGGAAGACATTGGTGAGCTTAGAGAACTTTTTGAAGTGCTTGGTATCTCATGCGCTTTTGACAAGCTGCAGTTTAAATCCGGGACTATTGACACTCCAGTAGGGATTATAGATCCTTACTCCTTCAACTTCAGCGAAGCCCTTAGAGTAGAGCTCGAATGGCTGAGGGAGAACGGAATAATAGCGGTAGGTGATGAAGACATCTCGGCAATCGTTGAGGTTGCGGAGAAAGGGAAATCGGGTTACAACTCCCACATAGGCTGGTATGAAAAGGGAGGAAAATACTCATGGATTGCTTATGATGAGAGCGATAATCCACTTTTGCTTAGGTGCGTTGGCCAGCCCTTTGAGCTTAAGCTTCCCTCAGGACAGGTTGAGCTTTCTCAAACCACCACACAATCAGATACTACCTCACAGCAAACAGGGACTATCTGCGGCCCCGGGCTTATCCTGGGTTTGGTGCTGGTGGCGAGGGTTTTTAGGAAATGATCCTTGGTTTACTAGAGGGGCCCCATAATGGGGTACCTCTTTATGATTTGTCACATCCTCCTGAAGACCCGGTACATAACGGGATCTGGTATCCGGTACTTTCCGTATCCGATGGTCTCTAGGAATCCATAATCCACAAGTTTTGAGAGGTACTTCCTCATAGATTTCTCGTCAATTTTTTCTCCCAGTTCTTCCTCTGCAAGGTTCTTTATTCTATCCCATCTTGCGTGTCCTCTTCCCTCACTCAGGCGTGCGACAATTCTCATAATGATCTTGTATCTGGGAGATAGCTTGTCTAGCTCTTCAAACTCTGTTTCTACATATTTCATGGCCTCATCAAGGACTCTCTCAATGGCCTCATCGTGGGTGAGTCCATCGATCCTGCGGGCTCCATAGTGCACCAACCACCCGGGAACTCCATCTAGAGTGTTCACTACAGGTAACAGCTCTCTCTCGTTCACTCTTATACTGTACTCTTCAAATCCTCTTCTCAAGAACTCTAAACTCTCGGAAGGGTTGAATCTAGGAAGATTTATCCTTACTTCGTATCTACCAAAGAGAGGGGCCTTTCCATCTTCAAGGCGCAGAAAGTTCTCCAAAACTCCCACCTGAGATCCTGTGAAAACAAGAATCACGTTGGGTAAGGAGTCAAGCACCCATGCAAAAAGCTTTGTTAAATCTTCATTTGAAAACCTGAGGTATTGAGCCTCATCAAAGGCTATTATGGCCAGCTCGTTCCCCTCGTTTATTGCTGAGAGTATATCCACTATGTCAATGTTGTGCTCATCAGTCTCTATCTCGATCCCTCCGATTTTTATACCCTTTATCTTTGAAACTACTCCTCCTACAAAACCTCTGCTCACGAGGGCCTTGTAGAGCCGCTCAGATATAATTCTCTGAGGATACTTGGAGTTGATGGAAGTTGCGGCCCTTGCATCCACCACTGCATATGGGATTCCATATTCTTTTTCAAGCTCATTGAGGCTGGCATAGAGAAAGCTCGTTTTCCCTATTCTACGAGGACCGGTAATTATGAAGAAATTTCTACGTTTCTCCACAGCTTCTATGAAGCTAAGGTACTCTGCCCTTCTCCCAAAAAGCTCAGTAATTGATGTCTTTGGGTGTACATCAAACAACATTTGTGGACACACCCCATAATGGGGTATGTCCTTAAATATATAAATTTTGTGGAAAAACCCTCGATACTGTCAGGATAACTGGGGCATCACCTCTTGAAGCCACTCAGTCACATCACCAGGCGGACAACCAAACCGAGAATGAAACCTAACAAAATTATACCAGAACGCAAACAGAAAAACAAACCTGTGAACCCTCCTCCAGTCTCTAGCCCTGAAATTATTCCAGAAACGCTTTGTTCTTTCTTTTAAAGTCCTGAACCAGCGTTCAATACAGTT
>NZ_KE387147.1:0-2154 GCF_000430485.1 Thermococcus sp. PK
TCGGCGAAAAGGTTTTAAGGCTGAAATTAATCGGTTGATAATGGTTTCGGCTTGCATGTTCCCCCCTTTCTTTTTCTGTGGTAGTGTCTGGGATTTAAACCTGACGCCCCACTGCTTATCCTGACAGTATCTTTTGTTGCGACGAAAGGGTTTTAAGGCTGAAACCACCCAGTAAATAATGGTTTCAGACTTCATGTTCCCCCTTCTTTTTCTAAAGTACTGCCAGTAACTTAAACCTGACACCCCACAGCTTATCCTAACAGTATCTGTGAGAATTTATAATTTATTAACAGTCCTTGGATACCACCCATCAGCTTGCTTTTTTCGCTAAATGATGTATTGGATTGATTTCAGGAGTAAGGACTATAAAAGCCACACATGAGATCTTTACTCCACTTTGCAATTTACACACTCCGTTCATAGCAAACCCTAAAAGCCCAAGTTGCTACTTTTCTGTGGTGAGGGCAATGATAATCTACGAACCAATAATGCTCGCAATGCCTCTTGCGGAAAAAATTAAAGATCAAATACTGCAGGAAAAGAAACTGCCAGACGGAGAGACCATCCGAAAAATATTGGCCTCTCTCGGTCTTGAAGAGATGTGTCTGGGAAAAGGACTCGCTTTATTCCGCTCCAAGTACGTTCTCGCTCTCGTGATTCCTTCTGCCAGATATATAACAGTGGATATAATCTCTTCTTCTGGAGACCTAAGCGATGCCCTGGAGCTTATGGTGTATCACGACAGAACCCTTAACGCATACGTAGTTGAGATAGTGCCAGCTAACGAGCTTGAATTCGAAGGAAACATTGGCATAGAGCCGGTTATAATAGATGCAGAGAGTTTTGAACTAAAGAGCACCCCTGTTTTGGGACACTTTGAGAAGGACAAGGACGATATCGTTCTTGTGATAAGCGGAAAAACCTACGATGCATGGAAAGAAAGCGGCAAGCTTGAGGTCTGCCCCATATGCGGGGCTGAAGAACTCGTCTGGCAGAAAGATATTGCCTACTGCAACTCCTGTGGTTTTGGGATAAAGGTGGTGAAAAAATGAGCAGAGTTGTCAAGGAGATGCTTATCAGATATTCAAGACTCGCCCACGAAAGAGGGTTAACGGCCGCATTTGGAGGGAATTTAAGCGTTCTTTTCAACGGAAAGGTTTTCATAAAGGGAACTGGCTCCGTCATGGATGAGCTCACACACGGGCAGATAGCCGTCATTGACCTTGAAGGGAATGTTCTAAGCTCTATAAGGCCATCTTCAGAATGGAAGCTCCACGTTGAAGTCTACAAGCGAAGAAAAGATGTAAAAGCCATAGTCCACCTGCATCCTCCATACTCGATAGTTGCATCCACACTACTTAATGAAGAGCTGCCAATAATAACCCCTGAAGCGGAAATATATCTAAAAAAGATTCCCATAGCTGAGTTTAAACCGGCTGGAAGCTGGGAATTGGCCGAAGAAACCGCAAAACACTTGGAACACTACGACGCGGTTATCCTTCAAAATCATGGAATAGTAACAGTGGGGAGAAGCTTAAGGGAAGCCTACTACAAGGCAGAATTAGTAGAGGAAAGCGCAAAATTATGGTATCTAAAAGAAAAAGGCAGATAAATCACTTAATCTGCTCTAAAGCACCCAAAACTTCCCAGATTATAGTTCTTGTGTGCATTGGCATATTTGGATCCTCGCTAATCTCCTCAAGAATAGCAATAGCATCCGCAGCTCTCACACTTGGGTCTTTGCTAGTGTCCATTAGGGCTTCAATTGCCTGTTCAGCGGCTCTCCTAATATTTCTTGGGACGATTGTATCCTGAATAACTTGCTCCTTTAGAACCTGGATAATCTGCTGAATCATCTCCTCGCTCATTTCCACCACCTCCGATTTAAGTAAGAATTCGTAACTAAATTCTTTCACGCATATATTGCACACCCTAGTTCCCATTAGATCGTTAGAGTTATAAGCACTTAAGTCTTTTGGTTGATTGGTGGTTGTTATGAACTTTCAGCAGGAAATCCTGATCATAAAATCCGAAATCTATCCGATAATCAGCAAACACTACCCGAAAAACACTCACAGGGAAATAATCAGCCTCTACGACCTAATAACCTTCGCAATACTAGCACACTTGCACTTTAACGGAGTTTACAAGCAC
>NZ_KE387147.1:2254-12046 GCF_000430485.1 Thermococcus sp. PK
GGGTACAAGCTGACCTGTTACTCTGATGGGAACCTGTTGGCTTTGCTGTCCGTTGATCCGGCAAACAAGCATGATGTGAGTGTTGTCCGGGAAAAGTTCTGGGTGATTGTTGAGGAGTTTTCTGGCTGTTTTCTGTTTTTGGATAAGGGTTACGTTAGTAGAGAACTTCAGGAGGAATTCCTGAAGTTTGGCGTTGTTTACACGCCGGTGAAGCGGGAGAATCAGGTTAGTAATCTGGAGGAGAAGAAGTTTTACAAGTACTTGTCTGACTTTCGCAGGAGGATTGAGACTTTGTTTTCGAAGTTTTCTGAGTTTCTTCTGAGGCCGAGCAGGAGTGTTAGTTTGAGGGGGTTGGTTGGTCAGGATTTTAGGGGCGATTCTGGCCGTGAATCTGGACAGATTATACAACTTCACAGGTGGTGGGAACTAGGGTATTGCACATTTGTTATTAAAACCTTTTCGGTAGTTTTTAATACTCTACACCCTTTCTAGCAACCACTCCTTTAGCATAGGGATGCTTTATTTCCCTCATTTCCGTCACATAGTCCGCTAATTCGTAAAGCTCTTCCGGGCAGTATCTGCCTGTTAAAACTAGCTCAGTGTTTGGGGCTTTTTCTTTTATGAGCTCCTTAACTTCGTCGAATGTTATCATTCCAAATCCCAGAGCCACACATATCTCGTCCAGAATTACGAGATCCCATTCGCCGCTTTTAACGACTTCTCCAGCCCTTTTTAAGGCCTTCTTTGCGGCTTCAATATCTTCCGGCTCAGGCTTTCCATGGACGAACTTCGGCAAACCATAGGACTCAACGACAATTCCACATTCCGAGGCTTTTTTCTGCTCCCCATAAACATCGGCAGATTTCAAAAACTGTATCATTATTACTTTTCCTCCGTTGCCGAGCATCCTCAAGGCCAATCCTAAGGCCGCCGTGGTCTTTCCTTTTCCATTTCCTGTGTATATGTGCACCAGGCCGAGTTTCTCTTTCCAGTCAGCCATGTTTACCCACCAAAAAACTTGGCACTGAAGTATTTATCAATTGCGAAAGAGCTTTTATTGTTTGAGTGTGATTCTTTTTGGTGATTGCATGAAAGCCCCCGAACTTGGTATTAAGATTGGAGTTTTTGAACACGGCAGGAGAAACTCGATAAGCGACGTTAAAGGTGTCAAAGTCGGCCATGTAACGCTGATTCAGGGTGAAGGGAAACTAGTTCCCGGTAAAGGCCCTGTAAGAACGGGAGTAACTGCTATAATCCCTCACGATGGAAACATCTACAAGGAGAAGCTTCTGGCGAATGCCTTCGTTATGAACGGTTATGCTAAGCCAGTTGGCCTTATTCAGGTTCAAGAGCTTGGAACCCTTGAGACACCGATAATACTAACCAACACTCTGAGCATTGGCACTGCCGCTGATGCCCTTATCGATTACATGCTTGAGCAAAATGAGGACATAGGAGTGACCACCGGTTCTGTTAATCCAGTAGTTATGGAATGCAACGACTCTTACCTCAATGACATCAGGGGAAAGCACGTTAAAAGAGAGCACGTGCTTGAAGCAATTAAAAACGCAAAAGAAGACTTCGAGGAAGGTGCTGTTGGTGCTGGAACTGGGATGAGTGCCTTTGAATTCAAAGGCGGGATTGGTTCTTCCTCCAGAGTTGTGGATATTGAGGGCAGAAAGTACACCGTTGGAGCTTTGGTTTTGAGTAATTTTGGTAAAAGGGAAGACCTAACGATAGCCGGAGTTCCCGTAGGGCTGGAGCTGAAGGGCTGGCCCGGAAAAGGGGGAGAAGGGAAGGGAAGCATAATAATGGTTGTTGCGACCGATGCTCCCCTAACTTCAAGACAGCTGTACAGGGTCGCCAAGAGGGGTGCCGTGGGACTGGCGAGAACCGGAGGTTATGCATACAATGGAAGCGGCGATATAGTTTTTGCCTTTTCAACTGCGCAGAGGATAAAACACTATCAAAAAGAGCCGCTGACCATAGAAGCGCTGCCAGATGACACCTTATCGCCTCTTTTTAAGGCTACGGCTGAGGCCGTCGAGGAAGCGATAATTAACTCTCTCCTCCAAGCAAAGACAATGAGTGGAAGGGACAATCACATTCGCTACGCTCTTCCCAGAGATGAGCTCATAAAGATAATGGAAAAATATGGGAGATTATACAAGAGCTGAGGTGGAAACATGAACCTTAAACATCTCTTCCCCGGATTAAAGAATTTTAAGGTTTACCTGAACACGGCAAGTGCTGGATTTTTGCCGTTAACTGCTCTTAAAAGAACTATGGACTTTCTAGTTTATCTGGTGGATTTTAAGGAAGGCGTTGATTCAGTTGACTTTCTTGACAAAGAAATCATGGAAAAAGTCCTCGAAGAGGGCGCAAAGCTGTTTCATACCAGCAAAGAAAATTTAACTCTCTCAGTCCAGACAACCGAAGGATTAAGGAGATTGCTCTCATCGCTGGAGCCGAGAAAGGGTATGAACATCATCTCCTTTGATATGGAATTTCCTTCACTTGCATGTCTCCTTAAGAGCTATGCGAAAAAGCACGGTCTGGAGCTTAGGATCGTCAAAAACAGAGATGGCTGGTACTTCATTGAAGACGTTGAGAAAGCTGTGGATGATAGCACCTTTGCAGTGATCGGAAGCAGTGTCCAGTGGATCTCGGGCCAAAGAATGAACATAAAAGAAATCTCCAAAGTTGCCCACGAGCATGGTGCATGGCTTATAGTGGATGCTGTTCAGCATGCAGGCAGCTTAACTCTCTATCCTGAAAAAGAGGGCGTTGATGCCTTTGTTGCAGGGGGAGAGAAATGGCTGCTCAACCCCTCCGTTGGTTCCGGAGTTATGTATATCTCCAATGAGCTCATCGAAGAGGCCTCGCCACTGCCCGGACTTTTAAACATGAAACCCCCGATAGGAGAATGGTCATCATGGTGGGGTTTGCCGGAAAAGAACCCCTAGGGAGAATTCGAGCTTAAAAACGATGCGAGAAAGCTTGACTTTGGTGGTGGCCCGCCTTACCTTATGGCAACAGCTCTCTGGGGAGCCCTTGAGTTGATAAATGCCCTAAACATAGAGAAAATCGAGAGGCACAACACCAAGCTCGCAGGAAAAATCAGGGATGAAGCCCTAAGCTTAGGGCTAGAGATTATTGGCAACGAAAACTGGGAGAACTCGGCAATAGTCACAATAAAAACCGGCTTAAGCTATGAGAAAGAAGAAGAAATTTACCAGCAGATGATTGCTGAGGGAATAAAGGTCAGCCACAGGGGAGCGTTGGGTCATTACGGTATACGGGCTTCTCCTCACCTATACAACGAAATGGAGGATGTGGAGGCATTTTTGACCTCCCTTGTGAATCTCCTCTCTAGAGTTTGATTTCTTCATATTTTTTCTTCATCAGCAGGGCATCGCCCTCTATGTTGGGGCTCTCGCTTATGACAACTCCTTTGACCCTAAATTCCTTCAAAACTCTCAGCAAATCCTCCCACTTCAAATCGCTTTCCTGCAGGTTCAAGTGGTTCTTCTCGCCCTTTTCGGAGTAGTTTATTCCACTTATGTGAATATGCATGTTATCTAAAGCCTCTCTCCCCAGTTCCTTTTCAATCAAAGATAGCATCTCCCTCCACTCTTCAGTGCTGTTGTATTTTCCTCCTGTTCTTGCGTGGCAGTGGGCAAAATCTATAGCAGGTAAAACTTGTTCAACATCCTGGCTCAGCTTTATTAGCTCCTTAAGGTTTCCAAATTGTGTTGGCTTTCCAGTGAGCTCTGGCCTTATCCACACGTCTATTCCCTTGTCCTGCAGGACTTTCACAATATCCTTTATTTCATTCTTAATTTTCTCGTAGACCTTTGAAGGGTCTTGTTTTAAATAGTAACCTGCGTGGAAGACCACACTCCAGCCCCCGGCATCGTGCAAACGCTCTGCACTCTGGATTATCCTCTTCTTGCTCGCTTCTACTTTCGCCTTCTCTGCTGCGTTTAGGTTTATGTAATAGGGCGCATGTGCCGTGAGAAGAACATCGTTCTTTCGGGCAACGTATTTTATTTTTTTAGCAAGTTCTGGGGTGATATTAACTCCTCTCACAAACTCAAGTTCCATTGCATCCAAGCCGAGCTTTCTGACCTGCTCTATGCCTGTGAGTGTTGAGGGTTTTGGAGTTGAAAGAGGTATTCCGGCTGTTCCAAACCTCAGCCTGTCAATCTTTATCACTTCCACCACCCAAAATTAGGTAATCCTAAAAATATAAAAACTTTAACTCATTTCGATTTTTTCTCCAAGAATATGCTCAAGTTTTGAGATGCTTTTTCTAAGCTCTTCTTCCAGCTCCTGCATCTGTTTCTTGAGTAATTTCAATTTCTCCTCCTTCTCCTTAAGTTTTCTCTTTAGCTCCATTATTTCTCGTTTTTTGGAGTCTTCCTCATTTACAAAGGCTGAGAGCTCCTCCTCGATTTTTGCCAATTTTTCTTTCATTAAGGCAAGTTCTTGAGATTCCCTTAGCAAACTTGTTCTGGCCCACTCCACAGTTTTCTTATACTTTTTATCGAGCTTGTCCTCAATTCTATCGAGTAGCTTGAGAAACTCCTCGGGATGATGGATAGCATAGGCGGAATCCTCCAAAAATTTCCTCGCAGTGGCGTCTGGCATCCTCATTCTTTTTATTGGCTTCTGAAGCTTGGAAATCTTAGAACGGATGGCAATTTCTTTTTGCGATATCTCTCCCTTAAGCTCTTCTTCAGCTTCTCTGAAAGCTTTAAACTCCAGTTTATTTTCCAGTTCCGTAATCTGTTCCTGGAGCTTTTTCAACTGTTCTGTGAGTTCTTCTTTTGAACGCTCTTCCTCTTTTATGAGATTCTTGAGGCCTTCCAGTTCTTTTAGCAGTTTTTCGGTCTCGACGTCTTCAATACCAATTTTGTTTATCTCCTTGATGTACGAGGAATATTCATCAGATAGAACCTTTAAGAGGGTGTTTATCTCATAAACTTCCTTCTCAAAGACAAGGAGCAAATGTCTGCCGTGAGCAACATGGAGCTTGGAAATCTCAGGCAATACCTTCTCGATGTCTTCAATGCTTTCTATCTTTCTCACCATATTCCTGAGCGCGGTTGTGTATCTTTCCCTCTCGACCCCCACAATCCTTGCCAGCTGAGGGTCAATCTTTTTGGGTAACTCCTTTTGTTCAAGATTCTCAAGAGTTCTGAGGATTTTTGAGACTATCTCCTTAGAGGTCTTTGTGTATTTTTCCGCTATTTTTTGTCTTTGTTTTTTGACATCTTCTTTTATTTTTTCATACTCCCGGAGTGCTTCTCTCAGTTTCAACTTTCTCCCATCCTCTTACTTTATCTCTTAGATACATTCCAACAAGGGTTGCGACGGCTATGTCAGCAATCGCTATGAGTCCTTTCTTTAGAAATTCGATTGAAGATAACGACACTATCGAGAGTGCATAGCGCGTTGTGACATCGATCGTTACCCACAATGCCGGTAAGAGCAACATGCCGCTTATGTAGTACCAGATGTGGTGATCCCTTCTCAGGTAAGAATGAACAATCTTACCTGTCATTAAAACGCCCAGTGCAATGACAAATGGTGTGCTTATAGCATTTAGAAATATAACCCCCCCCAAGAGTTCCGTTCCTGGGTATCTGCCGGTTAACTGAAGTGCTATGCTCTCAAGGTTAAGATAAGCATTTACCGCTCCAGCAAAGAGTACAAAAAGCGCTGCTATGGTGGAAATAAGCTGTATAAACCCTTTGGTCAGAGAATGTCCTAAGATTTCTTTTATCCGGAAAGCCTTTGCAAAGAAATACCCACCTACTATGAAAAGGATTAACCCCGTAACGGTCGAGGAAATTATTGTAACACTCTGTGGGTATTTTATAGAAAGCAACTTAGCAACGCCATAGATGAGCAATATCATTCCAGGAAGCCCGAAGAAAATCTTTGCCGCCTCCGGATCACTCAAAATCTCCTTTAGATAACGATAAAGGATATAATACGTTGTCTCAATGCCCTCGCTTTGCTTGACAACGACCCTCCGTGTGCTTATTATCGGGAGCCTTGAAGTTATCATGGGGAATATCTGCTCATCTTCTGCCCCATCTGTAACCGGTATAACTCCATCTGCGGGAAAACGCTTAAGAACCTCTTCCAGCTGTCTCTGCAGTTCTAAGTCACTCTTAATTCCCACATCGGGATGCCCCGTGATAAGGGCCACCTCAACATCCTCAAATTCTCCCCTCTCTTTGAGCTCGTCGTATAGCTTTACTGCAGCATATAAAACGTTGGCATCGCTGTCTTCAGGATCGGCAAGGCTAAGTTTCAGAGCGGCATCTATGCATGCATCCCTTCCAATAACAGGTCCCCTAACCCCAGCTTTTTTTCCAAAATCATCATCTCTATCGATGGCAAGCACCAATACTTTAATCTTTATCCCCCCGGACTTTCTCAAAAACTGATTTTACCTTATCCTCCATTGTTCGATCCTTGTCCCTTCTGTCGTCAATCCTTATCGTTGTCGAGACTCTTTTCGCACCAAGTGCAAACATTGCCTCGTGGGCTTCTTCAACTATCTTCAAGCCCTCTTTGAGAGTTGGGACTTCAATGATTGTGCCCATAGGAGTCAATTGATATTTTACTCCCTTCTCCTCTAAAAGCTTTACTACATGAGCAACGTATCTGCTGAGGCTTAACTCCCCAAGCGGAACGATAACGAACTCAATAATCACTCCCACTTTCGACACCTGGCTAAATTAAAATCGACGATTTTTTAAGCTTAACGGTGGAAAGCCTTATTTTGTCCAACGAACAAAGGAGTATTGGTGAGAGATATGTACCCTAGTTCCCACCATCTGTGAAGTTGTATAATCTGTCCAGATTCACGGCCAGAATCGCCCCTAAAATCCTGACAACCAACCCCCTCAAACTAACACTCCTGCTCGGCTTCAGAAGAAACTCAGAAAACTTCGAAAACAAAGTACTCAATCCTCCTGCGAAAGTCAGACAAGTACTTGTAAAACTTCTTCTCCTCCAGATTACTAACCTGATTCTCCCGCTTCACCGGCGTGTAAACAACGCCAAAACCTCAGAAATTCCTCCTCGAGCCCCCTGCTAACATACCCCTTATCCAAAAACAGAAAACAGCCGAAAAACTCCTCAACAATCACCCAGAACTTTTCCCGGACAACACTCACATCATGCTTGTTTGCCGGATCAACGGACAGCAAAGCCAACAGGTTCCCATCAGAGTAACAGGTCAGCTTGTACCCATAGTAAAACTTTTAGAGGGAACAAACCCAACTGCGGGCTTTTCAGAGATGATTTCTGAAGAACCCTTCTTCTCCTTCCTGTTTTTTCTGGCCAACTCCTTGGTCTGAATGGGCTTTGAGTCCAGTATTCTAACGTATTCTCTGGCGTGTTTTTGAATAATTCTTCCTGCGCTAGGAGCAGGAGTTTTTCGTGCCTGTTCAAGCGTTCTGTTAGTTTGTTGTACCTGATTTTGGGGAACAGCTTCATTTCTTCGATTAGGACTCTGTAAGCGTGCTTGTAAACTCCGTTAAAGTGCAAGTGTGCTAGTATTGCGAAGGTTATTAGGTCGTAGAGGCTGATTATTTCCCTGTGAGTGTTTTTCGGGTAGTGTTTGCTGATTATCGGATAGATTTCGGATTTTATGATCAGGATTTCCTGCTGAAAGTTCATAACAACCACCAATCAACCAAAAGACTTAAGTGCTTATAACTCTAACGATCTAATGGGAACTAGGGTATATTACTCTCTTGGCTAATGGCCCTCTTACTGCTAGAGGAATATCTCAGTTGGCTCAAATACCCTACAATAGAACCTACGATGTTTTGACATCTCTTAAGGAAAGGGGATTTGTTGAGGAACTGGAAGGTAAGACAAGAACATTTGTTGCAGTTGAGCCCGAAATAGCTTTTCACCGCTACAGTAAGTCGCTAAGGGAGCTGATTGACGAAATTAAAAAGTTTGCCGAAGATATGAAGGTAGAGAGGAAAAAGTACGCAATATGGAGATTTTCTTCTCCAGAAGAGGCCATATTAAGCCTAAAAAACATGATGCAAGACACGAAGTTTGAATTCACATTATTAGCACCTTCTGATTTCATTTCAGGAATTAAAGACGAATTGGAGGTACTTTTAAACAGAGGAATTACTGTCTCAATATACACTAACGAGGAAGTTAGCATACCTACCAATGGAAACTTATTTATTAGGAGAACTAACAAAACTGGACATATTATTGCTATGAATGATATCAGGGAGGTTTTAGTTTCCCCCAGCCTCGTTTTTAACGTTGGTGAGGAACTCCCCTCGGGATTCAAATCAAACTTTCCTGAGATAATTTTCTCGTATTATATCTACCTCAGGGACATTTTTGAAGAATCCACTCTTATTTCCTCCGTTTTGAAAAGAAACAAAGGGATAACATTTGCGATATATTTTCATGCCCTCCAGACTATTGAGCAATTGTTCACTGAGGGAGTTGAATTTGATGCTGAAGTTTACACTACCTCAGGGGAGACACTCAAAGGAAAGGTGCTTGATTTTACTAACACCAAAATAATAAACAATTTACTCTTAGACACGGGAAAAAGAAAAGTTCTTGTCGGAGGGCCATTTTCGATACTTGAGGACTATGAAGAGGTAGGAATTATCCTTTACCCAAAGGACGTTCAAACGAGTAAAGAGAGAAGGTGATTTTATGGCTGGTGTGAAGCTTGTTAACGTCTGGAAGCAGTTTGGGGAAGTCACCGCAGTCAAGAACATGAATTTAGACATTAAGGATGGAGAATTCATGATACTCCTCGGCCCAAGCGGCTGCGGTAAAACAACCACCCTGAGAATGATCTCAGGCTTAGAAGAGCCAACGAAAGGCCAAATCTACATTGGAGACAAACTCGTTGCCGATCCGGAAAAAGGAGTCTTCGTACCCCCAAAAGACAGAGACATCGCCATGGTTTTCCAGAGTTACGCGCTTTACCCCCACATGACGGTTTACGACAACATCGCCTTCCCACTCAAGCTGAGAAAAGTCCCAAAGCAAGAAATCGATCAAAGAGTTAGAGAAGTCGCGGAAATGCTCGGCTTAACAGAACTACTCAAAAGAAAACCCAGGGAATTAAGCGGAGGACAGAGGCAGAGAGTAGCCCTCGGAAGGGCCATTGTGAGGAAGCCCCAAGTCTTCCTCATGGACGAGCCGTTAAGCAACCTGGACGCTAAACTTAGGGTGAAAATGCGCGCCGAATTGAAAAAACTCCAGAGGCAATTAGGCGTCACGACAATTTACGTAACCCACGATCAAGTTGAAGCAATGACCATGGGCGACAGGATTGCCGTCATCAACGCTGGCGAGTTACAGCAAGTCGGTTCGCCGGATGAAGTTTATGATAAGCCCGCAAACACTTTCGTGGCAGGCTTCATCGGCTCGCCTCCGATGAACTCCATGGACGCGAGCATTACCGAAGACGGTTTCGCCGACTTTGGAGAATTCAAACTCAAGCTCCTCCCAGAGCAGGTGGAGGCTCTCAGGGAGGCCAACCTCATCGGTAAGGAAGTTATCTTCGGCATTCGCCCGGAGGATCTCTACGATGCAGTGTTTGCTCAGGTGAAGGTTCCTGGGGAGAATTTGGTTAGGGCTGTGGTTGAGATTGTTGAGAATTTGGGTAGTGAGAGGATTGTGCATTTGCGTGTTGGTGATGTGACTTTCGTCGGCTCCTTCAGGTCGGAGTCGAGAGTTAAGGAGGGTCAGGAGGTTGACGTGGTCTTC
>NZ_KE387147.1:12146-14954 GCF_000430485.1 Thermococcus sp. PK
TGCTTGTAAACTCCGTTAAAGTGCAAGTGTGCTAGTATTGCGAAGGTTATCAGGTCGTAGAGGCTGATTATTTCCCTGTGAGTGTTTTTCGGGTAGTGTTTGCTGATTATCGGATAGATTTTCGGATTTTATGATCAGGATTTCCTGCTGAAAGTTCATAACAACCACCAATCAACCAAAAGACTTAAGTGCTTATAACTCTAACGATCTAATGGGAACTAGGGTTGAAGTAGCAAAAATGGGCGAAGATGCAATAACATTTGCTGCCTTGATATCCCAACTATCGGTAGTTGTAATATTAGTATCTGCCTTGAGTTCTTATGCTTCAATTGTCTCCTCTTTTTTCAATGAGAAATTAAATAAAACTATGGAAATCCTTTTTTCATCTCCCCTCTCAGAATCCGAGATACTCTTGGGAAAATTGTTATCGGCAGTGTTCTTCAGTTTGCTCTCATGGGGCTTTGCTTTTGCATCTCTTTTCTTCCTCATCCAGTATCTACATCTAAAAGCACTAGGAAGTATATGGCATCCCACACTATACTTCATTATCATCACAGTGTTCGTTCCTTTTTCAATGATGATGTTCTCTATTAGCATAGGACTAGTAATGAGTGTAAAAATAAAGAGCTCAGAGCTTATAAACCTAATGAGCTTGCCTTTAGTTTTGACGCCAATTATAATATCCTTTGCATCGGCAAAATTAGGGTTAAACAGAACCTTTCAGATATATCTGCTCCTGGGGATTTGTTCTTTAGTAGCTTCACTAATAATAGCAATGTTGGGCAAGCGTGTCATCAATCGCTTGGCATTCATTACAAATTAAGGGTGATTTCATGCTTGAGGTCGAAAATATCAGTGCAGGTTATGGTAACGGCGATGTTATAGAAAATCTAAGCTTTATCGCAATAAAAAAGGAAATTTATGTATTATTGGGAGCCAATGGTGCAGGTAAAACCACAACATTTAGAGCAATCACCGGTATTTTGCCGCTTTCCAGTGGTAGGGTCGTAGTTGATGGAATTGATCTTTGGGTGGAACCTGAAAAAGCTAAAAGAAAAATTGGATATCTGCCGGAGGGGGAGCGGGTTTATCCGGATCTAACGGTCTACAAGAATCTGCGATTTTTCGCCAAGATCTATGATGTTGAAGAAGAACGGATTAATGAACTTCTAAAAGAATTTGGACTTGAAAAATACAAAAATACAAAAGCCGGATATCTAAGTAGAGGCTTTAGAAAGAGGCTCGCTTTAGCGAGAGCATTGCTTCACAATCCAGACATTCTAGTTTTGGATGAACCGTTTAGCAATTTGGACATTCCAACAGCTTTAAGCTTAAGAGACAAAATTTTTGAGATGCTGAAAGAAGGCAAAATCATTCTGTTTTCCACCCACATTCTAAGCGAGCTCCAGAATTTTGAGGAGGTAAAATGCAGGGTTGCAATAATGAAGGAGGGAAAGCTCGTTTTGGAGGAAAGATTGGAGAATTTACTAAGTAAAGTTAGTAGCATTGAAGTGGTGTTTAAAGTTGATAAAAAAAGAAGGGCAAAAGAACTCTTAGAGAAGTTTAGGTATAACGTTAACGTGGAAAACACGGGAATTTCTGTGATGGTTTCAAGGTATAATGATGAAGTTCCAGCGATCATGAAGATATTGCTTACCCAAGGGATTAATGTATATGAAGTGAAACCAAAAGAAACTCCCATAGAGAAAATATTCACCGGAATCCTAGAAAAATAGCAGGATTGGAATGGCTAGCAAACAGCCACTTAATAAACCCTAAATCGTATTATAAATACAAACAGCGCCACAATTCCAAGTACACTAACAAAAGCAAAGCCAAACCTAAAACCTAAAAATCCAACCAAGATTGGGCCCAGAGCTTGGCCTATGTCTTTTATACTCTCCAAAAAACCTAACGCTGTGCCTCTAAGCTTTGAAATTTCTGTTGCCAAAGGCTTGGTTGAAGCTTCACTTACTGAAGCGCCGAGTGAAAATAAAACTGCCCCTCCGATTATTAGTGAGAGGGAATTTGAGAGGGCAAAGATGAGCATGGCAAGACTTACCATGCTCATTCCCACAATTATTGGCTTTATTCTCCCAATCTTGTCACTTAAATAACCAGCGTAGGGTTTCACAATTGCCATTATTGAAATCTCAATTGTAAGGATTAATCCCGAAAGCCAAGCTTTGTCTTCAAGAAAGTAGAAAAGAGGTAAAAATGTCTCAATACTTTGATAAGCCATGTAAACAGCTGCATCCAACAGACCAAGAAGAAAGAGGGTGGAACTAAATGAAAACTCAAATCTTTCTAATTTCCGTTCTGCCTACCCGTAAAGTGCGTGTAGGGCGTTAATTTCGTAACGGGTAGGCTTCCAGCCTCCCGTCTTCATTGGCTGGCTTTCGGGGGGAACGGAGACTCCCCACATCTTCAAGGCTTTCAAACGAATATTCCAACTCCCAACCACATCCCTATCAGCCTCAAAACCACACTCGCATTTTAAAACCCTGTGCCCATTCGGGACTAGCTTCCCCCCACATATCGGGCACAGGGATGAAGTGCGAGCAGGATTAACAAAAACCACACTCACACCCTTTAACTTGGCTTTATACTCGATAATGGATTGAAGCTTTCTAAAACTCCACCTGTGCAAGCGACCGTTCATTTCAGCCGAATACCTTATTGTGTTCCTGATTTCCGTTAAGTCCTCCAAGGTAATACCACCGTATTTTTCAGCTAATTCAACGATTTTGTTAGCCAACTTGTGATACAAATCGTTCAGCCTGTTCCTCTCCCTTCTCCCATACTTTT
>NZ_KE387148.1:0-19323 GCF_000430485.1 Thermococcus sp. PK
CCAGGTGGTTTTGGTAGTAAGAAGAGAGACAGAGTGTTTTCTGAAGAAGAGTACAGGCATAGGAATCCTCATGAGGGGTTCTGGGGTGCGTTTTACAACGTGGTTTGGCAGTAGGATCCCCTGTTTTCTGAAAAAGACTACTGTAACCCGAATCCTGCTTGGGGTAATGTGTTATGGTCTGAAAATCCTCCTCAGAGTCAAATACTGTTTAAATAACAGGGGGTGAAACTAAACACGCCCCGGTTTGGGTGATATTTTCACGGCAATATTAAAATAGAGGGAATAAAAATTAGACATCAAAATGAAAAATCACTCGCCCCTCTCCTCAGGAGGTATGTTGCCTTCTTTTACCGGGATTAAGCATAGAAATTCGAGGGTTTCTGAGTCGGGATTTTCGTATCCGTGCGGCTCATTTGGGGGGATATATAGAAAGCTACCCGGCACGACTTTTACAGTTTTTCTCCCGTCTGTTATGTACCCCTCTCCCTTTACTACAAATATCTCATGCTCCCAGTCGTGCTGGTGGATTGGTATTTTTCCGCCTTTCTTGATAACAAAATATCTCATTGCGAAGTTTTTAGCCCCTATCTTCGGAGAGATAAGCCACCTTATTGTTGTATTCTCAACTCCCTCCATTATAACTTCTTTTTCCTCTACGTCTTGGTAGTGCCCAACGAACATTTTTATCACCACAAAATATAGGAGAGAGGCATTAATAAGCTTATCTGACCACCCATATTGTCCATACCATAAAGATGTAAGCGAGCACACTCACGAATAGGTGTATCTTTATCCAAAACTGTCTCTTCTTGGAGAGGAATATAAAAGCACCGCTGAGCATCGAAAGATTCATGAGGGCAAAAGTTATGTAACCGAGGATTCCATGATCCAAAACCACCATCTCAGACCCTCCCCACTGGGAATATGTATAACGGGGCACCCTCAGTGCCTATTATCTTTGCAACCTCATCATCATGAAAAGCCCCGATGGCAACTGTGCCTAACCCTAAAGCTGTTGCTTGGAGGTATATGTTCTGCCCTATGTGGCCTGCTTCCATATGTACGTACCTGATCCCCCTCTCCCCATAAATTCTAGTGGTTCTTTCATAGAAAGCCACAAGCACAATGTCCACTGCCGCATCTCCGACCCACTTTTGATTCAATGCCGCTTCCTGAAGTTCTCTTCTAAAATCCCCCTCTTTAATCAACGTTAGGCTGTGGTCAAGGGGGTTATAGTAGTAGATTCCGGGCTGTAGCCCCTCCACCTTTCCAACTACCACAAAAATCTCGAAGGGATATGTTGCTCCAGCACTCGGAGCTGCCCTTTTGTCCTCGTGGGTTATTCCCTGACAGGCCCACAAGAGTTGAGCAAGCTCTTCTATGCTGATAGGTTGATTTTTGTATGTCCTGATGCTCCTTCTCTTTGCAATAGCCTCTTCCACGCTCATAGTTCCCTCCAATCTAGGCTCAGGCAGGAGAATTTTCTCTCCGGAGTATGTAGCTTCCCTTCCTCGCGGAAAATAGGGCTTTAGGACTAAGGCTATAGATGAAACTATTACAAGAACCACAACAAGAGTTGCGATCTTTTGATAGTCCATGTTGTGATATTAAGCATTCATAATATTTTAGAGTTTCTGAAAAAAGGAAAAAGTGTCTAAGCTCTCCTTCCAGCTATAAAACCTAGAAGGATGCCAAATATAAGGGTGCCAGCTATTAAAGGTATTGAATATCTGCTGGTTTCCTTTTGAAGTGGAGAAGTGGTATTTTGAGTTGCAGTTTGGTTTGTAAGCGGTGTGGTGATCGAGATAAGGGGTTCTTCCGTTATCTTTGGCGGAGTTGTTGTGCTTAAGAATACCGTTGAAGTTTCCTTTGCGTATTGATAGAACACCATTGCGGTCTGAATATTCTCCAACCCTCCCTGCTTTTCATAGCTCTGGGCAAACTCATAATATGCAAGACTTAAGACTGGATATATGCCTTCTTTCTGAGCTATTGCAATAGCTACCTTGGCATCTTCTTTCATTCTCTGTAGTTTGTCCATAAGTACGGTCTCGTTATCAATTCCAAGGGTATCTAAGATTATCTCTGCCCTTATCCTGGCTTCCATTGCAGAAAAGATAGCCGCTGAATATTTGCCATCCTGGTAATATTCCTCCCCTTCGTTCATTAAGTCCACCAAATCCTGAAGGGTTGTTTCCCCAAACATTGAGGTTATGTATGTTATTATAAGCCTCGAATTATCCAGGTACTCTCTCGCAGTATCTTTTATAGCGTCCCTTTCAATTATCTCTCCCTTTGCGTATCTCTCTCCTAGGGATGCCCAGAACTTTGCTGTTTGTACTCTCTCGTATGCGAAGGCAGCGTTGCTTATTGCATCCCAGTAATTGCCATCGTAATAGGACGACCAGGCATCCTTCAGAAGGGACTTTGCTTGTTCAATTCTCTCCTCACTTGCGGCAACCGCTTGGAGCATTGTTATTCCCTTTATTGTGAGGTTTGAGACGTAGCCTTCGGTGTCCTTTATCTCATTATCGACCTCGTTCAGCAGATTCTCCAGGTCACTCTCAGTCCTCACATCCAAATACCAATCCACGTGCCTTATTGCAATCCTCGCCTGAAAATCAAGGCTTAGAGCCGTGTAATACATACCCTCATCCAAGTTCTTCTTGGCCTCATCCAGCTTGGCTTTGGCATCATCTAGTGCACTTTTGAGGTAGGAATAAGTGGTATAGCTAACGTCACTGTTTTTGAGCTTGTTCTCAACCTGTTTATAGTAGTCTAGGGTCTCATCGTAGTCCTTGAGTGCATCATCCTTTAGAAAAGAGGTATCAACTTTCAGCTCCCCTAGCACAGATGGCTTCTCTATCTTCTTCCCGGTGAAATAGTAAACTGCCTCGTATATATCCCTAATCTCCTTAACCTCTAAGCCCCATCTCTCCCTTGCGTATTCAACCACGTCAACTTTTTCGGACTTACTTGTTATCTGCACTACTGGGCCGATTTGCTTTTGTTCGGTTTTTTGGACTACCTGTATTCTCTGTCCTTCTGGAATTAAGAATAGCTTTGCTCCGACGCTGTGAGCAGCTGAGGCTTTTTCTAAAATCCCTCCTACTGGCCCAATGCTCCCATCGGGATTTATCATGCCGGTCATCATAACGTCCTTTCTTACTTCCCAGCCCTTCAAAGCAGCTATTATGCCAACAGTCATTGTTCCTCCAGCAGAGGGACCTCCAATAATTGGGGCATCAGACCTTACTTGAATAAAAACGTCATACTTGCTCATATCAACCCCAAGAACTTTTCCAGCAACTTGGGCGGCTAATCTTGCCGATGCCTGCATATCCACCTCTGCCAGTGGCCAGGTCTCCACGTAAACGTGCCCGTTTCCAGGGGCAACCGTAATTACAAAGTCCGTTGCCACTCCTATTAACTCACCACTTGATGTCCTTGATACTGCTGGGGCTTTTAACACAACGGTGTTTCCTTCTTCCGGGCATTGAGCATTTGCAAGTGGCGAGAGCAGAAGAATCAATGCCAGTACTGGTATTATTCTCTTCATCTTCTCACCCCCAGTGATGTTTCTTCATGTTCTTTAATATCTCTTATGGTTCACAGCTCTAAATTAAAAGCATGAACCAAAGTCTTTTTAAACTCCTTATCAAAACGGTTAGGTGGGATAATATGGGGTTGTATTCTTCTTTCATTGGTCGAAAGTTTAAACACATAGCTGGGAAGAAGTATGAGGACATAATGAGGCACTACCGGGAGTTTCTTCTAACCGAAGAGGAAAAACAAATTCCCGAGATCAATTCTATATTGATGCCGCTTGATAGATACGTTAAAAATGTCCCCACAGAAGTATATGAGACGATAAGTGCTTATGAGGCGAATATTTTGCTTGTTTATATCCTGGATTCGCAGATATTTGAGCTTGTGCGTCAAACACTCAGCCCGGAAGCGAGTGAAGAATTTAAGCGTAGAGAAGAGATGATAGGAGAAGAACTGCTTAACACCGTGGCAAAGAAGCTTGAAAGTTACGGTCTAAAAGTGCAGAGGCGTTTGTTCTTTGGAAACAAGAGCGATGACGTGATAAGAATGGCCGAGAATTATGACCTGCTTGCAATCTCAAGGAACTATGGGTCGGAGATAACAAAAACCTCGCCTATCAGCCCTCTGGTTCTTAGGATAGTCCAGCATCTGAACATTCCGGTGATAATCTATTAGGAGGTGGCCAGATGTCTCCCTTGGAGGTATTTGCCCTTGCAGTGTTCATCTTTACATATGTCCTTATAATAAACGAATGGATACACAGAACCGTTGCTGCGATGATGGGAGGGGCCCTGGTTCTTCTGGCAAACATAGTCCCGTGGGAAAAGGTTCCCATTTATCTTGACCTCGACACTATACTTCTCCTCGCTGGAATGATGATAATTGTCAATACAACAAGGTTAAGCGGTCTGTTTGAGTATATTGCAATAAAAACCGCCAAACTTGCGAAAGGGGATCCTATTAAGGTTTTAATTCTCTTTTCAGTCGTTACAGCTCTTGTAAGTGCTTTTCTTGATAATGTGACCACAGTTCTTTTGCTCACCCCAATGCTTATCTATATCTCCAGACTTATGGAGGTCACCCCACTTCCTTTCCTTCTCTCCGAAATCTTTGCCTCCAACATTGGTGGAATGGCAACGCTCATAGGTGATCCACCCAACATAATGATAGGCTCCGCTGCAGGGCTTAGCTTTAGCGAATTTCTTCTCAACATGGGGCCAATAGCATTTCTTGATTTGATACTCATGGTCTTTGTAGTATACTTGGCCTACAGAGGAACCCTTAAGGTCAGCCCCGAAAAGAAGGAGAGGATTTTAAGAACTCTAAACAACTTGGATGAAAGGTCGGCGATTAGGGATTTAGCCCTGTTTAGGAAGTCAATTGTAACCATTGCTCTCGTGGTGTTCTTCTTCTTTGTCCACGACAAGCTTGAGATAGAGCCTGCAGTGGTTGCATTGTTTGGGGCCTCTTTGCTCCTTTTCTGGAGCAGAGAGAACCCCGAGGGAATTCTGGAGAAAGTTGAGTGGGCAACTTTGTTCTTCTTCGGGGGACTGTTCCTTATTGTAGGTGGTCTGGTTGAGACAGGGTTTATAGAACAGATAGCCCAATGGATAACCTCTTTCGTCCACAACGAAGGAGAAGCGGTACTGGTTATAGCGTGGTTTTCAGCATTTGCTTCGGCTATTATAGACAACATTCCATTTACAGCCACAATGATACCCCTGATAAAGGCGATGGGAGGTTCTCTTAACACGTACCCCCTCTGGTGGGCTTTAAGTTTAGGGGCGTGCCTAGGTGGAAACGGAACAGCTATCGGAGCTTCGGCAAACGTTGTTGTGATAGGGATAGCAGCAAGGGAAGGTATAGATATAACTTTCATGGACTTCCTCAAAATGGGTATGGTTATAATGGTCTTAACTGTAGGCGTAGGCGTTGGAGTATTATGGTTTAGGTACGTGTGGTGATGGGTAATGAAGATACTTGTGTTGATAGATGGTTCAAAGTGGAGTCAAAAGGCAGCTCTTCACGGAATTGCAGTTGCCAAGAAAAAGAACGCAAAACTGGTGCTGTTCTCAGTTTTAGATAGGAGAGAAGCTAGAGCAACCGCATTCAACTTGGTGGCGAGGCATGGAGACATTGAGAAGGTGCGCAGGTTTGAAGATGAGGTCTGGAACAAAATGAAAAGAGATCTTCAAGATGTCATGAGTGAAATATTAAAGTTCTGCCACGAAGAGGGGGTAAACTGTTCCATAAAGATTGTTGAGGGAATAGCTAAGGACAAAATTCTTGAAGAAGCAAACAGCGGGGAGTACTCGCTTGTTGTAATGGGGGCCTATGGAAAGAGCGGAAAAACGAGGATAGGAAGCTTGCTGGAAGAGATAGCCGGTAACGTGAAGCCCCCGCTCCTAATAGTGCGCTAGTCTCTAACCTTAGAATATTTGGCCTTTATGGCCCTTCCAGCTTTTCCAGTTCTTCTCTTAAGTTAATTAATGCTCTTGGGGTGTATGAACTTTCCCAATTACATCAAGCGGCACTTCAATCCCTTCTTATTAGGGCTGTAAAAAATAACAGCAATATTAAAAGTTCAAATGTAGTTGAGACTACCTCAAGTATTTCTGAAGACAATGATGTTCTGATTAGATGAAAGTTTTCAATGATCTTTTTGGAAACGAACATCAGAAATGCCAAAAAAAGGAGCAAAATACTTTTCATCCCACTTTTTCTGTATGCTTTCCATGCTGCTACTGATAGTATAGTCCCCAAAATAATTATACTTCCGTCGAGAAGATATCCTAAGATGTCAATCACTCTTCCTCCCCCCTAAACGCTAACGTTAAATCAATTAATTTATCTGCCAGTTTGTCCCAGATTTTTGGTTTATACTCTTTGATTATGCGAACTAAAACCTCAACATCACAGTTAAGGGAATAAACGGTGTTTTTTCCGTCTTTTATCTTTGTAATAATCCCCAACCTCTCGAGCCGTTTTGTATGATAAACTATAGTAGAAGGGGTTAGGTTGAGCTTTTCTGCAATTTCGCTCTGGTTTTTGTCCCCTTCCGCAAGTAAAAGGAGTATCTTTCTTTGGCTTTCGTTTGAAATAGCTATCATAAGACGCCGGTACTCTTCTTCAAAACCTGGTGGGAAGAAGTATTTTTTCCCTCCAAGCCGTTTTGAGGTGATTTTTCCCTCTTTTTCAAGATGCCATAGGTGGTATTGCAGGTTTCCTAGCCCTATGTTGAGTTCTTGGGCTAACTTACGAAAAGTTATTCCAGGATTCTTTGTGACATACTCCAAAATTCTTTCTCTGGTGCTCATGAATATCAAACCGAAGTATCGTCTGAATGTTTTAACTATTTGTGGTACGATTCTCAAAAGAGCATTTTATTGGAGCCCCGGGCGGGGTTTGAACCCGCGACCTGCCGCTTACCAAGCGGCCGCTCCACCAGGCTGAGCCACCGGGGCACCGAAAGAAAGAAGCCAAAATTGCATATATAAACTTTTCGCTCAATTACCCCAAATTAAAAAAAGGTATGGATGAAGCTAATATTCCCTTTCCACTATGAAGTCTGCCAAAAGCGCCAGTTGTTTCCTCGCCTCGCTTTCTGGGAGTATTTTTAGTGCTTTCTTTGCCTCATCTGCCAGTTCTCTTGCAACTTTTGCAGCGTAGTCTATGCTTCCATACTTTTTGAGGAGTTCAATGGCCTTCCTGACTTCTTCCTGGACATCCTCTTCTATTATTCCCGTTCCCTTTACGTCGCCAGCATATTTTCCAAATATCTTAAAGAACTCTGCCTTGTCTTCTTCACTTGCATTTTCGAGGAAGTGGGCAACTATGAGCGTCTTTTTGCCCTTTCTTATGTCACTCCCTACCGGCTTTCCGAGCTTTTCTTCGTCTGCCGTCAAATCGAGAACATCGTCCCATATCTGGAAAGCTATGCCTATGTTTCTTCCGTATTTTGATAACGCTTCGATGTATTCTTCGTTTTCCGTTCCTATAATGCCGCCTATTGTAGCTGAAGCATCTATAAGCGCCCCGGTTTTTCCGCTTATCATTTTCATGTATTCCTCTATGGTGACTGTTCCTTTGTTCTCAAACTCCAAGTCCATTGCCTGCCCTTCGCACAGCTCGTTTGAGGTCTTTGCAATGACATCCAGAACCCTTACAACCTTCTCAGCCTCGACGGGTATCTTTGCCACAGCCTCAAAAACCTTTGAAAAGAGCAGGTCACCGGCCAAAATTGCCATATTTATTCCCCAAATTTTATGAACTGTCGGCCTACCTCTTCTTTTTTCGTCCATATCCATTATGTCATCATGAACGAGAGAATAGTTGTGAAGTAACTCTACAGCCGCCGCAGCATAGACGGCTTTCTCGGGGTTTCCCCCAACGGCTTCAGTAGCTGTTAAAACTATGAACGGTCTAACTCTCTTCCCCCCCGCGAGAGGATAATGCCTTGCAGCGTCATAAAGAACTTTGGGCTCCTTTTCGGGTATAAGCTCAAAAATAGCCTCATCGACGACCTTAGCCTTTTCTTTTAATGCTTTAAATAACGGATCAAACTTCATTTTATCACCTCACATCGACTTTATAACCGTTTCTTGATACAAAAACGTCCCTTCCGATGAGATACCCCTCTTCTTCGGCAAGCTCAGCATAATGGGTGAGCATCCTAAACTCCCCATGGGCGGGGATTATATTTTCGGGATTTAAAAGCTTAATCAGATATCTGTGATCCTCCCTGCTTGCATGACCCGAGACGTGTAAATCTTTAACCATCCTCACTCCTCTCATTCTGAGCTTCGTCTCAAGGGCGTAGCGCTGGGCTATATTGATCGGGTTCGGGATAACTCCAGCCGAGAACACTACGGTGTCATCTTTCCCTATGTCGTATAGTTCTCCATTGGCCATCCTCGTGAGCACAGCTCCCGGCTCGCCCTGATGTCCGGTAACTATTAGAAGGTAGTTTTCCCTAGCTTGGGAAACCTCTCTAAGAGTTTTTTGAACAGCATTCGGGCTTCTTACAGCCTTTGCTCCCTTCATTTTTATTAGGCCGAGCTGTTTAGCTATGCCCGTATATTTTGCTAGAGACCTGCCAACAAGAACGGCCTGGCGCCCCATGTTGTTTGCTATCTCTATCAGCTCCTGCAGACGGGCTATGTGGGAGGCAAAGGTTGTAGTTATCAGTCCTCTCTCTTCCATTCCCTCATAGTAGAAAAAGTCCTCCAAAAGGAGCTTTGCAGAGGCTTCACTTGGTGTTTTTGTGTGTTCAGCAACCCTTGTGGACTCTGGTATCAAAATTTTTACTCCCTCTTTGCCCAGTTCCTTGAGCCTTTTGTAGTCGGGCTTCTCCCCAAGGGGGCTGTGGTTGTCAAACTTATAATCACACGCATAAACCACTGCACCTTCCGGCGTGTGCACAACGACCATCGAGGATTGGGGGATTGAGTGAGTGATCTGAACAAATTCTATTGCAAGATTTTCACTGACCTGAACAATCTCCCCATACTGGGTTTCGTACATCGGGTTTGTGACTTCAAAGTACTGCTCGCTCCTAACCTCAGCTTTTGCCAGTTTTATCGTATAGGGGGTTCCGTAAATTGGAACATCCGGGTAGTGTGGAGCGAGCTTTGCTATAGCGCCTATATGGTCAAGATGGCCGTGAGAAAGGGCAATTGCGACGACCTTTTTATTCTTAAGCGAAGAATCATCCGGGATTGCCCCCAACTTTCTCAAATCCCTCGAGCTCATCTGCTGAAAGTTAACATCTTCATGAATAAGAACCCTATCAAGCCTTATTCCCATATCAATTATTACAACCTCTCCATTGTACTCTACAGCAGTCATGTTTTTTCCTACTTCCTCGTAGCCGCCAAGCGTGTAGACTTTTATCATTATTGGTTCCTCCACCATTTTATTGAGGCGGACTCTCGTCGGCCTCGGCCCTTTGAGTGGTGGAGCGGAACTCCACCGGGTTATGATATAGTTGATTGGAGGGTTTAAAAAGATGTGCATTTGTAATGATTAAGGTCAAGTCCAAAACTGCCAATTCAAAAGGACTGGGCAAACTGTTTCTGATTTTTGCCCTTTTATTTTTCCCTACGTAAATCGGCCTCTTAGAAACTCTTAAATAATTTAATCGCCGACATCTCTAATGCTAAATTCGAGGAGGATGCTAAAATGAAGAAACTGCTGAGTTTAGTAGTTGCCCTTGTTTTAGTTGGTTTTTGTGTTCAGGGAGCTGAAGCTATAGGATTCAATGAAAGAGCAAGAACCTATGTTGGATGGGAAGAAGGCTACTTGGGCTTTAGCCCAGTACCTCAGAGCACTTGGATGGTTGTTAAGTGGTCAAAGGATTGGAACCCCCCATTTGGAGAGGGAAGCCCAGAAGGAGCTTGGCTTACCGTTCACTTCACATGGTATACCAACAACATCAACATCTCTGCAGGATTTTTTGGACATGATGAGGGTTCACTTGTCTACTGGGGAAACCCGGATACCGTTCCAGAGGCTAAGTATCGCGTGGAAGAGTACTCCAAAGTTATGATATTAAACAATCCTGAAAAATACGAAGAAAAGGGAGCAGTTCCAGCCAACGAGTTAGGCTATCCCTTCCCGGACAATGCATACGTTGTTCACTGGAGTGTTGAGATTTACAATGCAACAACTGGAGAACTTCTCTTCGAGGTCAGCCTTGTGCCCTCTTTGGGCTAGCCTCTTATTTTATTTTAAACAGATCTGAGCGGGTTATTATTCCCACGGGTTTGCCTTCTCTGTTCTGGACTATGACAGCAGGATGCTCCTCAAGGAGAAACTTTACGACTTCAATGCTTTCATCCTCATTTATTATTGGAAAAGGCTCGTCCATGATCTCCATAACCTTCTTTGAAAGCAAGTCTTCATATTCAAAGCTCTTCCTAACGAGAGTCTTTTCCGTAACAGAACCGACCACCTTGTTGCCTGCTATTACGGGAACTTGGGAAATGTTGTGCTTGTTCATCAGCCTAACAACGGTTTCAACCGTTTCATATGGTTTGACCCCTATTATGGGGGAAGACATTATTTCCCTGGCTACAAATCGAACCTTTTTACATTCGGCTAACGCTTGGAGAATTCGGTTGAAAGTAGATAATCTGGGATCGACTTTGCCGCTTTCAAGCTTTGCTATATAAGCCTGTGTAACTCCGGCTTTTTCCGCGAGCTCTTCTTGCGTTATGCCAAGTTCCTTTCTAAGCTTTTTTATTTCTCGTGGGTCGATGGGCTTGGGAATGATAACCATAAATAACCACCAGTTATCAATGCAGTCAAAGTTTTTAAAAACTTTAATAGGGGGGCGTTAGGGATGTCGCCCCCCTGGGGGTCCCGAGGTCATCGCAACCCAATACTCCTCGGGCGATGGATACTAGTCCTAAAGGCTTATAACCCTTAGGGAATGATGAATCTTCAAGGTGTAAAGTATGGCTGGAACGGTAAGTAAAGTAGTTAGATTCACCAATGAAGAGGAGTTTTTGGAGGATATGGAAGAGGCTATGGAAAGGTTCACATATCTCGCGAGCAGGTATGGTGTCAATGTCATAGAGGGAGTTCTCCTATGGGATTATGTGGGCATAAGGGACGAAGAAGGCGTGAAGATTTTCAGGGTCGGCGAGTTCCCCTATGTGGAGGGCACACTTAAAGTAGACTTGGAAACCCTGAGAACCCTTGAGAGATACTTCGACGAGATGGAGAGCAAATGGGACGACCTAACAACGGATGAGATAAACTACTTTATTGAGATGCTCAACGAGGCTCTGGGAGAGGAGATGGTTTACTATGAAGCCTACGACCTCGGTTTGGACAGAAATGAAGCCTACATAATCCTCAACATAAAGGGCCTCTATTATCTGGAGCACGTTGTGGACGCTGAAGACAGACATGTTCTGGAAGAGGCGGTTTCCCTTTTGATGAAGTACGTGTAGGTGAGGGAGATGCTGTTTAAGAAAAAGGGGCTCTTTACCGTCAGCGATGCCATGAAGGTTATAGAAATAGCGAGCAGAGAGGACCCAAGAGAAATCATCATTATGTGTGAGGCGATTGACGAAGAAGCAAAAAGACGACTTTGGGACTATGCTAAGGGGGTAGAACTTATTGCCGACTTGACCGGCGAGAGCAGAAGCGTCAGGATTGAAATACTCGAAGGGTATGTAAGCGATAAGGTGAAAGGGATAGAGCTTTAAGGTGATCCTTATGTTCTTGGCTGAAATCTTCAACAGCTGGCAGGGAGAGGGAGGAAGCGTAGAAGGAAGTGCCTTCGGCAGAAGGCAGATTTTTGTGAGATTTGCGGGCTGTGACCTCAGATGCATCTGGTGTGATTCCGTAAACTACCTAATTGCATCTAAAGTTCCAAAGTGGCGCTACGAGGTGGAGCCGTTTACTGGAAAGTTTGGCTACAAGCCAAATCCCGCAAAGCTTGAGGAAGTCGTTAATGTCATCTTAAAGCTGGACACGGGGGATGTACACTCAATAAGCTACACCGGCGGAGAGCCAACTCTGCAGACGAAGAACCTCTACGCCCTCATGGAGAGAATGCACGATTTGGGATTTAAAAACTTCCTAGAGACCAATGGTAGCAGGCCTGAAAAGATTAAGGAGCTTGCCCATCTTGTAGATTACGCGAGCGTTGATATAAAAGACGAGACTGCAAAAGCCGCCGAAAATTGGAAAGAGCTTGTGCTCAGGGAGGTAGAGAGCACTAAAATATTAAAGAACGCTGGAGCAAAGACCTATGTGAAGCTTGTGGTCACAAAAGACACAAAGGAAGAAAACGTGAGATGGTACGCCGAACTTTTGAAAGACATTGCTCCCCTTGCCATACAGCCCAAAGAGCCGATTGATATTTCCCAACATCAACTTATGAGACTTTACAACATCGCTGCAAAGATAATGGGAAAAGAAAACGTTGGTTTAAGCTTTCAGGTGCATAAGTATCTAAACGTCCTTTGAGATGGATTTTTAGGGATTTGGAGTGGATAGTGGGTTTGGGAATTAATCTCACAAGCAGTAGAGCGAAACTATTTTAAAGCCTAAAAATAATACTACAGATGATGATAAAAAGAACAGTGACGGTGAAGCTCCAACCTTCAAAAGGGCAAGAGAAAGTTCTATTCGAGTTAGCCCACGCTACCGCTCTAATTTGGAACAAGCTCAACTATGATAGGCTAAAACAGTTCAAAGAATTCGGAAAAATAGACTTTCTCGGAACTCAACAGGAAGCTTATTATCAGTTCAAAGATTGGATTGGCGGTTCTACCGTCCAAACTCTGGCTAGGAAAAATGCTGAGGCTTGGAGAAGTTTCTTTATCCTGTTGAAAAAGAAAAAGAACGGTGAGCTTCCTGAATGGTTCAAACCAAAACCACCAACTTTCATCAGAGAAGAAAACGGTAAAAAACTCTTCATAATCCCGTTGAGAAACGACCAGTACCGGATTGAGGAGAATGTTTTAGAATTTAGGAGACTCGGAAAGTTTGGAAGGCTTAAAATACAGTTCAAGGGGAGAATACACTTGAAGGGTAAACAAGGACGCTTAGAAATCCAGTACGACTCTGTTAGGAAAAAGTGGTATGCTCACATTAGTTATACAGTAGAAGAAAGACTTTACAGTGAAAACTGGGAAAAACTCCCGAGAGAGTCCTTGGGCAACCTTTCCGCTGGCATAGACCTTGGGGTAAACAATTTGATGGCCATTTACGTGGAAAGCGGGGAAAGTTTTTTGGTGAACGGAAGACCTCTCAAGTCAATAGCCTTCTACTGGCGGAAGAAGATAGCCGATTACCAGTCCAAACTCAACAGTTCGGGCTGTAAGAGGAGTAAAAAGCTCTCAAGAATGCACCAAAAAGCAAAACTTCAGACAAAACACTACATCAACACTGCCGTTAGGCAAACTATTGAGAAACTCCACCAAATGGGTGTTTCCAGAATTGTGGTTGGCTATCCTAAGGGCATCAGTAGGAACTCTGATAAGGGTAGAAGGCAGAATTACCTCCTCTCTCACATTTGGAGGTTTAATTATCTTCTTAAACGCTTGAGGGAAGTCTCGGAAGAGTATGGTATTTCCGTTATTGTCGTGAATGAGGCTTTCACTTCTCAAACCTGCCCTCTCTGTGGCCAACGCCATAAGAACGCTCGCTTTGTTAGAGGTTTGTTTAAGTGCCACAGGGAGGGCATTGTAATGAATGCAGACTTGGTTGGAGCGTTCAACATCTTAAGAAAGGCTGTAAAAACCATAACCCCGAGCCTGCCGGATTTGACGGCGGGTAGGGGTAATCGGGGCAAGGCCGTCCCAGAGGGGTTTGAGGAACTCGATTCGATTCGGGTTCTGGTGAAGACCCCTCAAACCTTCCCGTCATTGGCGAGGGGTTAACCCTCACGGCGGGAAGGAGGTCAGGTAGATTGGCCTTTGGGGTATTGATGCCCGGGATCGACGAAGCTGAGCCTACTTGAGTATGTGCTTGTAGTAGTACCAGAGCCCCCTTATTATGTCCCTTACTTCTATCATCGTGAACATCGGGCTTCTGTCGATGAACTTAGCAGTTTCTTCCCACGTATGTGCTTGAAGAACACGGTAGATGAGGAGGTGTATCTGCCTTTCGTCGAGGTATGGCTTCATCCAGCCGTCAAGGAAGTACAACTTCACTATCGGCTTCACCGCATCCAAGACGGTATCGTAGGTTAGAATCTTTCCAACGAACATTTCAAGCCTCTTTTTCTGGACATCAGTGAGGGTTATCGGATAATTGACACTCTCCCCAAACGGCGTTTCAAAGAGCCATCTTGCTATTTCTGGCTCCAAATCCCTGTGTGTGTCACCAAGCCACTCCGTAAGCCTGATTCTGAACTCGTCGTTGGCTTTCCTTACTATCTCCCTGGCTTTTTTGCTTATTGGCTTTATCACTATTGCAGTATATTCACCGCTCACCGGGTTCCTTGAGGGACTTAGATGAACAACGGCAAACCCGTTTCTTATCCAGAACCTTATGAGCTCCTCACTCGCACCAAACCCGCTTCCAACCCAGTCAAGACCTTCCCTATCAGCTTCCTGAATTAACAGCTCAAGCGCCTTGCTTCCAAGCCCCATGTCCATAGCATCGGGATGCGTGGCTATTCTAACCACTCTGTAGCCCTTTAACCTTGCGAATTCCTTTGCGTAGTGGTGCTTTACCATCATGTCGGGAATTATGTTCCCCCTCGGCTTGTATCCCTTGGCCATCCTGTCTATGTCCTTCTTCGGAATCCCTCCTTCTTTAGCTATCTGTACGGCACAGACTATCTTCCCGTTTTTGAGCCTCAAGACCCTCGCTTCGTGGTGTGGCGCATCCGCCAGAAGGGCTACATCGCTTGGTCTGTTCCGGTAGTGAGCAAGAACGTAAATACCAACGAAGTGCCTCAAATCTTCCCTATCGTTTTCAAACCAGTCGTCAAGGTCTGGCTTTTCGAAGTAAACTTCCTTTTTCTTAATGAGCTCGTAGTCCTCTTCAGTTAGCTCCACAGGCTCGGCATCCAGCAGGAGGACGTCAAAGAGCCACCTCTCAATCGGGTCGTTGCTCTCATATCTAATCGGCACCGAGAGGTGTATCTCCTTGAACTCCCTCTTCTCCTTGGCCTTCTTTAGGAACTTGACAGAGAACCCCCTTCCCGCTCCCTCATATCCGTGGATTGTGGATGAGTATATAACTTTGGGCTTTTGGAGGTATTTGTGGAGGATTGGGACGTGAATTCCAGCGGCTTCATCAATTACATAAACGTCTGCGTTCATTTTATACCCTTGGGTGGGGGGATAGTACCTGATCCCAATTCCCTTGGCGTATATCTCCTTTATGAGACCATGCTCCTCTATAACCTTGGGTTTGTAGCCGAGCTTCTGGAGGCTTTTCTTTGCAAAGCGGAATAAGCTTTGCACGTTTTCGAGCTCTGGGGCCGTGACAACGATCCTCACACGCTTTTTCTTTGATTTCACCGCAAGACCAACAGAACCTATACCAACGCTGACACTCTTTCCTCTTCCTCTATCGGCCGTTAGAACGACCATTCCGTCGTTTTCTATTAGCTCTTCGAGGGCTTTAAGAACTTCAACCTGGCCGTTTGTGAGGCAGAGCTCATAGAGCTCTCTCGGGAATTTT
Organism: Thermococcus sp. PK; assembly: GCF_000430485.1. Taxonomy (NCBI): domain Archaea; kingdom Methanobacteriati; phylum Methanobacteriota; class Thermococci; order Thermococcales; family Thermococcaceae; genus Thermococcus; species Thermococcus sp. PK. The sequence continues at coordinate 15,706 of NZ_KE387148.1, forward strand.
GTTTCCTCCGGTATCTCGATTTTTTCCCTTTCGGGAAGCTTTGCCTGACTCTTCTCGTTTTCAGGACCCTTTAGAATTTTCTGGTTTTCGGCGTTTAGAATGTAAATTCCTTCGTGCTCTTCGAACTTTCTGATGAGTCTCCTGTTAAACCTCTTTTTCACATCGTCTATGGTGTAAGGGGGAGTAACGAGGCTCTTGTGAAAGCCAGTCCACATGTTTTTCCACTTTTCAAACGGGTTGGCAAGAATAAATATCAGCCCGCCACCCCTCACGGTCTCTATTATCCTACCGAGGTCGTTAGGGGAGAAATCATAGCTGAGATCGAGAACAAGCAGGTCATAAGTTCTTCCGAGAATCTCGTGTGTGTATTTAAAAGTTATAGCCGTAACGTTTACATTTTCTCCGGCAAGAACATCAAAATGCTTTCTAAATTCTTCATACCTCTTTCTTCCAAAAGTTTCCTGTCCAAGGGCATCGGTTGCGTAAAGAACTTCCACCTTATCCTCGCTCTCGTCCCTGAGCTTTTTCCCCATAAGTTCCTCAAGAATTGTGGATATTATTTTGGCAGAAGCCCCGGCAAGAATTCCAGCCAAAGTGGCTTTTTTCATGGTCTCTCCAGATAGAACTATCATTCTTCTGTGAAATTCTTCAATGGCCTCAGCGAGAGCGGTTTCGGTGAGCTTTAGGGTTGGATCCTTAACACCCTCGCTTTTAGCATAGTCTCTCACTTCTTTGTCGAATCTCACTTTCACGGTCATTTTTCATCCCCACAAATGAAAAAGCCGGGATGTTTAAAAACCTATACTTCATTAAGATACCAATTTAAACGCTAAGCTTTTATACGAAAAGGGCATACTTAATATGGTGGTCTTAATGAAAAGGATTGATATCAAAGACTTGGGGAAGTTTAAGCTTGTCGGTGGACTTGATGTATACAGAAGAAAAGTCGCCTTTACGGTAAGCGAAATCAGCATAGAAAAAGACGACTATTTCTCGAAAATTTACATCTACGATGTAAGGAACGTTAAACAGTTCACCTCTGGACCAAAAGACTCGAATCCGCGCTTTTCGCCAGATGGTAAGTTCATAGCTTTCACATCCAAAAGGCACAAGGAAAGCAAGGAGGCTGAGCTTTACTTAATCCCAACCGCGGGAGGAGAGGCAAAGCTTCTCACGAAGTTTAAATTTGGAATAAATGACTACGAGTTTTCACCTGACGGCAAAACACTCGCCGTCATAACCCCAGTGGAGATCGAGAGAAAAAAGAAAAAGGACGACGTGCACATAATCAAGGAAATCCCCTTCTGGTTCAACGGTGTTGGCTGGGTTTATGGAAAGCGGAACCACATCTATCTTGTCGATGTCGAGAGCGGGAAAAAGAGAAAGCTGACGAGAGGAAACCTTAACATTCAAACCCTAAAGTGGAGCAAAGATGGAAGCAAAATCTACTTTGTTGCCCAGGAAGATAGGGAAAAGAAGCCCATGATAAGCGACCTCTATGTGGTTGACGTCAAGAGCGGAAAGGTCGAGAAGCTAACCGATTCAAAGTGGCGCATTGGGGATTTTGTCCCTCTTGAAGACGGCACTTTTATACTTAGAATGAGCACGCTTGAGAGAGGCATTCCAACGAACACACACATCTATCACTTCAATCCCGAGACGAAAGAGGCCAAAAAGCTCACGGCAAAGCTTGACCGCTCGGCTTATAACTCTCTCAACTGCGATGTGAGAGGCCCCTCTCGGAACCCACTTGTTTATAAGGACGGCTGGGTTTATTACATAGCCACAGACGGCCCAAGGGCAAACCTCTTCAGAGTTAACCTAAACGGAGAAATTGAAAGGGTTATCGGAGGAGACAGGAGCATAGAGACCTTTGGCATCGGAGACTACATAGCTTTCATTGCTCAGGATGCAACAACCCCGACGGAGCTTTACATCCTCAAAGATGGGAAGGAGAGGAAAGTCACAGACTTCAATGCATGGATAAGGGAGTACAAGCTCTCTAAGCCGGAGCACTTCAAAGTCAAAGCGAGCGACGGCGTTGAGATAGATGCATGGATTATGAAGCCCGTTGATTTTGAGGAGGGCAAGAAGTACCCGGCAGTTCTCGAAATTCACGGGGGGCCGAAGACGGCCTACGGCTACTCGTTCATGCACGAGTTCCATGTTTTAACTGCCAGAGGCTTTGTCGTAATATTCTCCAATCCAAGGGGAAGCGACGGCTACGGAGAGGAGTTTGCTGACATAAGGGAGCACTACGGGGAGAGAGATTATCAGGACATAATGGAAGTGGTTGATGAGGCGATAAAGAGGTTCGACTTCATAGATGGAGAGAGGATAGGCGTCACCGGCGGCTCCTACGGCGGCTTCATGACGAACTGGATTGTAGGGCACACCAACCGCTTTAAAGCCGCTGTAACCCAGCGCTCCATCTCGAACTGGGTGAGCTTCTTCGGCACGACAGACATCGGCTACTACTTTGCTCCAGATCAGATAGGCTCTGATCCTTGGAGCAACACCGAAGGTTATTGGGAGAAAAGCCCCCTAAAGTACGCACCAAGCGTCGAGACTCCGCTATTGATAATCCACTCGATGGAGGATTACCGCTGCTGGCTGCCAGAGGCTCTGCAGTTTTTCACGGCTTTGAAGTACCTTGGAAAAACAGTTGAGCTCGCAATCTTTCCGGGCGAAAACCACGACCTCTCAAGAAAAGGAAAGCCCAAGCACAGAATGAAGAGGCTTGAGTTAATAGTGGAGTGGATGGAGAGGTGGCTGAAGTAATTTCTTTCCTTTTTTGTTTAGTTTTTTTAATGGACTCAGAACTGGAGTGCTATTTAGTTTTCCATAAATCCACGTTCGAGATTCTTTTGTTAAATCTGAAGTATCTGAATCTATTTTAGTTTAGTCTTCACTCCAGTCCTCCAGCTGACTTGAAAGCTTCTCATTTCTAATGTGGATAGAATACCAAAGGCGCCCATAACGCTTCAGGTACTCCAGCTGTCTAATTATTGTGCTATCCTTGAGAGGGATTATCAAAAGACCGATATCATATCTCTGAAGGTTTCTGCGGGCTATTTCCCTCAGCTTTTCAACTTCCGGATTTCCTCCAATTTCTATTCTCTCCGCTTTGAAATTACGTCCAAAGACCTTCTCCGCCATCTTTATGAGCTCGGGATCTTTGGTAACGTAAATCCCCACCATCAGGAGAGCATCTTCAAGCATATTTTCAATGGAGGGAATCCAGATTACTGATCTTTTTCCTAGGTCTTTCTCAAGCTCTGGATAGAGTGGAATCAGCTCCCAAGCTGGCATGTTGTTCTCGTAGAGAACCAATAGGTAGCCCGGGTTAGGCAGGCCTAGTGTGAGGTACGGCCGGTTCCCCACGAGAATGAAGGCTGTAGCGCCCAACTTCACCACCCCAGGTTAATCATATTCACTTCTCTTGAGTCTTTCTGCAACATCCTGCAGGAGCTTCTCACATTCTTGTGTCTCAGTTAGGGTCTGGTATTCTTTCCCATTTAGCATTGAGAGCAGAGCCCCAGCTAGTGGCCATTCTTCTCTGTTAATTCCTTCAAGCATCCCTCTGGCCTCTTCTACGCTTAGATTCCCTCCGATCAG
>NZ_KE387148.1:19423-29494 GCF_000430485.1 Thermococcus sp. PK
CGTGCTTGTAAACTCCTCCGAAGTGCAGGTGGGCTAGTATTGCGAAGGTTATCAGGTCGTAGAGGCTGATTACTTCCCTGCGAGTGTTTTTCGGGTAGTGTTTGCTGATTATCGGATAGATTTCGGATTTTATGATCAGGATTTCCTGCTGAAAGTTCATAACAACCACCAATCAACCAAAAGACTTAAGTGCTTATAACTCTAACGATCTAATGGGAACTAGGGTAAATACATCATACCTTCTCTTTGACTCACAAAAAGACCAAGGAATATTCCTTCGGGAATGAGCATTATCAAGCGCCCCCGAATTTACAATACTCCCTAATCGGATACTTCCATTATTCTGGATTGGAAGTGTAAACTTCTTTTTTCAGCCCAAGCTCTTGGTAGATTCCCCCTCCCAGTCATCCAGCGGACTTGAAAGCTTCTCATTTCTGATGTGGACGGAATACCACAGGCCCCCATAGCGCTTTAGATAGTCGAGCTGCCTGACCACTGTGCTGTCAGGGAGTGGAACTATCAAGAGGCCGATATCATCCCTCTGAAGGTTTCTGCGGGCTATTTCCCTCAGCTTTTCAACTTCCGGGTTTCCCCCAATTTCTATTCTCTCCGCTTTGAAATTACGTCCAAAGACCTTTTCCGCCATCTTTATGAGCTCGGGATCTTTGGTAACGTAAATCCCCACCATCAGGAGAGCATCTTCAAGCATATTTTCAATGGAGGGAATCCAGATTACTGATCTTTTTCCCAAGTCTTTCTCAAGACATGGGTAGAGCGGTATCAGCTCCCAAGCTGGCATGTTGTTCTCGTAGAGAACCAATAGGTAGCCCGGGTTAGGCAGGCCTAGTGTGAGGTACGGCCGGTTCCCCCACGAGAATGAAGGCTGTAGCACCCAACTTCATCACCCAAGGTTAATCGTGTTCAATCCTTTTGAGCCTTTCTGCAACATCCTGCAGGAGCTTCTCACATTCTTGTGTCTCAGTTAGGGTCTGGTATTCTTTCCCATTTAGCATTGAGAGCAGAGCCCCAGCTAGTGGCCATTCTTCTCTGTTAATTCCTTCAAGCATCCCTCTGGCCTCTTCTACGCTTAGATTCCCTCCGATCAGGTCTAGAGCTATCTTGAGGGCATAGACGTCAGTGTGAGAATCGCCTGTCATTTCGATTATCCTGTTGATGGCATCGTCGTAGAGTGAAGCATCTCCCAACTCATGCTGTGTCGAGTAGTGAGTGCAGATCGACTTCACCATGGAGCTGACGGCCTCTTTCTTCATGCCGAGGTCTGCATAAGTAAGGGCAAGATTGTGCAGAACAAGGCCCTTCTCCTCGGGCGTCTTTGCGTATTCCAGTGCCCTCTTAAGTACTGGGAGTGCCTCTTCAGGGCGATTGGTTTCATAATAGTGAGTCCCCAAGTTGTTTAGCGTTATGGAGTGATACTCCGGAACGACCCCAAGCTCTATGGCTTTCTCCTCGAGCTCTAAAGCCAGCTTGAGGTATCTCTCTGCCTCCTCCGGGTAGTTCTGTTGTGGGAAGTAAATCAGGCTGACCGATGTAGCAACGTCCGCTGCTTTAATGTAATGCTCTGCAGCCAGTTCGCTGTCTCTATCTGCTTCTCCGAAGATTTCATGTAGAAGCCTCGTGAGCTCGTCTTCACTCTCACTTCCTTGCTTTTCCCCGTAATACTCGGCAATGCTAGTGAGCAACTTTATGTACCCGTCCGCATAGAGGAGCTTCTCCTGTTGCCAGGCTTCTTCATAGGCTTTCTTGAGATCAGCTAAGTCACTCTCCGAGAATCCTTTCTCCAAGAATTCCTGAACTGTTATGCCTTCAGGCTTCACGAGCTTTTTAATCTCCCTGAGCCGTTGTTCCTTTCTACGTTGTTCCCTTTGGAAGTGGATCTCAATTTTGAGTTCCCGTAGGTATTCCTCCATGTCCAAGCTTTTCTCAAGGAATTCCGGGGAAAGCAAGAGCAATTCCCTTACCCACTCATTAGGCGGATTGAGAATATCTTTGCATATTTTCTCTGCAAGCCTGCAGAGCGGTTCCAGCGTGTTCCAGTACATTGGTTTCCTACCACTCACCACGGATTTTGCAACGTATCTTCCCTCAGCGGTTTTTTCGACACCAGTACTTTCCTCAAGCGTCTGTTCGATGGGACACCAAGTCATTGACTTAATAACGTCTAAATCTCCGTGGCTTCCCGCGAGGAACATGCAGTAAAGAAATGCCTTCAACTCTTCGAGAGATACTCCCTCTGAATACCCTGCATATTTCTGGAGATAATAGATAACTGTAGCAAGCATTGGTCTTCTTCTTGCGGAAGCAAAGTTTCCCCAGTCCTCGCACATTTCAGAGTCTCTGAGTCTTTTGAGAAGGGATTCAATGACATCTCTCCTTTCTTCGTAGAGTCTTAATAATGGGCTCTTTATTCCAATTTCATTACTTTCTCTCATCTCTCCGGCCTCCGCAACAAATCTCGTTCATTATCTCTAAAAATCCTCTCCACAGAGCTTTTCCAAGCATAATAATGAAAAACAGAAAGCCAATCCAGACCAGAAGGGCTAAGGCAACTTCAAGAGCCTTCATTCTGGTCACCAAGGAGGCTCTCAATAAACTCGTCGATGATCTCTCCAGCGTATCCCCTTGCTTCTATCTTCTCAAGCCACTCTCTCGGGATGAACTCTATTCCGTAATAAGTACCGGCCAGACCACCGGTGACTGCTCCAGTCGTGTCAGCGTCTTCACCTAGAGAAACTACCTCTTTTATTGCATCCTCAAAGTTCTCGTTTCTCAGAAAAGCCCAGAGGCTTGCTTCAAGTGTGTGAACAACGTAACCGCTACCCTTAATATTCTCCCTGTTTTCCCGGTGGATGTTCCCGTTTAGAACCCTCTCATAGTGGACGAGCTCTTTGGCGAAGGGATCGGCAGAGTATGCTTTCTTTGCAGTTGCTATTGCCCCATAATACGCTTTGAACTTATCCATTCCACCGAGAATGTTCCACACGATCAGGGAATAAATTCCACACCCGATGAGCGAGCGAGGGTGCGCGTGGGTAATCATCGAGACCTCATGGATAATCTTCAGCCGTTCCTCCAGCGAATCAAGCTTGAAGTATGCATAGTATGCCGCTGGCAGGATCCTCATCAGTGAGCCGTTGCCGTTGTCCCGCTCACCCCTGCCGCCAGCCTTTAGAGGAGGAACACCACTGGCAATGCGTTCTATTGCTTTCGAAGTTGTCTTCCCCCGGTCAAATGCATAACCCCTCGGCGTGAATTCGCCGTCGTAATACCAGCGGAGGAAGTTCTCCGCGATCCTTTCAATATTGTATCCCTTTGTTAGTGCATGGGCAGTTGCAAGAGTTAGGGAAGAGTCATCACTCCAAAGACCATCTAGCATCGGGATTTCTTTGGGTTTGGGATAATTTAGCTCCATGGCAAGCCTGCTGGTAAACTGGAAGGTCAAGCCGAAAGCATCCCCAACGAGGACTCCCCAGAGCCCACCCTCAAGCTTCGAGCGGACCACTTTTACCACCCTTCCAGATCAACATCATCAAAATCCCCACTCTCAACTTTTTCTCCGCGTGGTCCATGTGGCCACTCCCAGAGAAAAGCCCTGCCGAACTTTGTACTGAGCTCAACTGGTCTGTAGCCAGCGTTCGTCTCCATGCGGTTAATGCCTTCAAATATCTCATCGGTTACCTCATACACCTCAACCTTCAGATTTCCACTACCTCTGACGGCGTAGGGGAGGGCATCAAAGTAAAGCTCGTACCCTGTAATCCAGTCTTCGCCGAGGAAGCGGGCACCTTCTAGGTACCAGTGAAGTGGTTTGCCCCTCCTCAAAGTGCCGTAAACTGCTATTCTCATCGTTTATTCCCCCACAATCAGTTTTACTATCGCTTTCCTGTAGTCGTTTATTGTAACTCCCTCTTGAATGCGTTTCAAGAGTTTCAGATCTATGAGCCGCTTAACGGTCTCATCGAAGTCGACTGATTCCCCGTTTAAAACTGCGCGGAGAACTTCTATGGCTTCCCTGTCGAACATTGGCTCAATTTCCTCGCCCACTCTGAGTAGCAAAGCACCATCCCTGAAGATGTAGAGCTTTCTCGCTTCGAGCCTTTCCCAGTTTTCGTTCGTGAGCTTTCTTGTTGCTATCAGGTATGCGTATTCGTCTTCAGACTTCACATCCCCAACCGCAACTTCGAAGTCCTCATCAAGGAGTCTAGCGCGGCCTTTATGAGGTGGATGTCTCTTCAGCAGCCACATGCCCTTTCCAGGGTAGTGACTGTAAGCAAAAAGGTACCTCCCGTTGCTCATGAGCACGTTAAGGGTTCCGTAGTCACTCAGCTCATCTAACAGCTGGTAAAGTCTTGTAAAGAGCTCCCTTATGGTTCTTATCCCTTCCAGGTTCTCCATTATGTAACAGAATGCGGTTTCTGAATCCGTTGTTCCAAGAGGCTTGAAACGCTGGGGCAATTCTTCAACCCCGTGTAGCACCCCATTATGGGCGAAAATCCACTCATCATACTGTCCAATGCTCTTTATTCTCCTCACGAAGGGGTGCGTGTTTAGGTACCCTACTTCGCTGGTGGCAAACCTAACGTGGCTTATGATTATCTGGCTTCTCACATCGAGTTTTGGGAGCGTTAAAGCTATCGCGCTTTCAGGTGCTGGAATTGGCTGTTTTATCAGTGAAGCCGCCCTCTTTCCATCTGCTGTTAAATACCAGCCAACGCCCCACCCATGCGGGTTGCGCTCCCCTTTTCTCAAGAAGCCCCGCCATGTAAAGTTAACGTTTACCTCTTTGTTTGCGTTCACACCGAAAAGCTCACACATATTCATTCCTCCGGATTACCTCATAGATTCTCAGTGCGATATCCTTATCTGCCAGTTTGATGTCCCTCTTGAACCTGCACACGATAATAGGCTCTGGGAACTTTTCTTTGCCGGTGATCTTCTTCAATTGGTTAATGAAAGTCCTTGGCTTCTCAGTTAGATATTCCCGAGCAATTTTGAAACCAGTGTTCTCTTCCAAGCTGAGGAATGGCTCGTATCCATTTCCGGGTTTCGTAAGGTACCTGATCATGTTCTCATCGGCAACATAGAGCATGTATCTCTTGATATTCTTCTGCTGTTTTCTGAAGAGGGCCAGCTTGAGAATGTCGGCAAACACCGCTCCTGCATTATTGGGCAGGGGCACATAGTTGTCATTGATTTTTTTATGGAACTTCATTTCGAATGCTATGGCTGGCCTGTTCTTATTCGGTGCCGGTGCAACAAACGTGTCAAGCTTTGCATAGTTCCTATTTGGGACTTCTGGATGGGGATACTCGAGATAAATATCAAGCGGGCTTACATCCCCAACAGTTGTCAATGCATAAAACATCATGTATCTGATAGTGTCTTCACTCTCCTGCCAAATGGCTTTTAATTCCGAACGTCCCTCAATTACAGCGGTGAGCCTTTTTTCTAAGAGCATGAAAAACTCCTTGAAGATTGGATACATCCTTCTGTCGAATTCACCGGGAGGATATTTTCTAAGAGTTATTTTCTCTATTTTGAATCCGAGCTTTTTCAAATATCCCACAGCCTCGTTGGTTGTAAACCCCTTTAGGAACTCACCATTGGCGTATTTGTTGGTTAGTGAGATCACGTATTTTGGAGGGTATCTCTTTCCAGCATAAATCAAAAAAGTATTGCGCGCGTCATGCTTCTTGGGTACGCCATTTATGTCAATTTCTTTGAGAGCTTTCAGCACGTGTTCACGGGAAATGTTTTCAGGAATGGGCATTATCACACCTCCCAGCTCTCTCCATCCTTCAACATGACAACTTTCTCATTCCACCTCTCCTTGAACCACTCTGGACTTTCCGTATGGACTGGAATGATGTAGTCTGGGTCAATCTCGTCAATGACCTTCTCCAGCTCCTCCCTAGAGATGTGCCCCGAGGCATGGAGACCCTTCTCAAATATCGGTTTTCCCTCGTCATCAACACTAAAGCCACGAACTTCAAAGCCAAAATATTGCAACCAGTTCCACAGGCGGAGGAAGCTAAAAGTCTGCTCTTCCGTAAAGGCCTCGCTAGAGGAGTAAATGTAAACTCCTCCATCAGGCATTACATCGAGGAGGTGCGGCATGTCGTAAAACGAGAAGCAAAGGATGTAGTTCTCCTCATTCCTGCTGATCTCCTCGGGAGTTATTCCAATCTCCGGATAAGTTAGGAAGATCCACCCCTCCCACTTCTCTGGCTTTGCCTTCGAGTTCATGTACACTTTCAGCCCGGAAAGGTGATCTTCCCCATCCACAAGCCCAATGGCATGGAGAAAGTATGCGTCCTTTGTCGTGACGACAAGTTCCCGTCCCGTCTCCTCTGCAATCCTCCTGAAGCTTTCCAGCCTCTCGAAGTTCCTCGCCGAAAAGTCCGCCACTACAAGTCCTTTTGCTCCTTCCAAAATGGCTTTGGCATTCTCGTAGACTTCCTTTTCTGAAACGTTTTCATCATGCCCTCTTCCGGCTCTCGTACCTTCCGTGATTAGAACGCTCGCACTCTTTGCGGCTTTCACGAACTTTTTGCTTTCTTCTCCGTTCTTACCGTGAAGTCTGAAGTCGCCAGTGTAGGCGAGTGCAGTGTTGCCTTCAACAATATAAGCCAATGCACCGTAAATGGAGTGATCCACCGAATAAGCACGAACTTCAAAGCCTAGTTCCCCTTCCTCTAGGTGGTGAACTTTTCCAGGCCGGATTGATTTTGTTTTTCCCTTCTTCTTGGCTAGTTCAACATTTGCAAGCCAGCTCAAGAAGCTTAAGCCCTTTTCGGGAATTTCATTTGTGAGAATTATATCTCTACTCACATAATATTTGCTATTTGCTTCGAGAATGTAAGGGTTTGCATTATTTGGATTTCTGGGTGTGTAGTAAGGAAGCTCCATTCCTAGGTGGTTTCCTCTTGAGGTATCTCTGAGAGCTTTAAGAATTACCAGAGTCATCGGAGAGCCGACGATTGGAACACTCTCATCAAGCAGTGCAATGTTTCCAACGTGATCAAGGTGAGCGTGGCTGATTAGGACAGCATTTACAGGGATTTTTGGATGTTTGGCAACTTCATCTGCAATATCTGAGGGAATCAAATCCCTCCTGTAAATATTTAGCCTTGGTATCAGATTGAGCCTCCACAGATCGTAAATTCCCCTTGCAGTTCTCTCGCTTATGAATTCTTCATAATAGCGTCCATACTTTGCAAAGTTCATTCCAAAGTCCAAAAAGATGCCATTTTCGTTTTCCTGAATGTGTATTTTTGAACCACCGATAGTGTTCATCCCATCATAAATGGTTACCTTCATTGTGAAATCCCAAATAGCAATATCACTTTTGTTATTTAAATCAGTTTTGGTGTTTTTAACGCTGTTCAAGCGGAAAATTTCTGTTTTCCGTGTTATTGTGGATATTCTTCCAGTTATACGCTCAGATTTAAGAAACCTTAAAATTGGAGAATCAAAAGGAGTCAAGCAATTCAGAGGTATAATCCTCACAGCGTATAATCCAACACTTTCTTGGCTTCCTCGATGTGCTCGGGATAGACGTTCCTTATCTCCGGGTGGAGAGCTTTGATAACCCTCCCTATGAGGACGAAGAGCGTTCCAGTAATTATAGGGAGTTCATCGACTAACTCCTCTTCTAGGGGCATTTCGGCAGGTATGCTTGCAAGTACGAACTTTCTTATAGGCTCGATCTCAACCTTCTCATCCCTGATTACGGCTCTGAAAAGGTTCATTGAGTTCTTGAAGCCCTTTGTAAGTGGCAGGTGCCTGAGCTTTATTGTGTCACTCCCCTCTGCTATTGCGTTCTCATAGGCAACCTCAAAGAGGTCAGCAAGCTTCTTCTCCACTATGTCCATCATTTCCTCCGCTCTTGGCTTTGTGAGTGCAAGCTCACATGTCTTCTCAAGAATCTTCTCCAGCTGTGGGAAGGGGATTATCATGTTTGCCATCTCCCTCACCCCCTCCCTCCTTTTGCTCTCGATGTATATTTAAGTAACTAAAAGTATTTAAATTTTTCTCAGAACTTACTAGAACACTCCGTGCAAAAACATAAAGAATGAAGAAAAATCGCACTGCTTGCTTTTTTCTCTGAAAGAGTAATTGAAGGGCAATCTTTAAAGAACCGAAACTCTTTTAAACTTTGCAGAGTAATAAGAGCTTGAAAAGGCCAAACTTAGAACCCGATGAGACGAGGGGTTTCATGTTACCACTCCGCCTTGGAGTGGTTGACGCCGTAAGGCGTCCTTGAGAAACTACCCTTTAGAGCAGTCAAAAACTGGAGATTCGCCTCTCAAACCATAATCCCAAGTCCCCTTTGGGGATAGGGGTAACGGGCACAAGACCGTGCCCTCGGGCTGAACCGAAACCGGCAACGGGAGTAGGTGATGGGCCCGTAAACCTCTCCGCCATTGGCGAGGGATTAAAGCTTAACCTCTCGCTAAAGGCGGAAAGGAGGTCAGCCGAGAAATCCTCTGATACCAGCCGCCTCTACCACAAGGCTCTCTTCAATTTTTCCATTCAGTATCTGAGTGGTCATGCTTAGATGCCTTTCATCCTTTTCTATGCCCATTTCTTTTTGCATTTTAGCTATATCTTCCAAAAATTTGAAATGGGAAGCCGCTTTTGGATTAAAAAATCTTAACGCAAAAGATATATCATTATAAAGCCCCCTGTAGTGTTCACATATTGTCTCCAGCTCCTTTTCACTTAGCGCTCTTAATCCTAGGATTTCTGGAGGTATTCCGAGAGAGTACAGAGATGCCGTGAACTTTATAGCCCTCGGAAGGGCTTCTCCATTGACCTCTCTTGAATACCCAAAGAGCCCTATGTGAAGCTTCCTTTTCCTTCTTGAGGGAACAGCCTTTGCAACCTCTCGTATATATGGGGCGAGAATCTTAAGTTCCTTGGTGTATTCTTCTTCATATTTGTCGAGTATCCCAAATATTCTCTCATCAATTGCTGGCGTTTCTTTTCTTTTTGTACCTTTTACCTTTTCAATAGCTTTGATAACTTCTTTAGGCTCATTATCATATTTAAATGAGCTTTGGACAGTAAAGGTCTGGGCGCTGGGATATTCTTCCATTACTGCATCAACATTCTTGGGTGTGAAATGTCCCCTAAAAGGGGCCCCACCGACACCGATTATTGGATATATGGGGATGCTTAGTTCTTCTTCAAGTTCTTTGAGTTTGAATAAAGCATATTTGTCATAGATTACCGCACTTATTAGACCATAGTTCATTGCAGGGTCGCTTCTGGCCAAAAATACCCTCTGGTACTCAAAGTTTTTTCCGGTTAGATATTCCTCCAGAATTTCGTGGGAGTTCATAATAGCTTCTTTTGTCTCAAATAAGGGGATGACGTTTATCTCTTCTGGATAAAATTCTCCAATCCACTCGTAGATTTTAACGTCGTACACCCTTTTGTACTGCTTTCCTATGATATACCTTTTGTAAAGCTCGTACACCCTTTCGAGTTCTTCAGAAGAAGTTGTCATGGGTAATATAACTTCAAAAATTGGAGCGATTTCCTCTCCGTAAAATAACTTTGCATAGTCGGCGGAGATACTGTTAGGATAAGCGGTAGGGCGTTAGGTTTAAGTTTCTGATAATTTTTCAGAAAAAGAAGGGAGAGAAATGAAGGCTGAGAGCATTCTATACTCACTGATTTCAGTCTTAAAACCTTTTCGCCGCAACAAAATCCCACCAGAAAAGAAAATCAGAGCAGTAGAACTATACCTGCGAGGCCTCAGCTACAGACAAGTCGGAAAAATCCTCAAAATCAGCCACACAACAGTCTGGGAGGCAGTTCAAAAACTAGCAGAAGCAGTTTACCAGCCAACACTCCTCGCAGTAAGAAAACAGAGGAATTTTATCGCAGTTGATGAGACTGTCGTAAAAATCAACGGGGAGAAGAGATTTCTCTGGGCTGCACTTGACGTTGAGAGCAGGGAAGTTCTCGCAGTCTGGATTACAACAACCAGAAACTGGTGGATTGCTAGAGACTTCATTCTGGTTGTTTTGAAATCCTGCAAAG
>NZ_KE387148.1:29594-52757 GCF_000430485.1 Thermococcus sp. PK
GGACTTTAAAAGAAAGAACAAAGCGTTTCTGGAATAATTTCAGGGCTAGAGACTGGAGGAGGGTTCACAGGTTTGTTTTTCTGTTTGCGTTCTGGTATAATTTTGTTAGGTTTCATTCTCGGTTTGGTTGTCCGCCTGGTGATGTGACTGAGTGGCTTCAAGAGGTGATGCCCCAGTTATCCTGACAGTATCGTCGGCGGATCTGGGAATACTTTCAAGCGTTTCAAGCAAAAGCTTTGCCTCTGCTTTCTCTACACTTGGATTTGGCACACGGGGTGTGATCCTAAAGTCCTTGCCAAGCTTTCTTTTTCTGAAAAAGCTTCCATATTTTTCCAGTAATTTCTTTACAACGAATTCGTCAACCTCCTTTCCTTCGAAATCCCACATCTGCTCGTCTACTCCAAGAACGCTAAAAGCATAGAACGCTTCAACCACTTCATCCTCTCCTCCAAGGGCAGCGTCATGAGCAAAAAAAGGTATGAATACATTGTCGGGATGCTGAGTACTCATAGTTCTTGGTATCATTTTGCTCACCATTTCCATGAAGAATGCACAAAATTTAAGTTTTTTGACAAATTTTTTGATAAAATGGCAAAAGATGGTAGATGGGGTTTTTCCTGAGTTGCACAATGTTTTAAATCTTAGAGATACAACTTTTAATGGTGATATTCGTGAGAATCCTGAAGCATCTGAACAGGTTTCCACCTCGTTATGGCCCCGAATGGGGAAGTGGCGGAATATTCGGTTTGAGATACCACAATGGTGTTTTGTACTTCACAGTGGCATTTGAAGCCCAAGCCCACTTCCTACGGGAAGACTCAAAGAAGGTGTACGAGTTTGACCTCGTTGGTGAAGGGCCAACTTCGGGAGGAGACACCTACAATTCGGTTGAGACCGTTGATGAGTTCATCTACTTTGGCGGCTGGGTTCATGCTCCAGCGGTTTATGAGGGTAAGAACGAAAAGTCGACAATAAGCTTTGTCAACAAATACTCTCACGTTCACGAATACGATACGGAAAACGACAAAGTAAGGCTTTTGTGGAAAGATTCCATCCACCACAAGACGGATTGGGCGGGAGAAGTGAGCGACATAATATACGACCCCTACGAAGACAAGCTCCTTATAGCAAGGGAAGATGGGCATGCACACCTTGGCATATACGAACTTGACAGGAAGACCGGGGAGGCAGAGCTTCTCAATGAAAATCCGAGCCTCAAGGGGACTCTTGTCCACGACACCGTCTTCTTCGGTATTGGAAAGAACTTTGATTGGGGAGTGAGAGAGTTGCATGTATTTGATCTAATTACAAGAAAATGGGAAACTTTTCCAGTAGTTGTTAGCTCTGTAGACGGAAACCCTCCCGTGAGGCCAGTTTTGGGTGACATGGAGAGTGCATACAACAGGGTTTTTGCCTTTGTGAGAGGAGGAATGTTTGTGGGCAATCCCCTTAACGGTGAGGAGATGACATTCTTTAGGTTTCTGGACTTTCCAAGCTTCTATGCCCCTATGAGAACAAACGCTCTCCCAATAGGGGGAGGGATACTGATAGCTTACAATGCCCATCATGATGCGATCTACAGACCAGTTGATGAGGAGAGTAGGGTTATGGCAAAATTTACAAACGCCATAAATGCTCCCTCTTTGCTCCTTTATGTGGCTCCTCCAATGGTTAAGGTGGTGGGCGTTTTTGGTGCAAGGATAACCAGCATAGAGAAAGCCTTTGGAAAAATACTCTTAGGAACAAACACCACCCCTAATACGGGAGCCTTAGAGGCTACGCCGTTTGATACCGGTAATAGAGATATTGTTGTTCTCGACGAAGATGTAATCCATAGAAAGCCTCCAGCTCTTAGTATCTCCCTCAAAACTGCCGCTCTGGCAAAAGTAGGTGAGCTCTTTGGAGCAAAAGCCTTTGGAGGAATACCTCTCGACGGATATAAAGAGGCCGAGCTAATAATAACCTCAAGCAAGGATAACAGGCTAACGATATACGAGTACGACCTTTCCCTCCCGCCTGGGAGGGCTTATGAAGAGTTTATTGGAATAAAAAGCGGTAGGAACATTATTGACCTATCGTCGTTCAGCGGTATAGTTTCGTTTAAACTGGAAGAACCAGATGTTGCAGGAAAAATAAAAATAAAGCTCCTCTAGTCTTTTTAAAATTTTTAGAGTAGGGAAATCACACAGCAATTGTATTCTTCCAGCTCAAACTGCTTTCGATGAGCTCTTGTGGGGTTAGCTCCTTTTCGCTGATGACTTCTGGTTCAAATGGCTTGAGCATCTCCAAAAGCTTTTCTTTTGGAAGCTTTGTTTCGTCAAATATCACATACCCATTCTTGGAGTATCCATTGATAAAGACCCTGTAGACTGCTAGATCGAGTGAGAGTTTGTACTGCATCTCTCGGGCTTCGTCTGGGGTTATTTTGCCGAATTTAAGATCTATCCTTATCATCCCCCATCACCCGAAGTAGTTCTTTATGTCGATGTAGGTCTTTCTATAGAGCTCACTCTCCTTCATTTTTTCAATGAACTTCTTGGTTCTCACGTATTTGTCCTTCTGGTACTCCCAGTCTGGATGTAGCTTTTTCCATTCTTCCCAGGTGTAGCTGAATTGAGCTTGAACTTTGTCTCTATAGAGTTCGGGTATTACGTTGAAGGTACAGAAGGGCACAATCCTTCCGTCAGGCATTGCATAGTGAATTACACAGCGCTCTACCCTTTCAACATCGTAGTTGTACTCATCCATGAAGTGCATCATTCCGAGGAAGAGCGTCTTGTAGTGGAACTGACCAAGTGCCTCGTAAGTTCCATGTGTAAATGCTTCTCTTATAATCTTTAACACGTCAAAGCTTTTTGGAGCGTATTTTTCGTCATAGAAGCTCTTAAACTTGAGGAATATCTCCGCACCAAGCTTGAGCTTCTGAAGCTTTCCAAGGGTCTTCCATTTTTCTATCCCCTCAACCTTGCTTTCGAGGAACTCCACAAAGCCTTCCACATCAAGAAATCTTGAAATTGGGATTACCCTGTCTTCATCGAGGAAGACATATGTTGCAGCTCCACAGCCAAAGTGGGATGTCATGTAGTATCTCTTACCTGCAAAAGCCTCGAAGAACCTCGCAATGTGCCCGGCAGTTGGTATTGGGTACCAGTCTTCTTTTGCTATTGCCCCGTTTGTCTGTTCCTCTATCTTCTTTATTGCCCCAGGAATGGTAATCCTGAAGCGCTGTCTTTCCTTCTTTGGAACTCTCCCCACGAGGGAAATCGGCTGGAAGTTGACTCCTCTAACTATGTCGAGGTGGTTGAGGCCGAAGTTAATTATGGCACCGAGTTCGTGGTCGTTTACGTTTCTTATGGTTGTGGGCACGAGAACGATTCCAGGTCCGCCAGCTTTTCTCACGTTTTCGAAGATTAACGGAATCTCCCAGTGGTTCTTCCAATTTGTTTTTGGAGTCATTCCATCGTAGCTTAGGTATAGGGTATTGACGCCTGCTTCCCTAATCTTCTTTACAAGCTCAGGCTCAAAGGCAAACCTTATGCCGTCCGTGTTAAGCTGAACGTGGTCATACCCTTCTTCCTTTGCAATCTTTATGATCTCTATAAGGTCATCCCTCAGTGTTGGCTCCCCTCCAGTGAACTGGACGGCATTAGCTCCAATGGGTTGTTCCTTCTTTGCATTGCGGAGCATCATGCGTATCTGCTCGAGAGTGGGCTCATAAATTGGCTGACCCTCCTTGGCATAGAAGAAACAATTGCTTACTAGAATTCCATCAGATGCTACAAATGAATGGCTCTCATTCTCAACCTCAAGGTCATATACGTATCCCTCGTAGTTTTCAACCTTTATCTCGCTAATTGTGTCAATGTAAAAGTCTGAAACCTTCTTGACTTTGGAGGGCTTTCTGTCTCCTATGTTATTTAACTTTTTACGATGCCCTTCTCTCAGATCAAGCATTTCGACAAGTTTTACAAGGTCGGTTCCCGCTATATATATCTTGTAGAGGTCGTGGTTTGCCCCATTCATTTTCTCTTTTGGAACCATGTAAACCCTCGCGAATATCCCTAAGGAGGCCAGCAAGTATAGCATGTCCCTAATAAGCCCTTTAGAAACACTTGCATATCCCATATGCAGAACTTTGTCTCCTCTTACTACATATCCGTCTCCATTAAAGAGTCCACTAAGTAGAGCTATCTTTGCTTCAACCGGGAAGTTCAGGAAATTCTTGGGTAACCTCTTATTGGGTGCTCCTTCAGGGATTCCCAGTACATACTTGAAGACAAGCCGCATTAACCTACTACCTACAACTATCTGCTTAGCTTTTCCTTCCCATTCCAATATGCTGTACGGAAGGTTGAGGAAGTTGAGTATTGAAATTATTTCTTTCTCGACATCCTTATGCCCAACAGTTATTCTCAAATCCTTGTTGCTATAATTACCATCCGAGACAAAATATCCTATCAACTTTGCAAATTCAGGGGTTATTCTGAGTTTAGAAGGAAGCTCATTACTTGTGGCATCCCTGCCGAGTCTAAACTCTCCTTCAGTTATCCCCAATTTATAGAATGCCGAAAGAGGCATAGAATCACTCTTCTTCCAGTGATAAATTATATCTCCGTATTCCTCTTTGAGCGGCAAAAGATCCAGCGTTGATATCCCTCTGACATATATTTTTTCCTTTTCTTCTTCTGGTAATGATCTAAAAGCTTCTAAGAGGTTTATTTCAAATTCTTCCCTCTCATCAGTTTCAAGATTCCATAGTAGTATTAGCTCATCTTCGACGTTAAGTTCATCAGCCCTCTTTTTTACTATCTTTCCGTTTTCATATATAAAGAACTTATGCTCTGGCGTCGTTCTTATTTCCCTTCCAGTTCTCGTCTTTATGACCATTATTTCTCCCGAGTGTTTTCTTCTGAGGAATTTTGTGACTCTTGTCCATTCGGCCTTTCCATTATTGTAAGTTAAAACATATAGGTTCTCGGGAGTTGAATACTCTCCCCTAAATCCCCCTATCTGCACTGTATGTTCAAAGGAAAACATCTTTGCAATCTCTTCGAATTTTGCAAGCTTAACTTCACCACCAAACTTGAATAGTGCCTCTTCATATCCTGGGAAGCAGTACCAGCAGCTCAAATTACATCTGTTTGTCAAAACTATATTGAGCAAGTTGGTATGGGAGCGGTGTCTTGGACAGAGGCCACAATCAAAGGGACAGTTTACACCGGTGTTTTCAACGTTGTAACTCTTTATCTTAAAGTCATATTTCCACTCCTCAAAACGCTTGTACATCTCAGCATCTTCATAATAAACATCAGTTATCATACCTTCAGGACATTTCTTTGTTATCCACACTTTCCCATCCTTTTCCCAGACCACAGCGGGGACAACTTTTCTGGTCTCAGGGCAGAGGGACCAGGTTCTATGGGGGAGAGGTCCACCGTAACCCCTGCTGGCTTTTGTAAGGAGCTCGTGAAATTCCTCCTCACTTATTTCGGGGTATTCGATGAGATCGCGAACCCTTTTAGTAAGCTCACCAAATTCTCTCTCCCCACTCGGTACTCCCTCTGTTATCTCTTCCATTCTAATCACCTCTACAAGTTTTTTACAAGTATGGAGTATAAAAACTTTTGCGTAAATATGAAGATTTACTTTCATAGGTATTCCAAAAAGTTCTGAATTATGGCCACTACTATTATCTATACCGCAGAGTATTTATGGATATTCCCTCACATGTGCGATTTCTCGGAAACGGTTAAAAACACCAAAGAATCTCAAATAGAATGGTGGTGAAAAATGCCAGCAAGAGAGATGAGAATGGAAATGTTTCTCAGAGCGCTTATGAGGGGAGACTACACCAAGGCGAAAGCTCATCTGGACAAACTTGAGAAGATAGTGGGAGATGACGAGTGGGGTAGGGGATACAGCAAGGCTATAAACGGCTTTTTATCCGCATTGAGTGACAATGATACCGATGCACTGATAGTTCAGCTTATAAGAAACCCAGACAATGAAAAGGCCAAAAAACTCCTCGAACATTTTGAGAACATACTCCAGCATGAATTTAGGGATGATTATGAGAAAGGATACTACACGGCATGGAAAGAACTTTTAACAGCTTATCTCTCCCAAGAAAGACTGGGTGTTAATCATGAAAAAAAATGAAGTCATGAAAAAGCTCGAAGAGAAAATAAAGACGTGTAAAAAGTGTCCATTGGGAGAATTAAGGACAAACGCAGTCCCCGGCTCGGGAAGTTATGATGCCCAAATAATGTTCGTTGGAGAAGCCCCGGGTTACTGGGAGGATCAAAAGGGCCTGCCCTTTGTCGGAAGGGCAGGGAAAGTCCTTGACGAGCTTTTAGAGGGTATCGGACTAACAAGAGAAGAAGTGTACATTACCAACATTGTAAAGTGCCGGCCTCCCAACAACAGGGACCCAACGGAAGAGGAAATCAAGGCCTGCTCTCCGTACTTGGATAAGCAGATTGATGTAATCCGGCCGAAAGTTATAGTCCCTTTGGGAAGGCACTCAATGGCCTATATTCTTAAAAAGTTTGGATTTGAGCCGGAGCCAATAAGCAAAATACATGGAAAAACATTTGAAGCGAAGACACTTTTCGGGAAGATCATCATAACCCTAGTTCCCATTAGATCGTTAGAGTTATAAGCACTTAAGTCTTTTGGTTGATTGGTGGTTGTTATGAACTTTCAGCAGGAAATCCTGATCATAAAATCCGAAATCTATCCGATAATCAGCAAACACTACCCGAAAAACACTCACAGGGAAATAATCAGCCTCTACGACCTAATAACCTTCGCAATACTAGCACACTTGCACTTTAACGGAGTTTACAAGCACGCTTACAGAGTCCTAATCGAAGAAATGAAGCTGTTCCCCAAAATCAGGTACAACAAACTAACAGAACGCTTGAACAGGCACGAAAAACTCCTGCTCCTAGCGCAGGAAGAATTATTCAAAAAACACGCCAGAGAATACGTTAGAATACTGGACTCAAAGCCCATTCAGACCAAGGAGTTGGCCAGAAAAAACAGGAAGGAGAAGAAGGGTTCTTCAGAAATCATCTCTGAAAAGCCCGCAGTTGGGTTTGTTCCCTCTAAAAAAAGTTTTACTATGGGTACAAGCTGACCTGTTACTCTGATGGAAATTTGCTGGCTTTACTGTCCGTTGATCCGGCGAATAAGCATGATGTGAGTGTTGTCCGGGAAAAGTTCTGGGTGATTGTTGAGGAGTTTTCTGGCTGTTTTCTGTTTTTGGATAAGGGTTACGTTAGTAGAGAACTTCAGGAGGAATTCCTGAAGTTTGGCGTTGTTTACACGCCGGTGAAGCGGGAGAATCAGGTTAGTAATCTGGAGGAGAAGAAGTTTTACAAGTACTTGTCTGACTTTCGCAGGAGGATTGAGACTTTGTTTTCGAAGTTTTCTGAGTTTCTTCTGAGGCCGAGCAGGAGTGTTAGTTTGAGGGGGTTGGTTGTCAGGATTTTAGGGGCGATTCTGGCCGTGAATCTGGACAGATTATACAACTTCACAGGTGGTGGGAACTAGGGTCATCATAATGCCGATGTATCATCCGGCTGTTGCTCTCTATAGGCCCCAGCTTAGAGAGGAACTGGAAAAAGATTTTAAAAAGCTGAAAGAGATGCTGAAAGAGCTATCTTAATTTTGCAATCTTACTTCGAAATCTTTTTTGCTTTGATGTTCTCCAACCTAATATTCTTCACGTGATTTCTCAAAAAGCGCCAAAAACGTTAGGAAAACATTTTTATGGTAAAAGAGCAATAATGCATAATGTTAAACACAGCACACCATTAGAATACAACAAAGAACAGAAATCTACATCATATTGATTCGAAAATATTTCGACAAATTTTAGTGGCTATATAAAAAAATTCGAATATTATCAAAAACGCAACAATATTTGCGAAAAATTTATAAAGAAGTCGAAAAATTTGGGCTCAAGAAAAATATGTACGGAGGTGTAAGCTGTGTCAGACTTTGGGGTGTTGTCTTTGCTCCCCCCATTGGTAGCAATTGGATTGGCGATATGGTCTAAAAGAGTTATACTAGCGTTGTTTTCGGGTATATGGATTGGTGGGGTAATGATCTCTGGCTGGAACCCGATAACCGGAACCACCCAGAGCCTAGAATGGATAGTGGGCAGCGTTACCGATGACTGGAACGCCAGGATACTCATATTCGACTTCCTCATTGGAGCTGGCGTTGGCCTCATCTACAAGTCCGGTGGAGTGCATGCACTGGCAAAAGCCCTATCCAAGAGGGTAAGAACGAGTAGAGGAGCCTCCGTCCTTGGGTGGCTCATGGGTGTCCTGGTGTTCTTCGATGACTATACCAACACCATTATAGTCGGAAACACGATGCGCCCTGTAACGGACAGGACAAGGGTTTCAAGGGAAATGCTGGCGTACATCGACGATTCAACGGCCGCACCGGTCGCCGGGCTGGCTTTAATCTCAACGTGGATTGGCTATGAGCTGGCGATGATAGGGAGAGGTTTTGATGCGTTCAATATATCATACAATTCATACGATGCCTGGCTCTCAAGCATTCCCTTCAGGTTCTACTCGATTCTGGCGATAATACTCGTGTTCATAGTGGCATACACCCACAGGCACTACGGCCCGATGCTCCACGCTGAGTACCGCGCCAGGACGACCGGCAAAGTCCTTCGCGACGGAGCAAAGCCGCTCATGACCACCGAGACAGACATTGGCGCACCCAAAGAGGGCGGTAGCCCGTGGGACTTCGTCATACCGGTTCTTGCCCTCGTTGTAGTGTCTCTGCTAGGTCTCTGGTACACAGGTGCTGCAAACTTGGCAGCATACGATCAAGACCTCGGATGGTGGACAGAGCTTGAGAACCCCTTCGGCGTGAACTTCCTCAGCTACAGCTTCGTTGACTCCTTCCGCGAGGCGGATGCCGCAACGGCCCTGCTCTGGGGATCGTTTGTTATGGTGGTGGTCGCCAGCATAATGCTTCTTGGAAGGAAGAGAATGACCTTGGAAGAATGGGAGGAGACGGTAATCAGGGGAATGAAGCAGATGATCTTCGCCAACACAGTTTTGGTCCTTGCGTGGAGCCTTGGCAATGCAGCCGACACCGTGGGAACTGGCTCCTATGTGATAAACCTCGCCACCAGCTCCGGTGCTGACCTCGGCCCGTGGATGCCCCTCATAATGTTCCTCGCGGCCATGTTCGTGGCCTTCACAACCGGAACCAGCTGGGGAACCTTCGCTATAATGGTGCCCCTCGGCGTCCAGATGAGCCTTGCCTTCACAAACGGACAGGTCAACGAGATAGTCTTCGCCACCATCGGAGCTACCTTCACCGGTTCCATCTTCGGAGACCACTGCTCCCCCATAAGCGATACGACGATCATGAGTTCAATGTTCTCTGGCTCAGACCACATAGACCACGTTACGACTCAGATCCCCTATGCTATTACGGTTGCGGCAATCGGTGCAGTGCTCTACATTCTCTTCGGTCTCGGAGTCATGAGTTGGGCAGTCCTCCTGCCGCTCGGCATAGTGCTGCTCGTTGGCGCCTGGTACGTCCTCAGCGAGTGGTACGGCAAGAAATATGGAATCCCACACGGAAAAGTACCAGTGTATGTTGTTGAAGAGTGATTTTTCTCTTTCTTTTTACTGTTCATGTTAGTATCATTAGGCATAGAGGCTTATGTTTAAAAATCCAAATATCGACTTTTCTAGGAGGTGAGAGCATGTTGATAAGGGCTTTTGTTCCAGCACACATCACGGCTTTTTTTTGTCCCCAGGTTCAATGAAGAGCCTCTTTTGGCTGGTTCACTTGGGGCCGGCATAAATTTAAGCAAGGGAACCAACGTCTTTATAAGCTTGGAAGAGGGCTTGGAAAGGCACATACACATAGCGTTTAATGGAGAGCCCGTTAAAAAAGAAGATGCAGTTATCAGCTACTCCGTTGCTTATGACATCCTCCCGAAGGATTTTGAAGGGGAGCTTGAAATCTGGCAGTATTTTGACTTTCCAAATGGTCACGGTTTTGGGAACAGTGCCGGTGGAGCCCTCGGAACTGCCCTCTCTTTGGGATTTGCCCTTAAAGAGAAAACTTTTCTCCAGGCCGCTCAAATAGCCCACAAGTATGAGGTTCTCCACAAAGGTGGGCTGGGAGATGTTATAGCTCAAGTTCATGGAGGGATAGAAGTTAGAATAAAACCCGGGGCTCCCGGGATTGGGGTTGTGGATAACATCTTTTTTGAGGGATACAAAGTTCTGGCAGTGCCTATGGGAAGGTTATCTACAAAAGAAGTGCTCGACAGCGATGTGATTCGCCTAATCGAGAAGGAAGGAGAAAAAGCCATTAATGCACTTCTCTCCAACCCTAAAGTTGAAGTTTTGATGAAGGAAGCGAGGGCGTTTTCTGAACGTACGGGTTTGCTCTCAGGTGAGCTTTTGGAAATTGCTAGAGAACTTGATAAAGCACTTAAGTTGCCGTCCTCAATGGTCATGCTGGGCAAGAGCCTGTTTGCCCTTTTGAGGGAAGAGGAAATAGAGAAAGTAAAATCCATCATGGACGAACTTTCCATAGACGATTACCACATATGCGAGGTTTACACCCAGAGGCCCAGCGTTGAAAGATGGGTGGAGGGAGAAAGATGAACCCCCTGTATCTTGCTCTCTCAGTTTTATTCATCCTTCTAACAATATACTTTAACAAAAGCAACCAGCGAGCAATCGGAATTATTGCGTCGGGGTTTGCTGGAGGATTTGCATTTTTGTTTGCCTTTGAAAAAAGTGGGTACTCACCTTTCCTGGTATTCGCTGGAGGTTTTGCAGCGACTGTATTTTTTGAGTTCTTAAAATTCAGACTAGTGCAGAGAGACTAATCTTTTTATTCTTTTATGGGGTACTTCAACGTGGTGGTGTGGATGCTATACAAAGAACTGGTTGAGCTGTATAAAAGACTTGAGAAAACAACTTTAAAGACCCTCAAGACAAAATTTGTGGCGGACTTTTTAAAGAAAGTTGAGGATCCAGAGCTGTTGGAGATTGTTCCCTATTTAATTCTTGGGAAGGTCTTTCCGGATTGGGACGAGAGAGAGCTCGGCGTGGGCGAGAAGCTACTGATAAGGGCTGTTTCTATGGCCACTGGAGTAAACAGCGATGAGATAGAAAATTCCGTAAAAGATACTGGAGATTTGGGAGAGAGCGTTGCCCTTGCTCTCCAAAAGAGGAAGCAAAAAAGCTTTTTCTCTCAGCCTCTTACAATAAAAAGGGTTTACAGCACTCTGGTTAAAGTTGCCGAAACCACCGGCGAAGGAAGCCAAGATAGAAAGCTGAAGTACCTCGCCAATCTCTTCATGGATGCTTCTCCGGAGGAAGGAAAGTATCTGGCAAGGACAATACTGGGGACTATGAGAACGGGAGTTGCAGAGGGGCTGCTGAGGGATGCAATAGCAGAGGCGTTTAGGGTAAAGGTCGAGCTTGTTGAGAGGGCTTACATGCTTACGAGCGATTTCGGATTCGTGGCTAAAATAGCAAAGCTTGAGGGAGACGAGGGCCTTTCGAAAGTAAAAATCCAAGTCGGAAAGCCAATTAAGCCAATGCTCGCCCAGATGGCAGCCAACGTTAGAGAGGCATTAATAGAAATGGGCGGGGAAGCGGAGTTTGAGATTAAATATGACGGTGCGAGAGTTCAGGTGCACAAAGATGGGGACAAAGTTGTAATTTACTCAAGACGCCTTGAAAACGTTACAAAGTCGATTCCCGAGGTTGTGGAGAGAGTTAAAAATGCCCTAAAGCCGGAGAAAGTCATTGTAGAGGGCGAACTTGTTGCCGTTGGGGAAGGAGGAAGGCCAAGGCCATTCCAGTATGTGCTGAGGAGATTTAGAAGGAAGTACAACATAGAAGAGATGATTGAGAAGATACCCCTCGAGCTCAACCTCTTCGACGTTCTTTACATTGACGGCGAAAGCATGATAGACGTTCAGCTCATAGAGAGGAGGAAAACCCTAGAAAGCATTGTAGAGACGAACGAGTGGATAAAAGTCGCCGAGAATTTAATAACAAAGAATCCAGAAGAGGCTGAGGAGTTCTATCAAAGGGCCCTTGAGCTTGGTCATGAAGGGCTAATGGCAAAAAGGCTTGACTCAGTTTACGAGCCCGGTAACAGAGGTAAGAAGTGGTTGAAAATTAAACCCACAATGGAGAATCTCGATTTGGTCATCATAGGTGCAGAATGGGGCGAAGGGAGGAGAAGTGGAGTCTTGAGCTCGTTCCTTTTAGGTGCATACGATCCCGTGAGGGGAGATTTCGTCCCGGTTGGTAAAGTCGGGAGCGGGTTCACAGATGAAGACCTAATAGAGTTCACAAAGATGCTTAAGCCCTTGATAAAAAGGGAACACGGCAAGTTCGTTGAAATAGAACCAAAAATCGTAATAGAGGTGACATACCAGGAGATTCAGAAGAGCCCCAAGTACGAGAGCGGCTTTGCACTGAGGTTCCCGAGATTTGTTGCGTTGAGAGAGGACAAAGGTCCGGAAGATGCCGACACTGTACAAAGGATAGCCGAACTGTATCAGCTCCAGGAAAGAATGAAAGGGGGCAAATGATCCTTTTAATTTTTTAGCCCATTGACCCCTATTTAGGAGTTTGTAGTTTTCGTTGACAAATACAAAAGCTTCTTTGTGCTTCTTTATTCAGGAGTGTGTCAAAAACCATTGGTTGTACATGTTATGTTCAAGAAAGTGTGTCAAAAACCATTGGTTGTACATGTTATGTTCAAGAAATGCTTATATTCCGCACAAATTATATATAAATGTAATACATTTGGAGGGATGTACAATGTTGTGGGAGTCTCAAATCCCCATAAACCAGGTGTTTGAACTTCGCTGCAGAACCATAGACTATTTTGGCGTTGGCGCCATTAACAAGTTCTATGACATAGCCAAAGACCTTAAGGAAAACCATGGCATAACTAGGGTCATCCTTGTCACCGGAAAGAGCGGATACAAGAAGTGCGGTGCTTGGGATGTCGTCAAGCCCGCCCTTGAGGAATACGGTATCGAATATGTTCACTACGACAAGGTCGGCCCGAACCCGACCGTTGATATGGTTGACGAGGCCACAGAGCTAGGCAAGGAGTTCGGAGCTCAGGCTGTTATTGGTATCGGTGGTGGAAGCCCAATCGACACAGCCAAGAGCGTCGCCATTCTGCTGGAGTACACAGACAAGAACGCGAGAGAGCTCTATGAAGGAAAGTTCTTTGCAATGAAGGCCAAGCCCATCATAGCAATTAACACCACCCACGGAACGGGAACCGAGGTAGACAGATTTGCAGTGGCATCAATTCTAGAGAAAGAGTACAAGCCAGCAATAGCTTTTGACTGCATCTACCCACTCTACGCAATCGACGACCCGGCTCTCACAACCAAGCTCCCAGCCGACCAGACCCGTTATGTGACCATTGACGCGCTCAACCACATAACCGAGGCCGCGACCACCAAGGTCACAAATCCCTACTCCATACTCCTCGCCCAAGAGACTGCTAGGCTGATATTCGACTACCTCCCGAAGGCCATAGCTGACCCCAACAACCTCTCAGCCAGGTACTACCTACTATATGCCTCCGCAATAGCGGGCATATCCTTCGACAACGGTATGCTCCACTTCACCCACGCCCTCGAACACCCACTCAGTGCCGTGAAGCCAGACCTCCCACACGGACTCGGTCTCGCGATGCTCTTGCCCGCGGTCATTAAGCACATATATCCCGCCACGGCTAGAGTGCTCGCTGAGGTCTATAGACCACTCGTTCCAGATGCCAAGGGAGTTCCAGGCGAAGCTGAGTACGTCGCAAGGAAAGTCGAGGAGTGGCTTTTCAGCATCGGAATCACTCAGAAGCTCACTGATGTTGGATTCACAGAGGACGACATCGACAAGCTCACCGAATTAGCCATGACAACCCCAGGCCTTGGCCTGTTGCTCTCACTTGCCCCAATTGACGCAACTAGAGAGACCATTGCAGCTATTTACAGAGATTCACTGTATCCAATGAGCAAGTGAAATTCTGTTTTGTCTTATTCACTTTTTTATTTGGGGTAATAGAGAGCTTATTCCAGTGATTGATACTATCTGTGTCAGACGTGAGAAGATTAAGCTCTTCTCTGGCATAATGGCTTCAAAAGGTAGTGCTAAAGGGGCCCCCGTAGTATTCCCTTCTAACCGGGGCGTGTTTATAGTAACCTTTATTAGGGTTTTTGCTGAATTCTTTCGGGTGGTTGTCGTGATCCCCAGATGGGATCACAGACTCAAAGACCCTGAAAGCGTGGCATTCGCAATTCTTGACGTTTTAGCAGACTTCGAATCAGAAGGAAAGCTGAAGAACCTGCCAAAATCCAAAAAATTTCCAGTAAAAACAATACTGGCAATACTCCTCTTTAAACAATACTACAACCTACCTCTCAGAGACGCCCAGCACTACGGCAGAAAATTCTTCGGAGCAAACATTCACTACTCAACCCTCCACAACTGGGAGAAAAAGCTGAACCTCGAAGAACTGACAAACCACCTCCTGAAAAAACTCCAGAAATTACCCTACGCCAGCACTCAAGCAGACTCAACCATTATTACAAATAAAAAAAGGGTAGGATAGAAGTTCAGGCAATAACGAGAATCCTGCCGGGTTTACTGTATCCGGTTGCTGTGAAGATCACAACTTCTGAGAACGAGCTGATTGAACTCCTGCCGGGGGGTTCTGGGAATTTTTATGCTGATGGGGCTTATGATTCAAAGAAAGTTCTGAACACTGTGGTGGAAAAGGGTTATCGGCCGATTGTTAAGAAAACTAAGAACGCTCCAGGTGGTTTTGGTAGTAAGAAGAGAGACAGAGTGTTTTCTGAAGAAGAGTACAGGCGTAGGAATCCTCATGAGGGGTTCTGGGGTGCGTTTACAACGTGGTTTGGCAGTAGGATCCCCTGTTTTCTGAAAAAGACTACTGTAACCCGAATCCTGCTTGGGGTAATGTGTTATGGTCTGAAAATCCTCCTCAGAGTCAAATACTGTTTAAATAACAGGGGGTGAAACTAAACACGCCCTGGTCTCAAATCTTGATTATAACCTCCATCACCTGATGTCTCACAAGAGTTACAAGTTATAACTTACAAGTGATAAGTTATAAGTTTAGAAGTTTAGGGATAAAAAAGCATCATCTCTCCATTTTCTTAACGCCGTCTTTTGTGCCAACAAGAACTATGTCTGCTATGTCTGCGAAGATGCCGTTTTCAACAACTCCCGGAATGTTGTTCAGCTCGATTTCCATGTCGAGTGGATCTTCAATTCTTTCAAATTTTGCATCGAGGATGAAGTTGCCGTTGTCGGTTATCACTGGGCCATCTTTTTTAACGCCCATCCTCAGCTCGGCTGTTGCGTTGAAGACTTCAAGTTCCTCTTTAATGGCCCTCCATGCCGCAGGGATGACTTCTATGGGGACTGGCATTTTCTGGCCGAGATATTCCACAAGCTTGCTCTCATCAACGAGCACTATAAACGTTCCGGCCCTGTATTCGATGATCTTTTCCATCGTTAATGCCGCGCCTCTTCCCTTAATGAGATTGAGGTGAGGATCAACCTCGTCTGCACCGTCTACAGCTAAATCAATGGCATCAACTTCATCTAAGCTAACGACGGGAACTCCGCTCTCAAGGGCCAAAAGGCGTGATTGGTATGAAGTGGGGATGCCGTAAACATCTTCGAGCTCCCCTGTCATGAGCTTCTTTCCCAGCATTTGGATGAAGTAAGCCGTTGTGGAACCCGTACCTAACCCGATTATCATGTCATCGTCAATGTATTTTAGGGCTTCCTTAGCCACCATTTTTTTCAGCTCTTCCATACCTCATCCCTTCGTTATGTTGTAGAGGAGGGACTGATTTGAATAAAACGTCGGTTCGGGCTGTAAGATGAGATTGTAGCTGAAGATTGTGAAGTACAGCCAGAACAGGAAGAATCCCCAGAACCCTTTTCTCAGCAGAACCCTCTCATTCTTTAACTCGTCAGGAAGGTCTTTAACAAGAGCAATGACTATCTTTGGTGAGAGCAGATAGACCAGCAGGCCTACAATGTAGCCCGCTTGAACTTGAGTTGACAGGATTCCACTCACTATCCCTGCTATCGTTCCGATTGCGTAAAATATGAGCGACATCTTGTTCTCAGCATTCACCCTCTATCACCTAAAACTTAGTTTAAGGATTCATTTAAAATACTTTCCATTACTCCTCAAAGTTCTCTAGCAGTCGCTCCCCTTTTTCAGTGAGCTTGTAATAAACCCTTCTTCCCTTCTTGCGTGCCTCTTCTATCAAGCCAAGGGCCTCAAGCTCTTTTATATGCTGGTACACTGCTTGATACTTCATTGGCTTCTCCAGATTCTCCCAGATTTCGTAGCCATACATGGACTTTTCTCTCAGGAGCTTTAGGATTTCAAGCTTTGTCCCACCAATTGAAAAGCGCTCCCTCTCTTCTACATAGTAGCTTTTTAATCCTGAGCCTGTAACTATCAAAGCCACTTTGTCTCCTTTTTCAAAATACCCGCTTTCATGGAGCTTTACTAGGGCCGGAATAACAACGGCTGAAGAATACTCGGCAAAAACACCCTCTTTGGCAAGAGCCCTCTCTCCAAGATCAAGCTCATCTTCACTCACAACCACGGCTGTTCCATTGCTTTCTCTAACAGCTTTTATTGCAAGTTCCTTGTTTATTGGGTCTTTCACATATAATCCAAGGGCTTTGGTAAACTCCCTTCTGCTTTCTTTTCCCAATATCTCAGCCGCTATTGGAGAGCAGTTTTCAGTTTGCACCGCAATTAATCTGGGGAGCTCTTCAATAGCCCCAATTTCTAAAAGTTCCCTAAAGCCCTTGTAGATGCTGTAGATGTTGCTTCCACTTCCCGTTGGCACGATCACGTGGGTTGGGTTTATCTCCTCCCAGAGCTCGAATGCAAGGGTTTTTTGCCCCTCAAGCCCAATAATGTTGTTTTCGGGAGTTATGTCGTAGAGTCCATTTAATCGGGAGAGCTCTTTAGTGTATTCTATGCACTCATCAACGCTGTCTCCATAGCGGATTATCTTGGCACCAAAGGCTATCATCTGAATTAGCTTTCCTTTGTCGACTTTTTTGGGAACAACAACAAAGGCCTCTTTATTAGCTCTAGCGGCATATGCCGCTAAAGACGCTGCCGCGTTGCCATCGCTGGCTACTATGAACCCATTGCTTGCATAGGGCAAGCCATATGAAACCCCCACCGTAGCAAGCCGATCCCTAAATGAGCCCGTGGGGTTCCTTGTTTCGTCTTTAATAAAAACGTCTACTCCGGGTTCTTCACTGAGTTTTGCCCTAACTAAAGGTGTCCCGCCTTCTTTTAGGGAAATTATCTTGGTTACATTGGGGAGTAACTCTTTGTACCTCCATACTCCCTTCTCTCTGTTTTTCCATCTTTTGACATCTACTTTAGAATAATCATATGACACCTCAAGGAAAGCCCCACATGAACATCTTGGGGGTATTATCTGCCCATACTCTCTTCCACATTTGGGACACTTTATCATCATCACCCACCAAAAAATTAAAAATCACTTGAGCCTGATGGCGTCGAGGTTGTTCGGGGCTCTTGTAGAAAGACCAAACTTCTTGTGGATGCTTGAAGCCAGGTCAAGGCACTTCTGAGGCTCTCCGTGAACTGTTATAACCCTTTCTGGTCTCGGCTTTACCCTTGCCACATAGCTCATTAACTCCCTTCTATCAGCGTGACCTGAAAATCCGTCTATCGTGTGGATTTCCATGTTTACTTGGATAACTTCCGTCTTTCCACCTTCACCGACTGTTGGTATTTCCCTCAAGCCTCTTTGAACCTGTCTTCCCAAAGTCCCTTCTGCCTGGTAACTTACGAATATTAGGGAGTTTCTAGGATCAGGGGCAAGATGCTTAAAGTACTCTACGCTGGGTCCTCCAACCAGCATACCGGAGGAGGCTATAATTATCGCGGGTTCTTCGCTCTCTATTATGTCCTTTCTTTCGTTTGCATTTGCGACGGGTTTGAATATCTCATTTAAGAATGGGTTGTAGCCCTCATGGAATATCTGATCTCTGAGGCTCTTGCTCAAATACTCTGGATATGCGGTGTGAATTGCAGTTGCTTCCCATATCATACCGTCCAAGTATATTGGAACCTCCAACCCTCCTACTCTAGCGTACTCCTCGAGGACTAGCATTATTTCCTGAGCCCTTCCAACGGCCATTGCGGGGATAAGGACCTTTCCTTTGCGCTTGATAGTCTGAAGAATAACCTCAATAAGCCTCTTTTCTGCCTCTTCTCTCGGCATCTGGTAATCCCTGCTTCCTCCATAGGTTGATTCCATTATTAGAGTCTCAAGTCTTGGGAATTTTGCGTTTGCTGGCTCAAAGAGCCTTGTTGGAATGAACTTAAAGTCTCCTGTGACGGCAATGTTGTGGAGTCCATTTCCAACGTGAAGGTGAACTATTGAGGAGCCAAGGATGTGGCCTGCATTGTGCAGGGTAAGTCTCAAATCCGGTGAGATGTCCCTAACTTCTCCATAATCAAGGGTTATTGTGTGCTTAACGACTTCTTTTATGTCTTTCATTCTGTAAAGCGGGTCAGCACCGTTACTCTGCTGTATCTCAATGAAGTCTTTCTGAAGGAGAACCATTAAGTCTCTTGTAGGCGGAGTTGTGTAGATAGGGCCGTCGAACAGGTTGTATCTGAAGAGGTAGGGTAGTAAACCGGAGTGGTCAAGGTGTGCGTGGGTAATTATTATCGCATCCAGAAGCCCCTCTTTAAGGACGTAGGTAAATTCTGGGGCATCAAAGTGGGGGAACCCCTTCTTGGGATCATTTAAAGCCGCGACGTTTACACCAAAGTCAACCAGCACAAAGCTCTCATTTGTTTGGAGCAGGAGGGCACTTCTTCCAACTTCCCTGAATCCTCCAAGCCCCGTTATCCTTATCCAGTCGCTCTTAAGTTCCGGCTTCCTATAGATGTTTCTCCCAACCTGTCTCAGGAATTTTCTCCTATCTTTACTCTCGGACTGCAAAATTCCCCTAATAGAGTATATTGTCTGGGACTGCAGGGGTGGAGTTCTAACAACTTTTGGAGCCCAGTAAACTTTTTGGGTTATCTCCCTAAGGGTCTCCCCATTCTTTCCAATCACAAGTCCCGGCTTTTTAGCCTCAATTATTACCTCGCCGACAGAAGGATCAAAACTTATGTTAGTTATTTCCGCCTCTGGCGGAACTATTTGCTTAATTAGCTCTTCGGCCTTTTCAGGAGGAAGGAGAACATCCGGATCAGGTCTTACACTAATTCTCTTCTTAAGAACCTTTGCAAGGTTTTTTATAAGATCTCCGTCCTGCATTACAACTTCAGGGTTTTTCACATAAATAACCAGCTCCGGCCCCTCAAATTCCACTTCGGTTATCTTGGCTTCTTTGGGTACCATCTGACTAATAATCTCCCTAATCTCTTTCAGAATTTCATCAACGTTTGTTTCTCTTTTTATCACGTCACTCACCCCTAGAATCAGAGCTTCTTGAGGATCTTCTCGACTTCTTCTTTAGAAAGCTCGCTATACCCGTCTTTTGTAATGACAACAACCATTATTCCATCTCCAGTAAAAACATCTCTTTTTATTGCAGTATTTATAGCTTTTACGGCCAGTTTAACGCCTTTTTTAACATTCATCTTTTCATCGTATTCGTTATCCAAAACAGAGTAAGCAAACTCCATACCAGAACCTGCAGAAACATATTTATCTTCGGTAATTCCTCCAGCCATATCAATTGAATAAAGTCCTGGCTTCTCGTCGTAGCCTCCTACTAAAAACCAGCCAAAATAGGGGAAGTACCTTCTTCCACTTAAGATGTTAGAAGTTAATGTTGCCAGTGCCTTTGTGCTCATCTCCCTGCCGACTCTTGCTCTGTAAAGCTTTGCTTCTGCCCTCAAAAGCCTTACAAGGCTTAGTATGTCTCCTACGCTCCCGGCTCCTGCTAGGGCCAAGTGGTCGTCTATCTGGAATATCTTGCTAACTTCTTTGGACAAGACCATGTTGCCCAGTGAAGCCCTCCTGTCTGCGGCTAATACTACTCCATCCTTACAAACAATGCCTACTGTTGTTGTCCCTTTAATTTTGTCCAAAGCCAACACCCCTTTAGGATATTCGTTTTGCCTGAGAATAGAAACAAATTCTACAGTGGGGGTTTGACTGAGGGAGTATTTAAAGTTTTCGCAAAGCGACATGAGTTGCCCCCTTTCAGATGGGCGGCTAAAAGAAAAAGCTTTTTATTCCATGAATTGTTTTACAACAATGTAACCCTAGGAGGTATGATAAAATGGGTGTCGAAAAAGTTCCCAAATACGACATACCAGTAAAGAAAGTCGAATATGTTTTTATTGAGCTGGAAAAGATGAAACCACACGAGCAGCTCGTCCAAAAGGAGCTTGAGGCATTTATTGAAAGCTTAACTGGCTCCGGTATTTTCTGGAAGCCCATGCTCCTGGCAAAAGTCCCCGGGGAGGACATGTACCTCATCGTTGATGGTCACCACAGATGGGCAGGCCTGCAGAAGCTTGGAGCAAAGAGGGCTCCCTCTGTAATTCTCGACTACTTCAGCGATGATGTTAAGGTATACACATGGTATCCTGCTTTTAAAGGAGACCTCAACAAGGTTCTGGAAAGATTAAAGGCAGAGGGATTGGAAATAATTGAGGATGGAGAGGCTGAAGAAAAGGCCGAAAAGGGAGAAATAGCTTTCGCTCTCATTGGTAAAGACAAGGTCTTTGCTATTCCGGGAGCACTTGACGAACAAAAGAAGGTAAGCAAAGTGCTTGACGAGATGAGTGTTGAGGGAGAGATAGAGCTTATATACTACGGCCTCAAAGAAGATGCAAAAGAAGATATGGACAAGGGCGAAATTGACTATGTGTTCATTAGAAAAGCACCAAGCAAGGAGGAAGTTATGGAGCTCGTAAAGAGGGGAGAAGTTTATTCTCCAAAGACAACCAGACACGTTCTTCCATTCAACCCGGACAAAATCGATGTGAAGCTTGAGGAGCTCTTTTAGTCCTATTCTGCCTTTTTTATTTTGATTGATCATCTAAGTTTTTTCGAGCATGTAGCAGACTCTCGGGATAAGTTTAAACCCGCTTAAGAAAATTTTAGAGTTGAGCAACAAAAATCCAAAAATCAACACGTGAGGGATAACCATGATAAAGGCATTAATCTTTGACGTTGATGAAACTCTTGTCTATTATGAAGGCTATGATGGGCTGGAATGGTTCGAAAAATGGGGAAAGAAAGAAATAAAAAAGCTTGGGATTACCCTTGAGTTTGAAACCTACAAAAAGATGGTAAAGGGAGAACTACCGCGAAGCTGGGTTGAGAGGCTTGGAGTTGATCATGTAGAATTCTGGAAAGCGATAGATAAAGCAAAGCTCGAGTACAGAAAATGGGCTGCAGAGAGAGGACTAATAAAAGCCTTTCCCGACGTTGATGTTTTAAAGGATTTCAAACAAATGGGATTAAAAATGGCAGCTGTTAGCAACGCTTCCCAAGATTGCACGGAGTTTGTGCTGGAGCTTTTTGATTTGAAGAAATACTTTGACATTATCCTTGGAAAGGACTACCGATATCTGGATGGTGCTAAACCGAATCCCTATCTCATAGAAAAAGCCCTCGATGCCCTTGGTGTCCTTCCAAGTGAAGCTTTGGTCGTGGGAGATTCTGCATCGGACATCTTGGCAGCTCACCGGGCTGGTGTTAAAGCCGTTCAAGTGATGAGGTTCGGGAAAATAGAGGGAGCAGATTATTACGTGAAAGATTTGAACGAACTTGTGCAACTGGTGCGCTCGCTAGTAGGTAAGGATTTATAAATGAACTGCCTAACTTATAATGCCCCTGCGCGAGGACCCACCCAATCAATGAAGGTGGGGGCGATGCGGGGGCAACAGCTCGGCCATAGCGAGGTCCCCACGGGAGAGCCTTCCGCGTCACGGAGCGCAATGACCGTGGGTAACCCTGGCCGAGTACACTCTTCTGGCCCGCCTGGGTTAAGCCGCTTGAGATTGCCCTATGGCTTCAATGAGAGCGGTCGTTACGGGCGGGCCACATTTCCATAATACGAAAATTCGTAGAGCAAAGTTTCATTAAAGTTTGTGATTCTTGTTAGAATGGTCTCAGTTGAAGGTTTTTCTTGAGAATTCACTTATAAAACTGAATCATTCCTTTTCTGGCAATTTTAACGGAGTTTATCTTATAATACCAATAGGCATAGGGGCATCAAAATTGGAAAACCCACTCTTAAAAAGCTAATACTTCTAGAATTCCCTCTTCAAGGAACTGCTGAAACAAAAAACCATCAACTTCAAGAAGAATCACAAACCTTGATCAAACTTCGCGCAGGCAAGCAAACTTTTGGAAAAAGTTTGACCAAAAGAGTTCCCTTCTTACTAACAGGCAAAAACCAGTTGTGCACTACTCAAAAGCACTTTTGGAGGGGTTTACTTCCTAAATACGCACTTTCAATCAGGTTTCAATCCAATTTTAGTGTCCACAGGACGCTTTCCTGAGTGAAACCCTCATAAAAGAGCATGTAAATAAGAAACCCCGCTCATTTAGTGTAAATCCTTAGAAAAGCACTTAACATTCCGCCAGCGCTTACGCAGGTAAGGGCTGTTATGGTGGGCCCGCGGGGATTCGAACCCCGGACCTCCACCTTGTCAGGGTGGCGTCATAACCAGTCTAGACCACGGGCCCGCCCTAAAAGTTATGGTGGACCGGCCGGGATTTGAACCCGGGGCCTCCGCCTTGCCAAGGCGGCGCTCATCCCAGGCTGAGCTACCGGCCCACGCCCAATCCAATAAGGG
This sequence comes from Thermococcus sp. PK, assembly GCF_000430485.1. Lineage (NCBI taxonomy): Archaea > Methanobacteriati > Methanobacteriota > Thermococci > Thermococcales > Thermococcaceae > Thermococcus > Thermococcus sp. PK. The sequence goes on from NZ_KE387148.1 coordinate 52,530, forward strand.
TTGAAGGCTATTTATAAATCTTTCGGTTAGAAGGGGCGTGTTTAGTTTCACCCCCTGTTATTTAAACAGTATTTGACTCTGAGGAGGATTTTCAGACCATAACACATTACCCCAAGCAGGATTCGGGTTACAGTAGTCTTTTTCAGAAAACAGGGGATCCTACTGCCAAACCACGTTGTAAACGCACCCCAGAACCCCTCATGAGGATTCCTACGCCTGTACTCTTCT
>NZ_KE387149.1:0-30136 GCF_000430485.1 Thermococcus sp. PK
TTTGGATTTTGGCAGGTTCTTCAGCTTTCCTTCTGATTCGAAGTCTGCTAAAACGTCAAGAATTGCGAATGCCACGCTTTCAGGGTCTTTGAGTCTGTGATCCCATCTGGGGATCACGACAACCACCCGAAAGAATTCAGCAAAAACCCTAATAAAGGTTACTATAAACACGCCCCTCTTTCAGTAAAGTTTTTAAGCAATATCCTCAAAATCTTTCGGAAAATTCCGAAAGTTCAAAAGTCTAGAGGTGAGAGAATGCTCAAAAAGCTTGCGAGGATAATAGTGAAATACAGGGTGGCATTTTCATTGATAGCCATATTCTTGCTAATTCTCTCTCTATACGGAGTTCAGTTGCTAGAATTTGAGAGTGACCTTACTAAACAGCTCCCTCAAGATTTACCGGCGGTGAGGGACTATTTGACACTCCAAAATGAATTTCAAAGCGGCGATTCTGCTCTTATAATTGTTAAGGTGGCTTCTATCGAAGAGGGTGGTGTCTACGATATCCGAGACCCCGAGGTGATAAAGTCAATCTACGAACTCGAGGAGCGTTTAAGGGAGCATGAATACGTAACGAACACAATGAGCATTGCTGATATTTTTATTCAAATTCTTGGTAGATTGCCTGAAAACGAAGAAGAGGTTAAATTCGTTTTAAATACCCTGCCTCCAGAAGCCCTGCAGGGGTTAATAAGTTCTGATTACAGAGCAACAATGGTGATAGCCACCCTTACAGCCGGCTCTGGTTCTCAAGCGGTGCAGAGAATTTATGAGGACATTGAGAGGGATATAAACCAGGTAAGGTTTCCAAAAAATGTAGAAGTCATTCAGACGGGAACAATTGGAATTGCACACAGGATTTTGGCGATGCTTCAGAGTGATTTGAGTAGAACGATGGCAATTGCCCTTCTTTTCGTGGCTTTTCTGTTGATCTACTTCTACAGGTCAGTTTTTAGGGCAATGCTGCCCTTGATACCTCTAGTATTTGGCGTAACGATGACCCTCGGTTTTATGGGTCTTCTCGGGATTCCAATAGACATGGTAACTGCCGTGGTTGGGGCAATGATAGTTGGAATGGGTATTGACTACGGCGTTCACGTAACCAACCGTTATTTTGAGGAGAGGAAAAAAGGTAGCGGTATTGAAGAAGCTGCGGAAGAAGCTGTGGCGGAGACGGGAAAAGCCCTGTTGGGAGCGGCTTTGACAACTATAGCTGGATTTTCTGCGTTGGCTCTTTCAATTTTGCCTTCCCTTCGCAGGTTGAGTTTTGTCCTAATAATGGGTCTCAGCTTGGCGGCGGTAAACGCTGTTGTAATAACCCCTTCACTTATAATCCTCTACGAGGATATTATGAGGAAAATCAAAGGAAAACATGAGGTTCCTGAGATAAGGGCACATTCTGGTTCTATTGCTAAGTCCTTTAACACCCTTGGCAGGATCATTAAGGGACATCCAAAAACAACTCTGCTTGCTGTTTCCCTAATGACTCTCGTGTTTCTTTATGGCTTAACTCAGGTAACAACGGAGGTTAGACTTGAGAAAATGATTCCCGAAGGCATACCAGAAATTGAGGCTATGAAGGATGTTAGATATGAGTTTGGTGGTCAAGATGAGGTGGATTTTATAGTGAAGGCAGATGATGTGAGAGACCCATCAGTAGTCAGGGCTATTTATCGCTTTGAGCAGGAGATACTTGCCGACTCTCATTACAACAACGTCTTTGAGACTAACAGCATAGCGGATGTAGTTGTCAGAAAATATGGCTACATTCCCGAAGACAAGGAAAAAATAAAGGAGGCAATAAAAGAGGGGGGAGCCCCTGTAAATGACGACTACTCAATGACTCTAATACAGCTGAAGGGGAACTTTGGTGGGGCCAATCCAGAGGAGTTTAGGGCTATCATGCACTATTTTGAAGAGCAGGCAAAAAGTGCAGACTTTCCTCCGGGAGTTGAGATAAGACCCGCTGGTGATTGGTATTTGGACTACGTTTTAGATGGTCTTACAAATCAAGAGCTCAGCAAGATATCTACATACGGTAGCGTTCTTGTTGTGCTGGTAGTTGTACTGCTTTTCAGAAGGCCGCTGGTTTCGATTGCAATGGTACTGCCCATGTTCCTTGGTGCCCTTTGGACCGTTGGTTACATGGGGCTCGCGGGCATACCTTTCACTCAAACTTTAGCTGGTGTTATTTCGATGATAGTTGGTCTTGGAGTTGACTACGGAATGCACCTTACCCACAGGTTTTTGGAAGAACTTAGGGAAGGCAATCCGTATCCCATAATCTCTGCCGTTGAAGGAGTTGGCCCCGGAATTTTGGTTGGAGCTCTAACGACAGCTGGAGGATTTTTAGCTTTGCTCAGTGGAGAACTCACCGCAATACACGACTTTGGAAAAACCTTAGCAATTGGAATCCTCGCTTCAATGTTTGCCGCTTTCACGGTAACACCTGCTTTGCTCCAGCTGTTTTATGGAAAAAAGATAAGGGGTGAGGAAAAATGAGAAAACATCTTGGACTCATACTGGGACTGCTGATTGTCATGAGCAGTTTTAACCCTGTTATGGGTGAAGAAGCGCTTCTCTTTGAGGGTTATCTCAACAAAGGAGATTCAATACTTGTGGGTCCACTTGTAGTCGTCCTTCAAGATGTACAGAAAGATTACGTTGAGAACCAATACAAAGCTATGATACTCATTTTAAAGGACAACAAAGTACTTAACATGGATTACGCGTCAATAAAAGTTCCTAATCCGGAAAAAATACAAGAGCTTCTCACAAACACAACATTCCTCTACGCAATGGCAGAAACCCTTGGCTACAACACAACAAATCCTGTAGAGCTCGCCCAATTCTATTTGTGGCTTAACAGCGCGTCCCAAGAAGAAATCGTGGATGCGGTGTTCAAAACCGTCGAATTCTATTTGTGGCTTAACAGCGCGTCCCAAGAAGAAATCGTGGATGCGGTGTTCAAAACCGTCGAAGAGCATCCCGAGCTGGGTATATCAAAAGAAGACCTTCTCATGACGATCACTTATCCCAATATAAGCCTCATAGGCGAAAACGAGACCATAGAAGTTGAGGTTGATGGGGAAAAGGTATCTATTACAGCCCTTCAGATTTATCCAAATGGTGCAAGAATAAGCATAAGCGGCCCTTCTGAATGGAAAGCCTCAATGATACCGGCATACCTTACGGCATGGGCTGAAACTCCAGAGAAGGTCAGACCGGGCGATGAAATTACTGTCAAAGTCCACATAAAGAACGAGGGAGCTTTAAAAGCAAAGTTCATCACGGTAGTTGTGTCCCCAACCCCTGTTTCGTTTGCCCCTTCCGGTGGAGGGATGGGTGAGGTAATAGCCCAAGTTGCATCTCAGAGCGGAGTTGTGCAGAGTGTTCTTTTGCCGGTAGATAGCGCAGTGAAGTACATAGAATATCTGGACGGAAAAGAGGAGAAAGTCGTTGAATTCAGGTTCAAGGTAAATGAAAACATTGATCCAGGTATTTATCCCCTCTACATTTCACTTGCATATCACGTGCAGAGAGGAGAGAATTTACAAATGCTGCAGGGCTTTAATTATTTCTCCATAACTGTAATTCGGGAGGGGGAAGCAACTTTTGAGATAGAGAACATTGAAAAACCTGAAGTAGTTCACCCGGGGGAGGATTTTGAGGTAACCGTAGCTCTCAGGAACCTCGGTTTCGAGCCGGCGAAGGAGGTTCTTGTTGATCTCTCTCCTTCATTAGAATTCCAGAATGGAGCGATATTAATCGATAACACAACAAAACAGCACTTTACTTATACAGTAAACACCAACAAGGTCATGGAGTATAAGTTCAGGCTTCATGTGAGCGAAGACGCCTCCACAGGAAGCTATCCGATACGACTGAAAGTTACATATTACAGCGGCGATTCCAAGGAGCAGAGAGAGCAGACCTTTGACTTTTCAATTCAAGTTGTGAGAAGAAATCAAGCCTTTATTGAGATTGAGAGTGTCGAAATGGATCCAAAAGCAATAGAGCCTGGAGACGAGTTTGTGCTTAAGGTAAAGGTGAAAAACGTAGGCGAAGAGAGAGCAAGGGCCTTTTCCTTCAGAATAGAACCGAGTGAAGTAAATGCGCCTGGAGAAGTTACGAAAGTCGATCTATCTTCCCTTCAGAACCTCCCAATACAGGGAAGCCAGAGCATGAGCGAAAACCTTCAAATTGCCATAAACCAAATAATGGAACAGCTCGCTAGGGAGAACATCAATGCTTTCCTGCCCATTGGAGAGGATAACATAAAGTACTTGCCTGAGCTAGCCCCGGGAGAAGAGAAGATTCTGGAGTTTCACTTAAAAGCAAATGAAAGGCTCGAAAACGGTATTTATCCCCTAAAGGTTTCGCTGGAGTATCTTAGCACACCAAATGATGAAAAACTAACGGACGATAGGTTAATTGGCATACCAATTCTCGGCAGGGAGCACTTAATAATTTCAAAGGTCTCAACGTCTCCTAGCAGGGTTTTGGCTGGAACGAACAACGTAGAGATAAACTTTGAAGTGGAAAACATAGGCAGTGGAAGTGCTCGTTATGTAATTCTAAAGCCAATGCCCGAGGATCCATTTGAGTTAAGTGAGACGAGCGAGCAGATAATAAACATAGGCACCCTACGGCAGGGAGACTCAGCAAAGGCGAGCTTCAGAGTGAACGTTGGAGAGTGGGCAGAGGGTGGAACGTACGAGATTCCAGTAAAGATAGAATACAAAGACTCATCAGGCAATGTTAAGGAGGATACGATCAAGATACCAGTAATAGTGAACGAAAAACCAAAAATAACTGTCGAGAAGGTCAGCTTTGACAAAACACCTATGCAGGGTGAAGAAGTGCTTGTGTACATAAGGGTCAAGAACGTTGGAGGAGAACAGGCTGAAAATGTGATAATAGAAGGCGTTGTAAAAGCCGATCAGCCCTTTACGCTATCAAAGAGATCCGATTACATTGGAACTCTTGATCCGGGCAAGGAAGGGGAAGGCGTCTTGGAGTTGGGCATAGCAAACAACGCCATCCCCAAAGACTACGTCGTTCAAGTGAGAATCAGAGCAGTTGGTGATAAGGAAAGCGGAGACGACAACGTGTACGTCTTTGAGGAATCAATTACGATTCCCGTTAAAGAAAATACAAAGACAAGAAGGAGCCTGAGAACCGTTGGGGTGTTTGTTGGGATTCTAGCTTTAGTAGCAATCTTATGGACGTATTGGAAAGGGAAAAAAGGTGGCAAACCCTTTTAAGCTCTCAACCTTTTTAATTTTTAGGTGAGAGTTATGGGTGTAGGCAAAATACTTGGAGCAATCGGACTTATTGTGTTTCTCTGGGTGGCTTACTTAGGTTATGCGCTGATTACTTTAACTCCTCAAATAAGAGCTGAATGGGGATATGTTGATGAAAACACCATGGAACTGGAAACAACAGTGTATTTCGGGAAACCTCTTCCCGTCTCAATAGCTATTGACGAAGCAGATTTGTACTTGGCTGGAGTAAAGGTGGGCACCCTGAAAGACCTAAAGGTTGGGTTTTTGGATGACGGTGCAAGGGGTGTGCTTGTTCTCAAAAACAGAGAGATTATTGAAGCCCTAAAAGAGCACATAAGAAACGGAGAGCAGAGTGATATTGAGATAAGAGTGAGAGGTTCAATATTTGGCCTTCCAATTATAAGGGGAAGCTTTTCGCATCCATTTGAAACTAATTTGTTAAGCTACATCAGCAACGTAACAATAGAGAGCTCTGGAGACCTAATAAAAACTCCCGCAGTTGAAGGAATGCCCTCTAAGTGGGGAAAAGTTGATGAAAACGGTATTGAGATTTTAAGTGATGTGAAGCTCTACAATCCTAACCCTATTCCTCTGCCCCTCTTTGGAATTAAATATTACATAGATGCTAACGGCTACCAGGTGGCACAAGGAAAACTCGTTGAGAACGTTGTAATCCCTGCAAACGGCAGAGCTATAGCAAAAATAAGAACAGTGGTTGACACAGAAGTTCTTCCAGAGGTACTTGCAGAACACATAAAGAGAGGAGAGAGAAGTGAGATAACCCTGAAGCTTACCCTTGCTGTGAAAGTGCTTAACAGAGAAGTAGAGATTCCCCTCCCAGAAGTCGAGAAAAGGGTTGAAACGAACATAATAGAACAGCTGAACCTTGCTCTCAGATGACCTAAACCTTTAAATTTTTCCTTCTATTTTTCCTTGGAGGTGAGAGTGTGAATCTGCTTGAAGTCCACAATCATTTAAACAAAATCTGGGGCGAGATTTTTAGGTTAAACGAGGTGCTGAGAGAGAAGCTCAGGCCTCTTGGCTTTAAGGTGGAGCCTGTAGAGGAAGTTTTCAACGCGTACATTTTCCTTGAGGGTGAGTGGAGAGAGATGCTTTATCCTCATCCTGCTTTTGAGATAAAGCCTCAAGGAGAATTGGGAGCGACGATTCAGAGCTTCTACTTTGTGTTTGCCGTTCCAAAGGAAAAAATAACCAGAGAGTTCATCGTTGAGTTCATCAAAAAATTCCCACAGAGCTACATCTACGGAACGGAGAACTTTTTGGAGGACATCTACAATCACAACTTTCCAAGAAACCTCGATGAAGTTTACGAAAAGATAGAAAAAAGCCAAGAAAAAGTTTTTCAACTTGAAGTTGAGGCAGAAGACAGTCAGGATATTGAAAACAAGCTCTTTGAATTTATAGAACTTGCAAAGAAGTACAAAATCCTTGAGATTTAGGTGGTTCCATGTACCGGGAAGCGTTTCCTGAAGAACTGCAGAAGTATTATCACGACCTTTTCGGGAGTGAAGCTGAGGAGATCATGAAAAAGCTGAGAGAGCCGGTAGAAAAGTACTACATAAGGGTCAACACGCTTAAGATAAGTCGGCAGAAGCTCATGGAAGAGCTTAGAAAAGAAGGGTTAAAACCAAAAAGAAGTCCCTACCTTGAGGAGGGTATCTATTTCGAGAGGGAAGGGCCGAATTTTCCCGATGATTATAACCCCAAGCTGCCAACGGTTGTCGCAAATAAGTTTGCGGCGGAGAGCGTTTACCAGGGTGCCCAGCTCTATGCTCCCGGCGTATTAAAGGCCGATAGAGGAATAAAAGAAGGAGATGAAGTTCAAATCAGAGATCCAAGGGGGCTCCTTGTGGGCATAGGCATTGCAAAGATGAGTGCTAAGGAAATGGTTATTGCCACGAGAGGAATAGCTGTCGAAGTAACTCTGCCTAAGTTCAAACTGCCGAGCTTGAGTGAATTAAAAGCCTATGAAAAAGGCTACTTTTATGCCCAGAGCCTTCCTTCCATGGTTGTTGCCCATATTCTGGAGCCACAGGAAGAAGACCTTATAGTTGATATGGCGGCTGCTCCGGGGGGAAAGACGTCTCACATAGCACAGCTCCTTGAAAACAGGGGGGAAATAATAGCTATAGACAAATCAAAAAACAGATTAGCCAAAATGGAGGAAGAGCTGAAGAGACTTGGCGTGAAGAACGTCAAGCTTATTCAAATGGATTCGAGAAATCTGCCAGACCTTGGAATTGAGGCTGATAAAATCCTCTTAGATGCCCCATGCACAGCCTTGGGAGTGAGACCAAAGCTCTGGGAGACAAGAACGCCAAAGGACATCGAGGCTACTGCAAGGTATCAGAGACACTTCATAAACGCCGCAATAAAAAGCCTTAGAAAAGGAGGTGTGCTGGTCTATTCTACATGTACCTTGAGCTATGAAGAAAACGAAGGGAACGTGCTTTACATGATAAAGAAGGGGCTGAAGCTTGAGGAGCAGAAAATCTTCATAGGCTCACCTGGATTGGGGATAAACGAAGTTCAGCGCTTTTACCCTCACAAGCACCTTACTCAGGGCTTCTTCATTGCAAAACTGAGGAAGGTGGGCTGATGAAAAAGAGAGACTCCTTTATGATTTTGATTGGGGTTGGGGTTATAGCAGTACTTATATGGTGGGCAGGAGTAGAGGAAACGCTGAAGCTTGTGATGGAGGCTAAGCTTGAATATTTTCTCTTGGCATTGCTTATGCAAATTCTTGCAACCCTTGCATGGGCTTTTAGGTGGAGAATATTTCTAAAAAGAGCCGAAGTGAGGGTTCGGATAAAGGACATTATAATGGCCACCATGGTTGGGATATTTGCAAACAACTTAACTCCAGGTGCTAGGGCGGGAGGGGAGCCAGCTAGAATGTACGTGATAACCAAAAAGTCCAACGGTGGTTATGGTCAGGTTTTTGCCACCATAATGGCTGACAGGATTTTGGACGTTGTTCCGGTTCTGCTTTTCACTCTTGTCGCGTTCAAGTATGCCCTCTCGTTAAAGGTAAAGCTTTTGCTGTCCGTTCTTTCTCTCTCAACAATAGTACTCCTTCTGATAGTGGCTATAAGCCTCTTGATATCTCTGAATGAAAGTTTGGCCTTTAGCGTGCTCAACAAAATAACAGCACTTATAAAGCGCATATTCCCTGAAAAGTTTGCAGGAGTGGAGGGAACGCTCGAAGAAAAGCTCAAAAAATCTATAACTGACTTTAGGACGACCTTTTTGGAGCTTTCCAAAGATCCGGTTGTGCTGGGCAAAACCCTCTTCTATTCTTTGGCACTCTGGGGATTCATGCTTCTCAGAACTTATTTTGTCTTCGAAAGCATTGGGTATCGTCTTGAACTTCAAAAAATTCTAATGGTTCAAATGGCCGGTATTGCCCTGGGGATGATAAGCATTCTCCCCGGGGGGGTGGGAATAACGGAAGCAGTTAACTCAGCCCTCTACCTCAGTCTAAAGATTGATAAAAGCTTGGCTGTCACTGCGACGGTCTTAGATAGGTTTATATCCTTCTGGCTCCCAACGATTATTGGGGGGGGATTGAGCGTTTATCTTGGTGCAAAGCTAAGCAAGGGTAGAGTGTGAGATCATGAAGTTTGGAATCGCCGCTCGAAGAGACCGTGAGGAGGCTTTAAAGCTTGCATATAGGGTATACGACTTTCTCAAGGTAAGTGGTTACGAGGTTTACGTTGATGAAGAAGCCCATGAGAATTTTCCACATTTTTCTCCTGAAGATGTAATTCCCCTTGAGAAAATGGATGTTGACATGATGATAGTAATTGGAGGAGATGGGACTGTTTTGAGGGTTGAGCACAAAACTCCCAGGGATATCCCTATTCTGGCAGTAAACATGGGTACTTTAGGCTTTTTGGCTGAAGTTGAACCTGCTGAGACTTTCTTTGCTATTTCGAGGGTTCTTGAGGGCGATTACTTTATAGATGAGAGGATGAAACTCAGGACTTTTGTTGAAGGCTTTGATAACATACCGGATGCACTTAACGAAGTTGCAGTTTTAACGGGAATTCCGGGCAAGATAACTCATCTCAAGTACTACATCGACGGAGAGCTTGCCGAGGAGATAAGGGCCGATGGGCTTATAGTGTCAACACCTACTGGCTCAACGGCTTATGCCCTCGCAGCTGGCGGCCCTTTAGTTGATCCTCGCCTGCATGCTATTATTCTTGTCCTGTTGGCTCCCGTTGCCCTTACCGCAAGGCCCCTCGTTGTTCCGGACCGTTCCTCAATCGAGATAGAGGTGCTGACGGACAGGGATGTTATCCTTGCCGTCGATGGACAGTTCTACACCCAGCTACCTCCGCATTTGAGAATAAGGGTTGAGAAATCCCCAAGGAAGACGAAGTTTGTGAGGTTCTCGAAGAGAATCTATCCAAAATACACCCTAAAGATAAAGAAGAAGTTTTAGAGGGGCTCAAATTCGTTGAGGAGGAGGCGGTATTCCTTTTGGTCGATGGCATTTTCGTCAACGGTCACAATTAAGGAGGCGTTGAGCATAAGAAGGTGGTCTTTAAGGCTGGCTAGGAACTTAAAGATGCTTGGAAAATCATTGTACAGGAGGAGGTATTCGATACAGTCTATTACAATAACGGCACCTTTAGCTTCTTTCGCAAATTGTATAGCCATATCCTGTATAACATGGAGCTTCGTTGGTGAGATTCCGGTGTCAGTGGCCCCAGTAATCCAGACGGTTGTGGCAAACTCACTTAAACTGTGGTAGAACTCAGGTGAGCGTGTGAATATCAATGCGGGAGACGTCCTTTCCTTAAGAAGCTTTGTTATCTCTGTGAGTCTCTCTTTGGAGCCAGAGACGATATAAGCTCCATGCATTCCATTCTCGATTTGAGGGCCAGAAGTTGAAGCTTTAGTTATTGGGATGTAGGACTTTTCTAGGGTCTGTACGTAGGAAACCATGGTATATATCACTCCTAAGATCGAAATCCCGTATAAGAGTGTTAAAATCCCCTCCTGATAAACAGAAGAATAAAAGTCAGTTACGAGATCAATAAAACGACCGAGAAGAGCTATGGATAGAAATATCGCAGCCTTCTGTATTAACGGTTTTAGCTCCGCAGTATAGCGGTTCCAGCGCTTGAGGAAGAACAACCACACATAACCCACTGCAAAGAGAAGAGTCACATCATAAAGGACAATTGGGAGGAGCACTCCTATTCCCACGTTACCTCCACCTCGTCGGTCCTAAACTTCTGCTTGACTACTGTTTTTTCAAGGTCGAACTTTATGCCTGCTTTGAACATCCTTAAGCCGGTGTAGGCTATCATCGCTCCGTTATCCCTGCACAAGTCATAAGGCGGCACAAAGAACTTCACGCCTCTGTCTTCGCACATTATCTTGAGCATCTCTCTCAGGCGGTTGTTTGCTGCTACTCCTCCCACAAGGACTACTTCTTCCTTACCTGTGTGGGCCACAGCCCTTTCGGTAACCTCAACCAAAGCGGCAAAAGCCGTTTCCTGGAAGGAATACGCTAAATCCTCAACTCTGTACCTCCCGGTCTTGTATTTTCTAACTGCCTCCGTTAAAATTCCAGAAAAGCTTAGATCCATGCCCTTAACTGCATAGGGGAGTTCAATATATTTTTCCCCTCTCTGAGCGAGCTTTTCTATCTTTGGGCCGCCCGGGAACCCAAGGCCGAGCTCTCTGGCAAAGGTGTCTATGGCGTTGCCTATGCCTATGTCGAGGGTTTCCCCAAATACTCTGTACCTACCGCCTTCTAATGCAAGAACCTGAGTATTGCCCCCGCTTACGTAGAGGCCAACCGGGTCTTTTATTCCAAACATCTTCGTAATTTCCACGTGGGCGATGCAGTGGTTGACCCCGACAATGGGTTTGTTGTATTTTATAGCCAAAGCCCTCGCGGCTGTTGCCACAACCCTCAAAGCCGGCCCCAGTCCTGGCCCTTGAGAAAAAGCAATTACGTCAACATCTTCAATGTTGATTTTAGCCTCTCTAAGGGCTTTTTTCAAAAGGGGCTTTAAGAGCCTTGCGTGGTGTTCAGCGGCTTCCTTTGGGTGTATGCCACCTTTTTCGGTTGTTAGAGTATCAAATACGTTGGCGAGAACCTTATCTTCCGTCACAATCCCTATGCCAAGTGTGTGTGCAGTCCCCTCAATTCCTAACGCTATCATCAAAATAGAGTAGCTGGTGAGGTTTAAAAGTGTTGTTCATAACTGTCCAACTCTTTTTCTTTCAATTCTTTTAAAGTCTTATTGGAACAGGAGGTGTTGGTAATGAAAGAGGTGGTAAGGTTTGAACTTTCAATTCTTTTAAAGTCTTATTGGAACCATTAAATATTTCTTGAAGCTCTGCTAATACTTTATCCTTTCAATTCTTTTAAAGTCTTATTGGAACCTTTAGCGTTTAACTCATCTGTTGTGTGAGTGTGAAACTTTCAATTCTTTTAAAGTCTTATTGGAACTCAGGAAAGCAGGGCAAGGCTGGAGTTTTTGCAACTCTTTCAATTCTTTTAAAGTCTTATTGGAACCTGCAGACACATATTATATAATGAGCATAACAAAAAACTTTCAATTCTTTTAAAGTCTTATTGGAACTTAGTAAACAAACCATAGCAAGGTCTTTATCCTCTATATCACTTTCAATTCTTTTAAAGTCTTATTGGAACTTTCTCACCCCCAGAGCGTGAGCAATAGCCAGGCAACGCTTTCAATTCTTTTAAAGTCTTATTGGAACGTGTCAACCACCGCAATTGTTATATATTTTTTTGCATACTTTCAATTCTTTTAAAGTCTTATTGGAACTTCTTTACATGCTGTATTTTTGCCTTTTTGACGACCTCTTTCAATTCTTTTAAAGTCTTATTGGAACCTGGAAGATAGCAGGGAGCTGGAACTAAGCAAGCTTGCTTTCAATTCTTTTAAAGTCTTATTGGAACGCGCCCCCGCCCCCCGCCATCGCGTACCCCACCTTACTTTCAATTCTTTTAAAGTCTTATTGGAACCTTGAAGAGGAACTTAAACAAGAAATTGTCAAAGAGCTTTCAATTCTTTTAAAGTCTTATTGGAACTTGCACGGTGCTTAAACTTCTTCCACGAAAAAGCCACGCCTTTCAATTCTTTTAAAGTCTTATTGGAACAGGGGCGATTTTTCCTCTAAACTCCTCAAAGAGTAATTAGAAGGCCCGAATCTTATAAACTTTTCTTCAAAGGGTCAATAAAACTCCCCTCAGAAAGCTCGAATTCGAGCCCTTGAGAGAAACCTTGAAACTCAACCACACTTGAAACTCCTCCTTTTTGTCAATGCTCAAGAATGTTCATGAGACTTCCAGAGGCGAAATAGGAGCTTAAATCAAAAATAAGCTCACAAAAACGCCTTAAACTAAAAATGGTTAAATTTCCATGAGGAGAGGATACCAAAGAAGTCCTAAAAAGTCTTTGTTTAGAATTTCGAAAAAATTTCGTTATAAACTTTTAAAATTTTTGTAACCTTTTGTTTAATAGTAACCTTCAGTTACTAAAGACTTCCAGAGCATTCTTAGAGCCTTGAACTCAAAATTAATCCTTCAGAGGGCAGAAAATCCAAAAAGAGAAAATTTAAACATGATAACGTGCTATTTTGCAATTATTCTGACTTGTAAATCTTCTTCTCGAAGGTAACGAAGTCAGTCCACGCTGCATGTGCGAGGAAGTTTGCGCTCATAACATCTGGCTTTCCGTTCTTGAATGCTTCCTCTTTGTAGGTATAACCAACAACTTCGCCAACGAACCATGTGTGGTCTCCATAATCCCTGGCATCAACCACTTTGCATTCTATGTTTGCTAATGCCTCTTTTATGCTCGGCGTAGCTATTTTTGTGGAGTCGACGAGGGTTATGTTCATCTCCTTAAGCTTTGAGGGTCCTCTCTTTGTTCCCGCAATCCAGACGTCTCTGAGCATTTCCAAGCCCGGAACGCTGATAACAAACTCCTTGTATTTTGAGATCAGCCGGTGAGTGTATCTTTTTGGAGAAACTGCCACTCCCACCAGAGGCGGCTTGTGAGAAAGGACTGTTACCCAGTCAGCTGCCATAACGTTTGTTTCCTCTCCCTGTCCTGAGACTATCAGGTATGTTCTCATTGGATAAATCAAGTGATGCATCGTTCTCACCCCTATGTGTCTTTTTCTACTTCGTTTTAAAAGCCTTTCTCAAACTAAGCCAGTAGAGGGCTTTGGCTGCTCTCTCCGGTGTCGGGAAGTTTTTGATACCGCAGGTATTTAAAAGCTTCACACCCTCTTTTACAAGTTCTCCGGCCATAAAATTGACCACAACTGGCTTGTCGCACTTGGCATCTATGACTGCCTTTGCTATCTCTTCACTCGGTATGAATATCGGCGGAACGCAAATAACTAGCAGTGCATCAATGTTTTTATCCCTGGAAACAACTTCTATAGCTCTTTTGTACCTCTCGTAGTCTGCATCTGCTATCAGGTCAATTGGATTTTTTGTTGAGCACTGTGGAGGCAGGAATTTTTTGAGCTCCTCTACGGTTTTTTCTTCAAGCTTTGCAATCTCTAGTCCCAGCTTTTCGGCTTTGTCGGTAGCTAAAACTCCAGGGCCACCGGAATTTGTTATTATGGCTATTCTCTCCCCTCCGCTCTCGTACATCTCAAAGATTTTTGCCGCATCAAAGAGCTCCTCCATCTCTTCAACCTCTATTGCACCGAACTGCATGAAAGCAGCTTTGTAAATTTCATAACTTCCGGCCAGACTTCCGGTATGGCTCTGGGCTGCTCTGCTGCCGCTTTTACTCTTTCCGGCCTTGAGGACTATCACGGGCTTTTTGGAAGTGGCGTATTTCAAAGCTTCGATGAACTTCCTACCGTCCTTTACGCCTTCAATGTATAGGGCTATAACCTTGGTGTTTTCATCGTCGGCAAAATATCTCAAGAAGTCACTTTCCGTCAAATCAGCCGCGTTCCCATAAGAGACAAAGGCAGAGAACCCTATCCCTTCTTCGTTCCCCATAGCAAGGGCCGCACCGCCGAAGGCTCCGCTCTGGGATATTAAGGCTAATCCTCCCTTCTTGACCCTGACCTCAAACGAGCCAAAGAACTCTGCATGGACTCCAAAAATGCCGGCACAGTTTGGGCCAATGATCCGTACTCCTTTCTTTCGGGCTTTTTCAACTAGTTCCCTCTCAAGCTCAACGTTACCAACTTCGCTGAACCCCGCACTTATAACCACTGCTCCCTTAACCTTATCTCCAATCTCCTCAATTAGAGAAGGAACGAACTTTGCGGGAATTGCGATTATAGCGACATCAACATTTTTCTCAAGTTTTTCTGCAATTTTAAGTTTTCTCCCGGCTACTTCGACTTCTCCCCCTTTGGGGTTCACTGGAATAACTTCTCCCTTAAAGCCCCCTTCAACTATGTTCCTCAGTATTTCGTAAGCTATTGCACCCTGCTTGAAGGAGCCAAATACTGCTGCGGATGAAGGATAAAAGAAAAAGTCCATCGGGTCACCTCCGCTTTGCTAACACCGGGAGTAAAGCTATCAGCAAAATAAGCCCAGGGCCGCAGACACCCTTTTTCTGCTCTACAACGATAATAATGTTTTTGCCGTCTGTTTCGTGCTCTTTAATCTCTAAACCGGTTGGGGCTTTGACGCTTACGTTGTCAAATCTGAAAGGCAATGTTATGTTTGCGCTCCATGTTTTCGTGGTGAAACTTTCTTTGTAGTCTACTTTTGGCTTTGCTTTTCCCCATACAAGCACTTTGTTGCCTTCAATCTTTGAGTTTATATCCTGAATATCCAGGGTTTTGGTGAACTCCTCCCTGATTTTTGTTTCATGGTAGCTGGTGGCATTAACCCCCTCAAAGGTTGCATTAAACTGTACAAGTCCGCTTAGCGGGTCGTAATAGAGCTGGATAGTCTTTGCAGTTTTTGCCAGAAACTCGTCGAAAGGAACGAATTTGGTGGTATTTTCTGATGTCTTGTTCATAATGGCTTCATATACCGAAGAATCGAAGGTTATCACAACTATTGGAAGATAGTAGCCGTTTTCCCATGATGCGACATTTTCTACAAGTTCATTTGGCTTTGGGGCGAGGTTTATGAGATAAGCCTCTTTTGGAAGAACAATTTTAAGTTTTCTCCAACTGTATTCAAAAACCCTATTTTTGAACAAAAACTGCATAGGTCCATAAACTGAGCTCTGCAGTGTTTGGTTTTTCTCCACAAGATAGTTGTATATTTTAAAAGTTACGACCGCACTCCAGTTTTTCCCCAATTTTACGGGGCCTTCTTCAGGCACCACTACCAATGCCTCCTGGGTTTGCTTCTCCACTTCCCTCTTAAAATTGCCGTATATTAATGAGTAAACAAAGTCGTGAAATTCTTTTTCTGCCCTTTCTGGATTCGTCTGGGAAAGATTTTCGAAGTAGTTTAGATAGAATGGATCTTTGAGCTGGGTGTTGATCTTAACCAAAGCCGTTCCGCTCGGATAAATGGTCATGTAGATGTCAATGTTGAAGAGGTGTTGATTTTCATAAGCGTAAACCTGAGAAAACGATGCTAACAGCATAACCGTGATTAGAATCCACGCACCTCTCTTCATTTCTACCACCTCCAAAACTTTTTCAAATGGTAATACAAAAATTTATTGGTTCAGATGGTAGAGAGGGATAGCGATGAGGAAATACAGAAAAGTTGTGGTTGGGGGGACTTTTGACAGGCTCCATTTAGGCCATAAGGCCTTGCTTAGAAAGGCTTTTGAAGTGGGCAAGTACGTCTATGTTGGTCTAACTTCCGATGAAATGATAAAGAACAAACCTTATGCTGAAAAAATTCTTCCTTATGAAATCAGATTGCGGGACTTAGTAAAGTTTTTTGAGACAAATAGATACAAAAACTACAGGATAATGAAAATCCACAGCGCAATAGGCTTTGCCGACAGGCTGAAGAGCTTAGAAGCGATAGTCGTCAGTGAAGAAACGTACAAGGGTGCATTGTTAGTTAACAGGGCGAGAATGGAAAAAGGTCTAAAACCTCTCGACATTGTTACCATAAAGCTGGTCAAAAGCAAACTTGGAGATAAAATAAGCTCTTCCCTAATAAGGGCCGGTCTTATAGATCCTTTCGGAAATCCAAAGAGGTGATAAAATGAGAGTGGTCACAATTGGGGCTGGACTTGGAGGGCTTTTGACAAGTGCCTTTTTAGCAAGAGCCGGGCATGAAGTAACGGTTCTGGAAAAAGCTCCTTTTGTTGGAGGTAGATTCACGAACCTCAACTATCAGGGCTTTCAATTGTCTACTGGAGCTCTCCATATGGTGCCTCATGGAGAAGATGGTCCTTTAGCTCATCTGCTGAAGCTTTTGAACGCCAATGTTGAAATAGTGAATTCCGATCCGAAGGGCAAGTTCTTCATTGATGGGAACCTTTACCACTACAGAGAGGGGTGGAAGCACCTCTCACTCAAAGAGAAGGCCAAGGCGATGAAGCTTCTTGCGGAGGTAAAGGCAAACAAACTTCCAACTGGCGAAGATGCAAACATGAGCTCTTGGGAATGGCTCGAAGAGAAGATTGGGGACAACGAGTTTGTTTACCTTTTCATAAAGAGCTTTCTTGGCTGGGCAGTCAGCTTGGCTCCAGAAGAAGTCCCGGCGATAGAGCTGGCTAAGGAGATAAAGGCAACGTTGAAATGGGGAGGTCCGGGGCTAATAAAGGGCGGATGCAAAGCTGTAACGGAAGAACTTGCGAGAATTGTAAGAGAGAACGGAGGAAATATAATAACCAGAAAGAAGGCTGTTGAAATCGATGAAAACAAGGTAATAACTGCAGACGGTGAAGAATACCCCTACGATGTGCTCATCTCAAACATCGGAATAAAAGAAACAGTGGAGCTTTTTGGACGGAACAAATTTGACAGGGAGTACCTGAAAAAAGTGGACTCTTTGAAGCCTGCTGAGGGAATTAAAATCAACGTCGCCTTGAAAGGAAAGCCCAGAATAGGCAACACGGTTGTCTTTACCTTAGACACCAAAAGAATAAACGGCTACAACGAGCCTTCAGCATTAACGCCGGAGCTTGCAAGAGATGGCTACACCCTCATCATGACGCATCAAGCCCTAAGGAGCAAAGATGTAAAAAAAGAGCAAAAGCTTGGCCTCGAGGATCTCTATTATCTCTTCCCGGAGCTTGACAAAGAGGGCGAAGTTCTAATGGTTCAAACTTACCTAGACAGAAATCCCGTTAACAGAGTAGCCTCTGGAATGCATCTTGACTTTCCGCTCGAAAACGTCTACATAGTTGGGGATGCTAACAAAGGAGAGGGGGGCATAGAGGTGGAAGGAATAGCCCTCGGCGTCATGAAAACCCTTGAAAACCTTGGCATTGGTAGGTTTAGCGAGTGGTACCTCTAATCAAAACAGCAAAGAGAGTTCTTAGAAATCTTTAAATTTGCAAGCTCTTTCAATTATTTTTCGAAGTTTTTTCTAAAAGAACTATTTTATGACTAAGAAACCCTTTTAATTCGCTAAGGTCTAACTTTATACACCAGTGCTGGAGGGAGCAATATGAGGAAGAGGGTTGTCATAGCTTTGGGCGGGAATGCTATTCTGCAGAGAGGACAAAAGGGGACTTATGAAGAGCAAATGGAGAATGTGAGAAAAACTGCAAAGCAAATCGTTGATATCATCCTTGATAACGATTATGAAGTTGTAATAACTCATGGCAATGGGCCTCAAGTTGGAGCTATTCTCCTTCAACAGGATGCTGGAGAGCATATGTATGGTATTCCCGCTCAACCCATGGACGTTTGCGGTGCAATGAGTCAGGGACAGATTGGTTACATGATACAGCAGGCGGTAATTAATGAGCTTAGGAAGAGAGGCATAAACAAGCCGGTGGCAACGATAGTTACCCAAACGATTGTTGACAAGAACGACCCGGCATTTCAGAATCCCTCAAAGCCTGTGGGACCGTTTTATGATGAAGAGACTGCCAAAAAGCTTGCCAGGGAGAAGGGCTGGGTTGTCATAGAGGATTCTGGGAGAGGATGGAGGAGAGTCGTTCCTTCACCGGATCCAATTGGACACGTCGAGGCTCCGATAATCCAGGATTTAGTGGAGAAAGGCTTCATAGTCATAGCCTCCGGTGGAGGGGGAATTCCGGTTATTGAGGAGAATGGGGAATTCAAAGGCGTGGAGGCAGTTATCGACAAGGATTTGGCTGGAGAGAAGCTTGCCGAGGAGGTTAATGCTGACATATTCATGATTCTCACTGACGTTAATGGTGCTGCAATTAACTATGGCAAACCAAACGAGCAGTGGCTTGGAAGGGTTACGGTTGATGAGCTCAAGAAGTACTATGAAGAAGGGCACTTTAAGAAGGGTAGCATGGGGCCGAAAGTTCTTGCAGCAATAAGATTCGTCGAATGGGGCGGGGAAAGGGCAGTAATTGCCGCCTTAGACAAAGCCGTTGAAGCCTTAGAAGGAAAAACAGGCACCCAAGTAGTTAAGTGATTTTTCTCTTTTTTATACTCCAATCTGCAGCATTCTGCTTCTAATTTTGCTTAACTAAAAGCTTAAGAGTATTGAACTCCAATATAAGTTTTAGGAGTGTCTAGGAGGTGATGTCATGGATCCACTAAGCGGGTTCATAGGTTCGCTGATATGGTGGATACTGGTTTTCTATTTGCTTATGGGGCCTCAGCTCCAGTACAGACAGCTACAGATTGCGAGGGCAAAGCTGCTGGAAAAGCTGGCAAAAAAGAGGAATTCCACAGTGATAACAATGATTCACAGGCAGGAAAGCATAGGTTTCTTTGGAATCCCTGTGTACAAGTTTATTAGCATAGAAGATAGTGAAGAAATTCTCAGAGCGATTAGAATGGCTCCAAAAGACAAGCCAATTGACTTGATTATTCACACCCCTGGAGGATTAGTTCTGGCAGCAACACAGATAGCGAAGGCTTTGAAAGACCATCCCGCTGAGACAAGGGTAATAGTGCCGCACTACGCAATGAGCGGTGGGACATTAATAGCATTAGCCGCTGACAAGATAATAATGGATCCTCACGCCGTTTTAGGACCGGTGGATCCACAGCTGGGCCAGTATCCAGCGCCGAGCATAATAAGGGCTGTTGAACAAAAAGGCGCAGAGAAGGTTGATGATCAAACTCTTATCCTCGCTGATGTGGCAAAGAAGGCAATAAATCAAGTTCAGGAGTTTGTGTACAATCTCTTGAAGGACAAATACGGTGAAGAGAAAGCCAGAGAACTGGCTCAAATACTAACCGAGGGAAGATGGACTCACGACTACCCAATAACTGTTGAGCACGCAAAGGAACTCGGTCTTCACGTTGAAACAGACGTTCCAGAAGAGGTTTATGCTTTAATGGAGCTCTACAAACAACCTTTAAAGCAAAGAGGCACTGTAGAGTTCATGCCTTATCCGGTAAAGCAACAAGGAAAAGATTAGCTGAGCAAATTTTTGTTATTCACATCCTTTTTGAAAAGTTAAACACTGGTTCCCAGTTCTGGTGAATAATTTCGGATCTCAGCCAAAAAGTTTTTATTTGGTTTTTACATCCCTTTAGTTAGGCTTAAATCAGGGTGAGATTATGATCAACTATTCTAAAATGGAGGAAGGGGAAGAGACCATGCAAGTGAAAGTAGACCCAGAGGAAATTAAGAGGATAAAAGCCGAAATAGAGGCTTTAGAAAGAGAGAAAAAGGAAATCCAAGAGAGATTGGAACAGCTCCAAAAGGAGCTGAATATCTGGATACAAAAAAGAGATGAGAAGAACAACGAGGTAAAGCAGTTAAGAGAGAAGGCAAGAGAGTATAAAGCAAAGAGGGATGAAATCAACAAGCAGATTCAGGAGCTTAAGAAGAACAGGGACGAGATAAACGCCAAGCTCGACCTTCTTTATCAAGAAGCTCTCGAGTACAAGGCAAAGAGGGACGAATACAGACAGCTGAGAAGACTGAGAATGCCAAAGGAGAAGATAGAGGAGAGAATTGAAAAGCTCGAATGGGAACTGCAGACCAATCCAAACATCACTCCCGAGAGAGAAAAGCAGATAGTCGATCAAATTCAGGTTTTGGCTACAGAGCTTGAAATTCTCCAGCAAGCTGATAGATTCCACAAGAAGCTCCAAGAAACAAGAAAGAAGATTGAAAACCTGAAAAAAGCAAGAAGAGCGATAGGGATGGAAATACAGAAGCTCGCAAACCAGAGCCAGCAGTTCCATGAGCAGATGTTAAAAGCATACCAGCAAGCTGATGAAATTAAAAAAGAAGCCGATGAGTACCACCAGAAGGTTGTCGAGCTCAGAGATAAGATCAGAGAAGTGAGGCTGGCTCTCAGGGATGTAGAGAAGAAGATATTCGAGTTTGACCAGAAGCACAAGGAACTTATAGCGTATAAGATGGTTGCAAGGATGAGATCAAAGAAAGACGCTACATTCGAAAAGGCAGTTGAGGCTCTTGAAAAGTTCAAGCGTGGTGAAAAGCTTACCTTGGACGAGCTCCTGTTGCTCCAGAGATACAATCTGGTGTGAAGCATGGAAATAGTAAAGCACGAAGGTCCAGGAAGGCTTGGGTTAGTTAAGCTTAATGGAAAAACCTTTGAAACACCCGCTTTGGCAGGGGTAGATTTTACTCTTTCGCCGTTCAATTCTTACTTCTATCCTAAAGAGTTTGGGGAATATGACTTCAACCTTGCCCCTTCAATTCCCCTCAGTTTTTATACTCCCAGAGAAATAGTAGAGAAAGCCCTGAGCAGGCTGTACAACGTTGATTATTCAAAATTCAACGCCCTCTATGTCCCTGTTGTAAGGAACCTTGAGTACATCGAGGAGTTCCTTGACAATGTTCTCTCTCAGTATTCCTTCGATGCCCTCTACATAGGGAATGCAAAAATCTTTGTAAAAGACTACAGGAGATTTGTTCAAGCCGTTAGACTTATCAGGGAAAAAGATCCCAATTTGTTGCTAATTACTGACCTTGAGCCGTTTTTCTACCCCCTGGCTGTTTATCTCGGCATTGATGCATTTGATACCCGTTCCTTGAAGCTCTACGATTTCCACAAGAAGGGCTTTACGCAGTTCTCCCCAATACTTTGGGAGGAGAAGGAGAATTCTCTGGAATTCGCTAAAGAGGTTATAAAGCTTGTTAAAAAGGCTCTTGAGGAAGGAAAGCTTCGCTATCTGGTTGAGAACTTTTTCTACACCCAAGCTCATGCCGGGATACTGAGGATAGCCGACAAGGAAAACTGGGATTACCTTGAAAAATACACTCCAATACAAAAGGAGACTGTGTACTTCATAAGCGATGCCTCCCAGAACAGGCCGGAAGTAGTGAGGTGGAGGCAGAGAGTAGTTGAGAGATTTAAGCCCCCTGAAAACGCTGAAGTGCTCTTCCTTTTCCCATGCTCAGCTAAAAAGCCCTATTCCCACTCGCGCTCTCACACGCTTTACAGAAAAGCTCTCAAGGAAGCCCTTGGGAATGGAATATACAGAATACACGAGCTCATCCTTACGTCTCCCTTTGGAGTCGTGCCGAGGGAGTGGGAGTGGTTAGCCAAATACGACATTGTAGTTACGGGTCACTGGAGTGAAGAAGAGATAATCTCCGCGGCTGAGCTCTTAGCTAATGCTCTGGAGAAATACCCCAAGAGGATTCCGATAATTGCCCACCTGGACGAAGCTTATGTAGACGTTGCTAAAATAGCCAGCGAGGTCAGTGGAAGGGAGATAATCTTTACTCCAGTTAAAAACGGCACAACAAGTAAGGAAAGTTTGGATGGCTTAAAGAAGACGATAAAAGAACTTGGCATTGAATTAGCTGCTGGAAAGGAAGACAGGACATACCGCTTCTACGAGAACATAAGGAAAGTGTTTGACTTCTACTTTGGCTTGGGCGCTGGAGAAGCAGTTCTTCCAGAGGATGCTAGAATCATAGGTTCCAAAATGCTCCGCATTCTCATAGGCAATGAGCAAACTGGAACTTACCAAGACGGCGTGATAAGTGTAACGCCCTTTGGCATGCAGCGCATCTACGATGCAACGAAGAGCTATTACGTGAAGATTGACTTCGATCTCAGGGGAGACGTTTTTGCCGTTGGGGTTAATGAAGCAGATGGCAAAATACGCCCGGATGACATTGTTGGCGTTGTGAGGGACGAACAAGTCGTCGGCGTTGGAAAAGCCGTTCTCAGCGGAGAGGAGATGGTGAAAGCAAAGAGAGGCGTTGCTGTGAAGGTGAGAAAGAAATTATGATTCTCGGTGGCCTCTATGTCCAAGTATTTCAAGCGAGGAGTAAAGAGGGAGCATCATTTCCTCAAGGGGATTGAGAAGCCGCTTGAGGAGATAGCCAGCATTCCGGAGGTTAAGAAAGTAATTCCGGGGAGAATATATGCCAGCGACTCAAGGGGCTTTGAGATAAAAGTAACGAGGGAAACCCATGCAGGTCTAAAGCTCGTTGCAAAGAGTGATGGTTCTGTGCAGGAGGTTTTTCTCGTTGTGGATAGGGAGCAGAGGGAATTTGTCTGGAAGAAGATAGACGAGCTTGCGGAGGAGTGGAAGAAGAATTGAACAGCATTGGGGAGTGTACAGGCCCTTTACAGCTCTCTTTTTCCTTCAAAGAACTCTATGAGTTCTTCATCGCTTATGCCTTCTTCATACCCGAGCTCCTTTTTCTGAAGTTCTATTAGGCCGGGAGTGAGCAAAAGCTTTCCGTTAATCTTGGGTACCGCGTAGTGGAGGGTTATCTCGCTGAACTCATCGAGCTTTATAGTTGGATGTTCTTCATATTCTATTTCCTCCAGTCTTCTTCCTTCCGCTATGAGTTTTGCAATTATCGCTGAACCATCTATCGAGAACTGAACTTTTCCAATATTTCTTGCCTTGGCCCCTTCGATCTTTGAAGTTATGAACTTCTTCGTCTTTCCTGTGAACTCAAAGTCCCCAAGAATTCCCCCTACAACTATAATCGTGTCTTCCTCTATGTCCTCCGGTTTAAGCTCCTCTTCAGCAAAGGGGTCAAGGATTATCATCTTTGAGCGATCAAACGGAAACTCGGTGACGCTTTGTGAAATAACTCCGCCGAGTTTGGCGAGTTCTTCCCTCTCCTCTGGCAAAACGTTTGTGAAGATGAGTTTATCTCCCCACCACTCGCTTGCATGCTTATACTCAAGCAGAACCCAATCTCCAAGCTTTTCAAGATGCTCTATTATTAAATACGCCATTTTTCTCACCCAGAAACTTGATGGTGGGGCCGCCGGGATTTGAACCCGGGTCTCCGGCTCCCGAAGCCGGAAGGATAGACCAAGCTACCCCACGGCCCCGCAAGCAGCCAGTTTTGTCCTCAGTTTTTTGTTTAAAGCAACCTCGGTGGTTTTTATTCTTAGGGGTTTTGTGGTCTTTCCTTTTGTGATCACACGTGCTGGCATATGCCTATCGCCTAGATAAACATTTAAACTTTACGCTTAAAACAACTCCCACACAAAACAACATAAAACCAGAAAACCAGCAATAGAGTAATGTTGATAGGTTTTCCTTGTTCTTTTGTTTCTTAGTCTTAATAATTTCTTAATGAGAATATTCCTTAAGAGATCACTATGAGGGTGTGAAGGGTCAAAATGGGGGTTAAAAAGTGGTGAAAATGAGGGGATAAATTGAGTAAAAAATGTGGAAAATAATGGGAAGTGAGTGGAAAGTTAAGGTGAAAGGGTGAAAAAGTGTGGAAAAAGAGGGTGTAAAATATGTAAAAAATGCGGAAAATAAGGGGAAGTTAGGTGGAAGGGTGGAAACTAGGGGGATTAAGAGGGATAATAGGTGGAAATTAAGGGTAAAAAATAGGGAAAAATCTGGGTCAAGGGTTAGGAAGGGGTCGAAATAGGATGAAAAAGTGGTTATCTAGGCGGAAATTGAGTACAAAAAATAGGGAAGTCAAGGGGAAACTAAGAGGAAATTGTGGAGGGAACAGGGAAACGAAGTGGAAATTAATGGTAAAAATAGGGGAAAATTCAAGGGGTGAGGGATTATAGGGGGAAAATGAGGTGGTAAGAAGTGGAAAATTAGGTGGTTTTTAGGGTGGAAAAATTATGGATGAGACATGTAAAATACGTGGAAGTTAGTGATTAAAAGAGTAGAGACATTTCGTTAACACCCTTCACGTCAACCCTGTTTGAAGATAAGAGCCTTATAGTCTCAACGAGCTTATCGTCTTTGTGACTGACTACAACAACACCTCTTCCAAAAATATTTGCGAGATTCAAAACACTACCAATACTGTGTTTATCAAACACTCCTAGCTCAACCTCAAACGCCAATACCTCAACTGGATTTGTACTTTTGATTGTTTGAAGACCGCCTAGCAACTCTAAAAATTCACTAAACCCGGTTTCTACTTCCGAAGGCAAATCCAAAAGCCATACGGCATCAGTTCGGATGGGAGTTAATCTTTCCTTGAGTTTCTTTATCCACCTTGGCATATATTCAACTGCGGAAATAAAACCCTTGTTCTTGCCAAATTCGGCCAATTTCCTTGTGATGTCATTGTGGAGATTATCTCTCAAATTTGGAGTTTTAAATGAGAGAGGTGACTTGGGTCGAGGATTAATCCTTATGTCTGTTAGTGTATTGATGGCATTTTCCACATCTTCTAAGGAGAGCACAAAAACATCAGTTGTTCCTGAAAAATAGTTTAAAGTCCTGTTTATCCTTTCGGCTCTTTCTTTGTGCATGTAGTCAGGATGTTTTGGATTCTTACTAGGTACAATTTTGAACGCATACCTGAACCCAGCTAACTTCATGTTCCATATCTCGCTCATTACGGTCTTTGAAGTAGCGTCGGAAGCTGTTATCTCGAAGGTAGCATATGGATAAAGAGCTCTCGAATCTTTCCAATAAGGCCATAAGCCGTACAATTTCTTTATGGCATGGGATTGTTGTTCTGAGAGGGGATAAAACCAGACTACATCGATTATTGGTGAGTATCCAGGAAAAAGGTTTACTAAAGGGAATTCCTTTTCAGCTAAAAAACCAAGCTTTCGACCTAATTGAACTAAACTTTTTTGCAACTCCATATGACGACCAGACGGCATGAGTTTTCCTCCTTTAACTTGGTTTTTCTTTCTATACCTTCTACGTTATAACTTAAATAGATAGTGACAACGGTTGAAAAATTAAAAGAGCAAGTTTGTAGTGATCTCCACCGATGTTTTTGGATGATCTACCTTGAAGGAGTTTTATAAGATGCGATGCCTCAAGGTTACTATTCATAAACTGGGTACACTTTATTATTGAAACACTTTACTTGCTTCTCAGAGCGAAAAAGTTATTTTGATTTAGGGTAATATGTAATTTGGGGTGCTTGTGATGGAAAAGGATCTACACTACTTAGTCACACGAATTATAAACCCCCGATTGAATTTTATTATTGCATCGCTTGCGGATGGAAAGACGGGAAAATACAGGCATGATTATGTGGAGGTAAAGATGTATTCTACAGAAGGTATAGTTGCAAAGTGGCTTCAAGATTGGCATGATGAACTGTTTCACAGATATAAAGACGAAGATATTAACAAGAACCCTGACAAGTTCTTGAATGATTACATGGGGGTTATAGATTATGTCTATCAAAAGAGTGGTGGGAACTGGGAGGATATACTTCATGAGCTTTGGCTTCTTGGAGGAGAGATCGAGAACTATTTGAAGGGTACGGTGAATATGTTCAGTGTTGGAAAGTTATTGACTGAGAATTATCGTATGAAAACTGAACTTGAGGCACTCAGGCAAAGATTAAGTGAGCTTGATTCGAGGGTCAGTTCGGAATCTTCAGAAAAGCTTTCACTCAAGGAAAGACTTGACAAAATATTGAAAGAATACGAGGACACTAAAGCAAAGCTCAAAAATTATGCCGTTGCAGGGTTTGTTGGAGGGGTTGTCGTAGGTGCTGTGCTAATATGGTTGATTCTTTCATAACAATTACATTTGAACCTAGAAGCTTGATCAATCATCAGATCTAACTAATCAAAACTTGCGCAAAAATCACAAACTTCTTTCGAAAATTTCGTCATCAGTTCCCAAAAACTTAATATACGTTGACATAGATATTTTTCTATAATAGGTGGAAACTGTGGAAAATCCACCCCAACCTTCTAAAGACCTCCACTACCTCATTACCAGAATCATTAACCCTATTTTGAATTCCATAATAGCAACACTTCACGACAATTCTGTTGTACATTATAAGGACTGGGGTGTTAACATTAAGGAGTACGCTACTCCCGAAGTGATACTGTCAGGATAAGCAGTGGGGCGTCAGGTTTAAATCCCAGACACTACCACAGAAAAAGAAAGGGGGGAACATGCAAGCCGAAACCATTATCAACCGATTAATTTCAGCCTTAAAACCTTTTCGCCGAAACAAAATCCCACCAGAAAAGAAAATCAGGGCAATAACCCTGTACCTAAACGGCTTAAGCTACAGGCAAACCGCCAGAATCCTCGGAATCAGCCACACAACCGTCTGGGAAGCCATTCAAAAAATAGCAGAAGCAGTCTACCAGCCAAAAATCCTCGCAGTCAAAAAACAGCGGAACTTCATCGCAGTTGACGAAACAGTAATAAAAATCAACGGGAAGAGAAGATTCCTCTGGGCTGCAATTGACGTTGAGAGCAAGGAAGTTTTAGCAGTCTGGATTACGACTGTTAGAAACTGGTGGGTTGCCAGGGATTTCATCCTGGCTGTTTTAAAGTCATGTGAAGGGCAGCCTGTTTTTCTGGTTGACAGGGCGAGCTGGTATAAGTCAGTGTTTAAGAGTTTGGGGTTGGGTTATCTGCATGTGACTTTCGGGCCGAGGAACAGTGTTGAGCGCTGGTTTAGGACGTTGAAGGAGAGGACAAAGCGTTTTTGGAATAATTTCAGGAGTGAGGACTGGAGGAGAGTTCATAGGTTTGTTTTTCTGTTTGCCTTCTGGTATAATTTTGTCAGAATTCATTCTAGGTTTGATAGGCCTCCGGGTGATGTTATTGAATGGCTTCAGGAGGTGATGCCCCAGTTATCCTGACAATATCAGAGTTAATGTCGAAAAATTTATTTGAGTTTATGTCAATTCTCAAAAAGGTGAGAGGAATGAGACCTCTAGTTTGGGGTTTCATCTTAACTGTGGTGGGAGCATTCTTTTGGGTGTTGTTCAGTGTGGTTTTTGGAGTAGCAGCGGGACTTAGTGGTACTGATGTACCTTCTACATACATGGCTTTGATTTATGTCTCAGGAGTTGCAATGCTGTTTAGTTTGCCTGTAGCAGTGGTCATAGAGCTTTATCGTTGGATAAAAAAGAAGAAAAAACGAACTGGTACGTTTCCAGAATAAAGTGGGAAAAATGAGGATACACAAATCTATGTTATCCATTCTAGGATTAGATATCGCATCTAAATAATTCTGTTCATTTTCTTGCCGCCTTTAATATATAAAGTAGTGTTCGTCCCCATTTTCCATAACCTCGGTAATTGTTCAAAGTGGTCTTTAGTCCAACTAAATGGTCTTTGGTAAATTAGGAATGTTAAATATGAACTGCTCACTAAACAAATCTCCAATTAATTTCTTTGATAACTTTCACTGGCGGAGCTGTTGAAAACTCTCACTCTCTCGAAGTTTCCTGAGAGGGATATATCATTTGCAGAATTCATGGAGGAGATAACAAAGCATCCAGAGGAGCTAGAAAAGTTGCTTTAGAGATTCTTAATTCTTTCCAACTGGTATTTTTAAAACCAAAGGACGTAGAGCTTTTAAGGAACTCTAAAAATTGGTTTTTGTATTGTTCCCAATAATCGTTTAGTTTGGCTTCTTTTGGTGGTAAAGCTTTTGTAAAAATGTCTTCTTTTTGGGTTGGCTCAATTCTTGTTTTGGCTTTTGGGGTTATGTCCATTCTTTGTTCTTCAAAAGAACCGGCTCCCGAAGCCGGAAGGATAGACCAAGCTACCCCACGGCCCCTCAGCGCTAACTTTCAAGCATCTGGTTATAAATTTTTCCCAACCCCTTAGCAAAAGATATAAATTCCAAGCTGCATAGTTGGAGAGGATGCCCGATGATATCCATAGTAATACCCACATATAATGAGAGAGAAAACCTGGAGGAGCTGTTTGAACGGATAGCGAGGGCTTTAGAGGGAAAAGAGTTTGAAATAATAGTTGTAGATGATAACTCCCCAGATAGAACATGGGAAAAAGCAGAGGAACTGGCGAAAAAATATCCTGTGCATGTTATACGGAGGATAAATGAGCGAGGTCTTTCTTCCGCTGTTATCAGAGGCTTTAAGGAAGCTAGGGGGGAGATTATTGTTGTTATGGATGCTGATTTGCAGCACCCTCCAGAGGTTATCCCCAAGTTAGTTGAAGCGGTTGAGAAAGGGGCGGACATAGCTATAGCGAGCAGATATGTGAAGGGAGGAAAGGTCGAGAACTGGTACTGGTGGAGAAAGCTCATTTCAAAAGGTGCTATAATGATAGGCAGAGTTGCCTTACCAAAGATTAGAGGGGTCAAAGACCCCGTAAGTGGGTTTTTTGCCCTTAAAAGGGAGGTTGTAGAAGGGGTTGAGCTCAACCCAGTGGGCTTTAAAATACTCCTTGAAGTGCTCATAAAAGGAAAGTACAAGAAAGTTGTTGAGGTGCCGTTTACGTTTGGATTAAGGAATTTTGGAGAAAGCAAGCTGAGCAACAAGCAAATACTAAACTATCTGCGTCACCTCTACAGGCTCATGAAATGGGAAGGTGAGATAGATAGACTTGTCAAATTCTCCATAGTTGGTTTGACCGGTGTCGCTGTAAACGAAGGTGCTCTTCTCGGCTTTGTGGAGTTTTTGGGATGGGATAAAAGACTGGCTGTTATACCAGCTACGGAGCTTTCGATACTCAACAACTTTCTGTGGAACGACCTTTGGACGTTTAGAGACCTGAAGAGAAAACCACTCTATCTAAGACTTTTTAACTTCCACCTTGCAGCGCTAACGGGGGCTCTGGTTCAGTGGGCAATCTATCTGGCTCTGTTGTATGTGGGAGTTCACTATTTGATAGCAAATTTAATTGGAATAGGATTTTCATTTATTGTAAGATTCTTCGTCAATCGGAACCTCACATGGGCATGACCGCCTCTAATTACTGCATCTCCACCCTAAAGGGTTAGGCTTTCAGAGAGAAAATCTGACCTCCTCCCCGCCCTGAAGGGCGAGGGTTCCAACGAGTTAACCCCTCGCCAACGGCGGAAAGGTTTGAGGGGTCTCATTTAGACCCAAGTTAAAGCGGGTCTTCGACCCCTCGGGGAGGGTCTTCCCCCCATTACCCCTACCTCCTGCAAGAGCAGAAAGGCTCGGGGTTATCGTTTTCACAACTTTCTTTAGGATATTGAACGCCCCAACGAGGTCTGCGTTAAAAACGAGCCCCTCTGCGGGACACTTGTAAAGACCACGGACGAAACGGGCCCCTTTATGGGGCTTCCCGCAGACGGGGCAGGTTTTTGAGGTGAAAGCCTCATCAACAAGCTCAACTTCAATACCATACTCTTCAGCAACTTCCTTGAGACGCTGAATCACTGTATTGAACCGCCAGACGTGGGAGAGGATGAAGTTCTGCTTTTCACCCCATTCAGAATTTCTCGCAATGCCCTTTGGATAACCAACTACAATCGTAGAGACGCCCATTTCGTAAAGCCCTTCAACAATCTGCCTGACTGCGGTATTAATGTAGTGCCTCGCCTGTAGTTTGGCCTTTTGATACATTCTTTTCAGTTTCCTGCTTGTCTTGTAGCCGGACTTGTTGAG
>NZ_KE387149.1:30236-63601 GCF_000430485.1 Thermococcus sp. PK
AGACGCTGAATCACTGTATTGAACCGCCAGACGTGGGAGAGGATGAAGTTCTGCTTTTCACCCCATTCAGAATTTCTCGCAATGCCCTTTGGATAACCAACTACAATCGTAGAGACGCCCATTTCGTAAAGCCCTTCAACAATCTGCCTGACTGCAGTATTAATGTAGTGCCTCGCCTGTAGTTTGGCCTTTTGATACATTCTTTTCAGTTTCCTGCTTGTCTTGTAGCCGGACTTGTTGAGCTTTGATTGATACTCAGCAATCCTTTTTTGCCAGTAGAAGGCGATGCTCTTGAGGGGTCTTCCATTAACGAGAAAACTTTCCCCGGTCTCAACATAAACAGCCATTAAGTTGTTCACTCCGAGGTCAATTCCGGCTGAAAGGTCGCCCTTTGGTCTTCTTGGAACTTCCACCCACTCGTTTCCAGTCAGCCGTTTTTCAACCGTGTAGCTCACGTGAGCGTACCACTTGCGTCTTGATTCATCGTAGATGATTTCCAACCGCCCCTGTTTGCCCTTAACGTGAATTCTCCCCTTGAACTGGACTTCCAGCCTTTTGAACTTTCCAAGCCCTTTGAGGATTAGTTTGTTCCCCTCAATTTTATACTGGTCGTTCCTGAGGACAATCAAGGGTTTCCTCTTCCCGTCATCTTTCAAGTAGCTTGGTGGTTTTGGTCTCATCCACTTGGGGAGTTCTCTGTCTTTTTTCTTCCTTGCGAGGGAGAAGAAGCTCCTCCACGCCTCGGCGTTCTTCCTGCAAATTTGCTGGACTGTTGCGGAGCCAATCTCCTTCTTGTACTTCTCATAAACCTCTTTTTCAGTCTTGTTGAAGTCTACGGGCTGGTGGTCGAAGAAGAGTTGCCTCCGGAGGAAATTGACCTCGTTCCAGACTTTTGCTCCAGTATTGGCTAACTCGAAGAGGCTTTTCTCCTGCTCTTTTGAGGGTTGGAGTTTGAGCGTTACGGTTCTTTTCATTGCTTCTCGTTATTAATTCACACGTTTTTGGTTTAAAAACATTCTTTTGCTTTCCTGCTCTCTGGCCGGTTTCTCGATTACTGCATCCCCGCCCTGAAGGGCGAGGCTTTCAAAAGAAAAAGGTAAGGGCTGCAGGGATTATGCCAGGAACGGCGGCGGTATTCTCTAAGGTAGTTCCTGAGGAGTATATACAAAAATACAAGGTTGTGTTTACTACAAAAGATGATGTGGGGGCAATGAGCAAAGTTCTAAAGAGGGCTATTGAGGTGTTGTTGGATAAATATCCAAACTCTATTGATGAAATCAAGGAAAAATTTGTTGATGTGTTATGAATTATGACAAAGGACGTTTGAACAACAGGCTATTTGATGTCTTGATGTCTTTTTTCTATTGTCACAATGATATTATATCAACAATATATCATGAAATCTGTCAAGTTTGGGGTCTTTTACTTCATATAGGAGGGGGCACAACTTGTCATATTTCCAAAAACTTTATATTGTTGGAATACATCAAATAAATTTGAACATATATTTTGGGGGATGAAATATGGGAGTAGAACAAGTCTTGAAACTTGGAAAAAGGCCCCTGTATGCCCTTATAGCAGCAATTGTGGGTGCCCTTGTAGGATGGGTGGCAGGACCGAGCGCAGCGACTATAAAACCCTTTGGTGATGTCTTTATAGCACTTTTGAAATTTATCGTTGGACCGTTGGTTTTTGTCTCCATAGCAACAGCAGTAACAACAGTCCAAAGCTTCAAGAGACTTGGAAAAATCTTTGGAGGATTTTTGGTTTACTGGTTTGTCTTTGGTCTTATTGCAGCAATTATAGGATATACTTGGGCCAATATAATAAAGCCCGGATTGGGAGTTCAGCTAGCTTCAAAGCAAATAGAACTGGCAGAGGTATCTGTATCCCAGGTATTGCTAAGCTTTATCCCTAACAATCCAATAAAAGCCTTTTTAGAGCTTAATACAATGCAAATAATTATTATGGCATTACTTACAGGTTTTGCCATTGCTTTACTAGGTAACACCCTTCCAGAAGAGCATAACTTCCTCAAGAAGCTATTCGAGTCTCTTCAGGCATTGATATATAAGATAGTAGACTTTATCTTATGGTATGCACCAGTTGGTATTTTTGCACTGATGGCAAACCTGGTAGGAACAGTTGGTGCAATGGGACTGGCTTCTCTTGCAAAGATGGTATTTACACAATGGGCTGCATACCTTACAATATTGCTGGTTGTTCACCCGTTGTTTATAATGTTGATCCTGAGAGTAAACCCATTGCAGTACTGGAGAAAGGTATATCCGGCAATGCTAACAGCATTTGTTACCCAAAGCAGCTCTGCGACAATGCCAATTACTCTGAGGGTTACTAAGACATTGGGCGTTCCAGACGATGCTGCGGATGTTATAATACCTCTTGCTGCCACTATTAACATGCAAGCCGTTGCTGCTGAAATGCCCATCTATGCAGTTTGGGCTGCTCAGATGTATGGGGCCCATCTGACTGTAGCTCACGTGGCAATTGCATTAATAATGGGTGTTTTCGGTGCTGCAGCAGTTGCGGGAGTTCCCGGTGGAGGTATTATGATTGCCGCTATAACCCTTCAGACTCTAGGACTGCCACTGGATCCGGTAGGATGGATAGCAGGTATTTACGTGGTCATTGACATGTTCAACACAATGCTTAACGTTACCGGTGACCCATTGGGTGTCATGTTTGTCTCAAAATTTGTACTCAAGGAATTTGATAAGCAGAAGTTCAATGCACCGCCCGAATGAAGGCTTTTATTTGCTTTTTTATTTTTATGATCCATTTTTGTAACAAAAAGACACGCGATTGTTGTTATTTTTGAAAAACAAGGTCAAGCTGATTTCATTTTGGTTGGGTCCATTATTGATGAATATTTTCTCACCCAAGAATCGTGAAATCATCGGTCTAAACACGCTGTTAGGAAAATGAGGTTTTATGGGTAGGAATAGCCATTCAGATTGTTTTTGTCATATTGGGGAATTATATATAAATGACCTAAATAATATGTCAATAAATTGGAGCATAAAACCTCGAAATTTTGTAAAAAAGATTAAAAGTCACCGGCCTCAATTTATAAGTGGGGTGCCTTTTATGAAAAAAATTTTAGTGCTGGGAACTGGGGGTACTATTGCCAGTGTGAAGACAGAAGAGGGTTTTAAGAGCTCTTTAGACATCAATGAAATTTTACGGCACGCGGGTATTAAATTACACAATGGATACGAAATACATACCAAGAATATTTTGAATATCGACAGCACGCTCATTCAACCGGAGGACTGGGAAATAATAGCAAAAGAGGTTTACTCCGGTCTTAGAGACTATGATGGCATTGTAATATCTCACGGAACGGACACTCTGGCGCATGCTTCATCTATGCTTAGCTTCATGGTACAGAATCCTACTAAACCCGTTGTTATAACCGGTGCTATGAAGCCGATAACAGAACCGGGTAGTGATGCTGTTAAAAATCTCAGAGATTCGCTACTTTTTGCTATGGAAGCTAAAATCGGAGGCATATTTGTCGTGTTTAATGGAAAAGTCATGAACGGATGCCGGGTTTCGAAGATTAACAGCGTGGATGTAGACGCTTTCAAGAGTATAAACTACCCTGATATAGCCTACATAGATGAAGGTGGTCAAATTAAGTATAACGCCAACATTCTTGATTCTTATTCCCGGCCTAGAGGTTCTTTAAAGTTGGACACTCAATATGATCCTCGGGTATTTGTGCTTAAACTAATTCCCGGTCTTGACTCCCGAGTTATTGACGGTCTTTTGGACATGGGGTATAAGGGACTTATACTTGAAAGTTATGGTACTGGGGGTATTCCCTATAGAAAGAGAAACCTCCTAGAGAAAATAAAGAGCATAAGCCGGGAAATTCCTGTAGTTGTGACTACTCAGGCACTGTATGGTGGAGTTGATTTGAGCAGATATGAAGTGGGTATGAAAGCACTTGAGGCGGGGGTTATTTCGGCAAAGGACATGACAAAAGAAGCAACGGTTACAAAATTAATGTGGGCCCTCGGCCATACTGAAGATGTGGATGAAATCAAACAAATAATGCATACTAATTACGCAGACGAGATAAAGAATATCTCGCAATAATGGCAGGTGCATACATTTATAAGTCGATAATCATTTGATGGGGTAACGAGAGGTTTAGGATTCACAATCGGTTGAGGTGATAGAAATGGTTGAGATAATTGACACCACATTTAGGGATGCTCATCAGTCACTTATTGCTACTAGGCTATCAACAGAAGATATGCTTCCAATAGCCGAAAAAATGGATAAAATTGGCTTTTACTCTATGGAAGTATGGGGAGGAGCGACCTTCGACGCAGCCCTAAGGTTCCTACGGGAAGACCCCTGGGAAAGGCTAAAACTCCTAAGGGAGCACATAAAGAAAACAAAACTTCAGATGCTGCTTAGAGGGCAAAACTTGGTCGGCTACAGACATTATCCGGATGATGTTGTGGAAAAATTCGTTGAGCTGGCACATAAAAATGGTATTGACATTTTTAGGGTTTTTGATGCCCTAAATGACGTTAGAAACATGAAGACCGCAATCAAAAAAGCCAAGGAAGTCGGAGCGGAGGTTCAGGGGACGATAAGCTATACTACCGGGAAGATATTCACTTTGGAATATTATCTTCAGAAAGTTGATGAGCTGATTGAGCTTGACGTTGATTATATTACAATCAAGGATATGGCTGCCCTTTTGGATCCCCAAACGGCTCACAATCTTGTGAAAGAAATCAAAGACCGCTACGGAATAAAGGTTAATGTTCACACCCATGCAACGAGCAGTTTGGCCTCTGCAACTTACTTAAAAGCAGTTGAGGCTGGAGCTGACTTAATAGACACCTCGATTTATCCACTGGCCAATGGAACAGCCCAGCCTGCAATTCAGAGCATTTATTATGCCCTAAAAGGTGAGAACAAGCCCAAACTTGATATGAAGTTAATCTTCGAGATTTCTAGGTATCTGAGGAAGATTCTTGAAGAAAAATACGATCACCTACTGAACAAAAGGGCTCTTCATGGAGATCCAAACGTTTTAGTTCACCAAATTCCTGGGGGCATGTATTCAAACCTTATCTCCCAGCTCAAAGAGATGAAAGCTCTGGACAGGCTTGATGAAGTTCTTGAAGAGGTTCCAAGGGTTAGGGAAGACCTCGGATACCCACCTCTGGTTACCCCAACGTCCCAGATAGTCGGAACTCAGGCCGTACTCAATGTCTTGTTTGGAAGATATAAGATGGTCTCTCAAGAGACAAAGAACTATGTGAAAGGTCTCTATGGCAGGCCCCCGGCTCCAATAAAGGAGGAAATCATGAAGTTGATTCTTGGCGATGAGAAACCGATAGATGTCAGGCCCGCTGATCTGCTTGAACCTATGCTTGAGAAGGCTAAGAAGGAGCTTGAAGAGAAGGGCTACCTTGAGAAGGAGGAAGACGTTGTAACTTACTGCCTCTTCCCGCAGGTTGCCTTGGAATTCTTTGAACTTAGAAAGCAAGGAAAACTAAAGCCCCTTGAAGAAAAGCCCAGAGGAAAGATCATAAAGATTTACGTTGGCGGAAGAGAGTATGAAGTCGGAGTTGAAGGAGTCAAGCTTGAAGATTTAACTATGCCAGCCTATGCTCCTTCGGCAGCTCCTGTTCAGGCTGGTGCTCCTGTCGCTACTCCTGCTCCGGCTCCGGTATCGGCTCCTTCAGCGCCGGTTGGGGTTTCTTCTGCTCCAGTGCCGGCTGGTGAGAATGTTGTTACGGCGCCAATGCCGGGTAAGGTGCTTAGGGTTTTGGTTAGGGAGGGTGATGAGGTTAAGGCTGGTCAGGGGTTGCTTGTGCTTGAGGCAATGAAGATGGAGAACGAGATCCCCTCTCCAAAGGATGGCGTTGTTAAGAAAATCCTTGTCAAAGAAGGAGACACCGTCGACACAGGTCAACCACTAATAGAGTTGGGTTGAATCTCGGCTTTTAGTTCTATCTTTTATGATTCTAATTCTTTTTACTTAAACAATGAGGAAAATTGAATAATTTTGCTAATATTTTGGTGCAGTTGTTAAATTTGTTCATGATGACTTTAAATTTCCGAAAGGCATATATATTATCGCTACCATAATATTACGATAAATTTCGAATTGGGGGTGCCTAGATGAACTCTGCAGTTATAATACTTGCAGCTGCAATTATATACGTGGCAATGTACTTTACCTATGGAAAAAGCCTTCAGAACAAAGTTGTCAGAGCAGATGTAAACAGGCCAACTCCAGCACACAAGCTCTATGATGGTGTTGATTACGTCCCAGCACATCCATTAGTGCTCTATGGCCACCACTTCGCTTCAATAGCAGGAGCAGGACCTATAACCGGTCCAGCACTGGCAATGGCATGGGGATGGCTTCCATCATTGCTATGGGTATGGTTCGGAAACGTCTTTATTGGTGCAGTACACGACTACCTAGCCTTAATGGCTTCAGTAAGATACGATGGTAAGTCAGTACAGTGGATTGCAGGAAAGATTATGGGCAAGAGAACAGGAGTTGCATTTGAGGTTTACATATGGTTTACCCTACTCTTGGTGGTTGCGGCGTTTGTAGCTGTTACAGCAAGGTTGTTGGTCTTAACTCCAGAAGCTGCAACGGCAACACTGTTGTTCCTCCTAGTGGCAGTTATTGTAGGATGGATGATGTACAAGATGAACGTGAACTTCTATGTCGCAACAGTTGTAGGCTTAGTGCTTCTTGTTGTTGCAGTATGGATTGGCTTTAACAACCCATTAATCTTCGTCCAAGGACAGACAGACCCAACAAGTGCTGCTTACACTCAAGCATACCACTACTGGAACATTATATTGATGATTTACATCATTGTGGCATCTTCACTGCCAGTGTGGGTTCTCCTCCAGCCCAGAGACTACTTAAACGCCTACATTCTTTGGTTTGGACTCCTAATTGGAGGTATAGCGTTCATAGCCATTGCAAAGCCATTTGAAGCCCCGGCATTTACAACATTCTCAGCAAATGTCGTTGGTGGACAACCATCACCGTTCTGGCCTACGGTTCCATTGGTCATCGCATGTGGTGCTTTGAGCGGTTTCCACTCCATAGTTGCCTCTGGAACTACCTCAAAGCAGCTTGACAAGGAAATTCACGGACTGCTCGTTGGCTATGGTGGAATGTTCACTGAGGGATTCCTTTCAACAATAGTCATTACGGCTATAGCTGTTTACGGTGTTAAGCTCACCGGACTAAGCGCAAATGCAGTAGAATGGGGAACCCAATACATCACTAAAGGCGGACTTGACACTTTCATCGGTGGTTACGCTCAAGGACTTGCCGACATGTACGGAATAGACGTCACACTTGGAAAGACATTTGCAACTCTTTGGGTCTCAGCATTCACATTGACAACTCTCGATACCGCTACAAGGCTTGGAAGATTCGCATGGCAAGAAGTCTTTGGAATGGTAGTAGATACGAGCGAGGGGATATGGAAGACCATCACAAACAAGTGGGTTGCCTCGATAATAATCGCAGCACTTGGAACTTGGATGGCATGGGGTGCTAGTTACCAAGTTCTCTGGCCAGCATTTGCCGGTATGAACCAGCTATTAGCTTCAATTGCAATGTTAACGGCTGCTCTGTGGGCTTACAAGATACAAAGGGCAGGAAAATGGACCTACGCCGTCTTAATCCCAGCACTCTTCCTCTGGATAACAGTTACGGCAGGGCTTGTTTGGTACATAGCGGCAGTTCCGCTCGAAGGAAGCACATTAGTAGCTGTGAAGGGTTCTCTCTTAGTGGGCTTAGTGCTCAACATCCTTCTAGCGTATGATTTCTATCTCGCTTGGAAGAGGCCAGCAGAGGAATACGAAGCAGCTCCAGCGTGAGGCCTTTTCTTATTTTATTTATTTTTTGTTGAGGTGGTTTGATGAAAACATTCTTAAAAATGGCATTTTGTTGGACGTTCATGCCTATGCGGGTTTTTACTGGGTTTTGTGCGTTTCTCTTGGGGAGTTATGGCGACTTCTCAAACCATCTTATTGGCCTTAACTATAGACTTCTTTTCCACATGGTTTTGGGGGGATGTATGTTATGCAAGAGAAATCCCTTAACCCATTAACAATTAAAACGGGGTGGTTAAATGTTTGAAAATCTAAAGGCATTTTTTAGGGGATTTTTTAGTGCATTTAAGGCACGCTCTACGGAATATCTTGAGTTTGAGGAAAGGGAGCTTGAAAATGTGTTCGCACTTGTTCTCATGGGATCGTTTGTAGGTATCCCTTCCCCGCCGACAACACTTGTCATAAGACTAATGCCCCACATGGTGAGGGAAATCTACGTAATGCAGAGAAGAGCGGGAGAAATGGATGATATATTCGGTGAAATCGCTGCAATGTTTGAAATAACGTGAGGTGATAACGGTGAAGGATTATTTGGCTCCAAAAGAAGGATTCAGGGTCTTATTCTTCATTGGAAAGGGGGGAGTGGGAAAAACAACGAGCTCTGCTGCAGTCTCAGTTGCCCTCGCAAAGAAAGGCTACAAAACTTTGATAGTCTCGATAGACCCTGCCCACAACCTGGGCGATGTATTTGAAGTTAAGTTAAACGACAAGCCTAAAGCAATCGCTGAAAACCTTTATGCAATGGAGCTCGACATGGAAAAGTTCATTAAAGCTTATTTGAAGCATCTTGAAAAGAACCTAAAGCACATGTACAGGTATCTTACGGTGATAAACCTTGAGAAGTATTTTGAAGTGCTCAGCTTTTCTCCTGGTATAGAAGAATACGCTACTCTTGAGGCAATCAGAGAGATACTGCAAAGAGGAGATGAGTGGGATATTATAGTCTTTGACACTCCTCCGACCGGATTAACTTTGAGAGTTTTGGCCCTTCCTGAAATTGCCCGTATCTGGACGGAGAAGCTCATAGAGATACGGAAGAAGATTCTGGAAAAGAGAAGAGCAATCGAAAACATACAGGGAGAAAGAAAATTCGTAATTGAGGGCGAAGAATATAAACTTCCGAGTAAAGAGGAGGAAGACCCCGTAATGAAGGAGCTTAAGCAGTATAAAGCTGAAATTGCCTTTGTCAGAGGCGTCCTTACAAACCCAAAAAAGACCAGCGTTGTAGCGGTGATGAATCCCGAAATGCTACCGCTGTATGAGACGGAGAGGGCTTACGAGGCTTTAAGAAAGTTCAAAATACCCCTCAATCTTATTGTTGTCAACAAAGTCATTGAGCTTGAGGAAGAAGTTTCAATGCTGAGAGTAAAAATAGATGCTCAAAGAAAGGTGCTTAGAAAGATAGAGGAAAAATTCAAAGGAGTGGACATTGTAACGTTGCCCATGTTTGAAGAAGAGCCGAGGGGTTTAGAATGGCTTGAGAGAGTTGGGGGGTTAATAGTTGGAGATTGAGGAAATCTACAAAGAGCTCAAGAAGGTGAAGGAACCTATAAGTGGAGAGGATATAGTTAGTCTGGGGATTGTAAGTATGATTATGGAAGAAGACAACAAAGTAGTGATATTCCTTGGATTGGCAAGAAGGACTCCCAGGAGTCCATTTGAAATGGCAGTTAATTGGGCAGTTCATGCGAGGATAGTTAAGGATATAGTAAAGGTTTTAGAGGGAAAGGTCAATTTTGAGATAATTGATGATATGACGTTTCAAAGGTATTACCCAATAGAGGAGGTTTAATCATGAAGGTCACACCAGAAATGTTGTTTTTGATAATGGTTTTGGGTGCTGCTGCCACTTTGCAGTTTTACAAAGGTAGGAAGCTCAATCTGGGAATAATGGATTATTACCTGAGAACGATAGAGAAGGTTGTAAAGCCCAAGGACAAGAATTACGTCTGGCTTGGGGGATATGTAGGATTCAGGGCGTTTTACAAGGTCAACGAAGGAAACATTGACAAGTTTGAATACACACTAACTCTTTTACCAAGGCAGAGTATATTCTATTTTCCTATCTCGAAGCTGATAAACAGGCATGACAAGATATACTTTGTGATAAAGCCCTATGCAACAATCAAACGCGAGGCGCACCTGATACAGAAAGGCTACTACCGCTTTAGGCCAAATATAGAGGATGAGGAGCTTTTGCAGAGGGAGATAGTGGAGGTAAATGGAATACAATATGAAGCACTCTTTGAGAAGAAAAGGGACGTTGAACTGCTGAAGGAATTTCTTCAGGGATTTTCAAAAGTTGAAAACGTCAAGCACGTTTCATTGACGCCGAAGACAAATGTGCTTTATGTCTTTATGAAGCCGGAGATAGATACAATAGAGCAGGACGTAAGGCACATAGTGCGGTTTGTTAACGAAAGCATAAAAGAAAACCCATTTGAGAGATAGGGATAAACCTAATAAATCCCCCTTTTAAATTTCCCTTTATGATAGAGAGACTTTTCAGCCTTGGATACTCAAAGGAGTTTGCAGAGAGATACTTTGAGTTATGGGGCGAGAGGGCTTTAAAAATAGCTGAGGCTATGGAAAAACCCCTGCCTAGGTGTTTTAGAGTTAACACCCTTCGTATTGAGATTCCGAGACTTACCAAAATGCTGAACAAAAAAGGTTTTCAATTTAGGCGTGTTCCTTGGGCAAGAGAGGGTTTCTGCTTAACTAGGGAACCTTTTTCCATAACCTCCACGCCAGAGTACCTTGGCGGTCTGCTGTACGTTCAGGAAGCATCTTCTATGTACCCACCGGTAGCCTTAGACCCAAAGCCGGGAGAAGTCGTTGCAGACATGGCAGCCGCTCCGGGTGGAAAAACCTCATATCTTGCCCAGCTTATGGAAAATAAGGGGGTTATATATGCATTTGATGTTGGGGAGGATAGGCTTAAGGAAACAAGGCTAAACCTCTCCCGGCTGGGAGTTACGAACACAATCCTTTTCCACAAAAGCTCTCTCTACATGGGAGAGCTGGAAATTGAGTTTGATAAGATTCTTCTCGATGCACCCTGCACGGGCTCGGGAACCATTCACAAAAACCCGGAAAGAAAGACAAACAGAACACTGGAAGACATAAAGTTCTGTCAGAACCTGCAAATGCAAATGGTAAAGGTCGCTTTAGAGAACCTCAAGGAGGGGGGAGTGTTAGTTTATTCTACCTGTTCTTTAGAGCCGGAGGAGAATGAGTTTGTTGTTCAGTGGGCTCTGGACAACTTTGATATTGAGCTTCTCCCCCTTAAGTACGGTGAACCAGCTCTAACAGCACCCTTTGGGATAGAGCTTAGCGAGGAGCTCAGCAAGGCGAGGAGATTTTATCCAGATAAGCATAATACAAGCGGATTTTTTGTTGCAAAAATAAGAAAGAAGGGCTAATTCACTCGTTTGGAACCTTTCCTTTCAAAAGCCGATCCTCAATCTCGTGTAGCCTTTTCTTTGTGTCCTCGCTTAGCAGGCTTTCAAGTTCTTCTCTCGCTGCTTTTGCGAGTTCAAACTTGGATGCACACTCCTTAGACACATCCACCCACGGAATTTTCTTGCCCTCAAAGAATACGTCTATATCCGCAAATCTCTGATAACCTCTATACTCCAATCCTTTGAGGAGGAACTTTATTCTGAGGGGGTCTTCCCATGTTATTAGCTTTATTTTGTAGACCCTAATTCTCATGAAAGGCCGGGGATAGTCCCAGTCCCATCCTTCACTCACGACGTATCCAAGGTCGAGGTCTTCAAGGACTAGGAGCACCCTTTCTATGTTCTCTTCGTATCTCTTTTCGGTGTCGTAGATTCTTATGGTGAGCTCTTTCCAGCCTTCAGGGAGCAGTTTGAAAAGCAGAATGGGTAAATCAGTTCTCAGGGCTCTGTAAACTTCTACGAAGTTTTTTCTAATCAAAAAGGCCTCTTTTATGTCCCTTATGCCCACAGATTCACTTAATTTCTTGTCTGTTACCAAAAGAAGAGTATCTTGCTCTTCGCCCTCGTTAATGCCCTCAGCAAAGCTTGTCTCTATCCCCCCATATCTTTTGGGGATTACTTCAGAAGCTTTTTCAGCTTCTTTTGGTACTCTCAGAAGGATTATCTGCGGCCCAAGATTTGCCCTCTCAAAGGGTGCTTTTGCATTTAAGAGCTCCTTTAAAACGCTATCACTACGCATTCTGACCAAAAAGGCACCTTTCTTTGGGTTCAATACAGTCTTCCATTCTTCTGTGGGGGTTACGAAGATTATTGTGTCAAGTTCTCCGCTTTGATCCCATGCCTCGTCAACCGAAAGTTCTGTTATCCCAAAAAGGTTTTTTAGAAAATTTTCGCCACCCTCAACGTCTGATGTCCTTAAAAAGAGCATCGAGGGTCCAAAGCGCATTAACCTCATCACAATCCCCTCATTAGTTTGTACCCCCGTTCAAAATTCGTACCATCCGGGTAGTTAACCCTAACAACTCTTTTGCTTCCCAAAAGGATGAAGTTCACGTTTAAAAGCCCATTTAGGCCATGATAGAGCTTCCTGAAGTTGTGCCCGTAGAGAATGAAATCGACATTTTTTGGAGGACTTAGCTGGCCGGGGTCATGTGTTAGGGCAAGCTTTAGGCTACCTATCTTAATTATGTCGCCGGGCTGTACTATCTGG
The DNA here is from genome assembly GCF_000430485.1 of Thermococcus sp. PK. Lineage (NCBI taxonomy): Archaea > Methanobacteriati > Methanobacteriota > Thermococci > Thermococcales > Thermococcaceae > Thermococcus > Thermococcus sp. PK. The sequence continues at coordinate 42,837 of NZ_KE387149.1, forward strand.
GCTTTTTTGGCGAGTTTTTTGAGGACTTCTTCACTGTCTTCGTTTCCCGGAACAATATACACCTCAGCTCCGGAATTTTCAAGTATGTCCAACAGCTCTTTTACCCTCTCAGCATACCGCTCTTTTAGTTCAGGCCTTCTTTCGAGTTTTATGTTGTCCACAAGGTCTCCAGTATGGATGATGTATTCTGGCATAGTTTTTTCTATTAAGTTCAAAATGAAAGGATATATATTGTCAGGAGTATCACTTATGTGCATTATCTTGGCCTCTTTACTCTCCAGTAGTTCCTTTGGCAGTCCTCTTCTTCTTAAGAAGCTCGGTAGGTTTAGTATCATCATAATAAATCCGAAACAACATTTTATATACCTTTGGCTCTAATCTTAGAGCGGTGAACAATATGAGCATCTTAGTATTAGGAGCTGGCAATGTTGGAAAGGCGATAGCCTATGATCTGAGCAATGATTTTGAAGTCTGGGCAGGGGATAGAGACTTGAGTCGATTGGAAGACGTGAAAACCTATGCTAATCCGATAAAGGTAGACGCCTCTGACTTTGGAAGCTTGGTAGAGACAATAAAGGGCTTTGATCTTGTTGTAGGTGCTCTTCCGGGGAGGTTTGGATTTAGAACTCTAAAAGCTGCCATAAAAGCTGGAGTAGATATTGTAGACGTTTCTTTTATGCCAGAAAATCCGTTAGCGCTTAGGGAAGAGGCCATAAAAGCAAATATAACGGCTGTTGTTGATGCAGGTTTTGCTCCGGGGCTCAGCAATGTCTTCTTGGGGAGGATATACCAAGAGCTAAACCCTCTTGAAGAGGGAATAATCCGTGTAGGTGGGCTTCCAAAAATCCCAAAGCCGCCCCTTTACTATAAAATCACCTGGTCGCCGTATGACCTAATCGAAGAATACACAAGAAAGGCAAGAATCGTAAAGGATGGTGAAGTTGTAGAAGTAGCCCCGCTGGAAAGAATCTGGAAAGTAAAGCTCAAAGATTTCGAATTTGAAGAGTTTGTAAGTGATGGTCTGAGAACCCTTATTGAGACAGTAAATGCAAATCATCTCGAGGAGAGAACCCTCAGGTGGCCCGGACATCTGGAAAAAATGAAAGTCCTGAAAGAGCTCGGATTTTTTGAGGAAGAAAACGTTGATTTTACGCTTAAGGTCATTGCCCCACTAATGAATTACGAGAGCGAGGACTTTTCGATAATGGAAGTCTACGGCAGAGGGTACCAAAATGGAAAAGAGAAGGAAATTAGGTACATCCTTTATGATGAAGCAAAGGATGGCTTTACTTCTATGGCGAGAGTGACGGGGTTCACGGCCGCTATAATTTCCAGAATCGTTATGGGTGGGGAATGTGCATATGGAGTAATTCCTCCCGAAGTCTTGGGGATGAGAGACGACACGTACTCAAAGATAATGCAGGAAATAAAGAAAAGAAATATCCACGTGGAGGTGATGGAAGGTGCTCCATCTGATAATAGCCGATAGTGAACTCGAACTTGTCCCGGAAAAGATAAGGGATCACCCCTCAGTTGTCAACTATGCAAAGAAGAGGGGAAAGAAGCCGGATGAAGTGCTCCTTGATTCAACATACCACCATTCAGCACTCAAAATGTTAGAAGATGGAGACAGAAGGGGAAGGCCGGATATAGTTCATTTCTGCCTTATAAACGCCCTTGAGAGTATATTGAACAAGGAGGGGGAGCTTAGGGTTTATGTGCACACAAGGAACAATGAGGTTATCTACATTAAACCCGAAACCCGGCTTCCGCGGAATTATAACCGTTTTGTAGGGCTGATGGAAAGCCTTTTCAAAGACAAAGTCGTTCCTAAGGGTCTTGAACTTCTGAGGATGGAGAAAAAGACGCTTTTGGAGCTCCTTGGGGAGATAAAGCCAGACGGTGTTTTCATAATGCATGAAACTGGGAATTTATTGACTCCTAAAGAGCTCGGAGAAAGGCTGGTCAGTTATACTTCACCGGCTGTTGTTGTTGGGGGCTTTCCCCATGGGGACTTTTTGAGTGAAGTGGAGGGAGAAAAGGTCAGCATTTACAGGGAACCTTTGATGGCGTGGACCGTTGTCAACGAAGTTTTGATAAACTATGAGGGAAGTTTGCTCTGGTGAAATATTTTCAAAAATTTTTTAAATGCTTAAAATAAACCACATCAAGAACGTTTGTGGGAGGTAAGAAAAATGGGAGACAAAACCAGAGTTCAGGTTAGTAAGCTCAAACCCGGAAGATACATCCTTATTGATGACGAACCCTGCAGGATAACCAACATTACAGTTTCATCCCCGGGTAAGCACGGTTCAGCAAAGGCAAGAATTGAGGCCGTTGGAATATTTGACGGCAAGGTTAGGAGCATCGTGAAGCCAACAAGCGCTGAAGTTGATGTCCCAATTATCGACAAAAGGACTGGGCAGATTATAGCAATCACTCCAGACACAGTCCAGCTCATGGACATGGAGACCTACGAGCTCTTTGACGTCCCAATAGCAACGGGCGTTGATGACGAGATCAAGGACAAGCTTAGAGAGGGCATTAACGTTGAATACTGGGAAACCCTTGGCAGAATAAAAATAATGAAGCTCAAAGGGGAAGGCGAGTGACTCTTTTCTTATCTTAAATTTTTATGAGATTCCTGGGGCTTCCAACAACTTTACTTGCAGTTTTAATTCCTCGCTCTATTGCTTCTTTTAAAGAATCTCTTTGGGAGATGCCTGCCATTATTGTTCCGAAGAGTGAGTCTCCAGCACCCGTGAGTTCTACAACTCTCGTTTTTCGGCGGGTACTGAGATGATGTTTTCTTTTTCATCAAGTGCAATTACTTTTCCTTTCCGAAAGCTTCGCCCTTCAGGCCGGGGAGGGGTCAGTCTAAAAGAAGTCATTGTGAAGAGTGACGAGGGCAAGGAGGTCATTAAGCTTAGCATAGCTGGCAAAGAAGTTTCTCTAAGACCCAATGAGAAAATTGTCGTTCCTCTTTAGCTTTTAATCTTGCAAAACTTTTTAACCCCTATTCCAAACCCTCTCCGGGTGAAGGATGATGGAACTCCTCTATACCTATGAGACGCTAAAGCTTGAGTTTCCAATGAGCGATATTGAGGAAGCTGACTTTGTAATCCTCGGCATTCCCTTTGATGGAACAACTTCCTACAAACCTGGAACAAGGTTCGGGCCTACCCTGATAAGACAGGCCACGCTCAATCTTGAGAGCTACATTCTGGACTACGACATTGATATTGCAGAGGTAAAGATAGCTGACGTTGGTGATTTAGCAATCGTCGCTGGTAACCCTCTTGAAACCATAAAAAGAGGCATTGAAACTATAGAAGAAATAAAGAAAGCTAATCCCAAGGTCGTGCCCATAATCTTGGGCGGTGAGCACTCAATGACTTTCGCTCCAGTGAAGGCATTAAAACCGAAAAGCTACGTGGTTTTTGATGCCCACCTCGATTTAAGGGAGAGCTATGAAGACAATCCATGGAACCATGCATGCGTCGCCAGAAGGATTTCAGAACTTGGGATAAAAGTTGCCGAGTTTGGAATAAGGAGCGGCACAAAAGAGGAAGTGGAGTATGCCAGAGAGGTTGACATACCTTGGGTTCATGCAAGGAACTACACCGTTGAAAGGTTCAAAGAGATTGTAAAAGACCTTCCAGAGCCGGTATATGTTTCAGTAGACATAGATGTCTTTGATCTTTCAATGGTTCCTTCAACTGGGACTCCAGAAGCCGGTGGATTAAGGTTTTGGGAGGTTGTAGAGGCACTGGAATGGTTAGTGAAGAACAAAGAGGTCATTGGTTTTGATATAATGGAAGTTGCAGGAATGGAGCTTGGGGATGTTACAGCCTTAACTGCCGCAAAACTCCTCTTTTACATGATTGGAATGCTTTCAAAATGATTATTCCTCTATATACATTTCTTTTAATGCCCTATAATATGCCTTGTAGATGTCCCTCTTTGTTACAACACCAATAAGCCTTTTGTTTTCGGGGCTTTCAATAATCGGAAGGAGGTTTTGGTCATGCTTCATAAGTTTTTCAAATGCATCCTGGGCTGTTTCGTTCAAATATCCGACGCCATACTCTTTGCGCAAAAACCTCTCTATCGGTAGTGCTTTTATTCTATGAGACAGGTTCAGGAAGTCCTTTATTCCCACTATCCCCAGTACGTTCATCTGTTCATCAACAACTGGAAAGCAATCGTGGCCGGTCTCTGCAACGAGCTCTTCAACATATTTTAGTGTATTCCACTTGTAAACAAAGACCGGCTTTGTGGTCATGATTTCACCAACGGGGATAGTCTCTAAAATAACGGGATGGCCGGTTTTTACGTGAAGTCCTCTCCGCTCGAGCTTGAGAGTATATACCGAGGAGCCCTTGAGAATAAACCTGGCTGTTAAAAAGCTAGTTGTTGCGGAGGTTATAACTCCCGGAAGGAGGCCATATCCTCTGGTGAGCTCTGCTACCATAAGTATCTGGTTTATTGGGGCCTGAGTTATTCCGCTAAAGAACGCCGCCATACCTGCCAGGGCATAAACGGAGGGGTTGATTTCAATAGCGGGGAAGAAAAGCTTTAGAACCGTTCCATATGCTGCTCCGAGGAGGGCACCGATATAAAGGCTGGGAGCGAAAATGCCGCCGCTGTGGCCGGAGGATATCATCACGGATGTTGCTACCATCTTTCCAATTCCTAAAAGGATAAGGACTGCAAGGGGGAGCAATCCTGCAATGGCAAGCTCCATCGCTTCATAACCAACTCCAAGTATCCCATATCTGGGAAAGAACATCCCGATAAAGCCAACACTTAGTCCCCCAACAAAAAGCTTTGTCCACAGCGGTGTTTTAATAGCTTCAAACCTATCTATCAGCCAGAACAGAAACTTTGCCCAATAAGCCGCTAGAACGCCAAACAGTAATCCCATAAGGAACAGGAAGAGAAGTTCGCTGTGATTATGGGCGATCTGGAGGGGGATATTGACCTCAAAAGCATCTCCCAAGAACAGCAATGTCACGGTATTGGCCACGACAGCGGATAAGAATATCGGGACGAGGTTTATTGAAAATATCCCCATGTAAACGACTTCAAGGGCGAACATCGCTCCGGCAAAGGGAGTATTAAACGTCCCCGCTATCCCTGCAGCCAAGCCACAGGTCGTTAAGAGTTTTTTCAGTTCTGGAGAGAGTTTAAAAGTCTGTGCTAAGGCTGAGGCTAGTGAGGCTCCAATGAAACCTATGGGGCCTTCTCTCCCAACACTTCCCCCACTTCCAATGGTGATTGAAGTTGCTACTACCTTTAAAACCGCCAGCTTGCCCTTTATTTCTCCTCTCTTAAATATTACTGCCTCTATGACTTCAGGTATGCCGTTCCCCTTTAGTTCGGGATGACTTTTAATTACCCTAGTTCCCACCACCTGTGAAGTTGTATAATCTGTCCAGATTCACGGCCAGAATCGCCCCTAAAATCCTGACAACCAACCCCCTCAAACTAACACTCCTGCTCGGCCTCAGAAGAAACTCAGAAAACTTCGAAAACAAAGTCTCAATCCTCCTGCGAAAGTCAGACAAGTACTTGTAAAACTTCTTCTCCTCCAGATTACTAACCTGATTCTCCCGCTTCACCGGCGTGTAAACAACGCCAAACTTCAGGAATTCCTCCTGAAGTTCTCTACTAACGTAACCCTTATCCAAAAACAGAAAACAGCCAGAAAACTCCTCAACAATCACCCAGAACTTTTCCCTGACAACACTCACATCATGCTTGTTTGCCGGATCAACGGACAGCAAAGCCAACAGGTTCCCATCAGAGTAACAGGTCAGCTTGTACCCATAGTAAAACTTTTTTTAGAGGGAACAAACCCAACTGCGGGCTTTTCAGAGATGATTTCTGAAGAACCCTTCTTCTCCTTCCTGTTTTTTCTGGCCAACTCCTTGGTCTGAATGGGCTTTGAGTCCAGTATTCTAACGTATTCTCTGGCGTGTTTTTTGAATAATTCTTCCTGCGCTAGGAGCAGGAGTTTTTCGTGCCTGTTCAAGCGTTCTGTTAGTTTGTTGTACCTGATTTTGGGGAACAGCTTCATTTCTTCGATTAGGACTCTGTAAGCGTGCTTGTAAACTCCGTTAAAGTGCAAGTGTGCTAGTATTGCGAAGGTTATTAGGTCGTAGAGGCTGATTATTTCCCTGTGAGTGTTTTTCGGGTAGTGTTTGCTGATTATCGGATAGATTTCGGATTTTATGATCAGGATTTCCTGCTGAAAGTTCATAACAACCACCAATCAACCAAAAGACTTAAGTGCTTATAACTCTAACGATCTAATGGGAACTAGGGTGACTTTTAATTAGTGGTGCAACTATGAGGCCCCCTATTGCTGGAAGCAAGATGTATCCAAGATTATACCCGTGATAATAGATAGAGATGTGCGGAAGTAGAATATCAAAAAACAGCAACCTCGTAAAAGATATCATCTCTCTAAAGACAACTGCCCCTAGCCCACCAACTATCCCGGTGAGTATGGAGAGGAAAAGAATTGTTGCCCACTTCTTTACATACTCTTCTCTTCTCATCGACTTAGGAATAATCTCTAGGGGTATTTAAAGATTGAAGAAACCAAAGGTGGGAATATTAAAGTTTAAAAAGTTAAGCCTTTAAGGCTTTTTCCAGTAGCTCCAGTCCTATGTTGAGGTATTCTTCTGCTTTTTCTTCGCTTCTTGCTTCTGCAAAGATTCTTATTATTGGCTCTGTTCCGCTTGCTCTTACGAGCACCCATCCGTCTTCAAAAAGAATTTTTGTCCCATCGGTTGTGTCGATTTTTAGCCCTTCTTTCTCTGCGATCTCCGCTACCCTTGCCACTATAGCCTTTCTGTCCCCTTCTATGTGCCTCTTGGTCTTTACCTGATAGAACTTTGGAAGCTCGTCTATAAGCTCGCTGAACTTTTTGCCACTTTTTGCAAAGATTTCAACTATTTTTGCGGCGGTCATAGCTCCGTCTCTGCCCAAAACGTGGTCTGGGAAGATAACTCCCCCGTTTTCTTCTCCGCCTACAAGTCCATTGTGCTCAAGCAGTGCCCTCGAAACTATGAGGTCCCCAACTTTTGTCTTCAGGACTTTTCCTCCGTAGGTTTTGGCGAGCTCGTCTATTATGTGGGATGTTGCTATGGTCGTTACAACTAGGCCTCCTTTATTCTCTTCGAGCATTGCTTTCACGACGAGTGCGAAGGTTTTGTCTCCTTGAACAAAGTTTCCGTTCTCGTCTATGAAGACTGAGCGGTCTGCATCGCCATCTTGGGCTATTCCAAAGTCCGCTCCAAGTGCTTTCACGATCTTCATAAATCCTTGGAGATTCTCTTCATTTGGTTCTGGATTCCTTGCCGGGAAGTGTCCATCTGGGTGGGCGTTTACGCTAACAACTTTACAGCCGAGTTCTCTCAGAAGGTAGGGAAGCACTAGCGAGCCGGCACCATTCGAAGTATCCACCACGACAAAGGGTCTTCTCTTTCTTATTGCCTCCACATCCACCTTTGCCTTTATTGCGTCTATGTAGGGCCTTATTATGTCCCTCTCAACCAGCTGACCTATCTCGTCCCACTTAGCTCTGTAAAAGTCTTCTTTGAAGAATAACTCCTCTACAATTGCTTCTCTTTCTTTTTTAAGGCCTAGACCATTTGGCTCGAGGAGTTTTATCCCATTATATTCAGGTGGATTGTGGCTTGCAGTTATTACAGCCCCTCCATCGACTTTGAAGTACTTGCATGCAAACTGAATCGCTGGTGTCGGTGCTATGCCAACATCTATGACGTTAACTCCAACGCTTAGAAGACCGCTTATCAGGGCATTTTTGAGCATCTCGCCGCTAACTCTGGTATCCCTTCCCACTACGACCCATAGCTCCTTGCCGGGCTGTTCCCTTTTTAGGAGCGTTCCAAATGCCATCCCCATTTTGAGTGCAAATTCTGGGGTTATCTTTTCATTTGCGATTCCTCTAACTCCAAACGTCCCAAATATCTTGCCCATCACCATCACCTCACGCAAGTGCTTTTATAAGCTCAAGGATGATTGCTATGAAGGAATAGAATGCATAGGTAAAGACTGCAACCTGAATTAGTGCAACTCCTCCCTTTAGTGCCTTCATGTTTTCAGGTAGGAGGGGTATAGGGATTCCAATTAACACTGTACCAAAGAGGAGTATTATAACCCTATACAATGCGTCGAGGTCTATCGGGAGTTTCATCTCTGGGTAGGTTATCTCTACATTAACCCCTTGAATGGGGACGGTGATCTTAGCATTCCCAAGTCCCTTTAGAGTGAAGTAGCTTATCACAAGTACGAAGAGTATAGTGCCGAGTAGGCTAATTGAAAGGGAGGAGAGCGTTTCGCTGAGTCTTTCCCATCTGTCTTTGCAGCTTTCTTTCCCCATTTTTAGTCTCTCCCGAAGTCATCCTGGAACCTTTCAATGTCATCTTCCCCTAGATATTCCCCGATCTGAGTCTCTATGACCTCAAGGATCACTTTTCCCGGATTTTCGAGCCTGTGGACAACCCCTGCGGGAATGAATGTGCTCTCTCCCGGCCTTAGGAGGAGCTCTTTATCGCCGACCTTTACTTTCGCAGTTCCTCTAACAACAACCCAGTGTTCTGAACGGTGATAGTGCCTTTGGAGGGATAATCTTTTGCCGGGCAGGACGGTTAGGCGCTTTATTTTGTATCTCTCCCCTTCTTCAAGAACGGTATATGAACCCCAGGGTCTGTAGGCAGTTCTGTGGACTATGGATCTCTCATCTCCTTTTTCTACCAGCTTTTTGTAGACCTCTTTGACTTTCTGGGTTTCTCCTTTCTTAGCTACGAGCAGGGCATCTCCGGTGTCTATTATCACTAGGTCTTTCACTCCCACAGTTGCGGTTAGCCTTTCTGTTATTATCAGATTGTCTTTTGAATCTACGTTTATATAATCGCCTTTAAACCCTCTTATGCTTACGGCATTACCATGTTCATCTTTCTCAAAGGCTTCGTATAGTGCATCAAAGCTTCCCAGGTCATTCCAGTAAGTGTTTAAAGGCACTACGGCTGCTTTGTTGGTCTTTTCCATGATGCCGTAATCTACGGAAATCTCTGGGACTTTCTCGTATGCTTCTTCAATGCTCTTTGCATCTTCGAAGGCATTGTACACTTCTGGCGCGAGATTCTTCACTTCTTCGATGAATAGAGAGCTATCAAAAAGGAACATACCGCTGTTCCAGTAGTAGCCTTCTTCGACATAGCGTTTTGCGGTTTCGTAGTCTGGTTTTTCTTTGAACTCCGCTACTCTGTATCCTCCTTCGAGTTTTTCTCCGGGTTTTATATAGCCGTAGCCGGTGTGAGGCCTCGTTGGTTTAATACCAAAGGTAATGAAATATTTGTCTGCAAGTTTTTCAGCGTTTTCAAATGCCTTTATGTAGTCGTCATTAACTCTTATCAGGTGGTCTGAGGGCAGAACAGCGACTTTTGATTTTCCGTAGTTCTCTTCTATGGCCTTCATTCCCCAGAAAATCGCGGGTAAGGTGTTCTTTCCAACGGGCTCGAGGAGAATGTTTTCTTCTGGTACCTCTATGCCGAGCTCCCTCAGATCGTCCATAACTCTGAACTTATACTCCCTGTTTGTAACGATGAATATTTCCTTGGGTTTTGAGAATTTTAATGCCCTTTCAACGGTCTTTTGGAAAAGAGAAGTGCTGTCAAAAATTCTTATAAACTGCTTTGGCATGAGTTCCCTGCTTAATGGCCACAATCTAGTTCCTTTTCCTCCGGCAAGGATGAGTGTCTTCAAATTACCACCTCCATAAGCTCTTTTATTGTCTTTATCTTCTTAGCTCTTTTGTGTGGAATATTTATGGCAAAGGGATGGTCAACAACTTCAAGCATCGGGATATCGTTTTCTCCATCCCCCACGGCGTAGCTTTCTACTTTTTCAATTCTGGAGTACAAGTCTATTAGAATTCTTGCCGCCTTTCCCTTATTGGTATCTCCGGTAACGGTGTAGAACCTGCTCCCTCTTGTGATCTTTAACCCCCTTTGCTCTATCTCTTTTTGAAATCCTTCCTTCGTCCATTTGAAAATCGTCTCTGAGTATTCTCTTCTCACAGCGAGTTCTGCAAGCTCCTTTGGAAGGCCAGTAAATTCCATGATTTCTTCGATGGTTGAGTTTCCGTAATATTTTAGCCCAAAGCGGTCACTTATCTCATCTAAAGCTTTTCTCACGGTCTCATACCCTGTGCCGAGTTCAATGATGTAATAACTTTCATCCTCTCTGCTGTGGGGAAATTCAAAGGGAAAGTATCCCTTTGGGATGTAAATTGCACTCCCATTCTCAACTATGAAGGGGTCCGGGACTTTGAGAGCTTTTCGGTAATACTCCTGCTCTGCCTTTGTTTTTGAAGAGTTAAAGACTATCTTGAACCCCTTTTCATTCAGGAAGTCCACTATCTCCTTTGCAGGCTCTGGAGAGTAGTCTTCTCCAATGAGGGTTTTGTCCAAGTCCAGGAAGATTACCCTCATAAGTCGAACCTCAGGAGGGTTTCTTGGTTTGACTCAAGTACGTTCATCCACTTTTTGGGGTCTATGTCTTTTATCGGTCTCATGATCCTTGGTTTTGGTGGTTCTTCGGTTTCTGTTATTATTCCGTGCATTCTGAGGTCCTCTAAAATCTGCCTCTTCAACCGTTCTGATGCGAGTTTTGAGTGGTATATTGTGGTTAACGACAGCAGCACCATCTCCTTTACATGTTCTTGTCCCTTATCCTCGTGGAAGTGGGGGTTTAGCGTTTCTATCTGGAATATTTCTATTCCTTGGTCAAAAACATCTTGGAACTCTTCTACGTTTTCCCAGCTGCCGAAGCGCTCAAGAAGGTACACTATTTCATAGGGCTCTATTGAATAGCCCGTTGAAAACGGCATGATTTCCGCAAGCTTCATTGTCATTGCGTGCTCTCCCGCATTGCCTGTTGCCATTATCGTGGTTTCAAATGTGGTCTTCTCACTTATCAGCTGGTTCAGATAGCGGTTGGTTATCTCACTTACCCTTCCCCATTTTCTGAAGTAAAGGGTTCCTCTGCTGACTTTGGGCTTGTGCCTCCAGTGTAGCCTTACCATTGCGTATTCACTCTCACTCATCAGGAAGCCAGCAGCATAGTCCTTGACGTATTCATTTACAGCTCCGGGGATGTAGTTGTCAGCATCGATGAATCCTACGTATTTGGCTCCTATTGCCCTAGCAAGCATAATTCCTATGAGCATGCCCTCTCCTTTTCCGCTTCTCACGAGTCCGTTTTCGTCTAAGATGTCTTCATATCCAGTCTCTCTGAACGCCTCCGCTAGTCCGGGGTCTCTTTGGTGGATCATAATAACCTTCGAGTGTGTCAAATTGCAGAAGTGTTTTACTAAATCTACCTCCTGCTTGAATCTGTTGGGCCCCTTTCTTTTGCTGTTGGAGACTATTATGATTGGCGATTTGTGGGGGATTGCCTTGAGAACACCATCAACCAAGTGAAGCTTTTCGTTTTTCATCGGCACAATTATTGCCATTTCTCCAATGGTTCTGTAGATATCTTCCCTCGGGATATTTTGAACAGTGAACATGGGAACATCTTCAGTCTCTGTGTCCATCTTGATGACTTTTTGCAGTTCGTAAATCTTCACAGCTCCAAAAATCTCTTTATAAACCGGGGCTTCTAAAAGCATATTACCACCTCCTAAGTGATTAGAGCGAGCAGAATACTAAAAACACTCTGCCAGATACTTTTTTATTTTTTCTCATATATAAATTTTGTCCAAAATTAAAAAATAAAGGAGACTACCTTTTTCTCATACCAAATTCACTGACAAAAGCAGAACTTGAAATTGTGTCTCCAATTCCAACGGTGCTCTTAGGAGATGCTACAATCTTTGTTGGCACAAAGGCAAGCTGTCTGTCAGACATATCAATAAGACCGTTTTCAAATTCCGTGAATTCCTTTTCAAGTTCTTCTTCAAGCACTATTGCCCTTTCATTTGTTGGGACACTCAAAGCGTCTCTAATCTGTTCTATTCTCTCAAGGTTTCCTTTCATGGCTTTAGCAGCTGCAGCAAGGGATGCAAAGAGCAGAGCATCCCTTACCTCTTCACCTCTGTATTGAGTTAGGGCGAGATAGTAGCCGTAGGTGTGGAAGTGGATTCTTTCAATTCCGGTTTCGTCCATTAAAACATTCATGGCATCTATGACTGAGAAGATATGTCCCTCTAGAACTTCTTTTGCCAGCTCTTCGTCTCCAATTATTTCCATTATTGAAGCAAGCTCCACTTCGTTAAGGCCGACGCTTGTGAACTTAGGTAAAAGCTCTATAAGTGCCTCTCTAACCCTTCTGTTTGCGGTATAGGCAAATTCAAAGTGGCTTTTCACGTTGTAGCGGTTGAGGATAGTGAGGTGGCTTTCAACTCTGTCTAGGACATCTTTGTATGTTGTTCCGTCAGGGTAGTATTCCTTTAGAACCTGCAGCCCGCTTATTATTGCCAGCTCAACGTTTTTGGCAATTTTCTCAAAGCTCTCTCTGAATTCCTTTCTCATGTAAACCCTTGCGTTGTAGTCATCGGCATTGGCTATGAAGCGATTTTCTCTCGGTGATTGAATCTCAAAAACCTGAAAGCCTCTGGGGAACTCGTATATGTAGTGGATTAACTCTTCTTCCTCTGCAATGGCATCTTTAGGGTGAACTAGCTTCAGCTCATTTCCTTCAAAGACGGGGACATAAATAGGGCCATCTACAAACAGCTCTGCCTGAAGCTTTGGATTTTGAGGAACATGAACAATCGTTGGAATCCTATAAACTCCCCCAAGAAGGTTCGCCATTATTCCGGCTTGCCCTCCGATTCTCAGCTCGTCCCATCCCCACTCTCTTAAATATTTCCTAACGCCCTCACTCTCTACAAACCACTCCATGGCCTTGCCGAGTTTTATGCTCCTTAATATTCCTGCAAAAAGCTCTTCAAGTGAAGAAATTTTCTCTGGAGGCTTTTCAACCATCTCAAAAACTTTCTCTTTTCCTATTTCGGTTATTCTTTTTTCTAAATCCTCTTTGTCCAGATACTTTATGGCGTCGATATTGGTGTTATACGCTAAAAGAACACCATTAACGTTTGGAACTGCGTTTAGGGCATTTTCAAGAGCGTTTACATACAGACTCTTCCACAGTCTTATCCTATCTTTAAGGCTCTCCTTCACAGTTTATCACCTCCAGTGTTAGTTATGCACTCAAAATTAATAAACCTTAGCTAAGACAAACTTCAAAAACTCCGGGCATAAACTATGGATGATGATAATCAAAGGCATCGGGTTGGATTCTTCATCAAAAGTTGCCTTCCAAAGTCACGCCCACACAGATCATTTTGTTAGTGGGGACATCATAGTATCCACAAAACCCACAAAGTTTCTCAGCCACCTTAAAAAAGGCGGATTCTACAGGACTTACAGATTTGGAGAGAGCTTTTACATAGGAGATTACAAAGCAAAGCTTTATCCTGCAGGCCACATGTTAGGCTCCGCTCAAATCTACATTAGATTCGATGAGTTTTCTCTGCTCTATACTGGGGATGTAAAGTGGTTTAAGCTCAGAACGGCTGAAAAAAGCAAATTCAGAAAGGCCGATATTTTGGTTATTGAGGCCACCTACGGTCTTCCAATGTACAACTTTCCGACACCCAGAGAAGCCGAAAAGAAGCTTATAGCATTTGTGGAAGAAGCATTAGACAGAAACAAGACTCCGACACTCTATGCTAATCAAATGGGGAAAGCTCAGGAACTGCTTAAAATTCTGGACGTTCATGGCTATTCTGCGAGGGTTTCGGGTGACATAAGAAAAGTTGCCCGGATTTATGAAAAATTCGGGGTTAGGTTTAACAACATCTCAAAGGATGGGGAGGTGGTTATTAGGGGATTTAGAAGCCAAAAACCTGTGGATGGACTTCATCCCTCCGAATTATTCGTTTCTGGGTTTGGAAATCTAAAGCTCAGCAACCATGCGGATTTCTGGGAGCTTATAAAAATAATTGAGAAGGTTAAGCCCGAAAAAATTTATACCCGATACGGTTATAATAGGGAATTTGCAAAGATTTTGAGAGGCTTGGGATATGAAGCGAGGCCGATAGAGGATGTTTTGCTTTCAGGAGAATTAATTTGAAAGAAGAAGGAAATCAGAGTGATTTCAAGTATTCAGCATAAGCGTTGGCATCCATAAGCTCTTTTAACTCTTCTTCAAGGTTGGTTGGCTTTATCTTGGCAATCCAGGCTTCGTAGGGGTCTTCGTTGATTTTTTCTGGAGCGTCTTCAAGCTCTTCGTTAACTTCAATTATCTCGCCGCTGATTGGTGCGTAGACTTCGCTTACGGCTTTTACACTTTCCAGTTCGCAGAGTACATCTCCTTTTGCCACCTCTTTCCCAACCTCTGGAAGCTCTACATAAGCTAAATCCCCAAGCTCCTTTTGAGCATAGTCGGTTATTCCAACTAAAACGGTACCGTCTTCAAGTACTTGAGCCCATTCGTGGTCCTTGGTATAGTATAGGCCTTCTTTAATCTTGTATTCTCCGACCTCGATCATAACAATCACCATAGCGTTTTATAGCTGAAAAACATTTAAAGCTTTTCCTACTTGCGGTCAGTTCTGAACAAAATTATTATTTGATGGCCACAAATCAACTTAATGGGGAGAGCAATGAAGGACAATCGGAACTTTTGGCTCTATGCAATGGGTCGGTTTGTTTCCCTTGTGGGCAGCGGAGTCCAAGATTGCTGTTTGTAGCGAAATATTCAAGGGTTGTGTTTATGGAATTTGAAAATAAGAAGAAAGAAGTTGAAATGAACCTTCCTTGAGGTCTCCCTATCTTGTTCCAGGGCGTGTTTAGTTTCACCCCCTGTTATTTAAACAGTATTTGACTCTGAGGAGGATTTTCAGACCATAACACATTACCCCAAGCAGGATTCGGGTTACAGTAGTCTTTTTCAGAAAACAGGGGATCCTACTGCCAAACCACGTTGTAAACGCACCCCAGAACCCCTCATGAGGATTCCTATGCCTGTACTCTTCTTCAGAAAACACTCTGTCTCTCTTCTTACTACCAAAACCACCTGGAGCGTTCTTAGTTTTCTTAACAATCGGCCGATAACCCTTTTCCACCACAGTGTTCAGAACTTTCTTTGAATCATAAGCCCCATCAGCATAAAAATTCCCAGAACCCCCCGGCAGGAGTTCAATCAGCTCGTTCTCAGAAGTTGTGATCTTCACAGCAACCGGATACAGTAAACCCGGCAGGATTCTCGTTATTGCCTGAACTTCTATCCTGCCCTTTTTTTATTTGTGATAATGGTTGAGTCTGCTTGAGTGCTGGCGTAGGGTAATTTCTGGAGTTTTTTCAGGAGGTGGTTTGTCAGTTCTTCGAGGTTCAGCTTTTTCTCCCAGTTGTGGAGGGTTGAGTAGTGAATGTTTGCTCCGAAGAATTTTCTGCCGTAGTGCTGGGCGTCTCTGAGGGGTAGGTTGTAGTATTGTTTAAAGAGGAGTATTGCCAGTATTGTTTTTACTGGAAATTTTTTGGATTTTGGCAGGTTCTTCAGCTTTCCTTCTGATTCGAAGTCTGCTAAAACGTCAAGAATTGCGAATGCCACGCTTTCAGGGTCTTTGAGTCTGTGATCCCATCTGGGGATCACGACAACCACCTGAAAGAATTCAGCAAAAACCCTAATAAAGGTTACTATAAACACGCCCTGCACCACCGCAAAATTTATAAACCCAACACTGGGAGTTGTTAGTGGTACGGCGGTCATAGCGGCGGGGTCACACCCGGACTCGTTTCGACCCCGGAAGTTAAGCCCGCCAGCGATCCCGGGTGTACTGCCCTCCGAGAGGGGGCGGGAAACCGGGGACGCCGCCGGCCACTCAAATTGCCCGGGTGGTGTAGCCAGGCCCATCATGCGGGACTGTCACTCCCGCGACTCGGGTTCAAATCCCGACCCGGGCGCCAAAACTTTCTCCGGCGTTTCTGTAGTGTTAAACATTCCCCCATGATAAAGTTCCCCTAACTTTCTCAGAAAAAACCTTATTTATGTTAAGCGACAAACTAAGAACATGAAAGCAATAAACAAAAACCCCTGCCTATTTTTGGCAGAACTCTCAATAACGGTGCCTTTAATATCAATTGCAATAGCAATACTTCTCTCAGATTGGTTCAGCATCACAAACAACGCCCTAAGCGACCTTGGACATGCCACAAAAAGCTCAGTTGCACCGATATTTAACTTTGGCTTAAGTCTTGGAGGCGCTCTTATCATCTACACCTCCGCGCTGTGTCTTTACAAAAGCAGCAAGGTCTTCTCTGCTGTGGGGTTCTTAGTTGGGTTTACATTAACTCTTGTGGCTGTTTTTGATGAAATCTACAGTGGGCTGCACTTCAAAGTCTCGGTGGCGTTCTTCCTTTCACTTGCGCTGTTTCTTGTTGCTTATGGAATCTACTTTAGAAGCTATCTCCCCATTCCAGCCATGACAGTTGCAATACTAGCATGGCTCCTTCATTTTGCATACAATATTCCAAAGGGAGTAGCAATCCCCGAGCTCGTCTCTGTATTTGCAACAGCTCCGTTTTACATTGACACGATAAAAAAGCTTCGGGTAAATTCCTAATTTGGAAACTTTGAACTTAGTCGTTAATGTCGATTTTTCTCCTTTTTAGAACCTCCTAAGAGAAAAGAGGTAGAAAAAAGCAGAACTCACTCCACAAATATTGCGGGCTTCAGCGGCATCGCGGCCTTCTTCTTCCCTCCCTTGTCCTCCTCCGGGTTGATGACTATTTCGATGCCGAGCTCCTTCTCGATGAAGTCCTTGGCCTCCCTCAGGGCCTTCTCCTCGTTAATTCTCTTCACCTCGAAGGCCCTCTCCTTTATCAGGCGCTGGATGAGCTTGCTGACCTCCTTGCCGTGCTTCCTCATCTCCGGGTCCTTCATCAGCTCGGCCATCGCCGCCTTGAAGTCCCTCTTCTCGGCGACGACCTCAACGACCTTCCACTTCCACTCCGGGGCGGTGTAGACGTAGGCCCTCTTCGCGTTTTCGAGCTTTGCGACGCTGATAATCTCCTTGATGTCCTCGATGAGGCTCTTGACGAACTCCTCTTCCGCCTCAACGGTCTCGTTCCACCACTCCTCAACCGGCTCAGGCCAGGGCGCGAGGCTGACGAAGCCCTCTCCACCGAGCTTCTCCCACAGCTCCTCGCTGATGTGGGGCGTGAAGGGCGCCATTAGTCTAACCCACACGTCGGCGAGCGTCCTGAGGACGTAGCGCTTGGCATCGTCATCCCTTCCCTCCGTTCTCCTGAGGTACCAGCGGAGGTCGTTGAGGACGGAGTAGAAGGCCCACTGCACGGCAGTCCTCGTCCTGAACTCCTCAAGGGCCTTGGTCGCCCCGTCAATGGCCTTGTTCAGCCTGTGGAGCATCCACTTATCTATGTCCTTCAGCTCAACGCTTTCCTTGGCCTCGTAGGTGGCGAACTCGCTTACCAGCTCGTAGAACCTCTCGACCTGCCTGCGGAGCTTTCCGACCTCCTTTCTCCTCCAGTCGAAGTCGCTGTCGTGCTCTGCCAGGCCCATGATGTAGAGCCTGACGACATCGGCCCCGTTCTCCTCGATGGCGTCGATGAAGTTCAGCACGTTGCCCTTGCTCTTGCTCATCTTCTGGCCTTCGAGGGTTCCAAAGCCGTTCACGGCGATGCCCTTCGGCCAGTGCTTTCTGTCAAAGATGGCCACGTGGTTGAAGATGAAGAACGTCAGGTGGTTTGGGATGAGGTCTTTTGCTGAACAGCGCCAGTCGAGCGGGTACCAGTACTCGAACTCCTCCTTCATCTCGTGTATTATCTCAGCCGGGATTCCGGTCTTCTCGGCCAGCGCCTTCTCCCTCTCCTCGCTGAAGGGCTCGCGGAAGATGTAGTCAAAGAAGTCCCTGTCGAGCTTCTCGGGGTCGAGCTTGCCCTCGTCCCTCAGCATGTTTATGTGCCTGCTTATCGTGTAGTAGGCCATGTAAATCGTTGAATCGCTCAGGCTCTCGATCACCCACTCGGGGTCCCACGGGAGCGGCGTCCCGAGGCCGACCTTCCTGGCGCAGGCCTTCTTGTCGAGCCAGTCGATTATGGCCTCAAACTGGGCTCTCCTGCTCTCCGGGTATATCGTCATGTTCGCAAGGGCCTCCCTCGCCTTAGCCTTCCACTCTGGGTTGCCGTAGTCGATGAACCACTGGTCGTGGATTATCTTGATGACCGCCTGGTTGCCGAACCTCGAGATGACCGGCTTCTCGGCGAACTCGTACATTATCTCCGCTATGCCCTTCTCCTGGAGCTCCTTCGCTATCAGCTCCTTGACCTCCTGGACGGGCTTTCCGGCGTATGGCTCTATCTTGAAGATGCCCTTGTGGTACTCGGCCTTGTAGATGTTCTTGGTCGCTTCTTCAAGCTTCTCCACGTCCTTCTGGCTCTTCACACCCAGCTTCTCGACCTCCTCAACGGCCGGGAAGTCGCTGTAGCCCTCAAGGCTTATCAGCGAGATGTAGCTTATCTCCTCGACAACGCGCGGGTCGATGTCGTACTTGAGCAGTATCTCGGTCTCCTTCTTGAGGTCTTCGAGGGCAATGTGGTCGAAGGGCGCATGGGCAGGAACGCTCATGACGACACCGGTGGCGTTGTCCGGGTCAACGAACTCCGCCGGGAGGATTATGACTTCGTCCCCGGTTACCGGGTTCTTCACGTACTTTCCGATGAGCCTCTCGCCCTTGAACTCCTCGATGACCTCTATCTCCCTGTCCTGGAAGGAGAGCTTGTAGGCCGCTTCCTTGCTGACTATCCAGGTTTCTTCCTTGTCGCCCTGCCTGACCTTTGCCTTCACGTAAGTGGCCTCGGGGTTCAGCCACATGTTGGTGACGCCGTAGACCGTCTCAGGCCTCAGAGTCGCCGCTGGCAGGTAGATTGTCTCGCCGTTTTCCTCAAGGATGAACTTGATTATGACGTACTCCAGTATCTGTACGTCCTCGCCCTCCATTATGTCGTGGTCTCCGAGGGGCGTCC
Organism: Thermococcus sp. PK; assembly: GCF_000430485.1. Classification (NCBI taxonomy): domain Archaea; kingdom Methanobacteriati; phylum Methanobacteriota; class Thermococci; order Thermococcales; family Thermococcaceae; genus Thermococcus; species Thermococcus sp. PK. The sequence continues at coordinate 61,931 of NZ_KE387149.1, forward strand.
CGACGACGGGGTCCCAGCGGACGCGGTGGGCGCCCTTGACGACTAAACCGAGATCCTTGAGCGTCCAGAACTGCCACTCGATGAACTTGCTGAAGGGCGGGAAGAGGCTTGTCGTGTGGAACTCGCGCGTCCAGTCAACGGAGAAGCCGGCCCTTATGAAGGTCTCCTTCGCGGCCTTCATGAAGTACTTGACTATCTCCTTGGGGTCTTCGAATTTCCAGAGTATTTCCTCCGGAACCTTGTAGACGTCGCGGTAAATGTGTATGGTCTTCGGGTCGCGGTTCTTTATTCTCTCCGCAATCCCGACTATCGGGGCGCCGGTGATGTGCCACGCCATCGGGAAGAGGACGTTGTAGCCCTGCATCCTCTTGAAGCGCGCTATGACGTCGGGAATCGTGTAAGTCCTCGCGTGGCCGACGTGAAGGTGGCCCGATAAGTAGGGGAATGCAACTGTTATGTAGAACTTTGGTTTCTTCTCATCTATTTGCGGCTCAAATACTTTTTCTTCTAGCCACTTATGCTGCCATTTTTCTTCAATAGCTTTGAAGTCTACCATATTCTAACCTCCTTGGAGTTGTTAAAAGTGTCTTTTAAAAGAGTTTGCCACCAGAATAATTCAGAATCGAAGCTAGGGGGACAGCTAATAGACTCAGCATAAGAGGAGTGCCAGGCTGTGGAGAACTCGATCCCCCCTCATAAGCATCGCCTTTTATCTTAATATTAGGATATTTAAATCTTTTGGAACAAGAGGGCGTGTTTATAGTAACCTTTATTAGGGTTTTTGCTGAATTCTTTCAGGTGGTTGTCGTGATCCCCAGATGGGATCACAGACTCAAAGACCCTGAAAGCGTGGCATTCGCAATTCTTGACGTTTTAGCAGACTTCGAATCAGAAGGAAAGCTGAAGAACCTGCCAAAATCCAAAAAATTTCCAGTAAAAACAATACTGGCAATACTCCTCTTTAAACAATACTACAACCTACCCCTCAGAGACGCCCAGCACTACGGCAGAAAATTCTTCGGAGCAAACATTCACTACTCAACCCTCCACAACTGGGAGAAAAAGCTGAACCTCGAAGAACTGACAAACCACCTCCTGAAAAAACTCCAGAAATTACCCTACGCCAGCACTCAAGCAGACTCAACCATTATCACAAATAAAAAAGGGCAGGATAGAAGTTCAGGCAATAACGAGAATCCTGCCGGGTTTACTGTATCCGGTTGCTGTGAAGATCACAACTTCTGAGAACGAGCTGATTGAACTCCTGCCGGGGGGTTCTGGGAATTTTTATGCTGATGGGGCTTATGATTCAAAGAAAGTTCTGAACACTGTGGTGGAAAAGGGTTATCGGCCGATTGTTAAGAAAACTAAGAACGCTCCAGGTGGTTTTGGTAGTAAGAAGAGAGACAGAGTGTTTTCTGAAGAAGAGTACAGGCATAGGAATCCTCATGAGGGGTTCTGGGGTGCGTTTACAACGTGGTTTGGCAGTAGGATCCCCTGTTTTCTGAAAAAGACTACTGTAACCCGAATCCTGCTTGGGGTAATGTGTTATGGTCTGAAAATCCTCCTCAGAGTCAAATACTGTTTAAATAACAGGGGGTGAAACTAAACACGCCCCGGTTTAGCGAAAGATTTATAAATACAATTCTTTTCTTATTTTTTGGGATAAAC
>NZ_KE387149.1:63701-72185 GCF_000430485.1 Thermococcus sp. PK
ATGATCAGGATTTCCTGCTGAAAGTTCATAACAACCACCAATCAACCAAAAGACTTAAGTGCTTATAACTCTAACGATCTAATGGGAACTAGGGTGTAGCTACAATTAATCCCACTTTCCGCATAAGACCACCATCCTTAGAAATGGGTGTTGAATGTTATTAACTTTTCTTCAGTGGAGGGCGTGTTTATAGTAACCTTTATTAGGGTTTTTGCTGAATTCTTTCGGGTGGTTGTCGTGATCCCCAGATGGGATCACAGACTCAAAGACCCTGAAAGCGTGGCATTCGCAATTCTTGACGTTTTTAGCAGACTTCGAATCAGAAGGAGAGCTGAGAACCTGCCAAAATCCAAAAAATTTCCAGTAAAAACAATACTGGCAATACTCCTCTTTTAAACAATACTACAACCTACCTCTCAGAGACGCCCAGCACTACGGCAGAAAATTCTTCGGAGCAAACATTCACTACTCAACCCTCCACAACTGGGAGAAAAGCTGAACCTCGAAGAACTGACAAACCACCTCCTGAAAAAACTCCAGAAATTACCCTACGCCAGCACTCAAGCAGACTCAACCATTATCACAAATAAAAAAGGGTAGGATAGAAGTTCAGGCAATAACGAGAATCCTGCCGGGTTTACTGTATCCGGTTGCTGTGAAGATCACAACTTCTGAGAACGAGCTGATTGAACTCCTGCCGGGGGGTTCTGGGAATTTTTATGCTGATGGGGCTTATGATTCAAAGAAAGTTCTGAACACTGTGGTGGAAAAGGGTTATCGGCCGATTGTTAAGAAAACTAAGAACGCTCCAGGTGGTTTTGGTAGTAAGAAGAGAGACAGAGTGTTTTCTGAAGAAGAGTACAGGCATAGGAATCCTCATGAGGGGTTCTGGGGTGCGTTTACAACGTGGTTTGGCAGTAGGATCCCCTGTTTTCTGAAAAAGACTACTGTAACCCGAATCCTGCTTGGGGTAATGTGTTATGGTCTGAAAATCCTCCTCAGAGTCAAATACTGTTTAAATAACAGGGGGTGAAACTAAACACGCCCCGGTGGTGCAGAAATCACAGCCTCTGCTTTTCAGGGTGCAATGTTTAGATACACTTCATTTAGTGAAAGACTTAAATAGTAAAAAGGCTTCTTACATAAAAGCGGTGATGAAAAATGAAAGTTAAAAACCTTATGACTTCCAACCCAGTAGTAATTGAGCTTCCGGCAACGAGGAGCTATGCAATGGATCTTTTTAAAAAATATAGGGTTAGGTCTTTTCCTGTGGTGAAAAAAGGCACAAAAGAGCTTGTAGGTATAGTCAGCATAAAGAGTGTTCTTTTGCATCCTGATGAAGATCAGCTTGCAATGCTTGTTAAGAGGGATGTTCCTACTGTACGCCCCAATGATACTTTGAAAAAGGCCGTTAAGCTGATGCTTGAACATGATTACAGACGAGTTGTTGTGGTGGATGAGCAAAACCGTGTTGTTGGTATTCTGACGGTGGGGGATATAATAGGGGGATATCTCTCCAAAAACGAAAAAATGAAGAATATAGAAATTGAGCCGTATTATCAGAGATACGTGAGTGTTGTCTGGAAAGGAACACCTTTAAAGGCTGCGTTAAAATCACTTCTGCTTTCAAACGCTATGGCTTTGCCTGTAATAGATGACGACGGAAACCTTGTAGGTATTGTTGATGAGACAGACCTCCTCAAGGACAGTGAAGTTGTAAGGGTTATGAAGAGTGCTGAGTTAGCGGCTTCCAGTGAAGAGGAGTGGATACTGGAGAGCCACCCGGTGCTTCTGTTTGAGAAAAAAGAACTTCAGCTCCCCAAGAAGCCAGTGGAACAAATCATGACAACCGAATTAAAGCTTGCGACTCCCCATATGAGTGTCTATGAAGTAGCAAACATAATGGCGAGGGAGCACATAGAACAGTTGCCTGTCGTCAAAGGAGAAGGGGAAATAATAGGATTAATCAGAGATATTGACCTCATAAAGGCAATAGTGAACAAGCCATGAGGGAAATTTCCCTCTCTCTTATTGGTTTTGGAAACGTTGGAAAAGGCGTTGCTGGGGTAGTCCTAAATAAGCAGCAGTACTTTAGAGAGAAATACGGGCTTGAGATTAAAGTAGTGAGCATTACTGATTCTACCGCCACGATATGGGATCCAAACGGAATAGACCTAAAAGAAGCCCTTGAAATTAAGAAAAGCGCTGGTTCTCTTAAATTCTGGGGAAATGAGTATGAGATTTATGAGCTGAAACCTTCCGAAGTGGTTAAAGAAGTCGATAGCGATGTGGTGGTTGATGTCACCAACGACAAAAATGCTGCAGAATGGCATTTGGAAGCTCTGAAGAATGAAAAAGCTGTTGTAACTTCTAACAAACCACCCGTGGTTTTTAGATATGGAGAACTCATCAAGGTATCATCTAAAAAAGATGTGCCCTACCTTTTTGAGGCCACAGTAATGGCAGGGACGCCTATAATACACCTCCTTAAAAGTGCTCTCCCCGCTGATTCTATAGAGAGGATCTGGGGAGTTCTCAACGGCACGACGACATTCATTTTGAACGCTATGGAAGATGGCATGGGCTTTGAAGAGGCCCTTAAAAAAGCTCAAGAGCTCGGAATAGCGGAGAGAGACCCCTCAAATGACATTGAGGGAATTGATGCAGGCTACAAGGGGGTTATTTTGCACAACGTAGCATTTCACCAATTTGACTTCAAAAAGGCCCACATAGAAGGTATAGAGGGAATATCAGAGAAGAAGATCAGGGAGAACTTCAAAAGGGGAACAGTTACGCGACTTGTTGCTCTTGTGGAAGATGGAAGGGTGGAGATAAAGCCCAGAGAACTGCCCATTAACAGTCCTTTAGCTGTCAGAGGCACTTCAAACGTTGCTTTGATAGAGAGCGATCTATTGGGGGAGTTAGTTATTAAGGGGGCTGGGGCAGGGATCAAAGAGACCGCTTCTGGAGTTGTGAGTGACATAATAAGGGCATCTCTAAAAACCAAATATTTATAATTCATTCCCAGATTTTTGAGTCGGTGAGAGCGTGAAGCATGTAATAGCCCTTCATCAGGTCTATGGAGAGCTGATATTCAGAGGGCTTAAGTATCACGAGATAAGGAAAGCTCCTGTTTTTAGGGAAGGGGACACTGTCTTTCTTTACATTGCGAGAGGAGACCTAGGTGTCTTAAGAAGGACTCTAGGGAAGCTTGGCCTTACTGAAGAACAGGTTTTGACCAAAAGGGGCAGCATTGTGGGGGGATTTGAAGTTGGGGAGGTAATAAAAGCGGATTTTGAGACACTATGGGATTTAACGAAGGACACCAGCGGCCTTAGGTTTGTCTATGGGGAGGAAGAGGGTAAGAAATGGCTCAAGCAGTATATAAATGAGTACGGCTACGCCTTTACCATAGAAAAGCCGTTTCTCTTTAAAGAGCCCCTCACAAGAGAAAAAATGAAAGAGCTCTATGGAGTTCATGTTGAAGGGATAATCCACCTTTCAAACAGGACAAGGAAGCCGTGGGTTAAAAGCCTCCTTGAAGACCTTACGGCGAGAGAAGTTCAGTATATTTAGTTCTTCTCTTCACCTTCTTCGGGGTAATACACTACATAAGGCCCTGTGCTGAGCTTTTTGATTTCTTCTTTTGTGAGAAGCCTGCTCTTGACTTTTTCACCTATTAGCGCACTGTTTCCAAAGGGATCCATGATCTTTACTGTTAGAGGCTTTTTACCTTCCTTCACGTCTTCAATATAAGCGAGAAGCTCATCAATCTTTTTCACGCTTTCCTCATCATTTTCTTGGTTTTTAAAGTCCCTGGCCATTAGCAGGGTTTCTCTGGTTCTCTCAAGCACACCCTCCACGTTCGTCACAAACCCCTGACTGGCAGGTCCGGGCTCTATTTTGACCCCAATCTCTTCGAGCTCAATGGTACCGCTTTTACTCCTCACAACCCTGGTAAAGAGGTCTTTTTCTTCCTCGACCTTGACAGTGTAGAGCTTTGGCTCTTTCTCTTCGAGAACCATTACGTCTGCGTTTCTGTACCCGCACTTCTCGCATATTATTGTGGACTCCATTACCTTGCCAAAGTATGGGATCTCGTGAATGTGATTGAGAGCCTTTAATGTGTTCTTTCCCCCGCATATTGGACAATCGCCAAGCTTAACCTCGTGTATCTCATTTGTCTCGTTCATCCCAGCTCACCGGAACTAAAAAGAAGAATAGGATTTATAAAGGTTAAAGAAGCTTCAACCTTTGTATATCTTAATGTCTGATGGAGTAATGAGAATCTTAATCTCGTGTTTTGCTATTTTTGCTGTCTCTCCACCAAGGGCATGGGCAATTCCCTTTAGTTGTTCAACGACTTTGGCAAGCACTTCTGGCTTTGATTCTAACGGCGTTAAATCGGCGATAATAATGTTACCTGCTTGTATTTCTTCAGAAATTTTTTCTAAATCAGTATAACTGGTGACAACAATCTTCTTAATATACCTGATCTCCGGCTCAACAATGGTCTTCGCTATAAGATCCTCCTCCAGAGGAACAACGTCAATATCATGTCTAATATCTCTCTTTTTTCCTGTTCCAAGTTCTTTCTTTGTTTCTTCTTTCTTGATAATCTTGTCAAACAATCCCATATTTTTCACCTCAAAAACATTCTTGACTAAGTTATCTTTTCGTATTAGGTCTTTATATTTCTTATGGATGAGTTCGCTAATAAGTGGCGAAGAGGGGATGTACGAAATAGTAGAGGTACGTCTTTTGTCGATCAATAAATTAAAATAAAATATGTCCCCTAATGGACTATCAAAAAATCATTATGGGCAGTATGACGCATAGCACCCCCTACCTAGGTAAGCTCCCAGATTCTATTGAGTGTTCATATAGAAAAACAGTTTCGAAAGATATGACACATACCTTCTCCCATAGATAGTTCCAACGTATTTATGAGAAAATGGGGGATGAAAAGAGCCAAAACGACTGTTTTTATCGAAAGATTTATATACCTTTAATTCAAAAAATAAGAATGAAGAATTTCCTAAGGAGGTGTTGTGAATGGCTGAGTTGCCAATTGCCCCAATTGACAGATTGATTAGAAAGGCTGGTGCTGAGAGAGTTAGTGAAGAGGCCGCCAAGATACTCGCCGAGTATCTCGAAGAATACGCAATTGAGCTCGGAAAGAAGGCTGTTGAGTTCGCCAGACACGCTGGCAGAAAGACCGTCAAGGCCGAGGACATTAAGCTCGCAATCAAGGCTTGAAGGCCTTTCCCTTCTTTTTTCTATTATGGATATCTCCACTGTGTTTCCCATGGCTTGTAAATGTTGAACCTGAAGCGTTCTCCCGTTATCTTGCCAACGAGAAACGTTGGGTCACTCATTCTTGGAACCGTTGGGGAGCCGGGATTGAGGAGGTGCACTTCTTTTCCCATGTACTCGTAGCTCTTGTAGAAGAACCTGTGTGTATGGCCAAAAATTAGCAAATCAACATCCATGTCAAGGGCTTTGTATTTGAGGCTCTGTTCATCTAAGCTGAGAAACTGATGACCGTGTAGGACTCCTACTTTCAAGTCCTCAATTTTTAGAACTTTTTCTTCTGGAAAAATTGGTTTGTCCAAATTCCCTCTAACGATAATCACCGGTGCTATTTCTTTAAAAATCTCAAAAAGCTCGGGGGATGTTAAATCCCCTGCATGGATTATTAACTCTACCCCTTCTTTCCTAAAAACGTCAAAAATCAAATCTGGAAGATAGGAAGTCTTGTCGGGATAATGCGTGTCGCTGAGTATTCCTATCTTCATTTCCTCTCCCACTTGTCTAAGTGGGGATGCGTATATTAAGTTTATCCACGAGTTCTTTGTATCTGTTCCTTACTGTAACCTCAGTTACTCTTGCAACTTCGGCAACTTCTCTCTGGGTGAGCTTCTCTCCTTCAAGGAGACTTGCTATGTAGATAGCAGCCGCAGCTATCCCTGTGGGACCTTTTCCGCTTGTGAGTCCCTTTTCAATAGCTTGGTTCAGTATCTTTATCGCCCTTCTCTTTGTCTTTTCACTTACTCCCAGCTGGTCCCCAAATCGTATGACGTAATCAATAGGGCTTGTTGGTTTTAGGCGAAGATGGAGCTCTCTCGCCAGATACCGGTAACTTCTCCCAATTTCCTTTTTACTAACTTTTGACACATCTTCTATCTCGTCTAAGGTTCTGGGTGCATTTGCGATTCTACAAGCTGCGTAAAGACAGGCGGAAACCATCCCTTCTATAGATTTTCCCCTAACAAGCTTGTTTATGACTGCCTTTCTGTACAAAACTGCTGCAATTTCCCTTATGTTCCGGGGAAGTCCCAGCTGAGAGCCCATCCTATCAAGCTCACTCAAAGCGAATGCAAGGTTTCTGTCCACAGAGTCGCTTATTCTCATTCTTCGCTGCCACATTCTAAGACGGTAAATCTTTGCTCTCATACTTCCTGAAATGTCGCCCCCGTGGATGTCTTTGTTTCTCCAATCTATATCTGTAGAAAGTCCCTTATCATGGAGCATTACAGTCTCTGGTGCCCCCACTCTAGAACGCTTTTCCCTCTGTCCAGGTTCAAAAGCCCTCCGCTCTGGCCCCAAGTCCATAATTTCTTCGTCCAAAACATATCCGCAATTGGAACAAACGATCTCAGCCCTGCCTGGGTCATAAATCAAACTTTCCGAACCACAGATAGGACATCTCCTAATACCCCCAAATTGAGCCAAAAATTCTCACCCCCTCTTTTGGGGGGCAGGGCGCTTTTTCTTGACATTTCTCTTATGCTTTTTATCTTTAGAAGGAGATTTTTTTCTGCGCTCATCGACGTATAAAATTTCCCCAACATATTTCTGAGGATCCTTAACACGAGGCTTTACGGCAACATATGGATGATTAACTGGACCAAAAACATCTTTGACAGTTCCAACAAGCTGAAGATTCTTATCTACTACAGGATCATTTAACGCAGGTGCGAATGTTGAACGGAGTATTAAGAAACCCTGTTTGGCATAATGAGAAACTTTGCCTAAACGCTTCATAGCCCCACCCCAATCGAAAACCTTTTAAATATATCCTCTTCGATCCTTTTAAACTTTTCGCAACACCAGGGCGTGTTTAGTTTCACCCCCTGTTATTTAAACAGTATTTGACTCTGAGGAGGATTTTCAGACCATAACACATTACCCCAAGCAGGATTCGGGTTACAGTAGTCTTTTTCAGAAAACAGGGGATCCTACTGCCAAACCACGTTGTAAACGCACCCCAGAACCCCTCATGAGGATTCCTATGCCTGTACTCTTCTTCAGAAAACACTCTGTCTCTCTTCTTACTACCAAAAACCGCCTGGAGCGTTCTAGTTTTCTTAACAATCGGCCGATAACCCTTTTCCACCACAGTGTTCAGAACTTTCTTTGAATCATAAGCCCCATCAGCATAAAAATTCCCAGAACCCCCCGGCAGGAGTTCAATCAGCTCGTTCTCAGAAGTTGTGATCTTCACAGCAACCGGATACAGTAAACCCGGCAGGATTCTCGTTATTGCCTGAACTTCTATCCTACCCTTTTTTATTTGTAATAATGGTTGAGTCTGCTTGAGTGCTGGCGTAGGGTAATTTCTGGAGTTTTTTCAGGAGGTGGTTTGTCAGTTCTTCGAGGTTCAGCTTTTTCTCCCAGTTGTGGAGGGTTGAGTAGTGAATGTTTTGCTCCGAAGAATTTTCTGCCGTAGTGCTGGGCGTCTCTGAGGGGTAGGTTGTAGTATTGTTTAAAGAGGAGTATTGCCAGTATTGTTTTTACTGGAAATTTTTTGGATTTTGGCAGGTTCTTCAGCTTTCCTTCTGATTCGAAGTCTGCTAAAACGTCAAGAATTGCGAATGCCACGCTTTCAGGGTCTTTGAGTCTGTGATCCCATCTGGGGATCACGACAACCACCCGAAAGAATTCAGCAAAAACCCTAATAAAGGTTACTATAAACACGCCCCGGAAAACAAAAGAATTCAAAAGTTCCATTTATCACTACCTATGAAACAGCCCACTGAGTTCACCCCCCGGAAATTGAGATTACATCTTGGTCCATTGCTGATAGATTTTGTACATTTGTTTTGTACGTGCTGGGATATATAACCTTTTTTGTTTTTCTAAAAGAATGCAAAAAAGAAAAGACTATTCAAACCTCAATGATACATCTCCATAGAGAATTTTCTCTCTTCTCCCGTCCTCAAGCTCCAAGATTAATGCACCGAGTTCATCAATATCCAGAGCCTTTCCTCCAATCTCCTTATCTTCCATTATTATTTTGACATTTCTGCCTAAGAGTGCCTTCTCCCTCCATTTTTGGAGTATCTTCTCGTCATTTCCCTTGAGGAACTCTCCATACCAGTGCTCCAACCGCTCCACAAGGATTTTAAACACCTCTTCTGTGGGAATCCGCACTCCTAAAACTTTGCTTATTGATGTTGAGATGCCCACAAGTTCCTCTGG
>NZ_KE387149.1:72285-117586 GCF_000430485.1 Thermococcus sp. PK
TTTTTACTGGAAATTTTTTGGATTTTGGCAGGTTCTTCAGCTTTCCTTCTGATTCGAAGTCTGCTAAAACGTCAAGAATTGCGAATGCCACGCTTTCAGGGTCTTTGAGTCTGTGATCCCATCTGGGGATCACGACAACCACCTGAAAGAATTCAGCAAAAACCCTAATAAAGGTTACTATAAACACGCCCCTATAAACACGCCCTTCAAGGATACTGTCAGGATAACTGGGGTATCACCTCCTGAAGCCATTCAGTCACATCACCAGGCGGTCCACCAAACCGAGAATGAATTCTAACAAAATTATACCAGAATGAAAACAGAAAAACAAACCTGTGAACCCTCCTCCAGTCTCTAGCCCTGAAGTTATTCCAGAAACGCTTTGTTCTCTCTTTAACAGTCCTAAACCAGCGCTCAACACAGTTCCTCGGCCCGAAAGTCACATGCAGATAATCCAGCCCGAGAGATTTAAACGCTGATTTATACCACGGCCCTTTGTCAACCAGGAAAATTGGCTGTCCCTCGCAGGATTTCAAAACAACTAGAATGAAGTCCCTGGCAATCCACCAGTTCCTAACGCTTGTAATCCATACTGCTAGGATTTCTTTGCTCTCAACGTCGATTGCAGCCCAGAGAAATCTCTTCTGGCCGTTGATCTTTATCACTGTCTCGTCAATTGCGATGAAGTTTCTCTGTTTTTTGACTGCGAGGATTTTCGGCTGGTAAACTGCTTTCGCGAATTTTTGGACTGTTTCCCAGACTGTTGTGTGGCTGATTTCGAGGATTGTTCCTACCTGTCTGTAACTTAGTCCGTGCAGGTACAGGTTTATTGCCCTGGTTTTCTTTTTTGCTGGGTTTTGTTCCGGCGAAAGGTTTTTAAGACTGAAACCAGTAAGTAAATAATGGTTTCAGTCCTCATTTCTCTCCCCTTTTCTGAAGAGGTATCAGAAACTTAAACCTAACGTCCCACTGCTTATCCTGACAGTGTCTTTTCAAGTCTAAATATTTTTAAATACTTCATGAATTTTAGTCATAAACTTGCTCAACAAAGCATATATACTCTGATTATAACTTATGAACTGCCCTTCCTCTGGATCATCTGCTTCCAGTGGAAACCTTTTAAACGATGTTAAAATTATTCCGAATTAAGATGAAAAATATAGACAATAAGCACAAAATTTGTGCTATAATGAAAATAAGAAAAACCACAATTGGTCAAATTGTCAAGTCATTAATGTATTTCCTATGGAGGGACAGGGAATGTTACAAGAAGGCCAAACCAATTTAGGATCACTCTTTGAAAAATATCTCCACAAACAGCGAATCTTTAAGAATAAGGATGTTTTGAGACATAGCTACACTCCCCGAGAGCTTCCGCACAGGAGGGAGCAGATAGAAACTCTCGTTCACATACTGGTTCCCGTCTTAAGGGGGGAGACACCTTCAAACATCTTTGTGTATGGGAAGACCGGAACTGGAAAGACGGTCACCGTTAGGTACGTAACTGAGGATCTGATAAAAATATCTCAGAAATATAATGTTCCAGTAGATGTTATCTATCTCAATTGTGAGATTGTCGATACTCAGTATAGGGTTCTGGCGAACATAGTTAACCACTTCAAGGAAGAGAGCGGAGTAGAGGTTCCTCTTGTAGGGTGGCCCACGGATGAAGTTTATGCGCAGTTAAAGAAAGTGCTGGACATGAGAGAGCGCTTTGTGATAATAGTTTTAGACGAAATAGACAAGCTGGTGAAGAAGAGCGGCGATGATATACTGTATTCCCTAACAAGAATAAACACGGAGCTTAAGAAAGCGAAGGTGAGCATAATAGGTATTTCAAACGACCTCAGGTTCAAAGAATACCTCGACCCTAGAGTTCTCTCAAGTCTAAGCGAGGAGGAGGTAGTCTTTCCGCCCTACGATGCCAACCAGCTGAGAGATATCCTTATGCAGAGAGCTCAAGAAGCTTTTTATGACGGTGTTTTGGATGAGGCAGTCGTTCCTCTCTGTGCTGCTCTGGCAGCGAGGGAGCATGGAGACGCAAGGAGAGCTCTCGACCTGCTCAGAGTTAGCGGGGAGATAGCAGAGAGAGAAATGGCTCCAAAGGTTACCGAAAAGCATGTATGGAAGGCTCAAGAAAAGATAGAGCAGGACACCATGGAAGAGGTAATTAAAACCCTTCCACTGCACTCGAAGATTCTGCTTTATGCAATAGTCCTCCTTGACGAAAACGGGGAATTGCCAGCAAACACGGGCGATGTTTACTCCGTCTATAAAGAGCTCTGTGATTATCTCGACTTTGAACCTCTAACTCAAAGGAGAATAAGCGACTTGATAAACGAGCTGGATATGCTTGGTATCATCAATGCCAAGGTCGTCAGCAAGGGCAGATACGGAAGAACGAAAGAGATAAGGCTCAACATAACACCCTATAAAGTTAAAAACATCTACCGCTTTGAAGAGACATTGAGACCGTTAATATCTGTAAGCATGCTTAAGCAGAGGAGGTTGTTCTATGGATGAATTCGTGAGGGGATTGATGTCAAACAACTATCTGATAACTCCCCCGGCATATTTTCTTTTGTCTGAACACTACAATAGGGACTTCACACTCCCAGAGCTTATAAAATTCGCAAAGGCGAGAGGAACGTTCATAATAGATGATATTATTGCAGAAGAATTTCTGGAGTCTAAGGGAATTATAATAAGACCAAAACATCTTGAAAAGTTCATGACCAGTAAAAAACCTGAAGAGCAGTACTCGAAAGAATCGGAAGAAGGGCAGACGCTAGAACTTCCAGAAGCTGAAGAAACCTCAGAAACTCCAGCGTTTGCGGGAGAAATTACAAGCGAAGTCGCGGAGGATAATGCAGAAGTTGAAATTTCTGAAAGCCAAGAAGCAGTGCCCTCTGAAATTCCTGCTGCCGAAGAGCCCCCAATAGAGGAGAAGGATGAAGACGCCGTAAGTGAATTTGCAGAAGAAGTTGTAGAAGAAGTGGAGACAGTAGAGGAAGACGAAGAAGCTGTAGAGGAATTTGTAGAAGAAGAGTCAGAAGAGATGGAGGAGTCTTTTGACACCAACGGGGAAGAGAATGGAGAAAATGGGGAAGTTAAAAGAAAGGTTATTTTCGATGAGTATGGTGTTCCACTCGTAGCTGAAGAAGAGTTACCTGAAGAAGAAAAGAAAACTTATTCTGTTTATGCCGATTTTAAGGTTTCTCCGAGAGAGGGATTTGAATTTATCGCCAAAAAGATAGAACCGGACTTCAAGGTTAAATTTGATGTGAGAAACGTTAAGCTCAAGCCACCAAAGGCTAAAAACGGAACAACTAAGGAAGGAGAGGTCATTGTTAAGGTTTACGAGAACTACTTCAAAAGCAGGCTGAAAAAGATAAGAAAAATACTGCGCGAGAATCCGGAGGTTTCTGGCGTTATTGATATTGGAAAACTCAGCTACATAAACCCGGAGGGAGACGTAACAATCATAGGGCTTGTAAACTCAAAGAGGGAGACAAGAAACGGTTACATGTTTGAGGTTGAAGATGCAACAGGGATAGTAAAGGTCTTCATAGGAAAAGATAAGGAGGATTACAAAAAAGCCTTTGAAATAATGCCCGACAGCGTAGTGGCGTTTAAGGGAAGGTACTCAAAAAGAGGAATGTTTTTTGCAGAGCACATTTACCTCCCCGATGTGCCGATGTATAAGAGGGAAAAGCCTCCTCTCGAAGAGAAGGTGTACGCTGTTCTGATGAGCGATATACACGTTGGGAGCAACAAATTCTGTGAAAAAGCGTTCATGAAGTTTTTAGAGTGGCTAAACGGCAACGTGAACACGAAGGAAGAAGAGGAAATAGTCAGCAGGATAAAATACATAATAATAGCCGGCGATGTTGTTGATGGAATCGGTATATATCCGGGCCAGTACAACGAACTAAGCATACCGGATATTTTTGACCAATACGAGGCCCTTGCTAACTTGCTCTCCAACGTTCCGGAGCATATAACCATGTTCATAGGGCCAGGAAATCACGATGCTGCAAGAACTGCTTTGCCGCAGCCAGAATTTTATAGGGAATACGCAAAGCCCATCTATGACCTTAAGAATGCTGTCATAATAAGCAACCCGGCCGTTATAGATTTACATGGAAGAGAGTTTCTTATTGCCCATGGTAGAGGAATAGAAGACGTTGTGAGTTACGTTCCAAATATGAGCCACCACGAGCCTGTAAAGCCTATGGTAGAGCTTTTGAAATTGAGACACCTGGCGCCAACTTTTGGAGGAAAAGTGCCCATAGCCCCGGACTCAGAGGATTTGCTTGTCATTGAGAGCGTTCCAGATGTGGTTCAGATGGGTCACGTCCACGTTTTGGACTATCAAATATATAGGGGAGTTTTCTTAATAAACTCGGCAACCTGGCAGGGTCAAACAGAATTCCAGAAGATGGTTAATATCGTCCCAACTCCGGCTAAAGTTCCGATTATAGATATCGATACCGCCCGGCTAAAGACGATAGTTGACTTTAGCAAGTGGTGTGATGTTTGAGGTGAAATAATATGGAGCTTTACAGTGAAGAAATGAAAAAATATTTCGAATCCTTGCAGAGAGAGATTGATAAGGCCTATGAAATAGCTAAGCAAGCTAGAGCTCAAGGTAAAGACCCCGTGAGAGACATTGAGGTTCCCCAAGCGACCGATATGGCGGGAAGAGTTGAGAGTCTTGTGGGTCCAAAGGGTGTTGCGGAGAGGATAAGAGCGCTTGTGGAGGAATACGGGAAAGAGCTCGCTGCCCTCAAAGTTGTTGATGAAATAATAGAAGGAAAATTCGGAAAGTTTGAGAGCAAAGAGAAGCTTGCCGATCAATCCGTGAGAACCGCGTTGGCTATTCTTACTGAAGGTATTGTTTCCGCTCCGCTCGAAGGAATAGCTGATGTTAAAATAAAGAAAAATTCAGATGGAACTAATTACTTGGCAATCTATTATGCTGGGCCAATTAGAAGCAGCGGAGGAACGGCACAGGCTTTGAGTGTTCTTGTTGGAGACTACGTTAGAAGAAAGCTTGGTCTTGACAGGTTTAAGCCAACTGAAGAGCACGTGGAGAGATATGTTGAGGAGATAGACCTCTATCACAGGGCTGTTACAAGGCTGCAGTATCATCCATCACCAGATGAAGTTCGTTTAGCTGTTAGAAACATCCCAATAGAGATTACCGGAGAAGCCACGGATGATGTAGAGGTGAGTCACAGAAACGTCCCAGGAGTTGAAACAAACCATCTGAGGGGAGGAGCGATCCTTGTTTTGGCGGAGGGTGTCCTCCAGAAGGCAAAGAAGCTCGTAAAGTACATAGATAAAATGGGTATTGATGGCTGGGAATGGCTGAAGGAGTTCGTTGAGGCGAAGGAGAAGGGTGGCGAAGAAAAGAAAGAAGAAAGGAAAAGTGAAGAAATAAAACGGGAGACGACAGAAGAAAAGGCCTCTGTGAAAGTTGAGAAAGGCTTCTATTACGAACTCTACGAGAAGTTTAGAGCAAACATCGCTCCAAATTCAAAATATACAAAGGAGATAATAGGTGGAAGGCCTCTATTTGCTGAACCCTCAAGAAACGGTGGCTTCAGGCTTCGCTATGGAAGGAGCAGAGTAAGCGGATTCGCAACGTGGAGCATAAATCCAGCGGTCATGATAATGGTTGACGAGTTCCTAGCTGTAGGAACCCAAATGAAGACCGAAAGACCTGGAAAGGGCGCCGTTGTAACTCCAGCCACTACCATTGAAGGTCCTATTGTAAAGTTAAAAGATGGAAGCGTAGTGAGAGTTGACGATTATCACAAGGCCCTTGAGCTGAAGGATCAGGTGGAAGAGATTCTGTACCTTGGAGATGCGCTAATAGCTTTTGGAGACTTCGTGGAGAACAACCAGACACTTTTGCCTGCCAATTATGTTGAAGAGTGGTGGATTCAGGAGTTCGTTGAAGCGGTAAACAAAGTTTATGAGCTTGACCTCAAGCCCTTCCAGGAAAACGAGCGGGAAACCGTGGAAGAAGCTGCAGATTACCTCGACCTAGACCCAGAATTTCTGGCAAATCTTCTTTATGACCCGATTACCGTTAGGCCCTCAATTGAAGATGCCATACATCTCTCTCGCATCCTCAAGATACCCCTCCACCCATACTACACCCTTTACTGGAATACTTTGGAGGCTGAGGAGCTAATTTCCCTTCAAAACGCTCTAGTAAATGCCAGCATAGAGTGGGGAGAGTATAGAGGGTTCAAATACGCAAAGAGGGTTGAAATTTCCATAGACTCCCTTGGAAAAGCCAAGAGGTACCTGGAGCTCCTTGGGGTTGAGCATAAAGTCTCTAATGGGCTTGTTATAATTGAATATCCGTGGTCAGCCGCGCTGCTAACTCCTCTGGCAAATTTAGAGAAAAAAATCGAATTCAAAGAGTTCCACACTCCCATAGACTTGATAAACGAGATAAGTGAGGTTAAACTCAGGGACAGGGGAATCAGCTGGATAGGAGCAAGAATGGGGAGGCCGGAAAAGGCAAAAGAGAGAAAAATGAAACCCCCAGTTCATGTTCTTTTCCCGATTGGATTAGCAGGAGGAAGTTCGAGAGATATTTACAAAGCTGCCCAAGAAGGAAAAACAGCTGAAGTTGAAATAGCGCACTTCAAATGCACAAACTGCGGCCATGTGGATATCTACCCCACATGTCCTAAATGCGGAAGCGAGGCTAAGCTACTCTACCACTGTCCCAAATGCGGCTTTGAATCGACAATCGACACGGAATGTCCTAAGTGTAATATAGAGATGAGAGCATACCGCAAGAGAAAAATCAGCCCTTCAGAGCTTTTGAACAAGGCAATGCAGAATGTCGGAATTTATACCCTCGACAAGCTCAAGGGCGTAATGGGTATGAGCTCCGCCCATAAGATAGCAGAACCTCTCGAAAAAGGAATACTAAGGGCAAGAAACGACGTCTACGTCTTTAAAGACGGCACAAT
Source organism: Thermococcus sp. PK (assembly GCF_000430485.1). Taxonomy (NCBI): domain Archaea; kingdom Methanobacteriati; phylum Methanobacteriota; class Thermococci; order Thermococcales; family Thermococcaceae; genus Thermococcus; species Thermococcus sp. PK. Next base: position 79,287 of record NZ_KE387149.1, read on the forward strand.
AAGGTTTGACGCCACGGATGCGCCAATAACCCACTTCAAACCCAAGGAAATAGGGGTAAGCGTTGAGAAGCTAAGGGAGCTCGGTTATACACACGATTTTGAGGGCAAGCCCCTTGTAAGCGATGAACAAATAGTTGAGCTCAAGGTTCAGGATATAATCCTCTCAAAAGAGGCTGGAAACTACCTTGTCAAGGTTGCTAAGTTTGTTGATGATTTGCTCGAAAAGTTCTACGGACTGCCGAGGTTCTACAACGTTGAGAAGATGGAAGATCTAATAGGACATCTCGTGATTGGTTTAGCCCCTCACACTTCAGCCGGAATTATTGGACGGATTATTGGGTTTGTTGACGCTCTTGTAGGCTATGCTCACCCGTATTATCACGCTGCAAAGAGGAGGAACTGCTTCCCCGGAGACACAAGAATAATGGTACAAATCAACGGAATTCCGCAGAGAATCACTCTGAAGGAGCTGTATGAATTATTCGAAGAGGAACATTACGAAAACATGACCTACGTGAAGAGAAAGCCAAAGGTCGGCATTAAAGTGTATTCCTTTGATCCCAAGGAAGGTAAAGTGGTTCTGACAGACATCGAGGACGTTATAAAAGCACCAGCCACCGACCACTTGATTCGCTTTGAGCTTGAGCTGGGAAGAAGCTTTGAGACAACCGTGGATCATCCAGTCCTTGTATACGAGAACGGAAAGTTCGTGGAAAAGAGAGCATTTGAGGTTAAGGAAGGGGACATGATAATTGCACCAAATACCGAACTTCCCGAAAATGAGATTGAATACTTTGACCTTCTTGAGGCATTTGCTACAGATGATTTCAAGAATTTGTGGAATAAAATAATGGTACGTGGGATTGCAAATTGGCTCTCTTCAATTGGAGCAAAAGTTAAATGGGACTATATAAGACGCGATTCCATTCCCTTGGCTGAGTTGATTAAAGTACTCCATGAGAAGGGACTCAAGTTTGAAGATGTTCCAGAATGTTACATCGGGTTCAAGCGAGATAAGGTCAAGATAAAACGCTTTATACCAATAACGTCCCTTATGAAAGTTCTTGGCTACTACCTCGCAGAAGGCTACGCGAGAAAAAGTGATAGTGTTTATCAGCTCAGCTTTTCAATTGCTGATAAAGAAGCAAGAGAAGACCTTAAAACAGCACTAAGAGAGGCTTTTGACGATGGCTTCGGAATATATGAAAGAAGAGAGAAAATTACAGTGAGCTCAAGAGTCTTATACCTCCTCTTTACTGAGGTTCTCAAAGCAGGAAGCAACGCTCACAACAAACGTGTTCCACCTATTGTATTCACCCTTCCAAAAGAAGTCGTGGCAGAGATGCTTAAGGCTTATTTTGAAGGTGATGGAAGTGCTCTAAAAACAGTGCCACGTGTCGTAGTTTATAGTGTGAACAAGACTCTCCTTGAGGACATTGAAACTTTATTGATATCCAAATTCAAGATAAGAGGGTATTACACTATTGACGAAAATGCAAACAGAGGGAACGCCCGGGCTAGAGTATATTATATTGAACGCGGTACCCAGCCTCCAGTTTCAAAAGTATATGCCCTTAACATCGCCGGTGGACATTACCACAGGTTCTTTGAAGAGATTGGCTTCGTGACTAAACGTAAGAACTTACCATACCAGCAGTATTCCTCAAGAAAGCCGAAAGGTGACAAGTACCTTCTTGGGAATGGGTGGGCAGTAAAAGTTAAACGTATTGAATATCGGAAACCAACTGAGGACTTTGTATTCTCTCTCAACGCTAAAAAATACCATAACGTGATAATTAACGAAAATATTGTAACACACCAATGTGACGGTGATGAAGATGCTGTTATGCTCCTTCTTGATGCTCTGCTCAATTTCTCGCGCTATTATCTCCCAGAGAAGCGTGGTGGAAAGATGGACGCTCCGCTGGTAGTTACAACTCGCTTAGACCCAAGGGAAGTTGATAGCGAAGTTCACAACATGGATGTAGCAAGGTACTACCCGTTAGAGTTTTACAGGACAACTTATGAGCTCAAATCTCCAAAAGAGCTCGCTGGAGTCATTGAGAGGGTAGAGGATCGCTTAGGCAAGCCAGAGATGTACGAGGGGTTGAAGTTTACCCATGATACCGAGGACATAGCTTTAGGTCCAAAAATGAGTCTCTACAAGCAGTTGGGCGATATGGAAGACAAAGTTAGCAGGCAGTTGGCTCTAGCGGAACGTATTAGAGCGGTAAACGAGCACCACGTCGCCGAAACTATAATAAACTCCCACATAGTGCCGGATTTAAGAGGAAACCTGAGGAGCTTTACAAGGCAGGAGTTCAGGTGTGTGAAATGCAACACCAAATACCGGAGACCACCTCTGAGCGGAAAATGTCCGAAGTGCGGTGGTAAGATAGTGCTTACAGTCTCAAAGGGAGCTATTGAGAAATATCTCCCGACAGCAAAGATGCTGGTTACCCGCTACAATGTTATAGACTACACAAGACAGAGAATCTGCCTGACGGAGAAAGACATAAAGACGCTCTTCCAAAACGTCTTCCCGGAAACTCAAAGAACACTCTTTGGTTTTGGAGCTGACATTTGTGAGAGAATGATAGCGGAAAGAACGGGAAAGGTAATAAAGAAGAATGGATATCTCGATGAGCTAAAAGAAAACGGTAAATTAAACAACTCCAAAAAGGAAGAGAACAAAAAGGAAAAAGCTGCAAAACAAGAAAGAAAAGAGGAAAAAGAAAAGCCCAAGCTCAAGAAAAAGACCAAGAAGGTCATTAGCCTTGAGGAGTTTTTCGGCAGCTAATTATCCATTATTTTTTCAATGTCTAGACAAAAAGGATAAATACTTCAAGTGACAATATCTTTTGAGAAAGATGAAATTAGTGCCTAGTGTGGCTTACCTTAGAATCCAGCGGCAGTTTTATGTGGGTTATTCGATGGCATTAGCCGGATGGATAGGGGAGCATCTGGTTATTCGTAAGGTTCTCCCGAAGCCTTCTTTTGTTGACAGAGCTTTGAAAAAGCTTGGCTTTTCTCTCGTGGGTGAAGACATTGGTGATGATGAATATTCCTATTTCTTTAAGAGAAAAGATATAGGAATTTCTGCATTTTTTGAACCCTCAAACGACCTGCTGTTTCTTCAGATATATCCCCTCAAAAAGAGGCTTTCCTCTGGTGTGAGCGTAAGGGCCCAGTACATAGAGTTCTACGATCAGTTTGTTGTTTCAATCGAGCCCGCACAAAAGCTTCCGCCTGGAATACGAAGTCTGGGCATTAACCCCTTGATCCTTGAGGACTACTACCCGGTATCAACCCCCTATTGGGGGATGGTGCACGAGGACTGGGAAAACGACTTAAAGATGCTTGTAATGGTGAATGAGATATTTGAGGAGCTTGAGAGGAATGAATACCGCTGTCCAGTCTGCTTTTCCGAGCTGAGTGTGGAGGACAACTATCTAAAATGCCACACCTGCGGATTTGTATATACAGCTGAAAGCGAGTTCGAGAAGGTAGTATCAAGGTTCTCATTGGGCATTGGAGAGGAAGAGATTATCTTCTAGCTGTTCTCCTGCAGGGGCGTGTTTATAGTAACCTTTATTAGGGTTTTTGCTGAATTCTTTCAGGTGGTTGTCGTGATCCCCAGATGGGATCACAGACTCAAAGACCCTGAAAGCGTGGCATTCGCAATTCTTGACGTTTTAGCAGACTTCGAATCAGAAGGAAAGCTGAAGAACCTGCCAAAATCCAAAAAATTTCCAGTAAAAACAATACTGGCAATACTCCTCTTTAAACAATACTACAACCTACCCCTCAGAGACGCCCAGCACTACGGCAGAAAATTCTTCGGAGCAAACATTCACTACTCAACCCTCCACAACTGGGAGAAAAAGCTGAACCTCGAAGAACTGACAAACCACCTCCTGAAAAAACTCCAGAAATTACCCTACGCCAGCACTCAAGCAGACTCAACCATTATTACAAATAAAAAAGGGCAGGATAGAAGTTCAGGCAATAACGAGAATCCTGCCGGGTTTACTGTATCCGGTTGCTGTGAAGATCACAACTTCTGAGAACGAGCTGATTGAACTCCTGCCGGGGGGTTCTGGGAATTTTTATGCTGATGGGGCTTATGATTCAAAGGGTAGTAAGAAGAGAGACAGAGTGTTTTCTGAAGAAGAGTACAGGCATAGGAATCCTCATGAGGGGTTCTGGGGTGCGTTTACAACGTGGTTTGGCAGTAGGATCCCCTGTTTTCTGAAAAAGACTACTGTAACCCGAATCCTGCTTGGGGTAATGTGTTATGGTCTGAAAATCCTCCTCAGAGTCAAATACTGTTTAAATAACAGGGGGTGAAACTAAACACGCCCCTGAAAAAAAGTCCCATTATAAGGCAATACGATAAGCTTAAATATGCAAATTTTTTTACATATATATGAAGGTGAGTGTTATGACCAGAATAGTCTTGACTACTGACGAAACTCTAACGAGCACATACCACGACGTACCTCTGCTAGACTTTCTCGGCTGTGCACCCTACGACAAGCTCCCGAAGTGGGTTTTCAGGTTTTTTGACACCCAGTTGCCCGATGAGAACGGCGTTCTGACTCAAGCGCCCTACGGCCTCAGGAAGGTCGAGGCGGCCCTTCTCCGGGACGGCTTCAGAAGGGACGAAGTGGTAGTCGCCCACCCGCGCAAGGTTGAGCAGTTCATAGACAAAGACACCACGATCGTTGCACTCTACGAGATGGATCCTCTCGGTCTGGGGCCGGTCAGCATGATGTTCACAAACGGCGGCAAGTGGACGAACTACACCAAAGTCAAGTTCATTGAGCTCGTGGAAAGGATAAACCGCATAAGGGAGACCAAAAAGCTGGACTTCAAAATCGTCGTCGGCGGGCCGGGGGCTTGGCAGGTTGACTTCAGAAGGGAGGAGAAGGAGAAGCTGAGGATAGACCACGTGGTAATCGGAGAAGTCGACCACGTTGCTGGGGAGCTCTTCAGGGACATCGAGAGCGGGGGCGCCGACGAGACTATCTTTATCAAGGGCTGGCCGCGGGTCGAGCAGATCCCGACGATAGTGGCGCCCTCGTATAAGGGTCTCGTCGAGGTGATGAGGGGCTGTGGAAGGGGCTGCCGCTTCTGCGAGCCGAACCTGAGGGTTGCCCACCACATACCGCTGGAGAGGATAGAAGAGGAGATAAGGCTCAACGTAAACTCTGGAATCGATCACGCCTGGTTCCACAGCGAGGACGTGTTCCTCTACCGCGTCGAGGATAAGAAGAACTTCTACCCGAATGCTGAGGCCGTTGTTGAGCTGTTTGAAATAGCTAGAAAATACACGAAGAACGTGAACCCGACCCACGGGGCCGTTGCCGGTGCCCTGGCCGCTCCAGGAATGATAGAGGAAATCTCCCGCATCGTTGACGCTGGTCCGAATCACTGGATAGGCATTCAAGTCGGCTTTGAGACGGCCTCGCCGAGGCTCATCGGGAAGTACATGAACAACAAGATGAAGCCCTTCTCACCGGAGGAGTGGCCCTGGGTTCTCCTCAACGGGACGTACGTCTTCAACAAAAACTACTGGTTCCCTGCATACACAACGATTCTGGGATTGCCTGGCGACACTGATGACGACGAGATAATGACTGCCCAGCTAATAGTCACGATGGAGAGGGAGCTTGAGGAGAAGCTCGGTAGTAGAGCGCACTTCACTGTGACGCCACTGGCATTCGTTCCGATGGGCATGCTCAAGAACCAGGATTTCTACCAGATCGACGAGATGATAACCTACGGCCAGTTCCTCCACCTCTACTACGCTTGGAAGCACATGATGAAGGAAGTCACAAGGGGCCTGCCCGCAGTTATGAAAAACAACCCATTCCTAATACCTTTCTACCCGCTGGCGAGGCTTGGAACTCGGATCGTCATAAGGCAGATAGAGAAGTGGGGCAAAAGTAAGGGCTACGAGGTAAAGCCTCTTGAGCCGCTCGATATTCGGACTGAGGTAGAAGAACACCGCTGGTATTCTCAGCCGAGCCTTATGGAAGATTATTGAGCGGGCAAAAAAGTTATACACCTCAAGTTAGAACTATGATTTAGGGGATGAAAAATGAAAGTTGCCCTTGTCAGGACAAACCCGGGAAAGAGCGGATATGCATCGGCTTACGGATACATAGCTCCTCCGTTGGGGATCTTATCTCTTGCCGGAGCCATTAGGGAAGTCGCCGAGGTAAAGGTCATAGACGCGGAGGCAAGGGGACTGGCGGAAGAGGAGACCGTGGCGGAGATAGAGGCATTTGACCCAGACATTGTGGGCTTCACAACCATAGCATCCACCTATGTGAATCCCTCTCTGAGAATCGTTAGAAGAATGCGAGAAGAGGGGCTTGATTCTTTTGTGGTCTTCGGAGGTCATCACTCGACCTTTACATATCCTCTCGTTCTACGCGAAGGGGTCGATGCAGTAGTTATAGGAGAGGGAGAAAACACGTTTCAGGAGCTGGTTAAAGCATTGAAGGAGAGAGGGAGCATAAGAAATGTTAAGGGGATAGCTTATGTGGAAAAAGGGGACGTGAAAGTCTCCTACCGGGAGCCAATCGTTAACCTTGATGAGCTTCCAATGCCCGCCTATGACCTTGTTGATTCAAAAACATACAGGGCAACAATTCTCGGGGAAAACGCAAGGATAGCCTCTGTGGAGACTTCAAGGGGATGCCCTTACAACTGTGAGTTCTGCAGTGCCTCGGCGATGTGGGGGCACGCATGGAGATTCAAGAGCAATGAGAGGGTAATTGAAGAGCTGGGCTTCATAAAAAGCCTCGGCTACAACTGGGTTTTCTTTGTTGATGATAACTTCGTTGTTCCCTTCAAATATGAAGAGAGGCTTAAGCTTCTCGATGCTATAATAGAGAACGGGCTCAACGAGATTAACTTTATCATACAGATAAGGGCAGATATAATATCAAAACATCCCGAAATTGCCAAAAAGCTTGCGGATGCAGGTGTTAGAGTTGCTTTTATGGGAATTGAATCTGGAAGTGAAGAAGTTCTTAATAGCATGAGAAAGGGGTTAAGAAAGAATGACACACTGAGAGCTGTTCAACTGCTCAGCGAGCAGGGAATAATCACTTATGGCGGAGTCATTATTGGAGCACCCTACGAGTCAAGGAAAGACAGAAAAGCAACTTACAAGTTCGTTCAAATGCTCGGTGATCATGGTTTAGATGCCCTCCAGATATCAATATACACTCCACTGCCTGGCAGTGACTCCTTCTATAAGGCACTCAAAGAGAGGTCTCTTTTGACACTTAATTGGGATCTTTATGACGTTCTACGACCGGTAATCAGAACAAAAGAAAAGCTCTGGAGGCTGTACTTTGAAAGTAGGGAAAAGACGTATATGTTTTACTTCAAGAAGTGGCTTCATAGCGTTATGGGGAAAGCTGAGGAGTATTCAAAGCCCGTTCTGAGCAGCGCTAAAGGCTACGTTGTCCGAAGGATGCCTCACTACATAAAGAACTTTCTGAAGCTTCCAGTGGAGAGCTTTCTTGTTCAGAAGAGAATATTAAACTCCGCGAAGAAGCTTGACGAGAGCACTATTAGAATTCTCGAAGAGGTTTATACGCGTCACGTCATGGCTTATCTAAGAATGTTTCACGAAGCTATGAACCAGAAAAGGAAAACAAAAGTCTAAAGGGTTATTCCACATACTCCCGTTTATTTCCCCCCATAACTTTCGGAAATTTCCGAAAGTTTTATAACTTGAAAGCACGATAAAGGTTTTGATGAGGCATGAAAGCCTTCATACTACTAGTCACAAAGGGAGATAATAGTGAAATTATGAAAAGCTTGAATTCCTTTCCATGCGTATTAGAAGCGCACAGGCTTTATGGAGATTACGATATAATCGTTAAAGTTAAGGTACAAGATATTCATGAGCTTTCAAAGCTCAAGAATAAACTTTTGAATGAAAGCTCAGCTTTGTATGCTGAAGTGCTGATCATTGAGGAGGGATAATGGTGGGAGTTGAGGAAGCTAAAAGGATCATGATGGAGCACTTCGCAAATACCGCAAGAAGATTCGGGTTAAGTGAGCTCTACGGATATATATACGGAGTTCTCTTCTTTGAAGATGAGCCATTAAGCTTCGGAGAGATTGCCGAAAGAACGGGATATTCGCTTTCTCACGTGAGCACCGCACTGAAGCTCTTAGAAAATATCGGGCTCGTGAAAAGGATCAAAAAGCCAGGAGATAAGAGGGCATATTATACAGCAATAAAGAATATTCGAGAGTGGAGAAAAGAGGCATACTATAAAAAAATAGAGGAAGACGTCAAGCAAACCAGAGAAAACCTTTTGAAGGCTTTGAAGGAAGTGGAAAACGATAAAAGCGAAGAGGCAGAGAAAATAAGGCAGAGAATAGAATTTGCACTCCAAAGAAACGCGATTACGGAAAAAATCTTAAATATATTTCTGAAACATGAGGATGAAAAAGTCCTTAAAGCCCTCCTCGAGTGCCTCGAAGAAAAGCTAAATAGTGAAAACCCTTAAAAACAAGCCCAAGTTAATTAGGGCGGTGGTTAAATGAATGAACTGCTAGAAGCTTTGTGGTACATTCTCCCAGCGTATTTTGCAAATGCCTCCCCAGTGATCTTCAAAGGCAAAACACCAATGGACTTTGGAAAGAGTTTTGTCGATGGAAAGAGAATTCTTGGTGATGGGAAAACCTGGAGGGGCTTTTTCGGAGGACTTTTTACGGGAATTTTAATAGGAGTTATTCAATATCAAATCAAGCCTGATTTTTATGGCTCGTTTTCGATTGCCTTAAAACTTGCTTTTGCGCTCTCCTTTGGAGCTCTTCTCGGAGACTTGATCGGGAGCTTTGTTAAGAGAAGAATAGGTATGGGAAGAGGTTATCCAGCAGTTGGTCTCGACCAATGGGGCTTTTTAGTTTCTGCACTGGTTTTAGCTTATCCAATAAAGACTCTCACGACTGGACAGGTATTGTTCCTTCTCCTTGTAACTCCTTTCATCCATTGGGGAGCCAACGTTTTGGCGTATAAGCTAAAGTGGAAAAGTGTTCCTTGGTAATCACTTTTATTTTATGACAAACCTTTTATAAAACACACCCAGTAATTTTAGATGGTGAGAAGATGAAGGTAAAAGTGAGGTATTTTGCCCGCTTTAGGGAGCTAGCTGGAACAGGAGAAGAGGAAATTGATCTTCCAGAAGGAAGTAAGATAAGAGACCTTGTTGAGAAGATAAAAGAACTCCACCCCAAGTTTAAAGAGGAAATTTTCGGTGAAGACTACGATGATAGCGCAGATGTGAACATCTCAAGGAACGGTAGATACGCTTCTTTCGATGAGGAATTAAAAGATGGTGACATTGTAGCTTTATTCCCGCCCACGAGTGGTGGATGATATGTTGACGGAGAAGGAGCTGGAAAGATACGACAGACAGATTAGGATTTTCGGGGTTGAAGGGCAAGAGAAGCTCAAAAAGAGTAAAGTGGCCGTTGTGGGTGTGGGAGGACTCGGAAGCCCCGTCGCTTATTATTTGGCAGCTGCGGGAGTAAACCTCTTGCTCATAGATGAACAACTCCCAGAACTGAGCAATTTAAACAGGCAGATTCTTCACTGGGAAGAAGACTTGGGAAAGAACCCGAAGCCACTATCAGCTAAATGGAAGCTTGAGCGCTTTAACTCCGACATAAAAATAGAAACCTTTTTTGGAAAGCTAACGAAGGACAACATAGAAGTGGTTCTTAGAGACGTTGATGTTATTGTTGATTGCTTAGATAACTTCGAGACGAGGTACCTTCTGGATGAGTTTGCCCATAAAAGGGGAATTCCCCTTGTTCACGGAGCCGTTGAGAGCCTTTACGGGCAGGTAACCACTATCATTCCCGGAAAGACAAAGAGTCTTAAAGAAATCTTCCCAGTGCCACCAAAGAAAAAAGAAAAATTCCCGATTTTAGGAGCAACAGCTGGAGTTATAGGAACCATACAAGCGGCAGAGGTTATAAAGCTGTTGACTGGCAAAGGAGAAGTCTTAGCAAACAAACTGCTCATTGTTGATCTAATGCACAATTCCTTTGAGGTGATCGACCTTGAAGATTAGACTCTTTAAAAAACCCGAAGATTTTGACATTGCTGAAGCCGTTGGGCTTGTTTCGTCTCCAAAAAGTGGGGGAATCGCGATATTTCTCGGAAAAGTTAGAAACGAGAGCCACGGCAGGAGAGTTAAAAAGCTCATTTATGAGGCCTATGAAGAAATGGCGATAGAAGAGATGAAGAGAATTCGAGAGGGGGCCCTGAAAAAATTCCCAATATTGGATATGGTAATATGGCATCGGTATGGGGAGCTTGAAGTTGGGGAGAACACAATTCTCATAGTAGCTGCCGGAAAGCACAGAAAAGAAGCTTTTGAGGCCTGTATTTGGGCTGTAGATGAAGTGAAAAAGAGGGTCCCAATATGGAAGAAAGAAGTGACAGATGAAGGTGTTTTTTGGATTGAAGGAGAAAAAGCAGTGCCAGACAAAAAGGTGCATTAGAGTCCTTTTTTAACTATTATTAATCATAATTTAAAAACAACAAGAAATAGTAAAATTAATAAAGCTTCTCATTGTTTAGTTAGCGGTGATTAAATGGAGGTTAGTGGTAACGATGGGGCCTTTAATAAGGCTCGAAACATCGTTACATTCGCAAAACCTCCATGGGTGGAAAGAGAGCACAGTGGAAAGCTAGAAAGACTTATACTGCAACTTGGCTCAGGAAAAGGGGAGTTTTCGGAAGTGGAAGGAATACCGCGATCAATAGGATGCATTGGCAACAATAAGTTCATTCTTCGAGATGCTTCCCTAGAGCTTGAGCGGATAAGAGAGGTAATAAGGGAGTTCTCAACTATTTCCGGCAAAGACCTTTATCTGACAAATTATGATGACTTATCTCTTCTGGAAGAGCTTTCTCGCTTCTCTGCAACACTTCCAATTGAGAACGTCTATCCCGTTGTTAGACTTGAAGACTTCGAGAAGATATCCTTCCCAACAAATGTTAAGCCTATTGTAGAAGCTAGATATTCCCACAAAAATATAAAAAGGCTTCAAAACATAGAGGGAGCGTATACTGTACTTCTAATGATTAAAGGAGACGAAGTTGGAAATATTGCGGATTTTTCGTTTCCTGGTGAGGTATACCTTGATGTACTTTTTCCGGGCTCACTGAGAAAGGTAGATTTTGATTTAATGGAGGCTAAGAGAATATTTAAGGCACACATGACGTTTCATCCATGTTTAAGCGGCACGCTGGCTATAACCGCGGAAGGATTCGCTCTTCCCTGCCCTCTTTTGCGGAATTTTGTAGTAGGGAGTGTAAGAGAGCTAAGCCTAAAGCAGATACTCAGGAAACGCAGATTGAAAAGATCCTGGAAACTGAGAAAGGAAGAAATAGAAGGCTGCAAACTCTGTCCATTTAGCTCCACATGCCATGATTGCAGAGCACTGGAATATTATGCCTCTGGGGATATAATGGGGCTAGAATACTGCCCATTGGACTACCCCCCAGGATATAATGTCCAAAAAAGTTTTTATGTAGTGAAAAATTAAGTAGTAGATGGTGATGGGAATGGTCAAAATAGAGGTTGTAGAGGTGGAAAAACCAGAGGGGGTAGAATGCATCATCGGTCAGGGAAACTTCTCAATATTCACCGTTGACGACTTAGCTAGAGCCCTTCTCACAGCGGTTCCCGGAATAAAGTTTGGGATCGCTATGAACGAGGCGAAGCCACAACTAACAAGGTACACCGGGAACGATAAAGAACTCGAAGAATTGGCTGCAAAAAATGCTTTAAAGATTGGAGCAGGTCATGTTTTTGTAATCCTTATGAAAAACGCCTTCCCAATAAACGTGCTCAACACCATAAAAAATCACCCGGCAGTGGCTATGGTCTACGGTGCGAGTGAAAACCCCATGCAGGTTATAGTGGCCGAAACAGAACTTGGACGCTCTGTTCTCGGAATAGTAGATGGAAAAGCAGCAACCAGAATTGAAACCGACGAACAGAAGAAGGAGAGAAGAGAGCTTGTTGAAAGAATTGGCTACATTATAGACTAAACTTTTTTAATCTTTTCTTCACTTCTGTTCTTTAGGTGAAAACAATGAGGCTAGTGTTTGTGACGTCTAACAGGGGAAAACTAGAGGAGGCTAGAAAGTATCTATCGCCTTTGGGCATAGAAGTCGTGCAGAAAAGCATAAGCTACCCCGAGATACAGGCAAACACTCTCGAAGAGGTTGTTGCCTTTGGAGTAAGCTGGCTAAGGGATCACATAACAGGGCCGTTTTTTATAGATGACTCCGGTCTTTTTGTTGAGGGCTTAAATGGGTTCCCCGGAGTCTATTCCGCTTACGTTTACAAAACCTTAGGAAACGAAGGGATTCTCAAGCTCATGGAAGGAGTTGAGGATAGGAGGGCATACTTCAAAAGCGTTATAGGGTATTACGACGGGGAGCTCCACATATTTACCGGCGTTGTGCATGGAAAAATAATTAACGAGAAGCGCGGCGATAAAGGGTTTGGGTTTGACCCAATATTCGTGCCGGAGGGATACAGCAAGACGTTTGCTGAAATGGAGATTGAGGAAAAAAACAAAATTTCTCACAGGGGACTAGCTCTGAAGGAGTTCGCACAATGGTTAAAAGAAAATCTTAAAAAGGATTGAACGACAATAAAGACAAATGTTTATTGAAAATCTGGCGATTATGGGGGATTTGTATGGACGAGATAATAGACACACTTGATTTAAGACTGCTTAAAGAGCTTAAGGAGAATTCGAGGGAGAATATAGCCAGTTTAAGTAAAAAGCTGGGCATTCCAAGGACAACTGTCCACTATAGAATAAAGAAGCTCGTAAATGAGGGTGTCATAGAAAAATTCACCATCAAACCCAACTACAAGAAGCTAAATTTGGGGACTACAGCGTTCATTCTCGCAAGGTATGAGCCCGGTTCAGGGCTAACACAGAGGGAAGTTGCCAAAAGAATCGCCCAAATTGAAGAGGTTTATGAAGTTCACATAATTGCTGGAGAATGGGATCTCCTGATAAAGGTTAGGGCCCCTTCGGCTGAAGACATAGGAAGAGTTGTAATCGATAAACTTAGAGAGATAAAGGGCGTCGGGCAAACAGTAACTATGGTTTCCTTTGTTACCGTGAAAGAAGAACTCTAGTGCGGGCGATGATTAGCGTTCTCCTTTCTGATTTTTTAATGATGAAGTAGCAAGAAATGAGCCTGCAAACAAAAAATCTTTTATTTTTATCAATTTTTCTCAGTTCTCAGATTGTTCTACGGCTAAACAGAAACAGAGAAAATTGGTGGGGGCGCGGGGATTTGAACCCCGGTCCGCGGGTTTCTCCGGGTCAGAGCTCCAAAGGCTCATCCCCAATCAGCAAACCCGCTCGTCTTCACACCTCTGGAGCCCGCGATGATGGACCAGGCTACACCACGCCCCCGTCAATAACACTAAATCCTTCCTTAATTTATAAACTTTACTTTTTTCTTCTGAAAGTATCACCCTTAGAGCGGGGGGAGACCAGATAACAATAAAAACCAACAACTTTGAAAGAACTTCCAGAGAACGCTTGTGAGTTTTAGAACTCTCTCCGGGAAAATACATGCTGCCCAAGCCCTACTAGTTTTTTATGGATGGGATTATCACCGCTACGGGTAACGCAAACTTTTGGTTGGTAACACTAGTATTAAGAAAATCATTTAAAATATGTTACTCCACTGCAGATAGGTGACACAATGTCCATCCTTAACAAGCTTGTAAGTGAGAGAAAAGCAGAAGACATACTCGAATATGCAAGGGAATTTCATGGGCATGTCTGTCCCTATCTAGCTCTTGGGATAAGAGCATCGCTAATTGCAATGGACGAACTGGGAGTCGGAAGACTTGACTACTCGGAGAGTGTAGATGAGAGCATTTTGGCAATAGTCGAGGTTAACAGTTGCTTTACCGATGGTGTTCAGGTAACCACCGGATGCACACTTGGAAATAATTCCCTAATTTACTTAGATATCGGCAAAAATGCGTTAACTCTTGTTAAACGTTCAACATGGGAAGGAGTTAGGGTTTATATAGATGCCGAAAGACTTGAGAAATACTATCCTCCCGGAGCAAAAGAGCTTTTCAACAAAGTTATAAGAGAAAGAAAAGGGACAGCAGAAGAAAGAAAGCAGCTTAAAGAGCTTTGGGAAAAGGCTGCAAAGAATATGCTCCATATCCCCCGAGAGGAATTTAAAATAGAGCACGTTAATGTACCCCCAATTGAACAGGCTCCCATTTTTGACAGTATCCGCTGCTCAAAGTGTGGAGAACTCACAATGTCGAGAAGAGTGGTTTATGTCGATGGAAGGCCCTTCTGCCTAAGGTGTGCCGAAAAAGAGTACTATGCCGTAGTTGGAAGGGGCATAGTCAGAATTAAGGGGAGGTAAGCAAATGCAGTTTTACATCAGTCCAATAGGGATAATAAAATCCCCGTACAAAAGCAAAGCAGAATGTCCCACTCAGGGGAAGTTTTCAAAAGAAGTATTCACAATAGAAATTTTTCAAGAATTTGAAGAAGGACTGAGAGACATCGAGACCTGCACACATTTAATAATCCTCTACTGGCTTGATAAAGCTAGGAGAGACGTATTAATAGCGATACCTCCACATGATAGAAGAGAACACGGCGTTTTTGCTACACGCTCTCCACACAGACCAAATCCCATAGGCTTTGCAGTTGTAGAGCTCATAGAAAGAAAAGGTAGGAAACTAATAGTGAGGGGGTTAGATGCCATTGACGAAACACCTGTTATTGACATTAAACCTTATTCTTCAGACCTAGACTGCGTGGAAAACGCAAAAATTGGGTGGTTCGAGGAGGGAAAAAAGAATGAAAGCTAAGGTACTTATTCCACTCATAGTTTCGCTTTTACTGGTATCTGGATGTTTGCAGAGTGCGTCAGTTAAAGGAACAGAAACAGTGACTGTAAAAGACCTCGCTGGAAGAGATGTCGAAGTCCCAGGGAACGTTAAACGAGTAGTTGCAGCCGGTCCCGGAGCTTTGAGGATCGTCGTGTATTTAAACGCCAGCGACAAAGTGGTAGGAGTTGAAGACTTCGAAAGGCTCCGCGAGTATGGAAGGCCCTACATTCTGGCACACCCAGAACTTAAAGAGCTTCCAAGTATTGGACCCGGCGGCCCGGGAAAGCTCCCCAACTTAGAGGCACTGCTTAAACTGAAGCCGGATGTAATTTTCATGACTTATGTGGACGCCAAGACAGCCCAAGACATTCAAGAGAAGACCGGAATCCCCGTTGTTGTGCTCAGCTACGGAGAACTGGCAACATTTGAAGATGAAGAGCTCTTTAAGTCTTTAGAGCTCGCAGGCAAAATCCTTGGAAAAGAAAAAAGAGCTCAAGAGGTTATCAACTTCATTAAGTCCCTCCAAGAGGACTTATCAAAACGTACAGAAAATGCCAGCAGTCCAAGCGTTTACGTTGGAGGGGTTGGATACAAAGGAACACATGGAATTGAGAGCACTATTGCCAAGTACCCGCCTTTTGTAGTGCTTCATGCCAAGAACGTTGCCGACGAGCTCGGAGAGGGACACAAATTCATTGACAAAGAGAAGCTCTTAGAGTGGGATCCAGAATACATATTCATCGATGAGGGCGGGCTGAGTATAATCCTCGACGACTACAAGAAAAATTCAGAGTTCTATGAGTCGCTAAAGGCCGTGAAAAACAAGAACGTCTATGGAATTCTACCCTACAACTACTACGCAACAAACATAGGGACTGCCCTCGCAGACGCGTACTTCATTGGAAAAGTCCTTTATCCAGAGAGCTTTAAAGATGTAGATCCCATAGATAAGGCAAACGAAATATACGAGTTCCTAGTGGGCAAACCAGTATACGAAATACTTGCCGAGCAGTTTGGAGGGTTTGGAAAGATTGACATCTCAAGCGGAAGTATTGAAGCTTTATCATCCCAGTGAGGCCCTATGGAGTACAGAGAGTATACTGCAAAAAGAGTTTTAGCCGGGATTGTTCTCCTTCTTCTTTTGCTTATAGTTAGCATATATGCCATTTCACACGGTGGATATGAGCTTTCGGCTCAAGAGATTTACCGGGCAATGGTCGGAAAGGGGGACGAAAAAGCGTATCTAGTGGTCTGGAACATCAGGCTTCCAAGAGTCATTGCAGGAATCCTCGTAGGCGCTTCTTTAGCAGTTTCGGGGGCAGTAATGCAGGGAGTACTTAGAAACCCCCTTGCAAGCCCCTTTACTATGGGAGTTTCACACGGAGCAATGTTTGGGGCATCTTTGGCAATTATCCTGGGAGCCGGATACTCGGAAAGCTCGGGAAGAGTTATTTTAACCAGCCCATACACTATAGTACTATTTGCCTTTCTGGGGGCCATAAGTGCTACCCTTATAATTTTATCCCTAGCAAAGCTAAGAGGTCTCAGTCCAGAAGCCATTATACTTGCTGGAGTCGCAATGAGCGCCCTTTTTACGGCCTTAACAACCCTTGTCCAATACCTCGCAGACGAGCTCCAGCTGGCAGCGATGGTGTACTGGAGCTTTGGGGATATTGGAAGAGCAACATGGAGAGAAAACACAATACTTGTGGGGGTTTTTGCCATTGTTTTTGGATATTTTATTCTAAGATCTTGGGACTTAAACGCAGCCGTCATGGGAGATGATGTAGCGAAATCTGTAGGAATTGAGATTGAGAAAGTACGGCTAACGCTAACCTTCCTCGCAACTCTGGCAACAGCAACGAGTGTCGCATTTGTAGGAGTTATAGGATTTGTAGGTCTAATAGCTCCCCATATGGTCAGACTTTTATTTGGGGAAGACTATAGATTCCTCATTCCACTCTCCTGCCTGTTAGGCGGACTACTACTTCTTACAGCAGATACGCTCGCACGGCTGACATTTTCACCAATGACTCTTCCTGTGGGTGTTGTAACATCATTTCTTGGTGCCCCAATGTTTATATATCTCCTCATACGGATGGAGGGGGCCAGATGAAAGTTATAAGAGTTGAGAACCTTAAATTTGCATATAATGGTCTAAATGTCTTAGAGAACGTATCCTTAGAAATTGAACGTGGAGAGTTCGTGGCAGTATTAGGCCCAAACGGAGCTGGAAAGAGCACTCTGCTAAAATGCATTGCTGGACTTCTCAGGTGTGAAGGTATTGAGATTTTAGGGAAGCCCCTTGAGCACTATTCCCGAAGAGATCTCGCAAGGATAATAGGATACGTACCACAAAGCGTAAATCCCGGGTTTATGAGAGTCTTTGACATTGTTCTTTTAGGTAGAAAACCATATATGGGTTTTAAACCCTCTGGAAAGGACATCAAAATCGTCAATGAGACCCTCAAGAAACTCGGTATTCAGCACCTTGCTTTAAAGCCTGCCAACAGGCTTAGTGGGGGAGAGCTGCAAAAGGTAAGCATTGCCAGAGCTCTAGCCCAAGAACCGGAGATACTACTAATGGACGAGCCAACAAACAATCTTGATCCAAAGAGCCAGCTTGAAGTCATGAAGATAGCCAAAGAATTCGCAAAAGCGGGCAAAGTCTCGATAGCGGTTATGCATGACGTCAACCTAGCTCTACGCTTTGCCGACAGGTTTATCTTTATGAGAAACGGCAAAATAATAGCAGATGGAAAAGAGGAAATCTTAAAACCCGAAATTTTTGAAAAGGTTTATGAAATCAAAGGATTCGTCGGCAAGCTCTCCGGAATCCCCGTATTTATAGCCGACCCACGGAGTTGAAATCCCACAAAAGAAATCCAAAATCTTAAAAGACCATACAGTTAAGGGCAAACATGATGAAAATAAAGCTTCCAAATTCATATTTCGAAGAAGCCGAAGAGAGCATAAGGTTAATCTGGAGAAACACCCTCTACGCTGATTTTGAGAAATCTCTCCTTGAGAAAGCCATTAAAAGGAAATTCAGAGTAAAACCTGAGATTCATGTTGAAGATGGTTACCTTATGGTGAATATTGAAAACGAAGAGATTGAGAAGTTTCTCGCATTCTTTATCCAGAGCCACCTTGGGGAATTTTTAAGGAGCAGATACACGAAAAGGAAAGTCCTATACGTCCACGAGGGGATGGAAGTTCCTCTTCTGGGATACAACGGGTTTGGTTTAATCGACAGGGGCACAAATCTAATCCAAGTAAGGGGTTCGACTGGATGTAATGTCTCGTGCATCTTCTGCTCCGTTGATGAGGGGCCCTATTCCAGAACAAGGCTCCTTGATTACGTTGTCGATGTTGACTATCTGGTGAAATGGTTCGATGAAGTTGCCAGATTCAAGGGCAAAGGGCTCGAAGCCCACTTAGACGGGCAGGGAGAACCCCTGCTCTATCCATTCATTGTAGAACTCGTCCAGGGGCTAAGAGAAAACCCAAACGTCAGCGTAATCTCGATGCAGAGTAATGGAATACTGCTGAACGATAAGCTCATTGAGGAGCTTGCAGAGGCAGGGCTTGATAGGGTAAACCTCTCAATTCACTCCCTCGACCCCGAAAAGGCAAAAATGTTAATGGGGATGAAAGACTACGACCTCAACCATGTTTTGGAGATGGCCGAGGCACTTGTAAATGCCGGAATTGACGTTCTTCTGGCCCCGGTAATAATCTTTGGAATAAACGACAATGAAGCTGAAGCTTTTATAGAGTTTGCAAGAAAAATCGGTGCCGGGAAAAGGTGGCCCGCTCTAGGCTTCCAGAACTACGTCCCCTATAAGTTTGGGAGGCATCCCACTGTGAAGTTTTTGCCATTTAAAGAGTTTTATGACTGGCTGAGAGCCCTTGAAGAAAAAACCGGAATGAAACCCCTCGTCTTAAGACCAGAGCACTTCGGAATGCACAAGAGAAAGTTCATTCCTCTGCAGTTCCGTGTTGGAGAAGTCGTCAAGGTAAAAATAGTCCTTCCGGGAAGAATCGAAGGGGAGATGCTTGGAACCGCGAGGAACAGGTTGATAGAGATCATAAACACGAACGCAAAAGTCGGCGATGAGATTAAGGTCAAAATCGTGAGGACAAGACATGGAATCTATGTTGCAACTCCGGCTTACTGGTTTCAGTCTTAAAAACCTTTCGCCGGAACAAAATCCCAGCAAAAAAGAAAACCAGGGCAATAAACCTGTACCTGCACGGACTAAGTTACAGACAGGTAGGAACAATCCTCGAAATCAGCCACACAACAGTCTGGGAAACAGTCCAAAAATTCGCGAAAGCAGTTTACCAGCCGAAAATCCTCGCAGTCAAAAAACAGAGAAACTTCATCGCAATTGACGAGACAGTGATAAAGATCAACGGCCAGAAGAGATTTCTCTGGGCTGCAATCGACGTTGAGAGCAAAGAAATCCTAGCAGTATGGATTACAAGCGTTAGGAACTGGTGGATTGCCAGGGACTTCATTCTAGTTGTTTTGAAATCCTGCGAGGGACAGCCAATTTTCCTGGTTGACAAAGGGCCGTGGTATAAATCAGCGTTTAAATCTCTCGGGCTGGATTATCTGCATGTGACTTTCGGGCCGAGGAACTGTGTTGAGCGCTGGTTTAGGACTGTTAAAGAGAGAACAAAGCGTTTCTGGAATAACTTCAGGGCTAGAGACTGGAGGAGGGTTCACAGGTTTGTTTTTCTGTTTTCATTCTGGTATAATTTTGTTAGAATTCATTCTCGGTTTGGTGGACCGCCTGGTGATGTGACTGAATGGCTTCAGGAGGTGATACCCCAGTTATCCTGACAGTATCCAACTCCGGTTTAGAAAAGTTTATTAACTTTCTTTTGGATAAAAATACTGAGAGAGTTAAATGAAACGTTCACACATTGCTTTAATTCTCGTGCTTGCAGTGGTCACAGCTTTTATTTTTGGAGATTTTGTATTCATCAGCTCCAGATCAGATATTAATGCCTCAACTGGAGTAGGACGAGTATGTGGAAATGTAACTATCAACGAAGGCTTTTGCATTTACCCGAATTCAGATTTCGGAAGGATTATGGCAGACGAACTACAAGCCCGAGGAGAAGAAGTCGTGATACTCGAATCCCCCACAAAATGTGAGGGGCAGTTCCTGGCGGTTTGGGTGGAAGAAATGAACGTTATGTATTCTCCGTTTTTCTCACGAGGCAGTATAAAAGCGCACTTTATATACTCCAACGTTGGTGACCCAGCCCATTATCTAAGGTATGAAAACGCCACAGATAAGGAGAAGGAGTTTATCAAATTCATAGTAAACAAATCTGAAGTTGGGGCTTCCGGAGAAATAATTTTAATTGACCGCTCCAAGGGAGTAATGAGCCTCAAAGGGTACAAGAGATATCTTCTAAAGCGGGCGGCAATTGCCATAGTCAGCGAATTGCAAAAAATTGATCTGGATAATACAAAATGTCCAAATTCCTCTTAATTCACCACTTAGCGAAATCCTAATATATCCGCGAGATAATCACCACTGGTGATACATAGAATGAAAAGGTGGACTTCTGTAGGAATTGTATTAGTTTTCATAATAGGAATAATAGCCTCAGGATGTCTTCAGCAAATCAAAAGCCAAGGTACCGAACAGACTTTAACCCTTCCAGAAGATAACTACAAAACGCTTTACCTCAACGAAAAAGTAAAAGGCACCTGCCCTACTGGAAAAGTCCCCGTAACTTTCACGTATAACCCACAAGGAAAAAACGTCACTTCTGTTAGCTTGCGTGGGAGTTTCAATAACTGGAAAGAACTGCCAATGGAGAATGAAAATGGAGTATGGAAAAAAACTGTTTGCCTGGAGCCAGGTCAATATGAATACAAGTTCTTCATAAACGGCGAATGGGTAAAGGATATGTCTACAGTTGATCCAACAGCCGATAGCTATATTGATGACGGCTTCGGAGGCAAAAATGCAGTAAAAATAGTGGAAGGAGAACTTGAGTTAACTATAGAACACGATCCCGAAAATCCCGCTTATCTATCCATTGCAGATAATAGAACGGTTATCCGGTTTAAAACAAGACCCAATCAAATAAAATCAGCTTTTCTGGTGAGTTCTGAGGGAGAGCACGAAATGGAGCGCCAGCTATGGTGGGGTTCCGGGGAAGTATGGAGGGTGGAACTCCAAGAAGTAACTCCAATAAAGTACTATTTCAAACTTGAGACGAATGATGGGGAACTTTTAATCCTCAACACATCCAAAAATCCGTTCTTTTACTTTGACGGCGTGGATAGATTCCCTCAGGTTCAATGGGTAAGTAAAGGAATAGGGTATCAAATCTTCCCGGATCGCTTTAACAATGGTGACTCCAGTAACGATCCCCTAGCGCTTCAAACGGACGAGCTCTGGTTTAATGAAGTAACGGATAAAAAGCCAGTTCTCTCCAACTGGAGCGACCCGATAACGGGATTACATTGCTGCCACCAGTATTATGGTGGTGATATCAAGGGAATAATTGAGAAGCTCGATTATCTCCAAGAGCTTGGTGTAACTTTAATATATCTAAATCCCATCTTCCTAGCCGGAAGTGCCCATGGATACGACATCTACGACCACTACAGACTCGACCCTCAATTTGGAACGGAGGAGGACTTAAAAACCCTGCTTGAAGAGGCTCACAAAAGAGGTATCCGGGTTATCTTTGACTTTGTACCAAACCACAGCGGGATTGGGCACTGGGCCTTTTTGGATGTTGCTTCCAGAGGAAAAGAAAGTCCCTACTGGAACTGGTATTTCATAAAAAGGTGGCCCTTCAATCTCGGTGATGGAAACGCCTATCTCGGCTGGTGGGGCATTGGAAGTCTTCCAAAGCTCAACACTGTAAATCCCGAGGTAAAGGAGTACTTAATAGGGGCGGCTCTGTACTGGCTGGATTTTGGCTTTGATGGCTTAAGAATAGACGCGCCAACTGAACTTATAAACAGCAAAGAGTTCTTTTCCGAGTTAAGGAAAGCCGTTAAGGAAAAGTATCCCGATGCATATATAGTTGGGGAAATCTGGCAGCTATCCCCGGAATGGGTTCAGGGAGATGCTTTTGACTCCCTTATGAACTACGCCCTCGGGAGGGACATTCTCCTAGCTTACGCTAAAGGACAGTGGAACGGAGAGAGAACCCTTGAGCTCTTGGGAAGATACTACGCAAGCTATGGAGAAAATGTCGTTGCAATGGGTTTCAATCTTGTTAGCTCCCACGATACCTCAAGAGTCCTCACTGACTTAGGCGGCGGAAACTTAGGCGATACTCCCAAGCCTGAGGCTATTCAAAGACTAAAGCTCCTTTCAACGCTCCTCTATACACTTCCGGGAATGCCTGTAACTTTTCAGGGAGACGAACGAGGTCTTCTTGGAAATAAGGAGCACTTCGATTCACAGAGGTACCCTATACAATGGGATACCGTAAATGAAGAAGTTTTGAACCACTACAAAAGCCTTGCAGATTTGAGAAAAAGCGTTCCGGCATTAACAAGCAGCAAAATAAAGCTATACACTGCAAAAGAAGGAGTGATAGCATTTTTCAGAGGGCATGAGGACGAAGTTCTCGTAATTGCAAACAATGCACTAAAAAGTACGACTATCTCCCTTCCTTCAGGTAAATGGAAAGAGATCTTCCCAAGTGGAGACAAAATATATGAAAAAGAGCTAACAGTTCCAGCTCTGGGAGTCCTTGTGCTTGTGAGGGGCTAAGCCCTTTTCTTTTTTAAATGAACCTCGAGCTCTTTACCTTTAGCTCCCCTCTTTCGTAAAGAGTTAATAGTATCTCGACAATTCTTTCTCCAGCCTTCCCGTCTCCAAATGGATTCTTGGCACTTGCCATCCTGCCGTAGAATTCTTCATCGTTTAGGAGCTTATCGACATAACAAAGAACTCTGTCCTTCTCAAGACCAACCAGAACGTTTCCTCCGGCTTTTATTGTCTCCGGTCTTTCAGTATTATAGCGGAGGGTTAGGCATGGGACGTTGAGGATTATGCTCTCCTCCTGAACTCCACCGGAATCTGTTAAAACGAACTTAGCATTCTTCTGCAGCTTTAAAAAGTCAAGGTAGCCAAGAGGCTTTGTGAGGACTACGTGTTCTTTTGCTTCCAGCCTCTCCCATAAGCCAAAGGACTTCAGCCTTTTTTCAGTCCTTGGATGAACGGGATAAACTACAGGTATCGGTAAAGACTCTATTATTTCCACGAGCTTTTTGAGGTTCTCTTCGCTATCGGTATTCTCGGCTCTATGGGCTGTCAAAAGGGCGTATTCTTTTGGTTCTAGTCCAAGAGTTTCTAAAATTCTGCTTTTCCTTTCGGCTATCTCCGAGTTCTGAAGGACTGCATCCACTATCGTGTTTCCAACCACGTAAACTCCTTCAACGATGCCCTCTCTCTCAAGGTTCTTCTTTGCGTCCTCCGTCGGAGCAAAGAGAATCTCACTCGCATGGTCAGCCAGAATTCTGTTTATTTCCTCCGGCATAGTTCTATCAAAGCTCCTTAAGCCTGCTTCAACGTGTGCAACGGGAATTTTAAGCTTAACACTCGCCAGAGCCCCCGCTAGAACAGTATTTGTATCGCCCTGAACCAAAGTAACATCTGGCTTCTCTTCCATGAGAACCTCCTCTATCTTTATCATTGCAATTCCAGTTTGATAAGCCTGAGTCCCGGAGCCCACTTCAAGGTGATAGTCGATTTTATGCAGCTCCAGCTCCTCCAGAAAAATCTTGCTCATCTCGTAGTCATAGTGCTGGCCCGTGTGGATTATTAGCGGCTCAATGCCCTTCCTTTCGAATGCCCTTATTACGGGTGCAAGCTTTATTATTTCCGGCCTTGTGCCAAAGACGAAAGCCGGCTTCAATACTCGCCCCTCCCGATCCCCTTGAATATAAATCCTTTCGGAGGCTCTTTTATGACATGTCTTCCGTCTATGAGTATTTTATTTCTCATAAGGCCTCCGATGGATTGCCAGTCCAGGTTCTTAAACTCTGAATGGTCTGTTGCTATAACAACAGCATCCGCTCCTTTCAAAGCTGCTTCAAGGCTTTCGTGGGTCCCCCTAACGTAGGGGTCATAGGTTCTTACTTCCTTAACGACATCTTTTATTTCCTCGATGAACTTGATAGCGGGAGAATTCCTGGTGTCATCGGAATTGCCCTTGTAAGACAGCCCCAAGACCGTCACTACAGCTTCCTCCGGTGGAAAGTTAATGGTCTTCAGAGAGCTCATGAGGAGATCTTTTGCAAAGAGCGGCATGTCTTCATTAATTTCTCTTGCTTTCCTTATCAGTCCAAAGTCTTCTTTTGCAGAACTGAGGAGCAAATATGGGTCTTTTGGCAAACAATGGCCCCCAACACCGATTCCCGGGATATGGATTTTAACCCTCGGGTGAGTGTTGGCGAGCTCTATTGCCTCAAAGACGTTAATCCCATACTGATGAGCAAGGAAAGCGAACTCATTAGCCAAAGCTATGTTTACATCCCTGAAGGTGTTCTCCATCAGCTTTACCATCTCACTTGTGGTCGAGTTTGTTTTGAAGATTTGGCCCCTTACAAACGTCCTGTAGAGAAGCTCAGCAAGTTCAGAGCTCTCTTCGTTTATGCCACCAACTATTCTGGAGTTATAGATGAGCTCCTTGAATATTCTGCCGGGCATGACCCTTTCGGGGGCATGAACCATATAGAAATCCTCCCCGGCTTTGAAACCACTCAACTCCTCTATGAGCTCTGCCATCTTTAGAGTCGTCATAGGGGGAACGGTACTTTCTATAATCACGAGAGAACCCCTCTTCATGGCTTCAGCAGTTGTTCTAACAGCGCTTTCAAGATAGCTCAAGTCGGGAGTTTTGTCCTCCTTCAAAGGGGTTTGGACACATATTATGTAGACATCCTTACCTTTTATTTCTTTTTTATCGGAAGTGGCCTTCAAATTTCCGTTTTCAAGCGCTTTCCTTAGCATTTCCTCTATTTCTGGTTCAATTATGTGAGAATTCCCAGAGTTTACTTTTTTTACGACCTCTTCCCTTATTTCATACCCTATCACTTTAAATCCGGCATTAGCGAACATAATAGCCGTGGGAAGACCGATATAACCCAAACCTATAACCACAATTTCTGCACTCCTGTCCATTATCTTTTCTCTCATGTATTCTCACCAAGAAGAAAGAGCGGGGATCAAAATTTAAGGTTTTTCTACGAAACAATTTCAAGTGGTAATCCAAGAAGATTTCCCATGATATTCAGAAAAATTTTACCAAACCAAGATTAGCTTAACAGTTTTACATAATTACCCCAATATTAGGGGTTTTTTCATGGACAGAAAGGGTAATAAACGATTAACAAAACAAAGGACATCTAAATAACCCGAAGAATAAAGGTCAGAAAACCGTTTTACAGAAACCCTTTTAATGGACAAAGCTGTCCATAATAATGGGTGAAATCCGTGAAGATATGGGTGGATATTACCAATGCACCTCACGCTCACTTTTTCAAAGGTATAATCAGGGAGCTCGAAAAAAGGGGACACGAAGTGTTGGTCACTACTAGAGAATTTGATGGCCTAACTGGAATTTTGGATATGTTGGGAGTAGATTATTACGTTGTGGGAAAGCACGGAGGAGTAACACTTGAGGGAAAGCTTCTCGCAAGCTCCGAGAGAATGTACCTGCTCAGCAGACTCATAATTGAGGAGAAACCCGATATGGCACTTTACAAGCACTCCGCAGAGGCTCCACGTGTCGCCTTTGGCCTTCAGATACCATCTATAGGCTTCGTGGACAACGAAACGGCCATTGGTCAAAACAAGCTTATTCTCCCCTATACAAAGCGGCTTTTATTCCCAAAGGCGATAGACGCATATGAACTTCTCAAGTGCGGTGCCGATCCCAACGGAATGAGGCCTATAAACGGCTTCTCGGAGCTGGCCCATCTTTACGGATTCATACCCAGCAAAAAGCCCCTAAAGGAGCTGGGGTTACATTCACACAGCTACATTGTAATGCGGACGGAGCCCATAAAGGCCAACTACTTCAACAGGGATGCCGAGAAGAGTGTTCTTGAAAACATAATTCCCTTACTTCCAGACATCCCAATAGTGTTATTCCCAAGAACAGAAAGTCAAAAGAAGCGCTTCGAGCACTTTGAAAACGTCATAATCCCGGAACACGTTACGGACAGCTTGTCTCTCCTCTACTATGCAAAGCTAATGATAGGCGCTGGAGGGACAATGAACAGGGAGGCCCTAGCTCTAGGAACTCCAACCATTTCAACTTACCCGGGTAAGCTCTTAGCCGTCACGAAATGGCTTATAGGCCTTGGTATTAAGTTCCACTCCACGGACCCACTCGAAGTTTCTGAAAAAGCCTGGGAACTCATGAGAAAGAACGGAACCTTTAGAAAGCATATACGAAGCATCATTGGCTCCATGGAGAACCCGATAGATATCTTCCTGAAGGAAATTGAACTTTATGAGGAATACGGTACCTTCCCTGTTCAGGAAATTGCCGCAGAAAGTGTGGACAAAAAATGAAAGCCAATGCTATTTCAAGCTGTTTTTCTTTTTTAAACACTTGAGGCAACGACTGGAGTAATGTATGCCTCAACAAAAGCTGCCACCAAGAGCATCACAATTGCCAATGCGAGCATTCTCATAGACTTCTTGAATCCCCTAAAAAATCGCTCTCCAATAGTCCCCTCTCCGCCGATTATCTCTAGATACCAATCTATTCCGCCCATTCCTGCAACTGCAAAAGCCGGGATTTCTATTACTCCATGGGGGACAATAGCAAGAAGGATTCTCGCCAAGCTTTCTCCCTGCGCGTTTAAGTACCGGACAACTAGTCCCACTATAAAGCCGTTAAAGAACAGTATTCCCGCTGGGACTACGCCAAAAAGAACCCCACCGAGAGCACATATCACGGCAACCCTTGAGTTGTTAAGGAAAATAAATGTAAAAAGGCTGAATCTGTCTGTATTTTCTCCTATGGTTCCTCCAAAAAACTGCCTAAGGTTTGAGAACAGAGCCTCCGCAGAACCAGGGCTTAACACAGAAAACATTACACCAAAAAGAACCCCCGCAAGAAAAACCCCAAGAAAGGCATAGAAAACTTTAGTTCTCATTTTCACCACGCAGGGCATTTTTGAGGGCAATTTTAAAGTCCTCAACGTTTATATAAGGCATCTCAATGTCCAGCCTCACTGCGAAGAAGTCCTCTATCTCTCTCTCAAGCTCCTCAAGATTTTTCCCTTTTAAAGTGCTCTCAAGTTCGCTGACTGCTTCTTCAGGATAGATGAAAAAGTCCCCGGTAATCTTTACATCCTTTGCAATGCCATTTTCTTCTTCAATCTCAAACCTTATAAGGCCCTTTTTGGCTTTGTGTTCGCCTATCCTTTTCATGCCCACCACAAACAAATTTAAAGCGGGTAGTTTTTAAAGGTTTATGAAAAATGAGGGACAGGTGGTGAATGTGGCTTACGATGATGTCAAAAGAGAGATCAAGGGGATAATAGAAGAGGTCATCTCTGAAATGCTGGAAAAAGAGGGCAAAAGCTGGGAAGGAGAGGTTTTATTTGATGAAACGCCCAGTATGGAGCTCGGCGATTTTGCCACTACTGTTGCCTTTCAGCTCGCAAAGGTGTTTAGAAAAGCTCCTAGAATGATAGCCCAGGAAATCCTCTCAGGCTTGGAAGGAAAGCTCCCGGAATATATTTCAAGGGTGGAAGTTGCAGGAGCAGGGTACATAAACTTCTTCCTGGACTATGAGAAATTTGGCAGGATTGTCACAAGAGAGATATTAGAAAAAGGCGACCAGTTTGGAGAAAGTGACTTAGGGAACGGAAAGAAGGTCATTGTCGAGCACACCTCTGTAAACCCAACAAAACCCCTCCACATGGGGCACGCGAGAAACTCGATTCTCGGCGATACAATGGCAAGGATAATGAGAAAACTTGGCTACAATGTGGAAGTTCAGAACTATATAGATGATTTGGGGGCTCAATTTGCTCAGGTTCTGTGGGGCTACCTAAACCTGAAAGACGAATTTGAGAGAATCATTAGAGAACTCGAGAAGAGAGGGCTCTCTAAGAAGGATATAATCGACCACGCTCTGGGTCTGCTCTATGTTGAGGTTCATAAGAGAATGGAAGAAGACCCAGAGGTAGAGAGACAGATAAGAGAGCTCATGAAGAAGCTGGAAGAAGGGGACAACGAGATAGCTGAAGAGGGTAGAAAGTTAGCCGAGAAAGTTGTCAAAGCACAGATGGAAACTACATACAGAATGAACATATTCTACGACCTGCTCAGCTGGGAAAGCGACATAGTGAGGAGCGGGATATTCGAAGAGGCCTACGCAATGATGGAAAAGAACGAGCACTTCGAATGGGCAAAAGAAGGCAAATACAAGGGAGCATTCATAATGAAGCTTGGAGACATCTTCCCGGACCTTGAAAACCCAGATATTGTGCTTATACGAAGCGACGGAACGGCAACTTACACTGGAAAGGACATAGCATATCACTTGTGGAAGTTCGGCAAGGTTAAAGCGGACATGCGCTACAAGCTCTGGGATAGAAAAGAAGACCACGAAACATGGACGACCGCAAAAGACGGGGAAGAAATGCCGGAAAGGTTTGCAAACGCAGACATAGTGATAAACGTCGTCGGCTCGGAGCAGAGATACGAGCAGAAAGCAGTTGCCTATGCCCTCAAGCTCCTTGGCTATGAAGATGCATACAATAACTTCTATCACTTAGCCTACGAACACGTTGTAAGGCCTGAAGGGAAGTTCAGCGGAAGAAAGGGAACCTGGATAGGCTTTACCGTGGATGAAGTTCTTGATGAGGCTGTAAAAAGGGCTAAAGAGCTCGTAGAAGAGAAGAACCCGGGATTAAGCGAGGAGGAGAAGGAGAGAATAGCCGAGATAGTCGGAGTAGGCGCAGTAAGGTACAACATGATAAAATATTCGCCGGAAAAGATAATCACGTTCAGATGGGAGGATGTGCTGAACTTTGAAGGTGAAAGCGCCCCATACATCCAGTACGCCCACGCGAGGTGCTGTTCCATACTTAAGAAGGCCCAAGAAGAAGGAACAAGCATCGAGAGCAAAGAGCTCTTAAGCAGGGCAGACTTCTCAAACCTTGACCTGAAAGAAAAAGAGCTCATAAAGACCCTTTCAAAATTCCCGGAGGTCATAAAAATAGCTGGAAGAGACGTTAAGCCCAATACAATAGCGACCTATGCAAACGAGGTAGCGATGGTCTTCAACAGGTTCTACATGGCATTGCCGGTTCTGAAGGCAGAAGAAGGAATAAAGGAGAGAAGACTGCTTCTGGTTATGGCAACGAGACAAGTCCTAAAGAACGCTCTGAACTTAATGGGAATCGAAGCCCCAGAAGTCATGTGAGGCCCTTTTCTTTTTTCACAAACCTTAAGTAGACCAAGCGCTTATTTCTTTCTTGGTGATTTAATGAGAGGAGTAATAGTCCCCCTCGTAACCCCCTTCAACGAAGACTATTCTATAGACCTCCAAGCACTGGAAGAGCACATAAACTATCTCCAAAGAGCCGGAGTCAACGGAATTTTTATCAATGCAACAACTGGCGAATTCACGAGCCTCAGCTTTGAGGAAAAGAAGCTTCTTGCGGAGAAGGGCCGAGAGATGGTTACCTCTACGTTCTATCTGGTGGGAACGGCTTCAACGAACACATTTGAGGTTCTTGAGCTAACCAAACATGCTCAGGACATTGGAGCAGATTATGCAGTCATAGCACCTCCGTACTACTGCCCCCTGAGTGAGGAAGCCCTTTTCAACCACTACTCCATGATAGCGGAGAAAACGGACATTCCGATAATCATCTACAACATCCCGAGCTGTGCAAACCCCCTAAGCGCCCCGCTCATAAAAAAGCTGGCTTTGGAATATTCAAACATATCTGGAATAAAGGAAACCATAGACAGCGTAAACCATGTTAGAGACGTTATATTTGAGGTCAAAGGCGAAAGAAAGGACTTTAAGGTTTTCACGGGCTTAGACCAGCACTTCCTCAACACGCTCCTCCTTGGAGGGGATGGAGGAATAATGGCCTGCGCAAACTTTGCCCCAGAGCTTCATATTGCCCTATACAGGGCTTTTGAAGAGAAAAACTTCGAAAAGGCTATGGAGTATGCCAGAAAGCTTGCCAGACTCTCAAAGGTTTACGACCTCGCATCCTCCTTCGGCTCTGCGATAAAGATAGCCATGGGCATAAGAGGTTTCTCAATAAAGCCCATCCTAAGACCACCCTACACGATGGACGGAGAAGATGTTAGAGAAAAGATAAAAGAACTCCTGTCCTCACTGGAGCTTGTACCTTAAAATTGCTCCAAGCCCTCCAAATGCCCTGTAGAACTGCTGACCTTCCTCGGTGTCGAGGGAAATCACTTCAACTTCAGCCCCGCTCTCCTCTGCCATTTTTATTAACTCCTCTGCAACATCCCACTTCTCAAAGCTTATGTTCTGGCTTCCGCACTTTGGACAGGTTCTGAGGTTTTTCCTGTAAACCTCGTACTCGCTTTCGGTCATGGTTTTAAGCTCTTCCCAGCCGCAGTGGTTGCACTTAGCCCTAACGCGAACTCTATCGTAGCCCTCGCTTATCAGAAGAGTATCGACCGCCCCAAGCTCAAGGGCTTTTCTCACTTCCTTTTCTCCATATGTTATCAAGCCCGTATCTTTGACCAAGTGTCTGAAGAACTCCTGCACGAGCTTTCTCTCTCTAATTGCCTCGTGCTCCTTCAGTATGTCGCTTGCCTTTTCAACGAGCTCCCTCAACCCATACTCGCCGTGATAGCTTATGTCCACTACTCCTATGATCTTCTTCTTGAGCTCGTGGTGGAGGTAGTCGCCTTCAACGAATTCCTCCTTTGTAGGCCCAGGACCCCCTATAATAATTCCCTTCAGCTCACCCTTTTCAAGGAGGGGCAGAAATGCCTCGTTGGCATGCTGCCCAATTCTCTTCATGAACTCATGGGTCTCTTGCTCTCTAATTCTCTCGTAACGCCTA
This sequence comes from Thermococcus sp. PK, assembly GCF_000430485.1. Taxonomy (NCBI): domain Archaea; kingdom Methanobacteriati; phylum Methanobacteriota; class Thermococci; order Thermococcales; family Thermococcaceae; genus Thermococcus; species Thermococcus sp. PK. The sequence goes on from NZ_KE387149.1 coordinate 110,340, forward strand.
GCCGACTGACCTCCAGCCCTCGTCTTTCCGGGGACGTTGGATGTAAGCTCATCAATGACCTCTATCTTCTTACCCCTGAGAACCCCTATTGTTGCTTCGTTCTTTTCGACCGTTATTAAACCATAGGCGTCTTTTACTCGAAGCATCTCTTCGAGGGGCTCGGTTACAAAAGTTTGGTCACATCGATAGAGCCTGACGTTAAGCGGTTCAGGTGGGATTATGGCAAAAAGCTGTATGTCTGTAACACCTTCCTGTTCGCTGACGTTTCCCACAAATAAGGCCAGGCCATTCTCTGGTGTTTGCTTGTAAAGCTTGAGGTGCTGCATTGCCCTCTCCAATGCACCAAGGACGTTCTTTCGGGTTGTTTTTGACTTAATGTTTTGTGCCGTGCCGTACTCTTCCCTAAGCTGCTGCATAACCTTGTTTATGTCATAGCCTGCAGGAATGTAGAGTGAAACAAGCTCAGTCCCTCGACCTCGAATCTTTTTCAGCTCTTCAACCTTCTTTTTGAGCTCGTACATCTCAGCAGATTTGTGAGACATGAACATCACCTCTAATAACTTATTTTCTCTCTCCCAACCACTTTTAAAAATTCGACTTTATAAAGGTTTGGAAAAAGCTAAAGGAAGGACAGAAAAATCAAAAGAAAAACTCCCAAAATTCCGCCAACAGCTATTATGAGGAAGTTTATGAGGTCGAGCTCTATGTGGGTAACCGTTCTGCCTACCCGTAAAGTGTGTGTAAAGTGTTAATTTCATAACGGGTAGGCTTCCAGCCTCCCGTCTTCATTGGCTGGCTTTCGGGGGGAACGGAGACTCCCCACATCTTCAAGGCTCTCGACAGTCCCCATTCGGGCTTGACAAACCCCACATTCTGGGAACTGCTTCACCACAAGGAAGTATAATTAGAGACTATTTAAAAATTACGGAAAACAAAAGAATTCAAAAGTTCCATTTATCACTACCTATGAAACAGCCCGAGGTAGTTTAGAATCCCCACCAAGATTAGTCCCACTATAGCGTTTACCGCCATCCACCTGAGCACGGCAAAGGTCAGCTTGACCACTATAACCGCTGCAATTATTAGAAGTATCATGAATACTATGAAATTAATCATTCACCTTACCTCCAAGTTCTTTTATAACTTTCTCGGCTATCTCCCCAAGGGAAACCCATTTAATGCCCTCCAGAGGCAGGATTACAGTATCGTCGACGTCCTTGAACTCCTCTATTACCGGAAGGGCCTCTTTCACGTTAAGCCTTCCAAGCATTATAATCGCAAAGGCTTTCCGGTTCTTATCCCCCGTCCGGAGAATTTCAATCAACAGGGAGGCCATCTCGTTCTTGAACTTCTCCCCGACCCACGGGAAGTACTTCAGCATAGCCTCAAAGCTCTGCATGGCGTTTTCTTTTACATACGGGTCAGGGTCGTTTATGAGAGAAAGCACAGTTACGGGGAGGCCGCTCTCAATATAGGGCATCATGAGGTCTCTGTGTCTGATGGTTAGCTCCCCAATGATCAGAAGGGCATCTCCCCTTATCCCCGGATTTTCCTCGTTGAGAAGCTCTACTATGGCATCTACATATTTAGGGTCTTTCGCTGCAGAGTGGAGGATCTTCTCAAGCTCTCCCTCCGAGAGCATCTTTATGATCTTATTCTTTTTTGAGCCGAAGGAGAATAACCCCATAAGTCATCCCTAAGCTATTTTATACTTTCAACCTTAAATGGGTTTTGGGGTTTTCCCTGTGGGGAAGTTAGTGTAATTTTGTGGAATTTTATCCCAATTCTTTGTTTTTCTATTACAATAATCCCGTAGGGATTGGTCTTCATTGGCCCTTCATTGGGCTTTCCAGCCCTCGAAACCTCCAACCCTTTCGGGGTAACCCCCGAGCCCCACATCCGAAGGTTCAAGACAGCAATAAAATCCCTATCCTCGACCAAACCGCAGTTAGAGCACTTCATTAACCGCCCCTCTTGGGGTATTAGCTGACCCCCGCATGCGGGGCAAGTGCGGGAAGAATTTCTCGGATTAACATAAACAACAGGAACACCGAACCATTTGGCCTTGTACTCGATTAGCCTTTGCAGTTCACGAGCATTCCACTTTGAGATTTTCCTATTAAAATCTTTTGAACCGTTTAACACTTTCTCCTTTATTCCTCTCAGATCTTCGAGAATTATACCCATCCTCTTTCTGTAGGCAATCTCAACGATTTTGTTAGCCAACTTATGGAGAAAGTCTCTCATCCTGTTTCTCTCCCTTCCAGAGTACTTTTCCAGCAATTCCCCACTCAGCCTCCTATTCCATGCTGAAATCCTCTGGATTTTCTGCCTCTTCACTTCATAAACCCTGTGGGTGTGATAAAGCCCTCTTGTATCAAAATGATAAACTGTCAGTCCAGCGAGGGCTGTAATGTTTGTGAGGTTGATGTCTATACTCATCCAGTCTTTCGGCTCAAAATATTCTACGCTTTTTACGAAGTTTAGGATGAGTTTCTCTGGAAACAAAAACAAACCGCCGAGTTTTACTTTCCCCTCTTTGATTTCCTCAAGAAGAGGATGCAGGTAGTGATATTTCGCTAGGTCAATCTCAAGATAGTACTCTCTCGGCACTATTGTTATTTTCAGCCTTGTCCCTTTTAGTCTGAAGAGTGTGGACTTCACGTAAACGAGTTTCTTTTTCAGCCTTGGTTTCTGAACTTTCTTTCCTTTCTTGAGTTTTCGCTTGTATGACTTCACAAGACCAAGCATTTGGTTTATTGCGGAGTCAACGTAGTGGGCAGCGTAGCTCCAGTTTTCCAACAGTTTGTCCCTAAGTTGCTTTCTCTCAACCTTCGTGAATTTTTTGGCATTGAGAATTTCTTGGAGTGTAGTCTTTGCCATGTTGTGATACTCTTCAATAAAGTTTAGAATAACATCGTTGGCCCGGAGGGGAATTGAGTACGCCCTGACGATGGTTTCATTCTTGGAAGAGCTGTTTTGCATTCTCCACAACCTCTTCATACTTGCGGGAGCGCATTCCGTACAGCTTGCCGGCAAAGTGCGAGATTATTGCTATCAGGTCTTCAATGAGTTCTTCTCTTGGCTCTTTTTGAAGTTCTCCATTGATTACTATTATCTCTGTTCCAAAGGCTTGGAAGAGCGTTTTTAAAGTTTCAAAACCGAATCGTGTTAACCTGTCGGAGTATGTAATGATGACTTTCGAGACTTCCTTGTTTGTCACCATTTTGAGGAGCTTCTGGTAGTTTTTCCTCTTTTCGTTTAACCCTGAGCCAATATCCTTGAGGATTTCAATGTCCCAACCTTTCTCTTTTGCGAATTCTTTTATCGTTTGGACTTGTCTGTTCAAATCATCTTTTTGAGTTCTGCTTGAGACTCTTGCATATCCAATTATTTTCCTTTCCTCTTGAATCCCAAGTATTCTCTTGATTTCGCTTTCTGGAATTCTTCTTCGACCCCCAACTGTTCTGACAACCCTGATTTTCCCTTGTTTGTCCCAATTCTGAAGTGTTTTTACAGTAACTCCAAGGATTTTTGAGGCTTCTTTTAGAGTATAATGCCTCTCCATGCTACCCCTGATATAGAATACGCACACATCCTTTATATGTTTTTCTATTGTTTTCCATGAAATTACACAAAAAGAAAAACAATCAAAAACGGCTAACCTTTAAAAGGCTCCCGAGAATTTAAAGTCGGGCAATGAGGAGAGCGAATTGCGCTGAGCTGTGATGAGAATCCACACCGAGCCTTTTAAGGGGTGAGAGAATGCACATAAGGGAGTTTCAGGAGCTGATTAGGGGGCTTTACTTTTTCTTCTGAAAGCCTCGCCCTTTAGGGCGGGGATGCAGTAAACTACCCAACAGCCCTCAAACAGGAAAGCGAAAAAGCATTTAAGCAATAATGCAGACCATACATTAAGGGGTTCACAATGAAACCCGAATCACCTACCATTTCGTCTGGATACCAAAATACCGGAGAGACATTCTCACCGGAAAAGTCGTCGAGAGACTCAAAGAAATGTTCAAAGAATACTCGGAAGAAATCGGGTGCGAGGTTATTGCCCTCGAAGTAATGCCCGACCACGTTCACGTCTTCCTTCAGGCAAAGCCCAACCTCTCGCCAGCCCAAATAGTGAACCACTTGAAAGGCAAAACCGCCAGAAAACTCCTCCAAGAGTTTCCAGAACTGAGGAGCAAGACGACACACGGTAGGTTATGGTCTCGCTCCTATTTCGTCGCCTCAGTCGGCTACATAACGGACGAGATTGTGAAGCACTACGTTGAAACCCAATGGGAGCGTGAGTTGAAACGAAGAGGAGCGTAACGCTCAAACTCCAGCCCTCAAAAGAAACCGAGAGAATTCTCTTCGAGTTAGCTGACATTGGGGCTAAAGTTTGGAACCAGATAAACTACCTTCGCAGGCAGGAATTCTTCGAGGGTAAACCAGTGGACTTCAACAGGACGGAGAAAATCGTCTATGAAGAATTCAAAAAGGAAATCGGCTCCGCAACAGTCCAGCAAATTTGCAGGAAGAATGCTGAAAGCTGGAGGAGCTTCTTCTCACTCTTAAGGAATAAGCGGAACGGAGAACTGCCCGAGTGGTTGAAGCCGAAGCCACCGAACTACTTGAAAGACGATGGGAAAAGAAAACCTTTAATCGTACTCAGGAACGACCAATACAAGATTGAGGGCAACAGGTTAATTCTCAAAGGCCTCGGCAAGTTCAAACGCCTCGAAGTCCAGTTTAAGGGGAAAATACACCTCAAAGGCAAACAAGGAAGGCTGGAAATAACCTACGATACCGTTAAGCGGAAATGGTATGCCCACATCAGCATTACCGTCGAGGAGAAACTAATTGGAGGCGAGTGGATTGAAGTTCCAAGGAAACCATTGGGCGACCTTTCAGCGGGAATTGATTTGGGAGTGAACAATCTAATGGCGGTCTACGTTGAGAACGGTGAAAGCTTCCTCGTGAACGGCAGGCCATTAAAATCAATAGCCTTTTACTGGCGGAAGAGGATTGCGGATTATCAGTCAAAACTTAACAGGTCGGGAGCGAAGAGAAGTAGAAAACTCAAAAGAATGCACGGGAAGGCTAAACTTCAAGCAAAGCATTACATCAACACGGCAGTAAGACAGACCGTTGAAAAGCTCTACCACCTCGGAGTTTCGAGGATTGTTGTAGGTTACCCGAAGGGGATTGCCAGAAACTCTGAGAAAGGCAAGAGGCAGAACTTCCTCCTCTCCCACGTCTGGCGGTTCAATACTGTGATTCAAAGGCTCAAGGAAGTGGCTGAGGAATATGGCATCGTTGTTCAGGTTGTTAATGAGGCTTTCACCTCAAAAACCTGCCCCGTTTGCGGGAAGCCCCACGAGGGGGCCCGCTTTGTTCGTGGTTTGTTTAAGTGTCCCGCGACGGGGCTTGACTTTAACGCGGATTTGATTGGTGCTTTCAACATTTTAAAGAAGGCTGTGGAAAAGATAACCCCGAATCTGGGCGGCCTTTATGCTCAGAGGAGGGGTAACGGGGGGAAGACCCTCCCCGAGGGGTCGAAGACCCGCTTTAACTTGGGTCTAAATGAAACCCCTCAAACCTCCCTGCCAATGGCGAGGGGTTAACTCGTTGGAACCCTCGCCCTTCAGGGCGGGGAGGAGGTCAGATAAACGAATCACTCGCATGGTTTCTGTCATTGAACCTTCCTCTTGATGTGGAGCAATCAGCCGCGATTCTGGTTGAAAGGGTTTCGGAAAAGGTAAGCGAATACCTCCTCAATTACACCCTTTCTATCCCCAAGCTGATTCTCCAGGCTATCGTTTTTATCACAGTTTTTTATGGAATGCTTGTGCACTCAGAAACTTTATCTAAAGAGCTTTATGCACTGCTGCCCGAGGAGAGGAGAGATTTGGGTATGGAGCTAGTAGAAAAGGCAAAAGAGACGTTAAATGCCATTTTGAGGACTTGGCTTATGCTGAGCATCTTTAAAGGCTTTCTGCTAACCTTGGGCTTTTATTTCCTTGGGGTGGCGAACCTCAGTGGAGCAATTGCAGCAGGGATACTCTGCGTTGTCCTTGAGCTTTTACCCGTTATTGGGGGATGGATAGTGTGGATAGCTGGGGCCATCTATCTGTTTACTCAGGGGGATATCTTTGCAGCGGTCATGCTCTCGGTATATGGTGTAGCTTTAATATCTCCTGGCCCTGATATTACAATTAGGCCAAAACTTGTTGCAAAAGGTGCAAAAATAAACCCTGCCCTTGCACTGGTGGGAATATTTGGCGGAATAATGGGCTTTGGAATAAAGGGATTAATAATTGGCCCTGTAGCTTTGGGTTTGCTTTCAACACTGCTGGAAGAGTGGAAGGAACAAAAAGGAAGGGCTAAATCCTGAATCCCTTTGCTATTTTTCCCTTGTTTTCCCGCTATTATGCGAGAATAGCAGTGTGGGGAGATGTTTCAGAACTATTCTCCTTTGATTTTCAAACTTTTTTAGATTTTTAGGCTCACCAAATCTTTTTAAGGGTATCTACACACCATTAACTAGAATTAGGTTTGCCTAATGGTGATGCTCATGTATGTACGATTAACTCAGATGCGTGAAGGAGAGAAAGGCGTTGTGGTGGACATCCAAGGAGGGTATGGGGCTAGGCAGAGGCTTTTGTCCATGGGAATAGCTCCAGGAACAAAGATTTTTGTGGTCAAATCGGGAAATCCTGGCCCGTATATAATCGCTATTGGAAACACCCGCATAGCCCTGGGGCGAGGAGTGGCGGAGAAGATAGTTGTTAGGAGGGAGCTTTGATGAGTTCTTGTTGCAGCGTTGAAAAAGTTCCAGAAGAAAAGAAAGAGGGCCTAAAAGTCGTTGCACTAGCGGGCAATCCAAATGTGGGGAAAACCACGATATTTAATGCCTTAACCGGTTTAAGGCAGCATGTAGGTAACTGGCCCGGTGTAACTGTTGAAAAGAAAGAAGGCATAATGAAATACCGTGATAAAGAGTTTCTGGTGGTTGATCTCCCCGGAACGTATTCTCTCACTGCAAACTCTGTAGACGAGCTCATTGCGAGAAATTTCATCCTAAACGGGAACGCAGACGTTATTGTGAATGTGGTCGATGCCTCCTGCCTTATGAGAAACCTCTTTTTGACGATGGAGATATTCGAGATGGGAGTCAAGAACATTGTCATTGCATTGAACAAGATTGACATCGCAAGAAAAAGAGGAGTTCACATTGATATCAAAAAAATGGA
>NZ_KE387149.1:117686-128394 GCF_000430485.1 Thermococcus sp. PK
TAACCCCGAATCTGGGCGGCCTTTATGCTCAGAGGAGGGGTAACGGGGGGAAGACCCTCCCCGAGGGGTCGAAGACCCGCTTTAACTTGGGTCTAAATGAAACCCCTCAAACCTCCCTGCCAATGGCGAGGGGTTAACTCGTTGGAACCCTCGCCCTTCAGGGCGGGGAGGAGGTCAGATAAACGAATCACTCGCATGGTTTCTGTCATTGAACCTTCCTCTTGATGTGGAGCAATCAGCCGCGATTCTGGTTGAAAGGGTTTCGGAAAAGGTAAGCGAATACCTCCTCAATTACACCCTTTCTATCCCCAAGCTGATTCTCCAGGCTATCGTTTTTATCACAGTTTTTTATGGAATGCTTGTGCACTCAGAAACTTTATCTAAAGAGCTTTATGCACTGCTGCCCGAGGAGAGGAGAGATTTGGGTATGGAGCTAGTAGAAAAGGCAAAAGAGACGTTAAATGCCATTTTGAGGACTTGGCTTATGCTGAGCATCTTTAAAGGCTTTCTGCTAACCTTGGGCTTTTATTTCCTTGGGGTGGCGAACCTCAGTGGAGCAATTGCAGCAGGGATACTCTGCGTTGTCCTTGAGCTTTTACCCGTTATTGGGGGATGGATAGTGTGGATAGCTGGGGCCATCTATCTGTTTACTCAGGGGGATATCTTTGCAGCGGTCATGCTCTCGGTATATGGTGTAGCTTTAATATCTCCTGGCCCTGATATTACAATTAGGCCAAAACTTGTTGCAAAAGGTGCAAAAATAAACCCTGCCCTTGCACTGGTAGGAATATTTGGCGGAATAATGGGCTTTGGAATAAAGGGATTAATAATTGGCCCTGTAGCTTTGGGTTTGCTTTCAACACTGCTGGAAGAGTGGAAGGAACAAAAAGGAAGGGCTAAATCCTGAATCCCTTTGCTATTTTTCCCTTGTTTTCCCGCTATTATGCGAGAATAGCAGTGTGGGGAGATGTTTCAGAACTATTCTCCTTTGATTTTCAAACTTTTTTAGATTTTTAGGCTCACCAAATCTTTTTAAGGGTATCTACACACCATTAACTAGAATTAGGTTTGCCTAATGGTGATGCTCATGTATGTACGATTAACTCAGATGCGTGAAGGAGAGAAAGGCGTTGTGGTGGACATCCAAGGAGGGTATGGGGCTAGGCAGAGGCTTTTGTCCATGGGAATAGCTCCAGGAACAAAGATTTTTGTGGTCAAATCGGGAAATCCTGGCCCGTATATAATCGCTATTGGAAACACCCGCATAGCCCTGGGGCGAGGAGTGGCGGAGAAGATAGTTGTTAGGAGGGAGCTTTGATGAGTTCTTGTTGCAGCGTTGAAAAAGTTCCAGAAGAAAAGAAAGAGGGCCTAAAAGTCGTTGCACTAGCGGGCAATCCAAATGTGGGGAAAACCACGATATTTAATGCCTTAACCGGTTTAAGGCAGCATGTAGGTAACTGGCCCGGTGTAACTGTTGAAAAGAAAGAAGGCATAATGAAATACCGTGATAAAGAGTTTCTGGTGGTTGATCTCCCCGGAACGTATTCTCTCACTGCAAACTCTGTAGACGAGCTCATTGCGAGAAATTTCATCCTAAACGGGAACGCAGACGTTATTGTGAATGTGGTCGATGCCTCCTGCCTTATGAGAAACCTCTTTTTGACGATGGAGATATTCGAGATGGGAGTCAAGAACATTGTCATTGCATTGAACAAGATTGACATCGCAAGAAAAAGAGGAGTTCACATTGATATCAAAAAAATGGAAAAAGTTCTTGGGGTTCCGGTAGTTCCAACAAATGCCAAAGAGGGCGAGGGGCTGGAAGAATTAAAAAGAACAATAGCCAGCATGGCCGAGGGGAGAATAACTACAAGTCCTATAATCCCCGTATACGAGGAACCGATAGAAAGGGAGATAGAGCACATCTCCAACCTTTTGAGAGAGACTCCATTGGAGGAGATGTACAACATCAGATGGCTGGCAATAAAGCTCCTCACCAGGGACCAGGAAGTGATAAAGCTCGTTTTGGACTACCTTGGTTCAGGAAAAATGGATGAGATACTTAAGCATATAAGCGAGCTGGAAGTTTACTATAAGCGCTCCCTTGACATCGTAATAGCAAACCAAAAGTATGAATTTATAGATCAACTCATGCATCAGTTCGTAACTCACTTTGGAGAAGCTAAGGAAACTTTCAGCGACCAGATAGATAAGTTCCTCACTCATCCGGTTTACGGACTCTTGGGACTTTTGGGTGTGTTCTACGTTCTGTTCAAGTTTGTGTTCACAATAGGCACTCCCATGCAGGAGTTCCTGGACAATGCTTTTGCGTCATTTGGTGAATTTGTTGCACCGGTTATCAGCAATGAAGCTCTGAGGGGGCTCATTGTTGATGGAATTATCGGTGGTGTCGGGTCAGTGTTGAGCTTTTTCCCTCTAGTCTTTCTGCTGTTCGTTGCAATGTCGATCCTCGAAGACAGCGGGTATATGGCTAGAGCGGCTGTCGTCATGGAAAGGATAATGAGAAAGTTTGGTCTTCCAGGAAAGAGCTTTATCCCGATGGTTTTGGCATTTGGATGCAACGTTCCAGCTATAATGGCAACAAGAACGTTAGAAGATGAAAGGGACAGAATATTAACCATGCTGATAAATCCACTCGTGCCCTGCAGTGCAAGGATGGTCGTTATAACTTTCCTAGCCGGGGCATTCTTCAGCGACCATAAAGCCCTTGTAGCAGTGGGTATATATGCAATTTCCCTCTTTCTCGCTTTACTTTCGGCTCTAATCCTTGGAAAATTTGTTGTTAAAGGAGAGGAGAGCCCGTTCGTAATAGAACTTCCCGAGTATTCTCTTCCGTCATGGAAAGTCGCGGTAGTGCATTCATGGGAGAGAAGCAAGGAATTTCTAAGGAAAGCTGGTACAGTAATTTTACTCGGCTCCGTGGCGATATGGTATCTAAGCACTTATCCCGAACCCATAGGCAACGGCTTGAGCTATGCAGAAAAGCTTGGAAAAGTTTTTGAGCCCTTCACTGTGCTCATGGGCCTTGACTGGAAGGCAGCTGTTAGTTTGATCTTTGGAATAATTGCTAAGGAGAATGTTGTTGCAACATATGGCATAATATATGGCATAGGAGAAAGCGAAGAGGCTCTCATATCGCTGATGCAGAGTGCTATGACTCCCCTACAGGCATTTGTCTTAGCCTTGGTAACCACTTTATATATTCCTTGTATAGCAACAATAGGGGCAATAAGAGTCGAAGGAGGGAATAAGTGGGCTTTGGTAGCCTCTCTCTACAACCTTTTGCTTGCGAGCTTAGTTGGCATACTCGTTTACAACATTGGTCTCTTGCTTGGGTTTTGATGGGTGAAGCAGATGGGGAAACTCGATGATGTGCTGGAATTGATAAAGAATGGAGTAAGAACATCCAAGGAAATAGCTGAGAGGTTAGATCTTACGGTTGATGAGGTTGAAGGAATCATAAAAATCCTAGAAAGCCTGGGCTACGTGGAAAAAGTCGAGATGGGCTCTTCGTGCCAGAGTTGTCCCCTAAAGAAAATTTGTCCAGGTAGTTGTGTCGTGTTTAAAGGTAGCCTCTATGAGCTCAAGAAAGATGACAAGAAGAATACATAGGCTGAAAAGCTGTTCATTGAGGGAATATTTAATCCACGTAAAATATTTAAGGCGATAGCCTAATGTATTATTGGTGATACTATGAAAGCGGTTATTCTTGCTGGTGGTTTTGGAACAAGATTAAGGCCACTCTCTTCAACTAGACCAAAGCCCATGATCCCGGTTCTTGGCAAGCCAAATCTCCAGTACATACTCGAAAACTTGGAGAAGATAAAGGAGATCGACGAGGTTATCCTTTCAGTACACTACATGAGAGGAGAGATTAGGGAATTTATAGAGGACAAGATGAGCGATTATCCAAAAGATATTAGGTTTGTCAATGATCCAATGCCCTTAGAAACAGGAGGAGCCCTTAAGAACATTGAAGAGTTTGTAGGTGAGGAGTTCCTAGTTATTTACGGAGACGTCTTTACCAACTTCAACTTTGAGGAGCTCATAAAAGCACACAGAGAAAACGAGGGGCTTGTAACGGTAGCACTTACAAAGGTCTATGACCCAGAGAAATACGGTGTCGTCGTTACAGACGAAGAAGGAAAGATAATTGATTTTGAAGAAAAGCCCCTAAAGCCCAAGAGCAACGTAGTAGATGCGGGAATTTACATGGTTAACAAAGAAGTCCTGAAAGAGATACCCAAAGGAAAAGAGGTCTACTTTGAGAGGGAAGTTCTTCCAAGGCTCGTGAGTCAGGGCCAGGTTTATGGATACATGATGCCAAGAGAAAACTACTGGGTTGATCTTGGAACTCCCGAAGATTTCTTCTATGCTCACCAAGTTGCGCTAGATGAAATCGCCAAGAACAATGGGTATTATACTGTAGAAGAAGGAGCTGAAGTGCCGGAGGATGTTGAGATACAAGGGCCGGTATACATTGACAGAGGTGTCAAAATAGGACATGGAGTCAAAATCAAAGCCTACACTTACATAGGGCCAAACACTATTATTGAGGACAAGGCATACCTCAAGAGGTCAATACTCCTGGGACACGATATAATAAGGGAGAGAAGTGAGCTGAAGGACTCAATTCTTGGAGAAGGTGTTGTAGTTGGCAAAAACGTCATCCTAAAAGAGAACGCAGTAATCGGAGACTACGCAAGAATTCATGACAATCTCGTAATATATGGTGCGAAAGTACTCCCATGGAAGAAAGTTGAAGAGTACGAGGCGTATCTAAAGATAAAGCTTGATCCGACTAAAGTAAGGCCAGAACTTACCCCGGAAAGGTGCCCTCTGGGACTGCCGGAGTGTATATACTCGAAGTTTAGAGCCATGGCAACAGAAAAGCCACCATGTGATGAGTGTATAGAAAACCAATGGCTCTTCTGACCCTTTATTCTTTATTTAATGCAGTCTTGGGTTGTACTCGAAGATTATCTTTCCATCTTTGAAGACCCTCACTATCCCACTCTCTGAGACCGTTATTGCTATTGCTTTGGTAACTTTTGAAATTCCTGCTGCTGCCAGGTGTCTACTTCCCAATCCAGAAGGAATATTCACACTTACTTTCTTAAAATCAATATCCAAATACCTTCCCGCACATAGTACTCTGCCTGACCTGCTTATAACAAAGGCTCCATCCAAAAATGCGAACTCCTTTATAATTTCCTTACTCTCCTTATCGAAGATGTTTATCTTATATCCCTTGAAGGGGTTTGGCACCATCTGATGGGAATGCTTGATAACGTTTTGTGTATCTCCTATTACGAATATTGTCCCTACTGGCTTTCCTTCTCTGCCCTCAAGGCTAAGCTCTATGGCAAGCTCAAGAACTTCCTGGAAAATGTGCTCAATTTGAGAGAAAAACTCATCTCTAACCTCCACGGCTTTTTTAGCTTTTCTAATGCCCAACGTGGATGGGGTCACGTATATGAACGTTTCCCCCTCTTTGATTATCCCCTCGGCTATCATAAAGCTCGAAGCTAAATTTACAAGATTTTTGGTTCCCATTGAGAGGGGAAGGGGAAGGGTTTTAAGGTTATGCTGTCTGCTTGTTTCTCTCCCCACTAGAAGGATTGGTATGTTCACTTTGGGAGGCTTTTTTAGTTCTATGCCAATTACAACTAAGGCTTTAATATCCAAGATCCTTGTGAGCTCTAGGGCTTTTTTGAGAAGAACCTCTGCGTAGTCATTTCTCTTCATCTTCACACCTGAGTGTAAATATGGGCAACCTAACCTTATAAACATTATTTCGAAAAGCAATGCATCCGTTATGAAATTCACACAAAGTATTTTAAGTACCTAAACGTAAAAGTACTCAAAACGGTGAAGAGTTATGAGAATCGTGGTTGCCATTACTGGGGCGAGTGGGGTTGTTTATGGTGTTCGACTGATCGAAGTTCTAAAAGATCTGGGTCATGATGTTGTTAGTGTTGCTTCTGAAACGGCTTTAAAGGTCATAAAGCACGAACTGGGAATTGAGTTTAGGCCTGATTTCAGTGAGGATGACCTTTTTGCGCCAATAGCTTCGGGTTCTTACCCGTTCGATGCTCTCGTTGTGGCTCCATGTTCAATGAAAACGCTGAGCGCTATAGCGAATGGGTATGCCGATACTCTTATTACAAGGGCTGCAGACGTTGCTCTAAAAGAACGAAGGAAGGTAGTATTGCTGATAAGAGAGACCCCTTTAAACTTGGTGCATATCCAAAACATGTTGAAGGTTACCCAAGCAGGAGCTATTGTTATGCCAGCATCTCCAGGTTATTACCATAAGCCTAAAAATTTAGACGACATCGTTAATTTTATAATTGGAAAAATTCTAGATATTCTCAGCATACCCCATAATTTGTACAGGCGATGGGGTGAGTAGGGTGATATATTTAGACGATTTAGATAGGGCGATTTTAAAGGTGCTCAAGGAAGATGCTCGGGTAACAATTTCAGAAATTAGTGAGAGGCTGGGTAAGCCAGAGTCCACCATACACTTCAGAATAAAGAAGCTCATTGAGAGGGGAATTGTGGAAAAATACACGATAGTTCTGGGAGAAGTTGCAAGGCCTAAGGAAGTTGCTTTTGTAGTAATAGGTATAGAAAAACCAGTAATAGAGGACTTTTTAGGGAGATACCTTGAGTATGTGTCAAGAAACCTGGCAAATCTCCCCAATATTCTCTTGGTGGCAAAAACGGAGGACGAGAAGATAGTTGCCCTCGTTGGGGCGGAAACGAAAAATGAGTTGAATGAGTTCATTGAGGAAAACATAAAGACCATACCAAGTGTGCGGGAGGTTGTGGTTTATCCAATAACGGAGTTCAAGAAGGGAGAAGAAATTAAGGGGCTGCTGCTGGGGATTTAAATGGAAGTTGAGGTAAAATTTAGGGTCGTCCTGAATGAAATAAGAGAAAAAATAGAGAAATTGGGGGCTAAACTAGTCAGAGAAGAGATCCAGGAGGATCTTTATTTTGACGTCCCCCTCCCCAACCTTCTCCGCATTAGGCATATCGTAAATACAGGCGAGGTTATTCTCGGATACAAAGAGATTAAAGACAAGAGAAATGAAGAATTTGATGAGATAGAGGTTGAGGTCGGGGATTTTGACAAGACCAGGGAGATTTTAAAGCGTTTGGGGTTTAAAGAGGATATATGGGTTAAGAAGCACCGATATGTGTATAAGCTTGGCAACGTTACTTTTGAGCTAAATCGGGTTGAAGGACTTGGAGATTTTCTGGATATAGAGGTCATAAGCGACAACGTAGAAGAGGCGAAGAGGGAGATATGGAAAGTTGCCGGGATGCTTGGATTAAAAGAGGAAGATGTCGAACCAAGGCTTTACCAGGAGCTTATAAAAGGAAAAAGAGTCACCTAGCGGTGGCAACTATCTTTATGATGTCGTTGAACTGAAGCTCGTAGTCTTCTCCCACCCTTCTGTGGGTTTTGGCGTTAATGGCATAAAGGAAGGTCCTTCCCAAATCGGTGTGCACCTTAAATGCAAGGTCTCTCGGCGTTGAGCCCTTCTTCATTAAGAACACATGCGGCAGAACGTTTCCGAATTGATCGGTTAGCTTGTGTTCATCCTCCACAGGATAAACTGGAATTAGCTGAAGGAGCTCAAAAACTGCTCTGTTTATCACCTCTTGAACTCCTGTGGAGCCGAATCTGTTGAGCACCTTCTCCCTAATTAGCTCCAACCCGTGCTTTTGCTTTTCGTTCAAAGGCTTTAAGACCTTGAAATCCCTCGATCCTGGGATGTAGTCAATGTAGCCTGCTTTAGCGGCTTTTCTAAGTGTCAGCTCGGCAGCTGCTGATGTCGGCACTACTATGTACCCTCTTTTCTCCCCTTCTCTGATTAACCGCTTTATCTGCTCATCATCGGCAGCGTCGGCTTTGTTTGCGGCTATGATTATGGGCTTGTTTATCTTCCTGAGCTCTCTCACGAAGTTAAACAGATCCTCATCGCTCCATTTTGTTGGGTCATCGCTTAAATTTACCCTGTGCATGGCCTCGAGTACGTCATCTTCGCTAACCCCAATTCCAGCAAGCTGGTCCGCTATTGCTTTGGAAAGCTTTAAACCCTGCATTTTTACTCTTTTTGCAAATTTTTCCCAGTTTTTCCTTAGAATTCCGTATATCCAGTAGTCTATTTCCTTCTCCAGGAACTCTATGTCCTCGACCGGGTCGTGATAGTCTGTTGGCTGTCCTTCGGCATCAGTTTTTCCAGTTGCATCGATAACGTGTATTAGAGCGGATGCCATCCTCAAGTCGTCCAGGAACTTGTTTCCGAGCCCCCTTCCCTCATGGGCTCCTGGCACTAATCCCGCAACGTCTATCATCTTTATTGGAATGAGAGCGATTCCGTTTTTGTACTGGTAGTTCTGTGGATTTGGGGTACAGTTAAGCTCTTTGCACGGATGTTCAGCGGTTGCGTAAGTAACACCGATATTGGCGTCTATTGTGGTAAACGGATAATTCGCTATCTGAACGTCTACAAGGGTAGCTGCTGCAAAAAACGTTGACTTTCCCACGTTTGGCTTCCCTACAACTCCGATTTCCATGGTACCACCTCAGAGTATTGTGAATTCTCCCTTTTTCATGATAATCTCCCCGTCAACCTCTACACTCGGATACCAAACTAGACAGTCATAATGGTTCAAAGCAGGGGCATCGTTGTCGTAATTTGCTCCTATGGCTATGTGTATAGTTTTTCTAATCTTTTCATCCTCCAGCAGCTTTCCTGACATCTGGGCCTTTGGGTTGAGCCCTATACCGAGTTCTCCAAGATGCCAGGCGTTTCTTGCATATTCTTCCTTCCCCATTTCAAGTGCCATTTTTTCAGCTCTTCTTATAGCTTCTTCAAGCCTCTTTGCATCTTCTCCCCCTTCGACCTTTGTGACGAGCCCGTTCTCAACATAAACCCTGACCGGTTCTTTTGGTATGATGCTTTCTCCTCCGAGACCTAAAGTTCCATCAAAAACTATCACACCTTCGCTTTTTCCAACTGCAGGGGATATAAAAACCTCTCCCGCGGGAAGATTTCCCCCTCTTCCCGGCTTTCTAAAGTCTCCATCGTCTTTTAACGGCTTTCTGCCATCAATGTTTATCCAAAGGTCTGTCCCCTTTTCGCTTGTTATGTGGACTTCTTTCCCTTTTTCCAGAACCTCAGCCAGTATCTTTGCTTCCTCTCTGAGCTTTTCATAATCTATTGGGACACTTCTAAGATACATCTCCTTTGTTATTCCCGGGCTCCAGAAGGCTCTTATCCTTTTGTCCCCTCTCAACAGTTTTTCAAAAATGTGCGTGTGTTTTTTGTTGTCCCTTCCAATATACCCAATGTTGACACCATAGGGATCTTTTCCAAGCTTCTTTTCACTTATGGATATTACAATATCTGGCTCTGATTTTATCGCCTCTATGACGGCCCTCTCAGCATAATCTAAGGCCCCCTTTGGGCTCTGCACTATTACTGCTGGTTTTGCCTCGAACTCTTTGGCGGCTTCAAAGAGGCTCAGAGATATCTCAAGGGTTTCTCCAGGGTTGGTTACTATTAAAACTTCTTCTCCGTTCTCTACTCCCAAAACCTGTTCCATAACAATTCTTGATACATCGATTAGCTTCATTTTTTCACCCCAACCCTCATTTGCTTCTCCCCTTAATTAGACTTATGCTTAAGAAGGGCGTGTTTATAGTAACCTTTATTAGGGTTTTTGCTGAATTCTTTCGGGTGGTTGTCGTGATCCCCAGATGGGATCACAGACTCAAAGACCCTGAAAGCGTGGCATTCGCAATTCTTGACGTTTTAGCAGACTTCGAATCAGAAGGAAAGCTGAAGAACCTGCCAAAATCCAAAAAATTTCCAGTAAAAACAATACTGGCAATACTCCTCTTTAAACAATACTACAACCTACCCCTCAGAGACGCCCAGCACTACGGCAGAAAATTCTTCGGAGCAAACATTCACTACTCAACCCTCCACAACTGGGAGAAAAAGCTGAACCTCGAAGAACTGACAAACCACCTCCTGAAAAAACTCCAGAAATTACCCTACGCCAGCACTCAAGCAGACTCAACCATTATTACAAATAAAAAAAGGGCAGGATAGAAGTTCAGGCAATAACGAGAATCCTGCCGGGTTTACTGTATCCGGTTGCTGTGAAGATCACAACTTCTGAGAACGAGCTGATTGAACTCCTGCCGGGGGGTTCTGGGAATTTTTATGCTGATGGGGCTTATGATTCAAAGAAAGTTCTGAACACTGTGGTGGAAAAGGGTTATCGGCCGATTGTTAAGAAAACTAAGAACGCTCCAGGTGGTTTTGGTAGTAAGAAGAGAGACAGAGTGTTTTCTGAAGAAGAGTACAGGCATAGGAATCCTCATGAGGGGTTCTGGGGTGCGTTTACAACGTGGTTTGGCAGTAGGATCCCCTGTTTTCTGAAAAAGACTACTGTAACCCGAATCCTGCTTGGGGTAATGTGTTATGGTCTGAAAATCCTCCTCAGAGTCAAATACTGTTTAAATAACAGGGGGTGAAACTAAACACGCCCCTTCAGTGGACAACAATGATCGTTAGAAAACTTAAATAGTAGTTCTTAGCAAATACAATTCCGGTGAATTAGATGGGCATAACAACCAAAACCGGAGATAAAGGAA
>NZ_KE387149.1:128494-135850 GCF_000430485.1 Thermococcus sp. PK
CTGGGGATCACGACAACCACCCGAAAGAATTCAGCAAAAACCCTAATAAAGGTTACTATAAACACGCCCTTTGAGACCACAAGATTTTTAAAACTGAGTTGGTGTATAGAGAAATGAAGCCCCACGCGCGGGGGTTGCCGAGCCTGGTCAAAGGCGGTGGACTCAAGATCCACTCCCGTAGGGGTTCCGGGGTTCAAATCCCCGCCCCCGCACCATCGCTAATTCTCTAAGCCACTTCTGAAAGGAAAACCGAGATTATTGATACCTTGTTACATCTCTTTAATGGGTGTTATTTTCTGTCCCCATTTTTGAGGAGTTCCGATCAGCAGTAACATCTAGGGGGTTCAAACAAGCATGTTGTGAAACTATTGAAACCTCAGACTCCCATTGCCTTTGCCCAAAATATGGTCAGTATCACCATGGTGATACCGAGCATGATTATGTAAAATACCAGCCCTGCTGTAAAAAATCCAAGACCAAATTTAAAACCGTCCTTAAAAGTCAGCCCCGTTTTCTCTGTAATTGATACACCTTTCTTGGGACTTTCCCCGAACCTCTCCGTCTCTTCTTGCTTACTAACAACCTTTTCACTAACCTCCTCAGGCATCAAAAACCACCAAGAGAAATACGCAATAAAATATTAAAATTTTTTCGTATTGTGAGAAGATACTGTTAGGATAACTGGGGCATCACCTCCTGAAGCCATTCAGCAACATCACCAGGCGGACCACCAAAACTAGAATGAATTCTGACAAAATTATACCAGAAGGCAAACAGAAAAACAAACCTATGAACCCTCCTCCAGTCCTCACTCCTGAAATTATTCCAGAAACGCTTTGTTCTTTCCTTAACAGTCCTAAACCAGCGCTCAACACTATTTCTCGGCCCGAAAGTCACATGCAGATAACCCAACCCCAGACTCTTAAACGCTGACTTATACCAGCTCGCCCTGTCAACCAGAAAGACGGGCTGCCCTTCACAGGACTTCAAAACAACCAGGATGAAATCTTTGGCAACCCACCAGTTTCTAACAGTCGTAATCCAGACTGCTAAAACTTCCTTGCTCTCAACGTCAATTGCAGCCCAGAGGTATCTTTTCTTCCCGTTGATTTTTATTACTGTTTCGTCAACTGCGATGAAGTTTCGCTGTTTTTTGACTGCGAGGATTTTTGGCTTGTAAACTGCTTCTGCGAGTTTTTGGACTGCCTCCCAGACTGTTACGTGACTGATTTTGAGTATTCTGGCGGTTTGCCGGTAACTGAGGCCTCGCAGGTATAATTCTACTCCCCTGATTTTCTTTTCTGGTGGGATTTTGTTGCGACGGGGCGTGTTTATAGTAACCTTTATTAGGGTTTTTGCTGAATTCTTTCAGGTGGTTGTCGTGATCCCCAGATGGGATCACAGACTCAAAGACCCTGAAAGCGTGGCATTCGCAATTCTTGACGTTTTAGCAGACTTCGAATCAGAAGGAAAGCTGAAGAACCTGCCAAAATCCAAAAAATTTCCAGTAAAAACAATACTGGCAATACTCCTCTTTAAACAATACTACAACCTACCCCTCAGAGACGCCCAGCACTACGGCAGAAAATTCTTCGGAGCAAACATTCACTACTCAACCCTCCACAACTGGGAGAAAAGCTGAACCTCGAAGAACTGACAAACCACCTCCTGAAAAAACTCCAGAAATTACCCTACGCCAGCACTCAAGCAGACTCAACCATTATTACAAATAAAAAAGGGCAGGATAGAAGTTCAGGCAATAACGAGAATCCTGCCGGGTTTACTGTATCCGGTTGCTGTGAAGATCACAACTTCTGAGAACGAGCTGATTGAACTCCTGCCGGGGGTTCTGGGAATTTTTATGCTGATGGGGCTTATGATTCAAAGGGTAGTAAGAAGAGAGACAGAGTGTTTTCTGAAGAAGAGTACAGGCATAGGAATCCTCATGAGGGGTTCTGGGGTGCGTTTACAACGTGGTTTTGGCAGTAGGATCCCCTGTTTTCTGAAAAAGACTACTGTAACCCGAATCCTGCTTGGGGTAATGTGTTATGGTCTGAAAATCCTCCTCAGAGTCAAATACTGTTTAAATAACAGGGGGTGAAACTAAACACGCCCTGCTTAAGAAGGGAAAGAGTTATAAAGCAAACTTCCCGTTATCACTTTGAACGTTATCTTTGATTATTTAGGAGGGAAGAAAAATGGCGGAAAGACCACTTGATGTCGTGCACAAATCACTTGACAAGGAAGTTTTGGTAATCCTCAAGAGAGGATCCGAGTTTAGGGGAAGACTTATCGGTTATGATATCCACATGAATGTTGTGTTGGCTGATGCTCAGCTTATTGAAGAAGGCGAGCCAAAGAAGAACTATGGTAAGATCGTTATTAGAGGAGATAATGTGTTGGCTATCTCCCCGGTTGAGATAGAATGAGCGAGAGGTGAGGCTTCGTGGGAAGCGGAACAGCTCCTCATGGAAAAAGAAACAGAACTCCTACTCACATAAAGTGCAGGAGATGCGGAAGAAAGTCCTTCAACACTAGAAAAGGCTACTGTGCAGCCTGCGGTTTTGGAAGAAGCCGCAGAATGAGGAAATACAGCTGGAGCCACAAGTGGAAGAAGGCAAGAAACCTACTCTGATTTTCTTTCTTTTTCCAATAAAATTATAAAAGGCTGTGTTCTTAGCCTTTCTCATGAGCGCTAAAGATGCTATTTTGAAATATCTTAAGGAAAAATCCCATGAAGGAGCACTTCAAAGTGAACTTTACGAACTTGGCTATTCTAGATCCACGATAGCTGAGGCAATTGAGAGTCTGGAATCTGAAAAAATTATCGTTAGAAGGGAGATTGGAAAAAAAGCCTACAGAGTGTGGCTCATTGAAGAGGCACCTTTTCCCATTAAGGGCATTCTCAGACTTGGAGTACTGAAGGCCGTTGAATATCCCCACGCTCTTTTAACAGCCAAAGACCTCGAAAAAAAGCACGATGTTAGGGTAATCGTTTACAGCAGTGCCTTGGAGCTTACGAATGCTTTGGCACTGAGCAAAGTTGACATGGCGTGCTCGCCCCTAGTAACCCAGGTGCTTTTTGGACTCCTAACTAAGAGCTTAAAAATTGCTGCTGGGTGCGGCTTTGGTGGAAGCGGGCTTATTGTCAGGGAAGAGCTCAGGGAAGGGTTAACTATAGGCTCGTCTGAGCTTTCCACGATGGAAACAATGTTAAAGCTCTTTCTAGAAAAGCACGATCTCATAGGCAAAGTGAACGTAATCTACTTTAAAAAGCCTGAGGAGATGGTGAAGTCATTTCTGGAAGGGGAAATAGATGGTCTAAGCATATGGGAGCCTTATCTAAGCAAGCTGAAAAAGATGGGGTTTAGAGAGTATAGATATGCGGAAAAGTTTGGCCTGTATCCCTGCTGTACTTTGGGGGTAAATCGAGAGTTTCTAAAAACTAACGCGGAAATCTTCAAAGAGTTCATGGGGCTATACAGAGAGAACACCGAAAGGCTGGAAGAAAGGAAGGGAGAGGCGTTGGAACTTATGGTTAACTTCTTTGGATTTAGCGAAGATGAGATAAAAGAAGGGCTGAAAGGATTTGTCTTTGACTACAGGCTAAGCAAAGAGCAGATTGAAGCAGCCCTGGAGCGGTTTGGTCTTAAGGTCTTCAACCTCGATTCCCTTTTAGCAAAAGATTTTTAACTCTGTGATGTTTTTTCTTCTGTCTCTGACCGTTAAGACAGCAATCTAAGTGAGAGCCTATGGACGGCGAGCTAAGAAAAAAGCTGTGGGCACTGGCGTGGCCGGCCATCATAGCTAATATAGGCCAGACCCTGGTAAACCTAGTGGACATGATAATGGTCGGGCAGCTTGGTTCTCTAGCTATAGCAAGCGTTGGACTTGGCGGGCAGTTTTCCTGGTTTATGATGCCCATTATGTTTGCAGTCTCCACCGGGACTCTTGCACTCGTTGCGAGATTTGTGGGAGCCAAGGATTTTGAGACTGCTGAGAGAGTTCTTGAGCAGAGTGTATACCTATCATTTTTAATAAGCATCCCGGTAATGCTGTTAGGGCTCTTTTTCGGAGACGACGCGCTGAGAATAATGGGTGCGAGTGAAGAGGTCGTAGAGCTTGGGTATTCATACATACGCGTCTTTTTCCTGTTTTATCCCGTGAATTTTATGGCCTTTGCTGCGTTCAGCGCTCTTAGAGGGGCCGGGGACACAAAGACCCCGATGAAGCTGAGCCTTCTCACCAATGGGGCAAACGTTTTCTTGAACTACTGTTTGATATTTGGACACTTTGGTTTTCCGAGGCTTGAGGTGGTTGGAGCGGCGTTGGCTTCGGGGTTGTCGCTTCTTTTGGCATTTATAGTTGGGTTTGTCCTCTTCCTAAGGGGTTCCCTTATTTTGAAGTTCAGGCCGTCATTTAGACTCGACATTGAGATAACAAAGAGGATCTTGAGGATAGGAATCCCTGCAACAGTTGAGAGAGCAATATTCAGCTTTTACAACTTCCTTTACATCAGTATTGTTACAAGATTCGGCACGATAGCACTTGCGGCCCACCAGGTTGGACTTAGGGTGGAGAGCATTGCTTATATGCCTGCCTTTGGGTTTAACGTTGCTGTGTCTGCCCTAGTTGGTCAGAGCCTTGGAGAAGGAAAGCCAGAAAAGGCCGAAAAGGTGGTTTACGAAGCCCTAAAAATGGTCTCCATCTTTATGGGGGTCATGGGGATAATTTTGATCGTTTTCCCCAGATACCTTGTCATGCCGTTTGTCACAAAGAGTGATCCGAACTATGCCGAAGTTCTTAGGCTCGCGAGTATTTATCTCATAATCGTGGGAATAAGCGAGATTCCGCTTGGCTGGATCTTTGTTCTCAGCGGTGCCCTCAGAGGTGCTGGAGACACAAAGAGCCCCATGTATGTAACGGCAATAAGCAAGCTTTTGTTCAGAATAATACCCTCCTACATTCTGGGCTTTGGAATTTCCCTCGGCCCAATTCACGTTAAGGGGATGGGGGTTATTGCCGCGTGGCTTGCGATGACTCTGGAGACATTCACCACGGCGCTCTTCTTCTGGTGGATATTCAAGAGGGGAAAATGGAAGTACATAAAGGTTTAGCTACTGGAGGGCTTTTAATGCCTCCAGAACCTCTTCAAAAGGAGCGTCGGTTTTTATTGCCGTTGGTGAGAAGTGTGTTCTGCTAACTTTGTACCCCTTTTCCTGGAGCAGAGCCGCTATGTCTGAAAGTTTTCTCACCTCAAGGGAGTTCCTCCTTGCTAGGGCATGGATGTCGTAGAAGAACGGGATATCGAGCTCCTCGACGATAACATCCAAGAACTTGGAAACTTTCTTTTTCTCAGCCAGTTCGCTTTTATTCTCGGCGTTCATTTTTTCCACAACTTCCTGATTCTTGAGCGGACCAAGCCACAGCGGCCCAAAGGCATCCGGCCTGCTTGGCAGGAAAGCCTTCTCAACTTCAAACCTCCCAGTTTTAGCATCGAAGTAAAGGTATCCAAGGTTTCCGAGTGCTTTATCACCCTCTTTTGCACCGTCTTTTAGCCTTAAAAACGCCCTGAAGTAGTGGTCTTTATAGTAGGCAAAGAGCACCTCAACACCGAGGTCGTATTTTGCCCCGTATCTAACTACAGTTCCAATTAGAATTCTCAAACCGCTTTCGTGGCACAGCTCTCCTCTTATCGGCTTTGCATTGTACTTTCTTAGGCAGGCTTTGAAATGGGCTCCACAGAGGGGAGCGGTGTCTGTTGCTGTCAGTGCAAGGACGCCTTTTCTTTTCACACTCCTAAGGGAAGAATCGAGGAACTCCATTGGGGAACCAAAGGGGTCGAGGTCTATAAAGTCAAAGTACCTGAACTTTTCGGCCATCAAAAGGTTTGCATCTTTGTTCGTGGCCACTAATGTCTTTTTGGCCTTTAAGATTGCAGAATTCTCACTGACGTCTGCTTCTCCTTCAAAATTGAGCTTTAGATTTTCAATTATCAGCTTGAAAGCCTCGGGATTTATATCGTTGAGCCAGATTTCTTTGGCATCAGTTTCTAGGGCGTACCTTATTCCTCTAATTCCGGTGGCGGATAAAGCGTCCAAAACCGTTTTTGCCTTTACAACATTCAAAAAAAGAACGCTCAGGTCTCTGTTAAATGCCATAACCGGATTGTAAAATACGGGAGCGTCGTAAATACGCTCTGCCTTAGGCACAAGAATCTCAGCCTTTCCTTCCTTAATTTTGGTAAGCTCCATCAAGTTGCCTCCAAAAAAGAGGAAAAGGAGTTCACTTTATCTCGACGTAGTCTCCCAAAGCCTGACCGGGCAAGGGCTTTTCGAACCTTGCCTTTACCTCTCCTCTTGTACCGTGGGTTCTTGTAATCTTACCAACAAGGAGCTTTCCGCTTGGGCTCTTCCATATTACCTTCTTTCCTATGAGTCCTGATGCCTGTTCTTTGCTGTCGATACCGAGGGGTTTGATAATCATGTGGTTGGTGTGCTGGTGCTCTTTACTCCTCATGTAGCTCAATACGATACCCTTCATTATCATCACCGGAAATCACTATGGAACCTTATTTTTAAACTTTTATGTTGCTGAAGACGAAGGAAAAGATGCCGGGAAATTTTTGACTAAACTCAGCTCACTTGCGAAACCAACTACAAAGAATCTTACGCTCTACAAGAGAATTCTTTGGGAGTTAAAGTTTCATAGAAAAACGTGGTGGGGCGAGGGGGATTTGAACCCCCGACACCCGGATCTTCAGTCCGGCGCTCTCCCAGGCTGAGCTACCGCCCCGCACTCAAACTATAGAAGGTTGAACTCGCTTTATAAATCTTGCGGTCGGATTGGGCGTGTTTAGTTTCACCCCCTGTTATTTAAACAGTATTTGACTCTGAGGAGGATTTTCAGACCATAACACATTACCCCAAGCAGGATTCGGGTTACAGTAGTCTTTTTCAGAAAACAGGGGATCCTACTGCCAAACCACGTTGTAAACGCACCCCAGAACCCCTCATGAGGATTCCTACGCCTGTACTCTTCTTCAGAAAACACTCTGTCTCTCTTCTTACTACCAAAACCACCTGGAGCGTTCTTAGTTTTCTTAACAATCGGCCGATAACCCTTTTCCACCACAGTGTTCAGAACTTTCTTTGAATCATAAGCCCCATCAGCATAAAAATTCCCAGAACCCCCCGGCAGGAGTTCAATCAGCTCGTTCTCAGAAGTTGTGATCTTCACAGCAACCGGATACAGTAAACCCGGCAGGATTCTCGTTATTGCCTGAACTTCTATCCTGCCCTTTTTTATTTGTAATAATGGTTGAGTCTGCTTGAGTGCTGGCGTAGGGTAATTTCT
>NZ_KE387149.1:135950-161907 GCF_000430485.1 Thermococcus sp. PK
AGGGAGAAGTTAAGAAAGTCCTTGAAGAGCTTAAGAAGGACGAGAAGTTCAGAGAGGCAGTTGAGAGGGTGCTTAAGAAGATAGACGAAACTCCCGACAGAGACAACGAGATTAAGAAACTACTTAAAGAGGCTGACGAGGACGGAAGGCTCTACGAAGAAGTGAAGAATCGCTTAATTGACCTCCTCCTCGAGGAGCTTGCCGAGAAGACTCATGGATTCGTTGGTGCCGACTTAGCAGCACTGGCAAGAGAAGCCGCTATGGCTGCCCTAAGAAGACTCATAGAGGAAGGCAAGATAGACTTCGAAGCAGAGACCATTCCAAAGGAGGTCCTTGAAGAGCTCAAGGTAACCAGAAGGGACTTCTACGAAGCTCTAAAGATGGTTGAGCCCTCAGCTCTAAGAGAAGTACTCTTAGAGGTTCCCAACGTTAGGTGGGAGGACATCGGTGGTCTTGAAGATGTCAAGCAGCAGCTCAGAGAAGCTGTGGAGTGGCCCCTCAAGTATCCTGAGGCGTTTATGGCCATGGGAATCACTCCACCGAAGGGAATCCTCCTCTATGGTCCGCCTGGAACTGGTAAGACCCTGCTAGCTAAGGCAGTGGCAACAGAGAGTGAGGCCAACTTCATCGGCATCAGAGGACCAGAAGTGCTTAGCAAGTGGGTCGGTGAGAGCGAGAAGAACATAAGAGAAATCTTTAGAAAGGCCAGACAGGCTGCACCAACAGTGATATTCATTGACGAGATTGACGCAATAGCCCCAAGAAGAGGCACAGACGTCAACAGAGTTACAGATAGGCTTATTAACCAGCTGCTCACGGAGATGGATGGTATTGAGGAGAACAGTGGTGTTGTGGTTATTGCCGCAACCAATAGACCGGACATCTTAGACCCAGCCTTGCTTAGGCCAGGAAGGTTCGACAGGCTCATCCTCGTTCCAGCGCCTGACGAAAAGGCAAGACTTGAGATATTCAAGGTGCACACAAGAAACGTCCCATTGGCTGAAGACGTCAGTCGTGAGGAGCTAGCAAAGAGAACAGAAGGATACACTGGAGCTGACATTGAAGCAGTTGTGAGAGAGGCAGCATTGAACGCCATGAGAAGGGCAATAGCCGAGGGTGTTATCAAGCCCGGTACAAGGGCAAGCGAGATTAGGCAGAAAGTCAAAGTTACAATGAAAGACTTTGAGGAAGCACTCAAGAAGGTCGGCCCAAGTGTCAGCAAAGAAATGATGGAGTACTACAGAAAAATAGAGGAAACACTCAAAAAAGGAAGGGCTGAACTGACCAGAGAAAACAGGGACAGAGAAGTCCTCTGATTTCCCTTTCAATTTTTAATGTCTTTAACTTATCCTACAGCTTTTGTGCACTCCCTTTGATTTCTTTTCCATGCTAACTTAAAATTAACGAAAATTTCTTTTAACTATGGCCTATAATCTTGTATCAATCCACAAGTGCTTGGCTTATAAAGAAAAATGGAAGTAGTCATTTCAAAAGCTTTACGAATTCTCTCATCCAAGCATATAAGTCTCCGGGATGTCTTGAACTTACCCAGTTGCCATCAACGACGACTTCCTTGTCGATGTACTCTGCACCCGCGTTTATAAGGTCGTCCTTTATTGTGACAACGCAGGTTCCTTTTCTTCCTTTGAGGACTCCGGCGGAGATAAGTATCTGCGGGCCGTGACATATGGTTGCTACTGGCTTTCCAGCTTCAAACATCTTTTTGGCTATCTCGACGGCCTTTGGGTTTATCCTAACCCTCTCCGGGGCCTTTCCGCCGGGTAACACAAGCGCGTCGAACTCATCCGGGTCAACTTCGTCAAACAGCAGATCAACCTTTACGGAGTATCCATGCTTTCCGGTTATTGTGTCCTTCTTGTTGCTTGCAATATATACCTCGTGCCCCTCTTCCTTTATGCGGTGGAGGGGGTATATCAGTTCCAAATCTTCAAAGTCGTCGGCACTTAAAAACAGCACCTTCATGGCAGTCACCAATACAAAGTTAAGGCCAAAAACTAATAAAAGGGTTTTTGGTCAAAGGTGGGTAATACCTTAAGGGGCGTGTTTATAGTAACCTTTATTAGGGTTTTTGCTGAATTCTTTCAGGTGGTTGTCGTGATCCCCAGATGGGATCACAGACTCAAAGACCCTGAAAGCGTGGCATTCGCAATTCTTGACGTTTTAGCAGACTTCGAATCAGAAGGAAAGCTGAAGAACCTGCCAAAATCCAAAAAATTTCCAGTAAAAACAATACTGGCAATACTCCTCTTTAAACAATACTACAACCTACCCCTCAGAGACGCCCAGCACTACGGCAGAAAATTCTTCGGAGCAAACATTCACTACTCAACCCTCCACAACTGGGAGAAAAAGCTGAACCTCGAAGAACTGACAAACCACCTCCTGAAAAAACTCCAGAAATTACCCTACGCCAGCACTCAAGCAGACTCAACCATTATTACAAATAAAAAAAGGGTAGGATAGAAGTTCAGGCAATAACGAGAATCCTGCCGGGTTTACTGTATCCGGTTGCTGTGAAGATCACAACTTCTGAGAACGAGCTGATTGAACTCCTGCCGGGGGGTTCTGGGAATTTTTATGCTGATGGGGCTTATGATTCAAAGAAAGTTCTGAACACTGTGGTGGAAAAGGGTTATCGGCCGATTGTTAAGAAAACTAAGAACGCTCCAGGTGGTTTTGGTAGTAAGAAGAGAGACAGAGTGTTTTCTGAAGAAGAGTACAGGCATAGGAATCCTCATGAGGGGTTCTGGGGTGCGTTTACAACGTGGTTTGGCAGTAGGATCCCCTGTTTTCTGAAAAAGACTACTGTAACCCGAATCCTGCTTGGGGTAATGTGTTATGGTCTGAAAATCCTCCTCAGAGTCAAATACTGTTTAAATAACAGGGGGTGAAACTAAACACGCCCCGTCCGTGAGTAAGGGCGAGATTATTTGGGGTGAGAGAGATGGAAAAGCGCTTACCTGGAAAGGTGAGAAGAGCTCTAAGGGCCAAATATTATGATATTGAACCTAAGGCGTGGGTTGGAAAGAGAGGGTTAGATGCGAGTGTCATCGAAGAAATCAACACTCAGCTTAAAAAAGACGGCGTATTAAAAGTCGAGATAAGAAAAGGCGCTCTAATAGCAACTCAGATGGATAGAAAAGCGATAGCAGAGAAAGTTGCGGAGCTGACGGATAGTGAGCTTATTGATGTGAGGGGCAAAAGGTTTATATTGTTCCGTCCCAGAGAGGGATGGGAAAAGTATTTAAACAAGCTCAAGCTTAAGGAACTCTCGAAAGAGAGGCGGGAGGAAAAACCCGTTAAGAAAGTCAAGCTCGACATTGCTCAATTTAGGAAAAAGTTCAAGAAAGGGAGGGAGTGAAAAATGGCAACAGTTTATGACGTTCCCGGTGATTTACTCGTTGAGAGGGTAGCTCAAAAGTTGAAGGAAGTCCCCGAGATAAAGCCACCTGAGTGGGCACCATTCGTTAAGACAGGAAGACACAAGGAGAGACTCCCAGAGCAGGACGACTGGTGGTACTACAGAGTTGCTTCAGTCTTCAGAAAGGTTTATGTTGACGGGCCAGTTGGTATTGAGAGGCTGAGGACTTGGTACGGTGGAAGGAAAAACAGAGGACACGCTCCGGAGCACTTTTACAAGGGAAGCGGAAGCATAATTAGAAAGGCTCTTCAACAGCTCGAAGCAGCTGGGTTTGTTACAAAGGTGCCCGGAGAGGGAAGGGTAGTTACACCAAAGGGAAGAAGCTTCCTTGACAAGGCGGCTACAGAGCTCAAGAAGGAGCTCGAAGAGGTAATCCCAGAGCTTAAGAAGTACTGATGTTCTCTTACTTTTTGGCTTTAATTAGTTTTTGAATACTTTTAAATATCATTTTATTTGGGGTGGTACGATGGCTGAAGATATTGAGGAGATCAGGAAGAGAAAACTTTTGGAACTTCAGAAGAGACTTGCAGAGCAGCAAAAAGAGGAGGAAGAAAGGGCAAGGCAGGAGATGGAGTTAGAGGCCCAGTTAGATGCCTTGATGAGGCAAATTCTCACGCCTGAAGCGAGAGAGAGGCTTGCAAGGGTTAAGCTTGTGAGACCCGAACTTGCGAGACAGGTAGAATTGATTCTAGCTCAGTTGTACCAAGCTGGTCAGATAACCGAGAGAATCACGGATGAAAAGCTTAAAAAGATTTTAGCTCAAATAGAAGCCAGAACCAGAAGAGACTTTAGGATTAGATGGTGATAAAGACGTGAAAATTAAGGACGTCATTAATCTCCTAAACGAAAAGGGAGAAGTTAATTTGGACATCTGGAAGCCATTGTCGGCAAGAAAAAGTAGCGATGGAACTCTTGACATTCTTTACCGCAACCTTGTTGTTGGAAGTGATAGTGATCCGGTTTTCCTGTGGGTGTATGTAAATGTCCTTGAAGATGACGTCAGAGTGCTCGAAAAGATTACCTTTAAAAAAGAGCACATAAGATGGATAACAAATTCAATATCAAAGTTTGAAAAAACTTAAGATTTATATATGGGAATTGACAAGTTCAATGACCGTGGGGGTGTAATTGTGACTAAGCAAAGGGTTTGCCCAGTTTGCGGTTCCGATAAGTTTGTTTATGACCCCGAAAGGGGAGAAGTAATCTGTGCAACTTGCGGTTTTGTAATTCAGGAAAACATGATTGATATGGGTCCCGAGTGGAGAGCATTTGATGCTTCTCAGAGGGAGAAGCGTTCTAGGACTGGCGCGCCCGAGAGCATTCTGCTGCACGATAAGGGTCTTTCGACGGATATTGGTTATGACAGGAATGTTAAGGGCTTGATGAGGGAGAAAATTTACAGGCTTAGGAAGTGGCAGAGCAGGCTGAGAGTTAGCGATGCCGCCGAGAGAAACCTTGCTTTTGCCTTGAGTGAGTTGGACAGGCTTGGTGCGAGGTTAAACCTGCCGAAGCACGTTGAGGAGGAAGCGGCAAGGCTTTACAGGGAGGCTGTTAGGAAGGGGCTTATCAGGGGAAGGTCAATTGAGAGTGTCATTGCAGCTTGTGTTTATGCCGCATGCAGGCTTTTAAAGATTCCGAGGACTCTGGACGAGATTGCAGATATTGCCAAGGTTGATAAGAAGGAGATTGGAAGGAGCTTCAGGTTTATTGCAAGGAACCTTAACCTGACTCCAAAGAAGCTTTTCGTGAAGCCCACGGATTATGTGAACAAGTTTGCGGATGAGCTCGGCCTGAGTGAGAGGACGAGGAGGAGGGCTGTAGAGCTCCTTGAGAGGGCTTATGAGATGGGTTTGACGAGTGGTAAGAGTCCTGCCGGTCTTGTTGCCGCGGCTTTGTATATTGCTTCACTGCTCGAGGGCGAAAAGAGAACTCAAAGGGAAGTTGCTGAGGTTGCAAGAGTAACAGAAGTAACAGTAAGAAACAGATACAAAGAAATGGTAGAAAACCTGGGACTGAAGCTTCCACTCTGAGCTTTTCTAATCACTTCTTTTTGAACCAGCTGTCTAATGTAAACTGTCTCCCGGCCTTAACTGCCTTTTTAAGTCTTTCCAGGCCGTTTTTAACTCTCTCCTCACTGAAGTCATGTTCATCGCAGAGGAACTTTAGTATCCCTTCTTCATCAGGCATCCTCCATTCGAGCTTGTACTCATCTGTAGTCGGCGGGTTTAGGAAAAACTCCTTTATTGCGTAGAGGTCAACATCACTTATTTTTTGATACTTCGCGAGGGGGTCTTTGGAGTATTTGACTATTTCAAGGGCCTTTTTTGGTCCAATCCCTTTTATGCCTCCAGGGTTGTAGTCCGTCCCTACAAGAATTGCGAGCTCTATCAGCTTTTCCCTTGTTATGTTAAGCTCTTTTAGAACTTCCTCGAGAACTATGAGCTCCGGTTTAACTTCCACATATACATCTTTTCCGGGGAGCTTTCTTTTTCCAGTTATGGTGAGGTTCCTAACTAGCTTGGGGGCTCCAAACAGGAGTGAATCGTAGTCCTGGCTCGCCGAAGCCCAGACGTCCCCTTTAGAGGCCATATATGCTGCCTGCGCTTCACCTTCACTAGGAGCCTGTACCCATGGGATGCCCATAAGTTCCAAAAGCTTCTTGGCATCCTCGATAAGCATTTCGTTTACTTTGCTCGCCCGCTGTGCATATTTCTTCGCCTCTTCTAAGTCTCCCCTTGCTAGGGCTTCCTCCCATTTTTCCTGCGCTTCCTCCCTAGCCTCAGCTCTTTTTTCAAGCTCTTTTTTCTTGAACTCTGGAGGCTTCCCATCGAATACATACGCAGGCTTTATTCCCGCTTCCATTAAGTTTATAGTCCTGTAAAAAAGCCCTGAAAGATGGGACGTTATCCTTCCCTTGGAATCCATTAAGGGAGTGCCATCCCTTTGTCTTATTGTTGAGAGGAACTGGTAAATAGCGTTAAACGCATCTATTGCGACTTTTTTTCCGTTTAAATTTTCAAGCTCCAACTCTTTTCTTGGTAAAAGCTCACCAATCTGAACTCCCATTACTCACCACCTATCTTGATATATAGGTAGCCGAGTATAAAAAGCAATCCACCAACAGCAAAGAGCTTTAGGGCATCGAGCTCCTTGAAATCCGAAGTAACAATGAGCTTTTGGACGAGTGCCACGATTCCAACTTCGAGGATGTGAGTGATGCTAACGCGGTGTTGCCTTAGATAGATTATTAAAATTCTGTAGGTTTCTATCAGGATAATAGTGACTAGTATATTCGCAATAAGGAGCTTTGGGTCGCTAACATTGTAGGTTAGCTTGAAATTAAGGTATATCGAGTAGACGGTTAGGTAGAGGATGAAAAACAGGAATAGCATAATAACTGTATCAAAGGAAATCTCAAATGCTTTTCTAAAAAGCTTATGAATGTGAGTATACTGGGCGGTTTTCTCCTCGTCTTCCATCCTCGTCATTTTCATCAGCCTACCGGTGTGTTCATCACCCTCTCAGGGAGGGGAAGGGTCATCACCACTTTCTATTTTCTCTTCATGGCTTTAAAGCATTGCTCCTTTAGCATCTTTGGGTAGATACGACAACTGCAGGATGCATGATCATTCTTCAATCATCGTTCAAAACCATTGGTTCTTTAAACAAACGCCGATATCTAGGTCGTCAAATGAAGAAGAGAAAAGTTATAACTCCTCTCTCGCATTAACCTTTGTAAAGTTCATGAGGTGAAGGAAATGAGCCTAGAAGCACTTTTCAAACCAAAGAGCGTTGCCGTTATAGGCGCTTCTGGCACACCCGGAAAGATAGGATACGCTATTATGAAAAACCTTATCGACTATGGCTACGAGGGCAAAATCTATGCAGTTAACGTTAAGGGCGGAGAAATAGAGATCAGTGGAAGAAAATTCCCAGTATACAAGAGCATTCTCGATGTCCCGGATGAAGTAGACATGGCAGTTATAGTTGTTCCCGCTAAGTTTGTCCCACAGGTTGTAGAGGAATGTGGAAAGAAGGGAGTAAAAGTACTTCCGATTATCAGCTCAGGTTTTGGAGAGCTTGGCGAAGAAGGGAAGAAAGTCGAGCAGCAGCTTGTAGAGACAGCCCACAAGTATGGAATGAGGATACTCGGTCCAAACATCTTCGGTGTTGTTTACACCCCAGCCAAGCTCAACGCAACTTTCGGTCCAACAGATGTAATGCCTGGAAAGCTTGCCCTCATCAGCCAGAGCGGTGCCCTTGGAATAGCCCTTATGGGATGGACAATACTTGAAAAGGTCGGTCTTTCAGCTGTTGTTAGCGTTGGAAACAAGAGCGATATTGACGATGCAGACCTGCTCGAATACTTTGAGACTGACGAAAACACAGGGGCAATCTTGATCTACATGGAAGGTGTGAAGGACGGAAGAAAATTCATGGAAGTCGCAAAGAAGGTCTCAATGAAGAAGCCAATCATAATCATCAAAGCTGGAAGGAGTGAAAGGGGAGCCAAGGCAGCTGCTTCACACACAGGTTCACTTGCTGGTGCTGACAACATTTACACAGCAGCATTCAAGCAGAGCGGTGTTCTAAGAGCACTAACAATTGGCGAGGCTTTTGACTGGGCAAGAACACTTTCAAACCTCCCAGAGCCACAAGGAGAGAACGTTGTAATCCTCACAAACGGTGGTGGAATAGGCGTTATGGCAACTGACGCCGCTGAGGAAGAAGGATTGAAGCTTTACGACAACCTTGAGGAGCTCAAGGTCTTTGCAAACCACATGCCACCATTCGGAAGCTACAAGAACCCGGTAGACCTTACAGGTATGGCTGGAGCTGAATCCTACGAAGGTGCAATTAGAGATGCCCTGGCACACCCAGAGATGCATGCCATAGCAGTCCTCTACTGCCAGACAGCTGTCCTTGACCCAAGAGACCTCGCAAAGATAGTCATCAAGGAGTACGAGGCAAGCGGAAGGAAGAAACCGCTCGTAGTGGCAATAGTAGGTGGCGTTGAGGCTAAAGAAGCAATTGACATGCTCAACGAACACGGCATCCCAGCCTACCCAGAGCCAGAAAGGGCAATCAAGTCACTTGCTGCCCTCTACAAGTGGCACCACTGGAAAATGAAGCACAAAAAAGAGTGATTTCTTTTCTCTTCTCTTTTCATCTCAAGTTTTAAGAAGAAATGGGAAGAGAAGCAAATCAAGAAGCGATGTACTTCCTTATTTCCTTGTACATATCGTTCAGTATTTCCTGGTAATCTACCTTGTTCTCCTCCACGAGATCCATGAGCTCCTCCAGCTGTCTGGTTCTTTCCTCACTCACAAGCTCCTTGTATTTTGTGATTAGGTAGTGGTAAACCTTCGTGCCTAGTTCTGTTGGCACCAACTTCTTCCTTCCCTTCGTTTCGATAACGTAGTGTCTGTCCAAGAGAGTTTTGACGATCTTTGCATATGTAGATGGCCTTCCGATTTTGCGCTCCTTCATAAGGGCTATTATGTCTCCCTGGGTGAACAGAGGTACTTTCGGAGCCCTCCATTTCTTGATTTCCTTAACCTTAATTATCTGTCCCTTCTCAAGTTTCGGTATCTGCCTCAGTGGCGGAGCTCTGAGCTTTGTCCACCCATCGAAGAGTATCTCCACATAGCCTTCCACTTCCGCTTTTGCTACTTTTGCGTCGATAACGGCCTTTTCGTAGAGTATCTTTGCCGCTTTCATCTGGGAAGTCATAAAGCGCCTGAATATCATGTCATAGAGCCTAAAGTGGTCCCTTGTTAGACTTCTTGCCAGAGTTATTATCCCATCCCTCAGCAGCTGCATGAGCCTTCCGGTATCTATGGGTCTTGTGGGCCTTATACACTCATGCGCCCCTTCTTCTCCCCACTTCCTTGGAGCAAAGTAATCCTCGCCAATCTCTTCGGTAATGTATTCCTTAGCGACTTCAAGGCCGACGTTGCTTACGTGAGTGGAGTCCGTTCTTATGTAAGTCACCAGACCCAGTTCGAATAGGTCTTGGGCGAGCCTCATAGTGTAGTCGGTTGAAAATCCTAGGAATCTTGAGGCATCCTGGAGCAGAGTATCGGTTGTATATGGTGGGAGGGGGTTTAGTTCTCTTTCCTCCAGTTGGACATCTTCAACGACTACCTCTTGGACTTCTTCCTTAGCTCCCTCAAGCGTCACTTCCAGATCGTTTTCAAGGGTTAACCTCATGAAGTCGGTTTCGCTTTCCACGAATTCTCTGTATCTCTCTATGATCCAGCCCAGAACGGGAGTTTGGACTCTCCCAGCTGAGAGGTAAGTGTTCTCAAAGACTTCCCAGAGCTTCTGGCTGAGCTCAAATCCTATCCACCTGTCTTCTATTCTTCTCACAAGCTGGGCATTTACTCTCGCTTCGTTCACGTCTCTTGCCTCTTTAAGGGCCTTTAGAATAGCCGGCCTCGTAACTTCATGGAACTCTATCCTCTTTATGGTTGGAGTATACGGAGAGAGAACGTTTCTTATGTCCCAGGCTATCTTTTCACCCTCAACATCGGGATCCGTTCCAATCAGTATTTCATCAACTTCCTGAGCAATTTCCCTCATTGCAATCACATTTTCGAAGGCATCCCTCACATCCCTTGAGCCGCACTTGGGGCATACCCCCTTCTCTTCCCAGTCCACGAACTGATGGCCACAGTCTCTACAGCGCTTTAAGGTATCGTAAACCGGAATAAAGTAAAGCTTTCCGTCATTTTCCTTTATCAAAACTCCGTGGTAACCTTCTGTAGTAACGAGATCGAACATGTGCCCTCCGCTTGCCAGTATGGTGAGCATCAGATCGCCTATGCTTACTTCATATGCCACTAAATCCCCAATACGCCGCTTGCTTGGCTGTCCAAAGAAACTCGCAATAGTTCTGGCTTTGTTCGGTGACTCCACAATCATAAGGGCTGACTTTACGAGGTCTTTTGTCTTCTCCGCTATTTTGCCCTCCATAATGAGCCTGACTTTCTCCCTATCAGCGTCGATTTCTTTTAGTATCTCCTCCAAGTTGAGCTCATTGAAGGGCTTCATGTCAAAC
The DNA here is from genome assembly GCF_000430485.1 of Thermococcus sp. PK. NCBI lineage: Archaea > Methanobacteriati > Methanobacteriota > Thermococci > Thermococcales > Thermococcaceae > Thermococcus > Thermococcus sp. PK. The sequence continues at coordinate 146,456 of NZ_KE387149.1, forward strand.
TCCGCAAAGCGCCAGCGCATTTGCCTCTTAAGTCCGTTGAGGATCTTTTCGTTATCCACTATTAAAACGCTGAGACCCTTTGTGATACCTCCAGCGAAAAGCCTCGAAGTTCTTCCCGTGGCCTGTATGTACGTTCTCACGTCGGGAATCTCTATGTACCATTTTCCTTCCTCTTTCTTGAGGCTTACAAATGGGTCTTCTTCTATCCTCTTTAGAACTTCGGGCTTTCTTAACACATTCCTGAGGAACTCAACGGCTTCTCTAAAGACCCCAAGAACATGATTTGAGAACCCTTCTAAGGGCAGGCCTTCTGCAAGTGCTTCCTCTATCTTCAGGATTTCAAATTGCGGGATGTTTCTTATGAGTCTCCTTAGTCTGGCATACAGCTTCTCTGCCTCTCTCCTATCTTCATCTTCGAGAAACTCCATGACTTCGCTCATTAACCCTAAAACCCTATATATGGTGGGCTGTTCGAGGTCTATGCTGAACCGGAACTTTGGAACTCCAGTGAATATAGCATATCTTATTAGGTGGGGCAAATCAAGCCCTCTCACGATGGAACCGTAATACGTAGCAACGCCTATCAGGTAGTCAACCTCTCCCTTCTCGAATTTCTCAAGCCCCTTTTTGTTCTTCGCTGAGACCAATTCCACCTTGAATCCTAAATCCTGAAGGTACTTCGTCAGCTTCTCTGCATACGCTATTCCCTGATCAACCGGGACAAATATGAGTCCTCCCGAGCCTAAAGCTTTTAACAGCTCTTTGACATGCTCTTCTATGGGCTTTTCTGGGAAGAGATAGCTGTCCACGACGTTTCTCAGTGCAGATCTGCCGCTTCCCACTTCAAAATCGAGAAGCTCACGGTAAAGCTTTATTCTATCTCCTCTAGCACTTCCAGTGGCGGAAGCTACGATTAGAACTCCAATTTTGTTTTCACGCTTGAACTTTCTAATCTCCTTCTCAATGGCATTTATCTGCTTGTTCAGCTCTTTTAGCTTTTCATTCTTGTCACTACTGTTGCCGTTGAGGTATTTCGCCATCTGTTTTTTGAGCTTTATAATTTCCCAGGCCTTTTGAATGATCTCTTCGGTAAAGCCGAGGAGAATGAGGGAGCGGTCTATGTTCTTTGAGGCTTTGAGGAAGGCATCAACATCATCCACGAATATAAAGTCAAACTTTTTATCCTTTAAGATGTCAAAATTCCTCGCTAAATACTGTGCAGAGGTTATGAGGACATCAAACTCTCCGCTCTGTATCTTCTGGAGCATTTCTTCCTTTTCTTTTTTCTTCATGTTTCCGTGGTAGTAAGCTAAGTTAACGCTTACCCCGGTTTTTTCTGCAAATGTCTGAACTCTCTTGATTGTTTGAATAACCAGAGGTGTTGTCGGTAAAATTATATATGATTTTTTACCCTTTTTTGCATAGTAAATCGACATAAAAGCCCCAAAAACGCTCTTTCCCATTCCAGTAGGGGCGATTATAGAGAAGCTTTTTCCTCTCACTAAACGCTTAACCCAAGTTTTTTGGGCGCTCCAGAAAGTGAAGCCAGTGGCTTTCTCGAAAAGTTCTTCAGCCTCTTTTAACTTTCTCTCAAGAGAATACAGTTCTTCCCAGTGTTTTAAAGTCCCTTTTAGCTTTAGGGCATCTCTAATCCCTTTTATCAGGTCAAAATATACCTCAGCTTTTATTTCCTCATCAAGACATACCTCGCAGGGATGCTTCTTGTATAAACGTGAGTCACTTATTCTATCCTCACAGTTAGGACACATGCCTCTGTATATGGCCTTCATATCACCACCTTCCGATGCTCTTTTAAGGGATGCAAACTTTATAAGACTTTTTTTGAAGGCCTCTTTTGGTGAAGTGCATGATAGTGGAAAAACTTAAGCTCACCGAAGAGCTTAATGAACAAGAGTACAACAAGGTGGAGAGAATAGTGGAAAAGCTGAGAAAAAAGTTCCCACACGTTATGGTGAGGGAATACAAAACACAGAAAAAACTGACTTTCCTTGATGTAGAGCTTACTGAAAGGCTTAATTTTGACATAACTCTCGGGAAAAGGAAAAACTATTTCGTTTCAGTTGAGATGGAGGGTACTAAGGCGAAGTATGCCTTCCAAATAATGAAGCTTCTTTTAGATGAAGCTGGAGTTGAGTACACCTTTACCTTAGATGGAAAAGAAGTATATGATTCCCTAAGGAGAAAGCTCAAAGAGAGCAGCCTTCTAGAGTTTCTTTAACTTCCATTTCCAGCTCTCTGGTTAGGTTGTAGTCCGAAAAAAGCCTCTTGAATTCTTTAAAAATTTCCAATATCTGGAAGCCTATTTCCTTAGACGGAGCAAGAGTAAAGAGTTTTAGCGCCTCCCTCAAGAGTTTGGCAACTTCACTCCCGCTCTCGTCGTTGCTTATCTGATAGTGGAGCTCCTTTAAAACAATCTCAAGTCCCAGTTCCGGATTGTCGTGAAGCAGGTATCTCTTTAAAGCCGCCTCTGGAAAAAACTCTGAGACTGGTTCATGGCTTTCTACGTAAAATCCTTCTTCAAAAGCCACTATTGTGGCAGCGGCATGCTTGCAGTCCTTTCCCTGTGGACAGGTGCATCTGCTTGAGTCTTTTGCCAGATCAACTTCCACATAATAAGGATAAGTACCCAAAACCTTCGAAAACAGCTTTTCTTTGTATTTGAGAACCCATAAAACCTTCCCTTTTTTGTAGTAGCTCTTACCTTTCTGCAGTGTTTTCTTCTCCATGATAACCACTAAATGTGGTAAGCGTGGGGATTTTTAAGATTATCCCTAACCTTTAAAAAGCGGGTGTTTTAGTTAATCCCGTAACGCTTATCAAAAGTTTTGTGGAGTGTGAGATTATGAAAAAGATTAGACAACCAATTATAGCCGTTCTTGGGCACGTAGATCACGGTAAGACCACATTACTCGATAGGATACGTAATACACGTGTAGCGGAGAAAGAAGCCGGTGGGATTACCCAGCACATTGGTGCTACTGAAGTTCCTATCGAAGTGGTCAGACAACTTGCCGGGCCCCTCTTAAGCTTGTGGAAGGGTGAAATCAAGATTCCGGGCTTGCTTTTTATAGACACTCCCGGTCACGAAGCTTTTACAAGCTTAAGGGCTAGGGGAAGCAGTTTAGCTGATCTAGCAATCCTTATTGTTGATATAAACGAGGGCTTCCAGCCCCAGACTCTTGAGAGCATAGAGATTTTGAGAAAATACAGGACTCCTTTTGTTGTTGCTGCAAACAAAATTGACCGTATAAAAGGGTGGAAAATCGTTGAAAACGAGCCTTTCCTGGTGAATATCAAAAAACAAGACCAAAGAGCAGTTCAGGAGCTTGAGACAAAGCTCTGGGAGTTAATTGGAAAATTTTATGAACTCGGCTTCCAGGCCAACAGATTTGACCGTGTTCAGGACTTCAGAAGAGAGCTTGCTATAATACCCATCTCAGCCAAATATGGAATTGGCATTCCAGAGCTGCTGGTACTTATAGCCGGTTTGGCCCAGAAATATCTCGAAGAAAAGCTGAAGATAGAGGTTGAAGGGCCTGCGAGAGGAACTATTCTGGAAGTTAGGGAAGAAGTCGGATTTGGAACCACAATAGATGTGATAATCTATGATGGAACACTGAGAAAAGACGACATAATAGTCGTGGGTGGCAAGGACAAGGCAATCGTTACGAAAATAAGGGCTCTCCTTAAACCGAAACCCCTCGATGAGATAAGAGACCCAAGATACCGCTTTGATCAGGTGGAAGAAGTTTCTGCCGCGGCTGGTATTAAGATAGCCGCTCCAAACTTAGAAGATGCCCTTGCGGGTTCGCCCGTTATAGCGGCGAGAAGTGAGGAAGAGATAGAAAGAGCAAAGCAGGAAATCCTTGAGCAGATAAAGAGTGTAATTATAAGCACCGACAAAGTTGGGGTCATTGTAAAAGCTGATACGATAGGAAGCCTTGAAGCGCTAAGCAAAGAACTGCAGGAAAAGAACATCCCAATAAGAAAGGCAGATGTTGGAAACATAAGCAAAACGGATGTTATGGAGGCACTTAGCGTAAAGGAGGAGGAACCTCTCTACGGTGTTGTCATAGGCTTCAATGTGAAGGTCAATGAAGATGCAGAGGAAATTGCAAAGGCCAAAAATGTCCCGATATTCGTTGGAAACATTATCTACAAAGTCATAGAAGACTACGAGGCGTGGGTAAAAGCTGAGGAAGAAAAGAAGAAAAAAGAGCTCTTGGCTCAGACGAAGTTCCCCGGAGTCATTAGAATCTTTCCGGACGAACGCTACATCTTTAGAAGGAGCCACCCAGCGATAGTAGGGATAGAGGTCCTTGAAGGCAGAATAAAGCCAGGGTATCCACTTATGAAGCAGAACGGAGAGAGAGTCGGCGTTATAAAATCAATCAAGTCAAAAGAAGACTTCCTGCAGGAGGCAAAGAGAGGAGATCAGGTTGCTATAGCCATCGACGGTGCAATAGTAGGAAGGCACATTCATCCCGGAGAGATACTCTATGTCGATATAAGCAGAGACGACGCAGTAAGGCTTGTGAAAGAGCTCAAAGACATACTGGACGAGAGCGATATAAGGGCATTAAAAGAGACTGCAAAGGTGAAGGCCCAGCAGGATCCATTTTGGAGTGCTCTCTGATTTTAACCTTTTTAACCACTGGTGAGCTCTATGGAGGTTTATCATTTTTACAGCGGTGGAAAAGATTCTTCACTCGCGGCATACATCCTGAGACAGCTGGGATATGAGGTAAAGCTTATCACGATTAACTTTGGAGTCCTCGACAGCTGGAAATATGCAAAAGAGACTGCTGAAGCCCTTGGCTTTCCCCATGAGGTAATCTTCCTTGACAGGGAAATCCTTGAGGAAGCGGCTGAGATGTGCATAAGGGACTCCCATCCTAGCAATGCAATTCAGTTTATCCACGAAAAAGCTCTAGAAGAGGTTGCAAAGCTTAGGCATGTGGAGAGAATAAGCGACGGAACAAGAAGAGATGACAGAGTGCCCTTCCTTGATCAGAGAAAAACGAGAAGCCTTGAGGACAGGTTTAACGTTCAGTACATAAGGCCTCTTCTCGGTCTGGGTTATAGGACGATACGGGAACTTACGGAGAAGCTTTTCGTAGTGGAGCTTAAAGAGAGCGAAAAGCTCGAGAAATCCGACTATGAGGTTGAGCTTAGACATCTTTTGCGGGAAAGAGGAATAGACCCTCTCACGATTTTTCCAAAAAGGCACCTGCAGTCAAGAGTATTGGGGTGGAAAAAAGAAAAGGCTCATTTGTGAGCAAATATCGCTATCACTTTATCCCCTTCAACTTTGTCCACCCTCACGAAGCCAAAGCGTTCAAACTGCACGATGTCGTCAACTTTTAAGTTCGCATTCTTCTCGAGCAGTCCGGTTCTCACGATAAGCTCTTCTCCCTCTGGGACAAGAACTTCGCACGGCTTGCCTTCGGGGACCCAGTGAATCATCCTCCATTTGTTCTCTCTGGCTTTCTCGTATTCAATGCTGTCAAACTCTGCTGTGATCCTTTCTTCGCTAACTTCGACTATTTTGACGTTGAACAGATCCTTGAGCCTGATGTATTCGTTGTCCTTCAATAGCTCAAGGTCGTCTTTTGAGACATAAATGGGCTTTCCGGGGGTGAACTTGAGTTTCCTAACCCCTCTTTCTGGATAATCAGGATGGAGTGGTATCTCCGCTGTAAACTCTTCTTCATACCCCTTAATCTCCATCGGAATTGGGTCGGCGACGAAGAAATACCTGTTCGCTATTGGTTCGATTATCCTTCTGTTTATTGCAGCCAGGTTGTCCCAGCTTATCGTGGTGTCGCTCTTCTTGAGCCCGACTTCAAGTATAAGTTCCTTAATGGCCTCTGGCTGAATGCCTCTTCTCCTCAGTGCTCTGATAGTTCCAAGTCTTGGGTCGTCCCAGCCGAGATACTTGCCCTCTTCAATACCCTTTCTTGTCTTGGATTTGCTTAGGATTACCCCTTCAATGGAGAGCCTTCCGTGGTGGACTGCCTCCGGGTATTCCCACCCAAAATACTCGTAGAGGTATCTCTGCCTCGTCTCGTTTTCGGCATGCTCTTGCCCTCTGAAGATGTGTGTAACACCAAGCTCGTGGTCGTCTATAGCGGAGGCAAAGTTGTAGAGCGGCCATACGCGGTACCTGTTTCCGGTTCTTGGGTGATTGGGATTATCAATTATCCTAAGGGCCGGCCAGTCCCTAACAGCCGGGTTTGGATGGTTTAGGTCGGTCTTAATTCTAACAACAGCTTCTCCCTCTTTGTATTCCCCGTTGAGCATCTTTTCCCACTCTTTTAGCTGGACTTCTGGGGGAAGGTCTCTGTGGGGGCAGGCTTTTCCTTCGTCTCTAAGCTTTCTGAAGTGCTCCGGCTCACAGGTACATACATACGCCTTTCCCATCTTTATGAGCTCTTCAGCGTATTTATAATAAATTTCGATCCTGTCGCTCGCGTAGTGAATCTCATCTATCTGGAAGCCGAGCCACTTCAAATCCTCAATTATCCAGTCGTAGAATATGGGCTCTGGCCTTTTAACCTTTGGATCGGTGTCGTCAAATCTGAGGATGAACTTTCCATCATAGAGCCTTGCATATTCGTGGCTTAGGATAGCTGCCCTTGCATTTCCAAGATGAAAAGCTCCATCCGGGTTTGGCGCAAATCTCGTGACCACTTTTCCCTTTTCTGCCTTTGGTAGTGGTGGGAGGCCTTTCTTTTCTTCTTTTTTCTCCTTCTTCTCCTCAAAGAACTCGGGATAGATCTCTCTGAGTTTTGCTTCCTGCTCCTCCTTGCTCATGGAGTTAACTTCCTGAACAACATCATTGACAAGAGGAATTATCTCTTTTGCCTTTGGTCTCAACTCCGGGTTCTCGCCCAGTATTTTTCCTATAACAGCTTTAGGGTTTGCTTTTCCATCATGCTGCACTGCATTGATGAGCGCATATTTGAGTATGATTTCCCTGAACTCCATTTTCTTCACCAGAGGGAAAAGGCAGAGGTAAGTTATAAATCTTGTGCGGGACTAAAAAGGATTTTAAATCCTCGGGCTTATTCTTCTTGGTGTTGCCAATGAACAAGACGGAAAGGACTCTTGTGATTATAAAGCCCGATGCTGTTGTTAGAGGTCTTATAGGTGAAATTATAAGCAGATTCGAGAAGAAAGGTCTCAAAATAATCGGAATGAAGATGATTCACATCGATAGAGAACTGGCAGAAAAGCACTATGAAGAGCACAAAGGAAAGCCCTTCTTTGAGCCCCTGATAGACTACATCACAAAAGCGCCAAGCGTAGTCATGGTTCTCGAAGGTAGGTATGCTATAAGCGTCGTAAGAAAGATGTGCGGCGCAACTGACCCCAAGGATGCAGAACCGGGAACCATAAGGGGAGACTACGGTCTTGACGTGGGAGATGCGATTTACAACGTTATTCATGCCTCAGACAGCGAGGAAACAGCAAAGAGGGAGATAGCTCTCTACTTCAAAGAGGATGAACTCTTTGAATACTGCAAAGCAGCTGACTGGTTCTATCACTCCCACTGGGACAAGGAGAAAGGGGAGTACCTAGACTCCATAGATTGCTTAAAGCCTTGATGCTTTTCCAAATTGTTAAAAACCTCTATCTCCAATCTTTTTTAGGTGCTGTATATGTGTGATATTCTTGTTGCAACGCCTAAAGCTACTGAAGAAAAGGTAATGCTCTTTGCGAAAAACAGCGACAGAGACCCAAATGAGGCTCAGGTTCTTGAAGTTATTCCAAGACAGAAGCATGAGGAAGAAACCGTTAAGCTAACATACGTTGAATTTCCTCAGGCTAAAGAGACTTACGCGGTGATTCTTTCTCGCCCCTGGTGGATTTGGGGTGCTGAGATGGGAGTTAACGAGTTCGGCTTGGCTATAGGAAATACCGCTGTTTTCACCAAGGAGAAAATCCCGGAGAAAGGAATCCTAGGAATGGACATGATAAGGCTTGCCCTTGAAAGAACGAAAACCTCTAAAGAGGCTCTTCATTTCATAATTGATATAATCGAGAGCCATGGGCAGGGAGGAAATGGTAGCTATGAGCACAGACTGCTCTACAGCAACTCATTTATAATTGCGGATCCAAAAGAGGCGTGGGTTTTAGAGACTGCTGGCAAGCACTGGGTTGCGAAGAAGATTGAGAGCATCTATTCTATTTCGAATGCTCTCACTATAGATGATGACTGGGACTTAGCTTCGGAAAGCGTCGAGAAGCTTGCCAAGAATTCGAACTTCAGTTTTGCAAAGCACTTCTCCGATAGATTCTATACCCACTTTGCCCATGGGAGGGAGAGGAGAGCCTTCACATATCGGAAACTCAAAGAAAGAGAGGGAGAGATAACTTTCGAGTACATGATGGAAATTCTAAGGTCTCATAGCTTCGAGCCGTATTTCCCAGAAAAAGGTTCCATGAGAGATATCTGCATGCACTATGGTGGTTTAACACGGCCTTCCCAAACCGCTTCATCTCAAATCTCGGAGCTTGGGAGGGATGTACACTGGTTCACCGGAACTTCACTTCCCTGTTTGAGCATTTTTAAGCCAATATCTTTTGAAGGTGGGATTCCGGAGTCAGAGGTGCCTACGAACCGCTATAATCCTAAAAACTACTGGTGGAGAATTGAAAAGTTTCACAGGCTGTTCCAGACTAGCTATCAAAAGTACATTGAGGAATTCTCGAAGGAAAGGGATGAGCTGCAGATGGAGATAATAAGACAGACAAGTGGACTTAAAGAGAACGAAAGCCTTGCAGAACTCACAAAATGGGCATTTGAAAAGGAAAAAGAGCTTGTAGAGAAGTGGGAAGGGAAAATTGCCCGTGGCAGATATTCGTTCTTCTATGGGCGAAACTGGAAGAAAGTAAACGAAAGAGCGGGAATAGATTTTTAACCCCTCTTTATTTTTATGAGTTTGGTGCTCAAAATGAACGGTCTGCTCGAGGTGTTTTTGCTCTCACTTGTTCCAACGTTTGAGGGTAGGTATGCCATAGTATATGGCATAGGTAGGGGTTACTCTCTTCCCGGTACTTTGATTATGGCATCTCTTGGAGTGTTGCTGCTTTCCTTGGCTTTGCCGCTCCTTCTGCCCCTGGTAGACTGGGTAATGCTCGGGCTCAAAAACACTCCCCTGGGGAAATTTGCCGATTTGTATCTGAGGTATGTGGAAAGGGTTAGAAAGAAAGCGCATCCCTACGTGGAGAAGTGGGGGTTTTTGGGTCTTATCATCTTTGTTGCCGTACCTCTTCCGGGGACGGGAGTGTGGACGGGCAGTTTAGCCGCTTATATCTTTGGAATGGAAAAAAGAAAGACCATACCAGCCCTCATCATTGGAGGGCTTTTGAGCATCCTCATAACCCTAATACCAAGCTTGGGCCTGTTGAAAATAATTTAGAAAAGAAAAAGGCTTTACTTTGTAGCCCTTGTTATTCCAACATCTTTTACCAGGACATAGGGTGTAAACACTGGGGTATTGACTTCCCACCAGTGGATGTGATAGAGGTCTTTTCCTAATGCTGCAATGCTCTCAAGTATGTGCTGGAGGTTGTCGCTTACCCTTATGTTCCTTATGGGCTTTACTATCTCGCCGTTCTCAATTAAGAATGCTCCATCCCTTGGAATCGTTGAGAAGTCTCCGGTAACGTAGTTCTGGAACCTTGTGTACCACACGTTGGTGATGTAAACTCCATGCTTGACTTCGCTAAAGAGCTCTTCCTTTGAATAATCCCCTGGCTCTACATAGACGTTCCATGCATGAGGCATTAACAAACCTGCATTTGCAGTGGTTTCCATGTTGTATTTCTTTGCAAAGCTTGTGTTGAGGAGGTAAGTGTTTAGAGTTCCGTTCTCAATTATTGTTGTTTCCTTTGTAGGAACACCTTCGTCGTCAAATTTCCTTGTTCCATAGGCGTTTGGCATGTTACCTATGTCCTTGATCGTTACACCCTCGTTTGCAACCTTTTGCCCGAGTTTGCCCACTAGGAAACTGAATCCCGCCTCTACAGCAAAGGCTGAGCTCATGGAGCTCATGTAGCGCATTAAGTTAGCGAATGCTAGTGGGTCGAATATCACGTCAAAAGTCCCAGCTTCACCTTGAACAGGATTGACGGCCATCTTTGCAATTTCTCCAGCCTTTCTTCCAGCCCTTTCTGGGTCAAACTTTTTGAGGACTCTCACAGAGTTTGTTCCGTGTCCGCTCTCTTCGTCGCCTATGAATGCCCTTATGCTTATCTCTATTCCCGTTCCCTCGTCAAAAGCCTCGACGCCGTTGCTTGTTGTTAGGTAGAGCTTATTGTGGTCTGTGTAAAGGACACCTGCGGTTCTCTTTGCTCCTTCTTCGAGGGCGGCATTTATTGCGACCTCAACGTATTCGTTTGGCTCATCAAGCTCTACTATTGCCTTATCAAAGGTCTCGGGGATGTCTCTGTATTCAAAGGGCCCCTCGGCTATTCCGTAGTAGTCCTCTTTGGGAGCAAGGTTTTTAACGCTCTTCATGAGTGCTTGAAGAGATTTTTCTATTGTCTCCTCATCCAGAGCTGTTAAAGTTGTTGAGGCCAATCTCTTCTGGTACTCAACGAAAAGGTTTACCTTTTGCGTATGCCAGTTCTTTGCAACCGTTATTTCGTTGTTGGCAAACCTCACCTGTCTTCTGTTCTGCTCGTAAGCTAATACAACAACATCGCCAAAGCCGAGCTCTTTCGCCTTTTTCAGAATTAGTTCGTTAATCTCGAACATCTTTTTCACCTCCTCAGCACGACATCCCTAAGTCTCGCATGGGCCCCTCCCATCCATACCGGGACTCCCTGTCCGGGTTCACCTTTTCCACATGTGCCTGGATAAAATTCCACTTCCTTTCCAACGGCATCGACGCTGCTCCACAGTCCTTTGGTGGTTATCTCAAGAATTGGTCTCCTTACGGGGTGCTTTATCTCGCCGTTCTCGATTAGGTAAGCCTCTCTACCAATGTACCTCTGCTGGTATCTCCTATCGTCTATGTTCCACTCGTTAAAGCTCACCATGTAGACGCCGAGCTTAACGTCCTCAATAAGCTCCTCGAAGGAATAGTCACCTGGGGCCAAGTAAGTGTTTGCCATTCTCACTATTGGCTCGCGGTTGTAGTTAATTGCCCTCGCAGCTGCGTTTGATTTCATTCCAAGATAAGCAGCGTATTCCCTGTTCATGAGAAACTCGTTTATTATACCTTCTCTAATGAGGTACCTTGGTCTTGCTTTGACACCTTCGTCATCGTATAGGTAGAAACCCCAGCTGTTTGGAATCGTTGGGTCCTCTATAACAGTTACAGCTTCACTTCCAATTCTCTCTCCAAGCATTTCCGGCTTCACAAAGCTCTCTCCAGCTTGGGCTGCCTCTCTTCCCATTATTCTGTCGAGCTCATAGGGGTGCCCAACGCTCTCGTGAACTGCAATCCCAACGACTTCTGGGGCCAGCACTAAGTCGACTTTCCCTTCCGGCGGCTTTTGTCCTTCCTTTATAAGTCTTTGCAGGGCTTTGACGTCTTTAACAGCCCACTCCCATGGCTTATCCTTCTCAATAAGCTCAAGCCCACCGGAAAATGCCCTCTGGACGAAGGGAGCCTGCTCCATCTGCCCTTCCTCAAAAACAACAAGGTTGTATGTTACGGAAACCCTAGGTATAAGGCTCTCGACAAGGGCTCCTTCGTTGTTCATGAAAACCTTGTGCCACATGAAGTCTCCATACCTCAAGAAGCGCATTGGGGTGTTTACGCCGGTTTCTTTTACACTCTCCTCGATGAGCTTGAGGTATTCCATTTTTTCCTCGGCACTAACATTTCTGAAGTCCTTCTTCATCTTCACTTCGTAGAAAACCTGATGGAAGTCTTCCTCGCTGAACTGTATGGGCCTATTTCTTAATTTTGCCGCGGCTTTTGCGAGCTTTACAGCTTTTTTAACGGCTTCTTCCACGCTTTCCTTTGTTAAGACGTTTGTAGAAGCAAAGCCCATCCCGCCGTTCACAAGAACCCTAATACCTATACCTCTATCGGCTAATATCCCAAGCCCTTCCGGGTTGCCGTTCTTCATGACTATTTCCGTTCCGTTCTTCTCCTCGAACCTCGCTTCTGCATAACTCGCACCCAGCTCCTGGGCTTTTTCGACGGCAAATTCAACAAGCTCATGCATGCACATCACCTCGGGTTAATGCATATAAAAGTGCCCTCTTGAAGTATAAAATCGTTTCGTTTCGATGAATGTAGAAATGATATTCTCGTTATCATTCACTTAGGTAAATGGAAAAAAGAGAAAAGGGAACACTGAATCAAATTTCACCTGCTAACCATAACAATACTCCTTTCAAAAACGGCCAGTTGCTTTCTATGTACCTTCCGTAGTAGTCGTCGCTGAGAGCCTTACTTGAACCATAGGCAACTATCCTTCCATTTTCCACTTCAACAGCTGCTGCCACAATTGGTTTTGAGCCCTTCTCTTTTGTTACTTTTCCGCTGCTATCTACTGCATAGGAGGTTGGGTATCCTCTGACAATCCAGACCGCATTTCCACTTATATCTAAAGTGCCTCCATTGTAGTAGAGCTGTGAGTCCTCGTTTAGGAATCTAGTTGCCGGATGGTCGAAGTTGAATTCACCTATTAATGGGAAATATGAACGTCCTGTATTCTTATCATCATCCATAAGCTCGTCTGGGTTGAATTTGATTCCAAATTCTTCTGTAATCCTGTTGAGGCTCTTGTAATACACATATCTATACCAGTCTCCAGTTATAAGCAGTCCCCCACCTTCCCTTACCCACTCTTTAACTGCTTGCGCTTCTTGTTCGGTGATATCTTCTCCCGGATTTGTTATAATAAGCACGTCGTACTTTGAGAGAAGCTCTTTGCTCAGGCTTTCTTGGTGATTCACATCCACTAACCATCCGAGCTCGTCTTTTATTCTGGTCATTAATCCGCTAAGTCTTTGGTCATTATAATATTGGTCATGGCTTGCATCGATGAGAACTCTAACTACCTTAACTATTATTTGGGTTTGATTCTCCGTTACTGTGGTTGTTTGATTCATAGTTTGATTTGAAGGTTGTGTAACGTTGCTTGGTCCCGGAGTTGTTTCATTTCCTGATGGTAGGGTTTGGTTTGCCTGTTGGGCGATTAACTCCCTAACTTCTTGAAGAGTGGCGTTCAGTATCGGCAGTATCTCTTTTATTTTTTCTTCGGTTTCTTTTGTAAGGAAGTATGCTTTTCTAATGTTAGCCATTGGCACTAGTGGATATTTAGTCCAATAAACCGACTTCTGTTCGAGATACTTTGAATAGTATTCCTCAATTTGTTCAACATTTTCATTTATTTCGTTGATTTTATCTTCTATTGAACCAAAATCTACGCCATAGCTTTGTAATTCCGAAAGTATCTCCGAGTACTGGGCATATTGTTCTTCAAATTCTGGTCTCAAGCTCATTGTATACCTGAAATCGTAGAACTTCAGAAGATAATTAATTACAATTCTGGGATGCTCAATTACCTTTGTTGACAAATATTTTGTATCATACCCCAGAATCTCTGCCTTAATCCCATAGTTGCCGAGGTTTTGAGGTGTCCACTCGTACTTAACTGTCTCAGTTTCTCCGGCTTTGATTTCCAGAGTTTTGTTTACTAAGACTGTTCCATCTATTGAAAGAACAGCTGTAACATTCTCACCAAAGTTTCCTTCGTTTTTAATGTGCATTTCGATTAAAATGGAAGTCCCTTTATAGGCTACAGTTGGTGCTGTGAGACTCGTTATTTTTACTGAAGGGATATATTCCTTTATGTCCTCAGCACTTCTTGGTTCTATCTTAAAAGCTCCAAAAGAGTAGTAAACTACTCCAATTATGTACTCAAATTTTTGTCCTTTTTGGGGAGTATACTTGTATATGAGGTCATCTATCCTAACGGGACCACTACCGTCGTCAACTTCCCATTCTCCATACCCTAAGTTTGCATTGGTTACTACAACGTTTTCCACTTTAATCAGGACACCTTCCCATTGCTCTTGAGAGACATTTCCTGTTGGAAGTGTGATAGGTTCTGGTACTGAGCTAGTGCCTAAAATCTTGACATAATCTCCATAGTAGGGATTTACAGAGAGCTCTGTGAGCCCATAGTATTCTTTTACGTATCCTTTTACCTCCACAATATCTCCGATATTAACGTTAGGTGCCGATTTTGTGTATACGTAGATGCCACTCCATGGTCCGGTTCCATTTTGAATGAAAAATCCATCGCTGGTAATTGCAGTTACTACCCCGGTTGTAATTACCGTTTGGCCCTTATATGGCGAATCTCCACTTGGATCAGTGGTATATTGAATGTCGTGTATTGGAACGTATGAAGATGCAGCCCCTACTGCACTGACTGGGAATATACTTAAAAACAAAATAGTAGCTAACCCTAGTTCCCACCACCTGTGAAGTTGTATAATCTGTCCAGATTCACGGCCAGAATCGCCCCTAAAATCCTGACAACCAACCCCCTCAAACTAACACTCCTGCTCGGCCTCAGAAGAAACTCAGAAAACTTCGAAAACAAAGTCTCAATCCTCCTGCGAAAGTCAGACAAGTACTTGTAAAACTTCTTCTCCTCCAGATTACTAACCTGATTCTCCCGCTTCACCGGCGTGTAAACAACGCCAAACTTCAGGAATTCCTCCTGAAGTTCTCTACTAACGTAACCCTTATCCAAAAACAGAAAACAGCCAGAAAACTCCTCAACAATCACCCAGAACTTTTCCCGGACAACACTCACATCATGCTTATTCGCCGGATCAACAGACAGTAAAGCCAGCAAATTTCCATCAGAGTAACAGGTCAGCTTGTACCCATAGTAAAACTTTTTTTAGAGGGAACAAACCCAACTGCGGGCTTTTCAGAGATGATTTCTGAAGAACCCTTCTTCTCCTTCCTGTTTTTTCTGGCCAACTCCTTGGTCTGAATGGGCTTTGAGTCCAGTATTCTAACGTATTCTCTGGCGTGTTTTTTGAATAATTCTTCCTGCGCTAGGAGCAGGAGTTTTTCGTGCCTGTTCAAGCGTTCTGTTAGTTTGTTGTACCTGATTTTGGGGAACAGCTTCATTTCTTCGATTAGGACTCTGTAAGCGTGCTTGTAAACTCCGTTAAAGTGCAAGTGTGCTAGTATTGCGAAGGTTATTAGGTCGTAGAGGCTGATTATTTCCCTGTGAGTGTTTTTCGGGTAGTGTTTGCTGATTATCGGATAGATTTCGGATTTTATGATCAGGATTTCCTGCTGAAAGTTCATAACAACCACCAATCAACCAAAAGACTTAAGTGCTTATAACTCTAACGATCTAATGGGAACTAGGGTTCTCAACTATCTGTGTTTCTTTGAGAAGCTTTAGCTTTAAAAACCTCATAAGGC
>NZ_KE387149.1:162007-168281 GCF_000430485.1 Thermococcus sp. PK
GCTGGTTTAGGACGTTGAAGGAGAGGACGAAGCGTTTCTGGAATAATTTCAGGGGTAAAGACTGGAGGAGGGTTCATTAGGTTTGTTTTTCTGTTTGCCTTCTGGTATAATTTTGTCAGAATTCATTCTAGTTTTGGTGATCCGCCTGGTGATGTTACTGAATGGCTTCAGGAGGTGATGCCCCAGTTATCCTAACAGTATCTCTAAAAAGATAAAAAAGTTTAACAAATTCTTCCGATCTGTATTGGCATTGATTGTGTAACAAAGATGTATCATAGGCCTGTAGCGAATTTAAATGTTTCTGTGTTCTCGACCATACTGATCCGCCCAATCAGAAGTTCCACGAGTTCTTCGGCGCTCTTTCCTTGGAACTTTGGGACATTTTCCGTGAAGTGGATCTTCAAAATCCTCAAAAGTTTCTAGGCAGGCTTGACAGTAGAATTTCGAGCTCGAGAGTACTTCCACATAAGCCAAGCAAAGGAGAAAAAGAGCAAAGGGTCAGTTGAAGCCAATCTCCTTTAGGAGTTCGATGACTTTGTTGAAGGGTTCCGCCATAACTTTTTCGTCCCAGAACTCTTCTGGAACGGCCATTTTGGCGTGGACTTTGCCGTCTTCTTCGTAGAGGAGGAGGTGGCAGGGTGCAACTACACCGATTTCCTTGTTGTTTTTCCAGAGCTCGTAGAAGATTTTAGCGTTGCAGAGACCGAGCGTCTTGTACCTGGGCATGTCAATGCCGAGCTTGTTTTTGACGACTGTTGTAAAGTCCTGCTCCCAGACGACGGCAAATCCGACCTTGGGGAGGACTTCCTTCACCTTGGCCTCGGCCTCGTCGAAAGACCCATTAAACACTAACCTGGCTTCAATCATTGATTATACCTCCGGCCGACTTAATCTGGGGGTATTGGAGCATTCCCAATCTGGAATACGGCCAAACGGCAGAATAAATTGAGAAAGTTTATGTTTATATACTTTTCGTGTAAGGAAAATCCTTACACAGATAAAATGAATTTTTATTCAATAATTTGCAACCACTGCACCTAACAAAGTACAGTAGTAAAACATTTGTGGGTAGAAATGGACAATGAAGCATTACCTTGTGTGCCTTAAAGGAGGGGAGGGGTATATGTCGGATGGGCAAGGGATAAAAGTGCGAAAAATTCGATAGCTTCAAAATCTGGCTTTGTTTTTGTGACGGTTTGTTGGTTATCTCAATACTTGTTGTGAGTTAATTTTAATTGCTCTTACTCAGGGGAAAGAGTGGTGGTAATATGGAAGACAGAACGACCATATTGTATGAACTCTTCCATGAAATAAAGGCTATGAAGCTGCAAGTGTTTTTCCGTCTTGCCTACAGTGAAATGAATTGAGGTCATTTTTATTTTTGAGGTCTCAGCATTTGGTATTTTTTGTATACTGCGTCCTGTGTGCGAAACTTGTTTTAAGGAAGAGGATTTCACCCCCACTAGCACAAGAATCGAGGGGATTAGACCAACTTCCTTTGCTGCATATGGTAATCCGAGAACACCAGCACCTATCTGAGTCCCGATTAAAACTGCGAGAGCTTCACTCCTTTTCATACGCTCACCTCCAGCACTATGAAATCTTTTTGGAGCTAATAACCCTTTTCCCGTGAAAAAAGCTGACGTGAGGGCCCTATACCGTGCCAAAATGAACGGCAGTGGGGAGACTTAGACAACAAGAGACAGAAGGATTTGAAAAAATTTTCAAAAAATAATCTAATTGACCGAATGAATACATGGACACATAAAGATATGGCAGTCCCAAAGCATTTCTGCCGGTTAAACTTCTTGTGGCCAGGCAGATATTAATCAAACGCTCTTTTTGTCCAACCTTAGTAAAAGAAAAACTGCAGTCCTTCAAAAGAGATTTAAGAAGAGAAATGAAGTATAAGTGGTGGCTGAAATGAGAAAGATATTGCCTATATTATTTATAGGACTATTGGTTTTTGCAGCTGGATGTACTCAAACCTCTACAACAACTTCAACAACAGCTCAAGAGGGACTTGATTTCAGCTCCTACAGCAGGGGAGAGATAATCCAAAAATGGTGGGAGATGTTCAGCGCTGAGACAGTGTATGTGAGCAAGGGCTATGAAGAGCTCGCGAAGTATTACTTCCCTAATGCTCAGATAAAGACCAAAGAAGAGTTCGAAAGCGGCATAGCGATATTAGCCCCAGAAGATGCAAGGGAACTCCTTAGAGGAAAGCCCATTCTCACAACCCCAAGGGGGTATTTTGGGTATGTGCTCTACAAGTCGGGAATTAAATTCGTGGGAGAGGAAATGGGCACAATAATTGCGTACAAAGAAAACGGCAATGCGAGGTTGATTTTCACGGGAAATGGAAAATCCGGAATTGGAGCGGCTTTGGAGCTTGCAAAAGAACTAAAAGAAGGAAGAACGTTGAACCCCTCCCTTGTTTTGAGAAGAGAGGACTTCGAAGGTATAGTTCTAAAGGTGATAGGAGATAACGACTGGGATGGAATAAAAGATGAAGACGAATACTGGGTTCTAAAGGAGGTATACGTGGAAGAACCATTCATTTACAACTGGAGGGTTGTTAAAGGGGAGAACATAACCGTAAGTGGGGGCTTCATAAGACTTGTAAACGGCTCAAAAGTCTATATAAGGGCTCTCGGGTTCAACGTAAGCGTTAAGGTCAAGGATCCGAAAGGCGTTCAGATAACCTACGTAATTGAGAACATAAATCCCCAGTTCGTTGAGTATCCAAACGGGGCTAAGGTAGGAGAGACTTGGATAGAGGTTACCACGAGTGAGGACTTCTCCATAGCTCCCAGAGAAGTAAAGGACTTTAATTTTCTGGCATTTGGGGACAACAGACCCGGAAGCGGAACCAAACAGCCGGAGGCGTTCTTCAAGATAAGAGACCTTATGAACGAAGATACTGGAGCTTTTATAGTCAACACTGGAGATTTGGTTTACTCGGGAAAAGTCGAAGAATGGGCAGAGCTGTTGAAGGAGTGGAAGTTCAACAAGCCCGTGTTTGTTGCTCCCGGAAACCACGAATACCGTGGAGAAGGCAAAAACGTCTACCATAAATTCTTTGGGCCGACGGATTATTCCTTTACCCTCGGCAGCTATTACTTCATCTTTGCAAACAACGTTGAAAACAACTACAAGCTAACATCCGCTCAATGGACGTGGTTTGAGGAAGAGCTCAAAAAAGCAAAAGCCCTAGGCAAAAGACCGGTTATAGTTATGCACACTCCTCCGATAGACCCGAGACCTGAGGGAGATCACGCAATGGATCCAACAGATGCCAGAAAACTCTTGGAGCTCATGAAGGAATACAACGCCTTTGGAGTGTTTGGGCACATCCACATCTACTGGTACGGTGAAAAGGATGGCGTGGAGATGGTGATAACTGGCGGAGGAGGAGCACCACTATACGCAAAGCCCGAGGAGGGTGGCTTCTACCACTACGTAAGAATAAACGCAGGAGATACTATAGCGGTAGAGCCCGTGAAGGTTGAGTGATTTTTTTCTTTTTTCTATATATTCTATATAGCCCACTGTATTTGGCTATATTCTATTGCGGCAAGGTATTTATACCCTCCATATTTAGCTTGCTCCGGTGGTGAAAATGATCGAGCTGCTTAGTGATCCTTGGTTGTTCATCACAATTGCAATTGGTCTTTTCATGGCTTGGGCAATAGGTGCAAACGATGCTGCAAACTCAATGAGTACAGCCGTTGGAGCCGGAGCAATAACACCAAAGCAGGCAGTTATAATAGCAGGTGTGCTTGAATTCACAGGTGCTTACCTCTTCGGAAAAAGCGTTACCGAAACTGTTAGAAAAGGAATAATCGATGCATCTCAAATTAACGATCCCAACGTTGTTGTTTATGGTTCTATTGCAGCCCTTCTCGCTGCATCGCTGTGGTTGCTGTTTGCATCCAAGTTTGGATTGCCAGTGTCAACGACTCACTCCATTATAGGTGGTATAGTAGGCTATGGTATTGTATATGCCGGGACTTCAATAGTGAACTGGGGTAAAATGGCACAGGTGATTGCCAGCTGGATACTCTCACCGGTATTTGGTGCGATAGTTGCATTTGTCGTCATAAAACTTGTCTCTAAAACCATACTCCAGCAAAAAGATCCGATAGAAAGTGCCAAAAAATGGGCGCCTGTGTGGATAGGACTCGCATTCGTCGTCATTGGTTCGATGTTTTACATAAAGGTCATGCACGGAAAGTCTCTCTTCATTGCAGTTAGCAGATACGGCCTTGCAGCAGGAGTTGGAGCGTTTTTGGTCAGCTTTGCACTTTTGAGAAAGAACGTCAAAGCAACCGATCCTTACTGGGGGGTTGAGGCAATATTTAGGAAGGTTCAAGTGCTAACCTCTGCCTACGTTGCACTCTCTCACGGTGCAAACGACGTTGCAAATGCAATCGGACCAGTTGCGGCGGTCTATGCAGTCGCAACCATGGGGTCAGCTGGAATGAAAGTTCCGGTGCCAAGATGGATTTTAGCGATGGGTGGTCTGGGAATAGCAGTGGGTGTGGCAACCTATGGTTACAAAGTTATGGAGACCGTTGGCAAGAAGATTACCGAGCTAACAAACACTAGAGGATTTAGCATAGACTTTTCCGCTGCAACGGTGGTTTTAGTGGCTTCCTCGTTGGGCCTACCAATTTCCACAACACACACCGTTGTAGGAGCTGTTATAGGTGTGGGACTGGCAAGGGGAGTAAAAGCAATAAATAAAGACATCGTTAAGGACATAGTAATATCATGGTTTGTGACCGTGCCCGTAGCCGCTATCATTGCGGGCATTGTGTTTAAGATACTGATGATTGTGGGGTGAAAATAATGCAGGTCTGGACAAAATTATTTGCCAAAAGCCCGTTTAAGCCTTTGATAAAGCACGCTGAAGTTGTTTTAGAGGCTGTAGGAACTCTCGAAAAGGCTCTCGGGGCGTGGGATAGAGGAGAATATGAGAAAATGAGGGAATACGCGAGAAGAGTGGATGATCTCGAAGATTTTGCTGATAGAATCAAGGAAGAGATAAGGGACAGCCTTAGTTCAAAGCTGTTTATGCCCGTTAACAGGGGAGACATCTTAGGTTATCTTGAAATGCAAGATAAAATCGCCGATGCCGCAGAAAATACTGCAAAGTGGCTTTTAGTTAGAGACCCAAATAATATTCCTGAGGATATTAAGGATGAAGTGCGGACTTTAATAATGACCATGAGTCAGGAAAGCATCAAAGCGGCAAAACTCGTTTATGAGGCAATAGTACAGATGGACAGGGTTATAGAAAGCGGATTTGGTGAGAAGGAGATCGAGAGAGAATATGCGATAATCAAGGAAATAGAAAGCGTTGAGCACAAGATAGATGAGCTTGACACAAGGTTCATGGAGATAATTTTCAAGAATTCCGCCAAGATGGAGTGGGGATTGGGGATGTACCTCCTCAACATTGCAAAGACAATAAGCAATATATCTGACAAGGCAAAAGACGCAGCAGAGAGAATAAGACTCATGATGAACAAATGAAACCTTTCTAATTTTTATTTTCTGGATTTTTCCGCGCTTCTTGGAGAAAAGTAAGAAGAAAGAAACTTCAGATGGCTATCATGGTTGAAGTCATCTGTATTTCGGGCATTTTCCTTATTCTTTCTGTTATGAATTGGTCGAGATCTTTGAGAGTTTCGGTTTCGACCTTGACTATAAGGTCGTATTCTCCATAAACTACATATGCTTCCTTTACCTCCGGGTAGGTAAGAAGTTTCTCCATAACTTCCCTTTCCTTTCCAGCGGCTGTCACCATCAAAATAAACGCCGTCACCATAGCTTACCACCAATAATATTTGGTTTTTTGAGTATTTAAAGCTTATCGTCATTGAGGGCGTGTTTAGTTTCACCCCCTGTTATTTAAACAGTATTTGACTCTGAGGAGGATTTTCAGACCATAACACATTACGCCAAGCAGGATTCGGGTTACAGTAGTCTTTTTCAGAAAACAGGGGATCCTACTGCCAAACCACGTTGTAAACGCACCCCAGAACCCCTCATGAGGATTCCTACGCCTGTACTCTTCTTCAGAAAACACTCTGTCTCTCTTCTTACTACCCTTTGAATCATAAGCCCCATCAGCATAAAAATTCCCAGAACCCCCCGGCAGGAGTTCAATCAGCTCGTTCTCAGAAGTTGTGATCTTCACAGCAACCGGATACAGTAAACCCGGCAGGATTCTCGTTATTGCCTGAACTTCTATCCTGCCCTTTTT
>NZ_KE387149.1:168381-186114 GCF_000430485.1 Thermococcus sp. PK
GCACTTTTGAGAAAGAACGTCAAAGCAACCGATCCTTACTGGGGGGTTGAGGCAATATTTAGGAAGGTTCAAGTGCTAACCTCTGCCTACGTTGCACTCTCTCACGGTGCAAACGACGTTGCAAATGCAATCGGACCAGTTGCGGCGGTCTATGCAGTCGCAACCATGGGGTCAGCTGGAATGAAAGTTCCGGTGCCAAGATGGATTTTAGCGATGGGTGGTCTGGGAATAGCAGTGGGTGTGGCAACCTATGGTTACAAAGTTATGGAGACCGTTGGCAAGAAGATTACCGAGCTAACAAACACTAGAGGATTTAGCATAGACTTTTCCGCTGCAACGGTGGTTTTAGTGGCTTCCTCGTTGGGCCTACCAATTTCCACAACACACACCGTTGTAGGAGCTGTTATAGGTGTGGGACTGGCAAGGGGAGTAAAAGCAATAAATAAAGACATCGTTAAGGACATAGTAATATCATGGTTTGTGACCGTGCCCGTAGCCGCTATCATTGCGGGCATTGTGTTTAAGATACTGATGATTGTGGGGTGAAAATAATGCAGGTCTGGACAAAATTATTTGCCAAAAGCCCGTTTAAGCCTTTGATAAAGCACGCTGAAGTTGTTTTAGAGGCTGTAGGAACTCTCGAAAAGGCTCTCGGGGCGTGGGATAGAGGAGAATATGAGAAAATGAGGGAATACGCGAGAAGAGTGGATGATCTCGAAGATTTTGCTGATAGAATCAAGGAAGAGATAAGGGACAGCCTTAGTTCAAAGCTGTTTATGCCCGTTAACAGGGGAGACATCTTAGGTTATCTTGAAATGCAAGATAAAATCGCCGATGCCGCAGAAAATACTGCAAAGTGGCTTTTAGTTAGAGACCCAAATAATATTCCTGAGGATAT
Organism: Thermococcus sp. PK; assembly: GCF_000430485.1. Taxonomy (NCBI): domain Archaea; kingdom Methanobacteriati; phylum Methanobacteriota; class Thermococci; order Thermococcales; family Thermococcaceae; genus Thermococcus; species Thermococcus sp. PK. The sequence continues at coordinate 169,280 of NZ_KE387149.1, forward strand.
TAAGGATGAAGTGCGGACTTTAATAATGACCATGAGTCAGGAAAGCATCAAAGCGGCAAAACTCGTTTATGAGGCAATAGTACAGATGGACAGGGTTATAGAAAGCGGATTTGGTGAGAAGGAGATCGAGAGAGAATATGCGATAATCAAGGAAATAGAAAGCGTTGAGCACAAGATAGATGAGCTTGACACAAGGTTCATGGAGATAATTTTCAAGAATTCCGCCAAGATGGAGTGGGGATTGGGGATGTACCTCCTCAACATTGCAAAGACAATAAGCAATATATCTGACAAGGCAAAAGACGCAGCAGAGAGAATAAGACTCATGATGAACAAATGAAACCTTTCTAATTTTTATTTTCTGGATTTTTCCGCGCTTCTTGGAGAAAAGTAAGAAGAAAGAAACTTCAGATGGCTATCATGGTTGAAGTCATCTGTATTTCGGGCATTTTCCTTATTCTTTCTGTTATGAATTGGTCGAGATCTTTGAGAGTTTCGGTTTCGACCTTGACTATAAGGTCGTATTCTCCATAAACTACATATGCTTCCTTTACCTCCGGGTAGGTAAGAAGTTTCTCCATAACTTCCCTTTCCTTTCCAGCGGCTGTCACCATCAAAATAAACGCCGTCACCATAGCTTACCACCAATAATATTTGGTTTTTTGAGTATTTAAAGCTTATCGTCATTGAGGGCGTGTTTAGTTTCACCCCCTGTTATTTAAACAGTATTTGACTCTGAGGAGGATTTTCAGACCATAACACATTACCCCAAGCAGGATTCGGGTTACAGTAGTCTTTTTCAGAAAACAGGGGATCCTACTGCCAAACCACGTTGTAAACGCACCCCAGAACCCCTCATGAGGATTCCTACGCCTGTACTCTTCTTCAGAAAACACTCTGTCTCTCTTCTTACTACCCTTTGAATCATAAGCCCCATCAGCATAAAAATTCCCAGAACCCCCCGGCAGGAGTTCAATCAGCTCGTTCTCAGAAGTTGTGATCTTCACAGCAACCGGATACAGTAAACCCGGCAGGATTCTCGTTATTGCCTGAACTTCTATCCTGCCCTTTTTTTATTTGTATAATGGTTGAGTCTGCTTGAGTGCTGGCGTAGGGTAATTTCTGGAGTTTTTTCAGGAGGTGGTTTGTCAGTTCTTCGAGGTTCAGCTTTTTCTCCCAGTTGTGGAGGGTTGAGTAGTGAATGTTTGCTCCGAAGAATTTTCTGCCGTAGTGCTGGGCGTCTCTGAGGGGTAGGTTGTAGTATTGTTTAAAGAGGAGTATTGCCAGTATTGTTTTTACTGGAAATTTTTTGGATTTTGGCAGGTTCTTCAGCTTTCCTTCTGATTCGAAGTCTGCTAAAACGTCAAGAATTGCGAATGCCACGCTTTCAGGGTCTTTGAGTCTGTGATCCCATCTGGGGATCACGACAACCACCTGAAAGAATTCAGCAAAAACCCTAATAAAGGTTACTATAAACACGCCCTCGTCATTGATAAAGAAAAAATGACAAATTAGGGGAAGCTAATTATTCCAAAGATAATGCCTTTAAAACATCTTTCGCCGACACATACTCTTTTGGAATCTTAATTCTCACGGTCTTTTTAGGATCCACGAGCTGGCTTATCTCAACGTCCAAAATAAGGCTCCCCAGCATATACGCTTCTTCCCAGCTTAAGCCCAAGGCCTTTTGAAGGACTTCGACGCCGAGTTCAGTTGCCTGCCTAATAGCATCCCATAAATCTTCCTTGGAAACGAGTATATACAAGGAGTCTTCTGTTTCAAGTACCGGATATGGAGGAGCCATTCCTTTTACGATGCCAACCCTTACCGTCACCTTTCCCGGGACTTCACAAGCTGAGACACAGATTTCCCCATCTCCCATTACCGCGTGTAGGTCTCCAATAGCCAACAATCCTCCCTCAACGAAGACGGGCAGATAGAGAGTCGTGCCCTTCTTTATGAGCTTGGTGTCCATGTTTCCACCGTGCTCGCCGGGTTCGCCACATGGAATCTCCTCACGAGAAGCAACGCCGATAACTCCTATCATAGGCTTTGCGGGTATTCTAAGATCCCCAAGATAAACGTAGCCGTCTTTGATTTTGCAAACCTTAGTTTTCGGCTCTTTAGCCATATTCCCTAAAACTCCTGCATTGGGTGCAATAACAACCACTCCCCTATCTGCCACTTCTATATCCAGAATATCAACCTTTAATGCATCTCCCGGTTTTGCGCCTTTTACGTAAAGCGGCCCTGTTGCGGGATTTACCTTTGAGAAGTCCACAGCTGCAAGGGTTTGCTCTTCAGAGCTTATCTGGTTAGAAAGGGCATCTAAAGTTTCAAAAACCACTATCTCCCCGTTTTCTGCTTCTGCAGCTGGTCTAAGATTTGGTCCAAAGCCAAAAATATGCTTGGACTTATCTATAAAGAGCATGTATACCACCAGCTTTAAAATATCCCAGCAATGTTAATTAAACTATCGGGGAAGAAAAATGGAGCATCTCATAAGTCAAAAGGAACTCGAGAAGTTCAAAGAGCTTCTCGGGAAAAGGGGAATTAAGCTCGAAAAATTCTACTCTAAAGGAACGACTAGCTTAGTGTTTACTGGAAATGCAGAGGGCAAAAAGGTTATCATAAAGCTCGAAAGGCCTGATTCACCGAGAAAGAACTTCAAGAGGGAAGCAGAAATCCTGAAGTTTCTTGAGAGAGAAGAAATAACGCCACGCTTGGTGGATTATGGTGTTTTTGAGGGGAGAGAATTTCTCGTTAGAGAGTTTGCCGAAGGTGAGCCTCTGCTTTATGCAACTCCTCAAAAAAAGCACATAGTTCAAATACTTGAAAAAACGTATCGGCTCGATGCTCTGGGCATTGATCACGGGCAGATACAGGGAGGAAAGCACATTATAATCAACGATACCGTCTGGATAATCGACTTTGAAAAAGCGGGCTTTAGAAAGCCAAAGAACGTAACCTCTGCCATGGCAATGATATTTCTCAACGACAACATTATCGCAAAAAGGGTTAGGGAAAAATTTAACCTAGATACTCGCTTCCTAAACGTTTTACGAGAGGCGCTGAGGGAATATAAGACGACGAAAAATATTGAAAAGCTCAGAGAGCTACTTTCTGCCCTTTAATCTGTCCCAAGCCAATATTAACAGAGGGATCACAAAAGCCGCAATGATGAGTCCTATTCTTGGATCGAGGAGGTATTCAAAGAGAAGGATTATAAAAACTGTTATGCCGATCATCAAGAACAAATCCCGGTCAAAAATTCTTGATTTAGCGAGGATGTTTATCTCTCTGGAGATATAGGCAAGGTAGAGGGGGATACCAAAAGCTGCGATTGCCACGCCAATGTAGCTTTTGGAGACTATTGAAACGACGAGACCAATTAGAAGTATTCCCAGCACGGTATATTCTTCTTTCATGGTACACACTTGGTGATTAACTTTAAATAATTTAGGGCACGAATTTATATTTAGGTGATAGCGTTATGAATAAGATCGAATGGAATGAAAACACCTTTTCTAAGTTTGCCTATCTGGGCGACCCGAGGATATCAAAGGACGGAAAGAAAATTGCATACGTGCTGACAAAGGCGAACTTAAAGGACAACAGATACGAAAACACTGTAGTGGTTGAGGAGCTCCAGGAAGGCGGGAAAAGGTTCATCGAGAACGCATCAATGCCCCGCTTCTCCCCAAGTGGAAAGAAAATAGCTATTGTAAGACCAAATGAAGAAAGGAAGACATCCGAAGTCTGGGTTTACGACTTAAGCTCAATGAGCGGAAAGAAAGTCCTTGAGGCAAAGAACATCCTTGATGTGAGCTGGAATGAAGATGACAGGAGGATTTTGATAACCGGCTTCAAAAGAAGAGACGACGAGGATTTTGTCTTTGAAGACGATGTGCCAGTGTGGTTTGATGCACGGGGCTTTTTTGATGGTGAGAAGACAACATTTTGGATAGTTGATACTGAGAGTGAAGAAGTTCTTGAAGAGTTCGAGGCAGAGAGGTTCTCCTCCGCAATATGGCATGGAGATGCGGTAATCTACAACGTCCCCCACAGGATGGACGGGAAGCTTCAGTTCTTCAAATTCTATGACATCTATATTTACAAGGATGGAGAGAGTGAAAAGCTGTTTGAGGGGGTCTCTTACGCTGTTGTGGATTCTAACGGAAAGTTAGTTCTACTCTACGGAAAGCCAAAGAAAAACAAGAGAAGCGAGCACAACTTTCTCTACACCTGGGATGGCAAGGAGGTTAAGCCTCTGACGGAGCGGTTTGTTTATAACAACGGAGAGGGAAAACTCGATGAAAAGGGAAATCTATACTTTACCATGGCAAGAGAAGGAAAGGTAAGCCTCTACAAGCTCGAAGGAGAAACCCTAACCCCAATAGTAGAGGACAACTCCTGGGTAATGGGCTTTGATGTAAGCGGAGACGGAAAAGTTGCCCTCCTTAAAGAGACAGACACAAGGTTAAGGGAGCTCTACCTCTGGGATGGAGAGCTGAGGCAGATAACTGACTATAACGGCCCAATATTTGCCAAGCTCAAGACGAGACCAATAAAACACTTCCGCTTCAAGAGCCTTGATTTAGAGCTCGACGGGTGGTACATCAAGCCGGACATTAAGGAAGGAGAGAAAGCTCCGGTAATTGTCTTCGTCCACGGCGGGCCCAAGGGAATGTACGGCTATTACTTCAAGTATGAGATGCAATTGATGGCTGATAAGGGCTATTACGTGGTCTTCGTTAACCCAAGAGGGAGCAACGGCTACGATGAGGATTTCGCCCTGAGAGTTCTCGAGAGAACGGGCTTGGAAGACTTCCAGGACATTCTCAATGGAGTGGAGGAGTTCTTCAAACTTGAGCCTCAAGCAGACAAAGAAAGAGTTGGAATAACCGGCATAAGTTACGGCGGCTTCATGACCAACTGGGCTTTAACGCAGAGTGACCTCTTCAAAGCGGGAATAAGTGAGAACGGCATAAGCTACTGGCTTACAAGCTATGCCTTCTCGGACATAGGATTGTGGTTCGACAAGGAGGTCATAGGCGACAACCCGCTTGAAAACGAGAACTACAAGAAGCTAAGCCCGCTATTTTATGCCCAAAATGTCAAAGCCCCGCTCTTGCTTATTCACTCCCTCGAAGATTACCGCTGTCCCCTTGACCAGAGCGTGATGTTCTACCACGTGCTTAAGGACTTGGGTAAGGAAGTGTACATTGCAATCTTTAAACGCGGTGCTCATGGGCACAGTTTGAGGGGAAGCCCAAGGCACAGGGCAAAGCGCTACAAGCTCTTCATGGAATTCTTCGAAAGAAAACTCAAGAAGTACGAAGAGGGCTTTGATGTCGAGAAAATACTAAAGGGCTGCGGGGACAAAAAAGAAAACTGAGTTCTCTTTCCCTTATTTTTTGAATGAAACAGTAACATTTGAAGAAGTCGAGAAGATTGCTTTAACAGATCCCTGAGATGTAGAAATAACCCTGCTTCCAACCGCAAGATTTAGGGTAAGATTAGTTCCATCCTCAGTGGGTCTTAGCTCTATAAACACTCCTCCTGCTCCCCCACCACATATATTATGACCACACTCTACCAGGTCGTATCCTGCCGGTCCTATCCATATTGAGTAGCCTTCTCTTCCTCCATCCCTGCCAAGAACGGCAATCCAATTTGATGGATCTGCGGATATAGGGGCGCTATAACTGGTAAATGCTTCCAGTACCTTCCAGCCCGGGGGAACAAAAACCGCAGCACCTCCAAAATCCTTTTCAGTTATGTTAACCCATCCAGCCAGGATGGCTCTCTTTTCGTCCCCCTTAACTTGAGCAAAAACCGTCCCTGAAAAGGTAGAATTTGTGGTCTCGTCTTTCAGGTAGAAATTTACATGGTCAACGGTGGCCCATTCTTCGGGTTTTTCTTGTAAAAAAGAAAAGGCTACAGCTCCCATGATAGCCATTAGAATAACAATTATCCCTTTTCGCATGTTGAGCCCTTATATGTTTAATGAGTAATCCTTTAAATATTTTTGGAGAATAGGACTCTTAGACGATGAGGAAACTTTGACCAGCTGAGCTGTGATGAATACGGGAGTGACCGAGCTTAAAGCACCACTATCCTTGCTCTCCCGTTCTTTTTAAGCCAGTCCAGGAGCATCTGTGCTATTTCGAACTTTTTCTTTTTGGTTTCCCATATTGGAGTGTGCTCCTTCAGATATGGCTTGCTCCATTTTCCAACGATTTCCCCAAAATCGAAGCCAACAAGAATAACCTCTCTCGCCCCAAGCTCTTCCGCAAGAAAAACAGCTCTGTCTCCATCGGTAAAACCGCCAAAGTTGTAAACAATGTCTAAAGGCTCTGTTTGGCACGTCCCCAAAACGTTCTTGAGCTTTGGCACATAGGCTTTAAGCTTGTCCATGTTGTCACCATGGGCATGAACAACAACGTAAGCCCCAAGTTCGTTTGCCCTCTTTATATCTTCAAACCTTCCATCCAAGTCAGTGACAATAATATCCGGAGTGATGCCATATTCCAGAAGGGCGGAGGTTGCTCCATCCGCGGCTATTAAGGTTCCTCCAAATTTTTCTTTCCCAAGTATATTCTCCAATCCTGGCCCGGCCCCGAAAACATAAACTCTCTCCCCAATTCTTTCTTTGAGGTCTTCAGCCAGAATGTAGTTTTTGTTCTCCAGCAAAAGCTTTCTCAATAGGAGTGCGGCTTCACGGTCCTTCTCCCTGTCATAACCCATTTTTTGGAGAATCCGAATGTAAAACTGCTCCCACTCCGACCATTTCATGTGCTTGTCTATGGCATTCTACTTTATAGAGGTTTTGTCATAAAGTCATTATACTTGCTCTGAGCCGTTTTCTTCAGCTAGGCTTTTTAGCTTCCTATCTATTTTTACCATCTCTCTCCACTGCCTTCCCGGCCAGTAGATTTGACCGCATTGAGTGCATACGTAAAATTCATCGTAGTCCTTATAAACGCCTTCTGGCACTTTCCCCTTGATTTCTTCTTTTTCAACCCTTTTTATTAGCCCATTACATTTTGGGCATCGAGCATTTTCCGGAAACAGTTCGTCAAACTCAAAGCCCAGCTCCATGAGCTGCTTTACCTGCTCTTCGAACTTGTTGGATTTTATGAGAATTGCATTCTTACATCTCGTTACAAGCTCTTCGTCCCTCGTTAAAACTATCCTGCCCTCTTCTCTGGCAATCTTTAATATTTCCTCATCGTCCTTTATGCCATAGAGAGTGTCGTAACCGTACAACCTAAGCCATCTCGCCAGCCTTCCGAGCATCATGTCGGCGATAAACTTTGTGTTTTTTCCTCCCATCAACGCTACTTTGGAGTGAAACAATAAATTTCTTTTGGAAAAATCTTATAACCTATCAATCACTTCTAAAGCGGGTGGCTCAAATGATAGTGTACTTCATCGGCACAGGGGGCAGTGAAGGAATTCCGGCTCACCTATGCACCTGCCAGACATGTGATGAAGCCCGCAAGTTTGGTTTTGCTCAGAGAAAGCCATCCACACTTGCCATAGTTACCAAGAACAAAAAAGCAGTCCTTATAGACGTTGGGACGGATATCAGGGATTTACTGCACGTTCCTCTTGAAGCGATACTCCTAACCCACTGGCACCATGACCACATCTACGGCCTGTATAAACTCCGGTGGATTGCAAAAAGAACAGCCCTTTATGCCCTAAAAGGAGATGCGGACTGGCTCATGGTTAACGATCCCAAGAACATTGATGTGAAGTTCATCAAACCCAATGATGTCCTAAAAGTCGATTCTCTCAAAATCACCGCTTTAAAGCTCAACCATCAGGTGGAGACCTTCGGCTACCTGATAGAAGAAGATGACAAGAGTGTGGCTGTTCTTTATGATACCAAGGGGCTTCCTGAGGAGACGTTTGAATTACTGGAAAAGAAAAATCTTCGCTTAGCGATTGTTGATGCCACATACCCTCCGGGTATAGACGATCCTTATCACAATAACGTGGATGAAGGTGCCCAAATTGGACTTAAGCTGGCAGAAAGAACGTTTTTAAGCCATATATCTCACAAGAACCTTCCGTTTTTGATGCTGGATGAGTATGTGAGAAAGAAATACGGAGGGAAGGTTCTTGTTGCCTACGATGGGATGCTCTTCTATGTGTGATACTTCTCCGGCAGCTCAGAAAGAAATGCCAGAACAACGAAGCTCGTAGTTTCGGTATTGGTATCCCCAACCGGAACTATCTTCTCCCCTTCAAACTTATATCCCGTCGAAATCCCGCCGTTCTCCATTTGAAGCTGTGAAACAATTCTTTGACATGAGGTATAAACAGCTTTTCCCTGTTCCGGCCTGTCAAGAGCCCTGTGGAGATATGCAAAGAGAGCACATTTATATGTTTGATAGGTGCCGTCAAATGCCTTGTCGCGGAAGCCTTTTCCATCCCAAAGTGACAAAAGGCCCTCATAAACCTCAACAGCCTCTCGCCTTTTTCCCGAAAGTATCTTGTTCAAGGCCATGTAAACTGATAGGTCGGCATATTCTCTCCAGTCATCCATAGGGCAGGAAGTGTCTGTGAGCTCGTACTTTATCTCGAACTCTGCCCCAAACTTTCTAGAATATGTTCTGTTGATGAAAAGTATTTTAGAGCAATAAACCCCGGTTATCCGCCTTCCAAAAAGAACATCAACCTTCCCATTCCATCCACCTGAGTAGTTAGCTTCAAGATTCCGGAGAATTCTCTCACCGAGGGATGAATTTAACGCTACCAAAGCCCTGGATGCGAGCAGATTATCGTTTGCAATGTAAATCGTTTCATTGTCCGGATAGCTCTTAACGGCAGCCCTGAGAAGTCCTGCCTCAGGTACGTATTGGGATTCGAGGAAATAGCGAAGGGATGTAACATTGAGCTCTAAAGAGTTGGACTCATCCCTACCCTGTTTCTCAGTTGCAAGGATTATCAGCATTAAGAGCAGCATAATGAGTGCAAAATACTTTGGCTTCATCATTATGTTCTTCGAGTTAGACCGTAAAACTCTTTTGGACAGCGGCACAGTTCTATCGGTGACCCCCAATGAATGTCCTTGAACTTGCCAAAAGGAGAAGAACCGTGAGAAAATTCAAAAATAAAAAACCGCCCATAGAGAAGCTCTTAAGAGCTCTGGAAGCAGCAAAGGAGGCTCCCTCCGGAATGAATGCCCAGCCGTGGCACTTCGTTATCATTGAGAGCATTGAAATGAAAAAACAAGTTCGGGAGATTTGTGAGAAAGGGGAAAGGCAGTTCTACGAGAAGATGAAAGGAAAACTCGGTGAATGGTTACAGGAGAAGGGGTTTACATGGGAGAAGCCGTTCTTGAGCGATGCCCCATATTTAGTTCTCGTGTTTGCTGACGTCAGAGCCCCTTTTGCAGTTCAGTCCACATGGCTTGCTGTAGGGTATCTTTTGCTTGCCCTTGAGGAAGAAGGGCTCGGCACAGTAACTTACACTCCTCCCAATCCCAAAGAGATTGAAGAGCTCGTAAATACCCCTAAATATTACAAGCTCCAGACAATACTGCCTATAGGTTATCCCGACGATGAAAAGCCTAAATACGAAAGAAAAGCCCTTAAAGAAGTTATCAGCTTTGAAAAATTTGAAGAAAAAGAGAGCTAGCTTACTTGCTCCACTCCAAGGTCTTCGAGCTTGAGGTATGCATATATATAAAGCTCCTCGTTGGTCTTTGGATCTTTATACCCATAAGTCCCCTCGCCCTCTATTACGAGAGGCAGGTAAGGAGAGATCTTTCCTTTTCCACTCAATGAGAGCCCCTCTGCTCCAGCGTAACTCCATTGGGCCTCTACAACCTTGAAGGATAGACCTCCAAGCTCAATGGCCCCATCGGGTTTTGTCTCCCAAGTCCATGTGTGCAGTCCATCGCTCCAGGTTCCGCTCTGTGGAACGAGCAAGTTGTAATCTTCCCATGTGTACCATATCCCAAAGTGAATTGTTGCAAACCAGCCCATGTAGAGGTAGCTCAAATCATAGTCAACGTCAGAGAGAATGTCATTGTCACCCTCGAAGTAGGGGAACAAACCGCTCTGGAATGGCGTTGGATTGTAGAATGCAAATGTTTTTCCATTGTATTCAATTCTCATCCCCACAAACTGGGCATCTCCTCCATAGGGAGATAACGCGGCAAGCCATGCAATATCCCATGGATAAATAGCGGCAGTGGTCTGATTGCTCTTGTACCAAATTGTTATTGTGAGCTTTCCCTCCAAACTTTCAGCCTTTATTGGAGTAACCACCGTCTGATACGCCCAAACCTCGAATTCGCCTAAATCTTTTTTGTTCATCTGAATATCTTGTCCATAAACGTGGATTGTTTCCTTTCCAATTTTCTTCTCAATTTCATATTCGTACATAGGTGCTGTTTGATTTGGTTTGACCTTGTAGTAGTATTTGTAATAGGTTATGATGTACCTTTTTCCATTAAGCTCGAAGGGAGCGTACTCCCATGGTCTCCAATAAGCTTCCTCCGTGGGAGTTTGAGTAGTTGTAGTTTGAGTTGGAGTCTCAGTTGTGGTGGTTGTAGTGTAAGTTGTGGTTGTTTGTGTGGGGGAAGAAGTTGTTGTAGTTTGGGTCGGAGAAGAGGTTGTAGTCTGGGTGAGGGTTTCACTTTGTGTGGTGGTCTGTGTTGGGGTAGAAGTTTCTTGGGTTTTTGTTCCTCCTCCAATGCAACCAGCTATAAAAACCAAACCAACCAAAAAGAAAGCCAACAAGAGGTTGAATTTCCTCATGTCTATTTACCTCCACTAAGAGCCCGAGTAGGGCCGATTTTGGAGACTTACATTACTATTTTGGACATTCATCCTTAAATATTTTTCCTTTATTCAAAATAAAACGAAAATTTGACGAAAATAGTTCCAAGATTGAACCTTAAATTTTGACATTTATATAGTAAATTTTAGCCTTTTAGATGCTCTTCAAGCTCTTTCAGCACTTCCATTTGTTCTTGAGTCTCAACGGCAGAAGGCTTAAGGGAGCGCACCTTTGCAAGTGCTTCCCTTAAAGAAAGCCCATGAGCATACATTAGATAAGCAGTTGCCACGGTTCCGCTTCGTCCGCTCCCGCCAAGGCAATGGATTAAAATCTTTTTACCTTCCCTGGTTCTTTTGTATATCCACTCAACAATCTCAAGCAGCTCCTCCAGAGAAGGCGCGGTAAAGTCTTCAATTGGTGCATGAAGGACTTCGACACCTCTTTTGGTGAGCTCCTCCAAGTCGTAATACAGCTCGTATTCGTATGTAAGGACAACCACAGCATCAAACTCTTCAGCAAGTTTTGGGATGTCTTCTGGGTGAGGCATAGGTGAAAAAGCCACATTCTCATCAACGAACTTTGGATACACCATTTCAACCACCCCTTAAGATTCAGCTGGATAGTGTTATAAACTCTTACGCTGACATTTAGTTAAGGTGAGAAAAATGAGAAGAGAGTTCATTGGAGTTTTTCTATCCTTCTTGGTATTTGGTCTGGTTTTATGGTTCTTCAGGCCATGGTTTCACGGAATTGTTATGAGTTTTTACAGAAATCCAACGGTAATATACCTCTTTGTTGTGCTATTAGCCATTTTGATATACGATACCAAGAAAAAACTCGTTGAAGGGCCTGCAAAAAGAAACAGCCTGATGGGAGGCATCTTCGCATTAGTGATTCTATCCCTGGTTGTCATCTCAATACTCAGCGGTGCTCTTTCAAACACTGCCCTTTACAAAGAACATCATCCAACTCAGGTTTCAAATGAATTGGATCTTTCAAGCAGCAAAATAAGAATTCTCCCCAAACTTACCGCATACCGTTATGCAGTCGATACAATAGAATATGCCCGATATACTTTGGGCTGGTCTCATCTAACCGTCCGAGATGGGACTCCAGTATGGGGATTCTTTATAATCCCTGACGGAGCATGGAATGCAATAAGGCTCAAAGACAAGGGTGTTCTCTTCGTTGACATGAACACCACCCAAGCAAGAATGGAAAGAATTGAAAACGAACTCCAAATCGGTCCGGGAATGCAGATTTTTGACAACCTTGAATGGAACCTCTACAAAAAGCACTATCTAATCGACCTTGACGTCCCAAGGGCACTTTACTACGAGGACAAGATTTACATCGTTGTTCCCTACATTTCATACAGCTTCCGTGTTTTTTACACAGTGCCCAAATGGGGCGGAGTTTTAATCGTCGATGAAGAGGGCAACGTTGAGGATTTAACCCCCGAAGAGGCCGTTAAGGATGAACGCCTCAAGGATTTCCCAGTCTTTCCGGAACTTCTAACAAGGAAAATCGTCCACGCTCAAAACTACTGGAAGGAAAGCGCTCTATCAAACATAAAGAACCTGTGGCTCCACCACGAAAACCAGATAGAGATAATAGACGTGAGCGGGCAAGGGAACAGACAGCCCTTCTTGGTAATTGCCAACGATGGAAAAGAATACTGGATGGTTGCTGTAGAACCATATGGTAGAGCCCACGGACTGGCAGCGATATTCTTAATTAACGCTCAAACTGGAGAAATGAGCCAGGTGAAGTTCGAAACTCCTCTTACCGGACCGGTAAAAGCTATAGACTACGTCAAAAAAGCTCTACCAACGTTTGATTGGAGCCAGTTTATGGCCGTAGAGCCGATCCCAATCTTCCTAAACGGAGAGCTATGGTGGAGGGTCGCAATAATTCCCGGGAGCGGTTCAGGTGTTGCGAAGATAGCTTTTGTAAATGCGGAGACCAAAGACGTGCAGATTTTTGAAAACGAAGACGAAGTTAGAGCGTTCCTTCTCTATGGGCAGGTAGGAGCAAAGGTTGAAGAGATCAGCGGAGTTGTTAAGGGAATTTACTCATACATCAAAGAGGGAAACACCCACTGGATACTGATAATTGGAAACGAAACTCTCCATTTAAATGCAGACCAGTTAAGCGATGAGCTCATCCTCAAAGTGCTCAGCTTAAGAGAAGGAGACAGCATAACTGTAAAAATAAGTGAAGGAAGGGTCGTGGAGATTGAAAAAAGATAGGGATGGGAGGCATGAGAAGAGTCTTTTTGCTTTCTTCTCTCTTTTTAATTGTCTTGGTTTCCCTTTGTATAACTCGGCCCTCAACTACCCCCTCCTCCCCACCAAACGAGGCTTCAAAGGTTGTTTCATTCCTAAATGAAGCCAGAGAAAATCTCAATAAATGCAATACTACCTTAAAAGCACCATTAAACCCCCAAAGCGATCCAGCATACCTCAACATGAGCATCTTAAATGAAACAGTGCTTAAACTAAATGGCGAGTTATATGAATATGTGGTCTTAGGTGTGCAAGATGTTAACTTCTCAGGTGAAGTGTTGTTTAAAGGATACAGAATAATATGGAACACTCCAAAGAATCTCACAACTACAGGGGGACAAAGAATTGAGTTTAGAATTCACAAAGGAAGTTCAGTTGTTGAGTCGTTCGTATACTGGTACATACCGTTTCAACTTGATTCCTACTGTGTCTCAATTTACGCCAAAACCCTGGGTCTTTCAGAAGAAAAGATAACCTTCATTTTCATCCACATAGAGGGGAAGGATTTGTGGATGGTTCTAGCAAAAAAATAAATATCAGTTCCACTCTATTAACTTTGGGGAGCTGGAATGGAAAAAAGCATCAAAGCTTTCCTTTTTCTTACCCTTGCAACTCCATTATGGGCCTTAATAGCTTTTGGGATAGAGAAACTTGAAAGTATGTATGGCAAAACCTCTCCGGAACTTCTTTTCTTTGTTTATCCGACTCTTATTGTGGCTTTAATAACCACTATCTTTCTATGGAAGTTGAGAATTCCTCTTCGGGAATTTGCTGTAATGGCAGTTATCGCTCCCCTCGTAGTTGTAATAGCACTTTCCGTGGTCACCATGATTGGAGGTCTCCGCTCTGGCTATTATCACAGCGACAATTCAGGAGTTTTTGTTTTCTTCCTCTTTTATCTATCCCCTGTGGTTTCTTTCCTTTTAGGGGCGTTCCTATACCACACCATAGCCCGTTTAAAGGGTGAAGCACAATGAGACGCCAAACCGTTATCCTGGTTCTGATTTCCCTATTGCTTTTACTTCTATTAATCCCAATAAGACTGGCTATAATGATTTTGCTGGATATAAGTGACATCTCTGAGATTCTGCCACGTAGTGCCTCTTTCTTGCCGATAATTGGGAGTGTTTTGTCTGCGTTTATTGTGGGATTTTTGGTTAAAATTGTAGCGTTGAAGCTTTATAAAAAAGAAAAACCGGCTAGAATAGCTTTTTTGGCAATCTTTTTCATCGGGCTTCTTATCTCTGCGTATACAATTAACGTTCCCAGGATTGGATCCTCTCCACAGAAAGTTATCTACTACTCCCTTTATGAGAATGAGGTCTACGTTAACCCCTATTTGGGAGAAATTTCCCTCCCATTTGAAGAAATGGACTGGACAAAAGAATATGGCCTAAGACCTACCGGATATCTGAAGAGAGAGGAAGGAATAGTTAACGGAACCGGTGGGTTTGTGTTCCAAAACATAACCAGTGTTTACATGGGGATTTTTGTCTATCCCAGCCCACACAAGAGTCCTAAATGCGAAAATGCTCTCAGAGATCTCGAAGAGATGCTCAAAAATAAAGGATGGCAAAGTGTAGAAGTCTCGCCTGAAGCTCTGGAAAAGAGAAACTTCATCGGGAGGCTTATCAATGCCACGATGCTTCAGGAAGGGAATAAAGCCGTATACTTAGAATGCTCATATGTGATGGCCTATGGGAGGTTGATAATTCTGTATGGAGAAAAAGAAGAACTGACCTCCTCCCCGCCCTGAAGGGCGAGGGTTTATCTTAACCCCTCACCAAGGGCGGGGAGGTTTGAGGGGTCTCATTTAGGCCCAAGTTAAAGCGGGTCTTCGACCCCTCGGGGAGGGTCTTCCCCCCATTACCCCTACCCCCCGCTAGAGCGGAAAGGCTCGGGGTTATCGTTCTAACCGCTTTTCTCAAAATGTTAAACGCTCCAACCAAGTCAGCATTCATTACAACGCCCTCCCTGCGGCACTTGAATAAACCCCTAAAAATTCTACCATTAGAATGGCGCTGGCCGCAGAGGGGGCAAAGCTTAGAAGTAAAAGCCTCATCAACAAGCAAAACTTCAATACTATACTCTTCAGCAACTTCCTTTAGCCTTTGTATTACTGTATTAAACCTCCAAACGTGGGAGAGTATGAAGTTTTGCTTTTTACCTTTATCAGAGTTCCTCGCTATATCCTTTGGATAGCCAATTACAATTTTACTAACGCCTATCTCGTAAAGCCTTTCAACAGTCTGCCTGACTGCAGTGTTAATGTAGTGCCTCGCCTGTAGTTTGGTTTTCTGATGCATTCTCTTGAGTTTCCTGCTTGCCTTGTATCCCGACTTGTTGAGTTTTGACTGGTATTCCGCTATTCTTTTTTGCCAGTAAAAGGCAATGCTTTTGAGAGGTCTCCCGTTCACGAGAAAAGCTTCACCATTCTCAATGTAAATGGCAATTAAATTATTTACTCCGAGGTCTATTCCTGCCGTCAGGTTGCTCTGTGGCTCTCTTGGAACTTTAACCCATTCTCCGTTAGTTAGTTTTTCCTCAACAGTGTAACTAACGTGAGCGTACCACTTCCGCTTTACCGCGTCGTAGATTATTTCCAACCTTCCCTGCTTGCCCTTGAGGTGAATTCTCCCCTTGAACTGAATTTTTAGCCTTCCAAACTTTCCGAGCCTTCTCAGCTCGATAGTGTTGTTTTCAATTTTATACTGGTCGTTCCTGAGGGGAATGATAAAGAGTTTTCTCTCATTCCCCTCCTTGACGAATTTTGGTGATCGTGGTTTGAACCATTCTGGTAGCTCTCCAGACTTTTTCTTCTTAAGTAGAGAGAAGAAGCTACGCCACGCTTCAGCATTCTTCCTTGCCAATTGTTGTACTGTTGAACCACCAACCCAGCCCTTGAACGTGTAATAGGCTTCCTTTTCCGTTGTTCCAAAGTCTATTTTCCCGAATTCTTTGAACTGTTTTAACCGCTCGTAATTGATTTTATTCCAGATTACTGCAGTAGCTTGGGCTAGCTCAAGAAGAGTTTTTTCTTGCTCCTTTGAGGGCTGGAGTTTGAGTGTTACTGTCCTTTTCATTGTCCCTCATTATTAATTTTACATCTTTGAGTTTAAAAGTGTTTTTGCTTTCCTGCTAAAGGGCTTGTTCGTGGTTGTTTGTACCCCGCCCTGAAGGGCGAGGCTTGAAAAAAGAAAAAGTCAAGAACTGCTCCCATTTCTCAAACTCTCCTTCTAGCTCTTTTAGCCTTTTCTTGGTCTCGCGATATTCTTCTTCATTTAAGATACCGCAAATGCGTTTAAGGGCCTCTGAATTTCCTTTTTTCTCCCTTAAGAGTTCCCTAAGAAGCTCGCTGAATGATTTCTTGCCCTTTATTCGTAAGAGCTCGTTGTAAACATCATCAGAGATTGTGATTGTCTTCACCATAGTCTCACCAATACATTGAATGCATGCATCATATTTAAGCATTATGGACTCGGAGGTTGGGAGGTACGATCTCTCAGAATACTCCAGAACAATTAAAAAGTAGTTTTAGGTAATACTGATTAAAGCATAGATATTTCCTTGGGTGATCAGAAATGCTCCGAGTTGGAGTCGTTGGCGTTGGGAACATGGGCTTCCACCATGCGAGGATTTACTCCGAGCTGGCAAAGGAAGGAAAAGCCAAGCTCGTTGGAGTGGCTGATGCAAACTTTGAGAGGGCTAAGGAAGTAGCTGAAAAGTTTGGAACGGAGGCTTTTG
>NZ_KE387149.1:186214-197915 GCF_000430485.1 Thermococcus sp. PK
CAATGCTTTTGAGAGGTCTCCCGTTCACGAGAAAAGCTTCACCATTCTCAATGTAAATGGCAATTAAATTATTTACTCCGAGGTCTATTCCTGCCGTCAGGTTGCTCTGTGGCTCTCTTGGAACTTTAACCCATTCTCCGTTAGTTAGTTTTTCCTCAACAGTGTAACTAACGTGAGCGTACCACTTCCGCTTTACCGCGTCGTAGATTATTTCCAACCTTCCCTGCTTGCCCTTGAGGTGAATTCTCCCCTTGAACTGAATTTTTAGCCTTCCAAACTTTCCGAGCCTTCTCAGCTCGATAGTGTTGTTTTCAATTTTATACTGGTCGTTCCTGAGGGGAATGATAAAGAGTTTTCTCTCATTCCCCTCCTTGACGAATTTTGGTGATCGTGGTTTGAACCATTCTGGTAGCTCTCCAGACTTTTTCTTCTTAAGTAGAGAGAAGAAGCTACGCCACGCTTCAGCATTCTTCCTTGCCAATTGTTGTACTGTTGAACCACCAACCCAGCCCTTGAACGTGTAATAGGCTTCCTTTTCCGTTGTTCCAAAGTCTATTTTCCCGAATTCTTTGAACTGTTTTAACCGCTCGTAATTGATTTTATTCCAGATTACTGCAGTAGCTTGGGCTAGCTCAAGAAGAGTTTTTTCTTGCTCCTTTGAGGGCTGGAGTTTGAGTGTTACTGTCCTTTTCATTGTCCCTCATTATTAATTTTACATCTTTGAGTTTAAAAGTGTTTTTGCTTTCCTGCTAAAGGGCTTGTTCGTGGTTGTTTGTACCCCGCCCTGAAGGGCGAGGCTTGAAAAAAGAAAAAGTCAAGAACTGCTCCCATTTCTCAAACTCTCCTTCTAGCTCTTTTAGCCTTTTCTTGGTCTCGCGATATTCTTCTTCATTTAAGATACCGCAAATGCGTTTAAGGGCCTCTGAATTTCCTTTTTTCTCCCTTAAGAGTTCCCTAAGAAGCTCGCTGAATGATTTCTTGCCCTTTATTCGTAAGAGCTCGTTGTAAACATCATCAGAGATTGTGATTGTCTTCACCATAGTCTCACCAATACATTGAATGCATGCATCATATTTAAGCATTATGGACTCGGAGGTTGGGAGGTACGATCTCTCAGAATACTCCAGAACAATTAAAAAGTAGTTTTAGGTAATACTGATTAAAGCATAGATATTTCCTTGGGTGATCAGAAATGCTCCGAGTTGGAGTCGTTGGCGTTGGGAACATGGGCTTCCACCATGCGAGGATTTACTCCGAGCTGGCAAAGGAAGGAAAAGCCAAGCTCGTTGGAGTGGCTGATGCAAACTTTGAGAGGGCTAAGGAAGTAGCTGAAAAGTTTGGAACGGAGGCTTTTGGTGATTACAGGAAGCTTGTAAAGGAAGTCGACGCAGTCAGCATTGCAGTTCCAACTTCTCTTCACAGGCAGGTCGCTCTGGAGTTTATTGAAAACGGAGTTCATGTTTTGGTGGAGAAGCCCATAGCGGAGAGCATCGAGAGTGCCAAAGAGATAATCAAAGTGGCAGAGAAGAACAACGTTGTTCTAATGGTTGGACATGTAGAGAGATTCAACCCCGCAGTCCTGAAGCTGAAGGAGACGATAGACCAGGGGATGCTCGGCGAGATAGTCACGATGAACGCCAAGAGAGTGGGTCCAATGGTCGTCAGGATAGCAGACGTTGGCGTTATAATCGACCTTGCGGTTCATGACATCGACGTGATGAGCTTTCTAGCAGATTCGAGGGTCAAAGAGGTCTACGCAAAGGCGAGGAACGTGAAGCACCCGGCCAAAGTTGAGGACTACGCCCTGATCCTCCTTGGTTTTGAAAAGGACGTGGATGGTGTAATAGAGACAAACCGCTTGACTCCCCACAAGACGAGGACTCTGAACGTCGTTGGGACTGATGGGATAGCCTACCTTGACTATATAAACCAGAGCTTAACCCTCTACGATGATAAATGGGTGCGTGAGGCAAAGATAGAGAAGAAGGAACCACTCAGGCTTGAGCTCGAGCACTTCATCGAGTGCGTTAAAGAGGGAAAGAAGCCTCTTGTTGGTGGGAAAGAAGGTCTGCACGCGCTCGAAGTTGCAGTCAAGGCGCTTGAAAGCTCAGCTAAAGATGAAGTCGTGAAGCTGGGGTGATGTTATGAAGCTCATTGGGTTGAATAGGGAGGAAGTCAAACGCATTTTCAAAGAGGGCAAGGTCACGATAGCCGTTTACGGGCTGGGAAAGATGGGCCTTCCCCTAGCTGCGGTTTTTGCCGACCACGGGGCCAACGTCATAGGCGTGGACATCAACGAAAAAGTCGTCGAGATGGTCAACAGGGGAGAGAACCACGTTAAAGAAGAGCCCGGTCTCTCGGAGCTGGTCAAAAAGAACGTCGAGGCCGGGAGGCTGCGGGCGACAACCGACGGTGTCTGGGCGGCAAAGCAGGCAGACATGATGGTCATCCTAGTACCAACACTGACCGACGAGAGGGGGAACCTAAAGCTCGACCCGGTTTACGACGTGGCGAGAAAGATCGCCAAAGGTCTGGAGAAGGGGGACATCGTCATTACCGAAGCAACAATGCCCCCCGGAACCACTGAAAGTTTGATTCCAATCCTTGAAGAAAGCGGGCTAAAGCTCGGTGAGTTCGGCCTGGCCCACGCTCCTGAGCGGACTATGACAGGAACGGCCATCAGGGACATAACCGGACAGTACCCTAAAATAGTCGGGGCAAGTGATGAGAAAACGCTCGAGGCGGTAATCGGAATCTATGAGACCATCAACAGGAAGGGCGTCATCCCAATGAGCTCGATAAAAGCGGCTGAGGCTGTGAAGGTGTTTGAGGGTGTTTACAGGGATGTCAATATAGCTCTTGCGAATGAACTGGCCCTCTGGTGTGAGGAGCACGGTCTGGACGCCCTTGAAGTTTTTAAAGCTGCCAATACCCAGCCTTATTGCCATTTGCACATGCCTGGAGCGGGCGTAGGCGGCCATTGCATCCCAGTCTATCCTTGGTTTGTAATAAACCTCGCTAAAAAGACGAATCCAAGGCTCGTAAAGACTGCTAGAGAGATAAACGACTCGATGCCCCATCATGTTGTCGAGCTCACCATTAAAGGCCTGAACGAAACTGGAAAATCTTTGAAAGGTAGCAATATCTTAGTTTTGGGTTTGACCTTTAGAGGCGGTGTCAAGGAGTTCATGAAGAGTCCTGCAATTCCTGTAATCAAAGAGCTCAAGGAGTGGGGAGCTAAAGTTTACGCTTACGATCCATTATGCACTAAGGAAGATGCGGAGCGATTTGGTGCGGAGTGGAAAGAGGACTTCAAGGACGTCGATACCATAGTCATAGTCACAGACCACAAAGAGTTCAGGAACCTGAAGCTGGACGAAATAGCAAAAGAAGTCAGAACCAAGGTTATAATCGATGGTAGAAACGTTCTTGATGTGAAAAAAGCTGAAGAGCTTGGATTTGTTTACTTGAGAGTTGGAAAGGTGTGATTTTTCTCTTTTTTCTTGAAAATCTCATTCTTTAGGGAAGGGGATGTTTTATCCTGTCAATGAGAAAATACAAGTTGTTTTCTTTCAAAAATTCAAGAAGAAGCCCTTTTTTAATTCTCCTTTTAATGAAGCACAGTATATTCAGCTAATGAATTAAGGGTTCCATAACGAGAGTGAGGGGCACTGTATGATCCGGAGGCCTCAGTGAAGTTTCGCTCTGAGGCAGGGCCCACACCTTCACCCATAAACCTTACAACTCTGGGTAAGTTGCTTGGTTTACGGTTGGATATGGACTCTGGGTCAGGGTGAAGCTTTCGCTTCGGTCCCTTCTCACACAGTACCCCTCAATATAGGATAGACTTTTAAGTATATAAAGGTTATTGTTTGATAAATTCTAATTAAGTCAAATTTAAGTTTGAAATTCTACCCAAAATAATTTTACAAAAAATAAGTTCATAAGTCAACTTTATCAAAGGTTGGGGAGGTGTTAGTAGGATATTTTTCTTTTGGAAGCCTTCCCTCTATGACAGCGGAACTCAGCATGAGAAAGGTTTAAATATTTCAAATTAGATTATCATAATCATGTATGAACAATTTGTTAACCGTTCGGATGAACTTGAAGTATTGAGAAAGGCTTATGGAAGCGGTAGAAAAGAGTTAATAATCATTTATGGCCGTAGGAGGGTCGGAAAGACCACTCTAGTTCGTAAATCTGTAGAAAGAATGAAACATGTATACTTTTTTGCCGAGGAGACCCTTGAAGAGGAAAATTTACGGGCTTTTAGAGCTCTTGTGGCGAAGGCCCTTAACAACCCACTCATAACCAAGGCTGAGCTCTCGTGGGAGGAACTTTTTGAGCTTCTTGATGGCACAGGGGTAGTGATAATCATAGATGAATTTCCCAACTTAATCAAAGCGAACAGAGGGATAATTTCAAAGTTCCAGAAAATATGGGATAACGCAAAAGATCTTAAGCTTGTCCTCACGGGCTCTTCGATAAGCATTATGGAAACCCATATCTTAGGGTACAAAAGCCCCCTTTACGGGAGGAGAACCCTTTCGATAAATCTCCGACCCTTAAATTTCTTTCACTTGCATGAGTTCTTCCCTGAGAAGAATTGGGAAGAGCTTGTGAGGATTTACGGCATAACCGACGGAATTCCCTCCTATATAAAGGAGGTGCAGTTCAGGCTTAACGCCGGTGAAACTCTTGAAGAAGTCTTTCAGCCCAATAAGCCCTTATTTGATGAGGCGGAGTTTTTGTTGAGGAGCGAGCTGAGGGAACCTGCCCGCTATTTTGCTATTCTCAAGGCTATTGCTTTTGGAAAGACGAAGTTTGGGGAAATAGTGAGCTTTACCGGTTTACCAAATTCAACGGTTTCTCAATACCTTAACAACCTTCAAACGCTCCATATAGTGGAGGAGAAGCATCCTGTCGGTGAACCTGAGAGGAAGAGGAATGCCCGCTACTATCTTAGTGATAATTATTACAACTTCTGGTTCCGCTTTATCTACCCCAATCGCTCCCAACTCCTGGAGTTTGGATACATAGAAGGGTTTGAAGATGAGTACAATAGGTATCTTGGGTTTGTTTTTGAAAAAATTGCAGAACAGTTTTTGAAGTGGTTAAACAAAAGTGGAAAGCTTCCATTCAGGTTTACGGAAATAGGAAAGTGGTGGTGCAAAACTGAAGAAATCGACCTCGTTGCACTTAACAGAGGAGAAAAGAAGGCCCTGCTGGTAGAGGTGAAGTGGAGGGATTTAAGCACAAGAGAAGCCAGGGGGATTTTAAGGGATTTGGAGCGCAAAAGTGAAGTTACTGGGCTAGAAAAGTGGGAAAGATCCTATGCACTAATCGCTAAAAACATTGAAGAAAAAGAACTCCTAAAAGATGAAGGTTGGCTTGTATGGGATTTGAGGGACTTTGAGGAAATCTTATGAACTAATCCACTTTTTCTTTTGAAAACTTGGCTTTTTATGATGCTGACCTCCTCCCCCAACTAATTTGAGCTTGTAGACTTAGTATTTATAAACACTTGATTTCAGACAATCAAGATATTTATATAGTTCTTGATTCTGGAGAATCAATAGGTGGAAAGATGAAAGATCTACTGGTTCTACAGAATCCTAGGTGCCAGGGTAGATAAAGAATGGACTTTAGAGAAATATGTTGTACTACTATTAAGTATCATAAACCCAGGAAACTTAACAGTACCGTAAAGTTCTATGGATGAACATGAATGAGCTCATGCATCTCCTCAACTGATTTGTTTATAGCTGGGCTGTTTCAAAGGTCTGTCTGGAGGAATGATTTAACTATCCCTCAAAATCTCGCGGATTCTTCTCTCATCTAACACTATTAACTCACCTAGCACTTCTTTCTATCATAAGAACTCAAGGATGAGTCTTGTTTTCCAACTCCCCTTTGTCGATGAGGCGCATTATATTCACCTACTGAATAATTCAGTGTCGGTGATAGCTCCTCCGGCGTGATTTTGACATAGTGATGAATATCCTTTGGAACTTAAACCCATAGGGCAAACATTTATAAGCCTTAATTAAATTTAATTAAATGTCATTAGAAATGGAGGTGTCAGTTATGGATGAGGAGAGAAAGTACACAACCGTTTCAATACCAAAGCCCCTCTACGACAAAATAAAAAAGAGAATTGAAGGGACTGGGTTTACTTCAGTTTCAGACTACGTCACCTATGTCTTGAGGGAAGTTTTAGCCAGCCTTGAGGAAGAGGAGAAAGAGGAAGTCTTCAGCGAAGAGGAAGAGGAAAAGGTCAAGGAGCGTCTCAGGGCTCTTGGCTACCTTGACTGAAGCTTTCTTTTTTAGGTGATAGCTATGGTCTCAAAGCCACACGGAGGAAAATTAGTCAGAAGACTAGCAGCTCCCAAGACGAGGGAGAGGATTCTGAGCGAGCAGCATGAGTACCCAAGTGTTAAAATCAACCATGGAAGGGCTATTGACCTAGAAAACATTGCTCATGGAGTTTATTCTCCGCTCAAGGGCTTCCTGACAAGGGACGATTTTGAGAGCGTTTTGGATCACATGAGATTAAGCGATGACACCCCATGGACCATTCCGATAGTCTTAGATGTTGAGAAGCCGGGCTTCGAAGAGGGAGATGCTATTCTGCTCTACTACGAAGATTTACCGATAGCTAGGATGCACGTTGAGGAAATATACACTTACAGCAAGAAGGAGTTTGCCGTAAAGGTCTTTAAAACAGATGATCCAGCCCATCCGGGAGTTTCGAGGGTTTATTCAATGGGTGATTACTTGGTTGGTGGTGAGATTGAGCTTTTGAATGAGCTCCCCAATCCATTTGCCAAGTATACCCTAAGGCCCGTTGAGACGAGGGTTCTCTTTAAGGAGAGGGGATGGAAGACGATAGTTGCCTTCCAGACAAGGAATGTTCCGCATCTTGGCCATGAATACGTGCAAAAAGCTGCTTTAACCTTCGTCGATGGACTTTTCATAAACCCTGTCCTCGGAAGGAAGAAGAGGGGCGACTATAAGGATGAAGTGATAATCAAAGCCTACGAAGTCCTCTTCAAGCACTACTATCCAAAAGATGCTGCAACTCTAGCGACAGTGAGGTATGAAATGCGCTACGCCGGGCCAAGAGAAGCAATTCACCACGCGATAATGCGTAAGAACTTCGGGGCAACACACTTCATAGTTGGGAGGGATCATGCTGGCGTTGGCGATTACTACGGCCCCTATGAGGCATGGGATCTCTTCGATGAGTTCCCAGATTTGGGCATAACCCCGATGTTCATAAAGGAGTCCTTCTACTGCAAAAAGTGCGGTGGAATGGTTAACGCAAAGATTTGTCCGCACGACAAGGAGTTCCATGTGAGAATAAGCGGGACAAAGCTCAGAAAGATGATAATGAACGGCGAACAGCCACCGGAGTACATGATGAGGCCGGAGGTTTATGAAGTAATTGGGAGCTTTGAGAACCCATTCGTGGAGTGAGCAAAACGGTGTACTCCTTTCCAATTTTTATGGTGAAAAGTTGTGAAAGAAATTGAGGTAGTTTACGAAAATGGGATGTTCAAACCTCTCAAGAAGGTGAAACTCAAGGAAGGCACTCATGGGAAAGTGATAGTTAAGGTAGGAATAGCAGATGTCATAGAAAATTTCAGCAGGAAAGTGAAAAAAGACGCTCTACAAGAGTTTCTGGAGGAAAGGAGATGATCATTGTAGATACTTCCGTCTTTATCGATACAAGTGATGGACTCCTTCAGCCATCCGAAAGAGAAGCTAAACAATGGTGGTCAAAATGAGTCTAATAATCCACCACTGGGACACTGATGGGATAACCTCAACGGCTTTGCTTGTGAAAGCATTGGGCTTGGAGAAATTCAAAAACCTAAGCCCACCCATAGGGGAATTCCGATTTGATGAGAGAATCAGGAGAGCTATTGAGAAAGAGGGAGAAATTTACGTCCTTGATCTAAACCTTCCGCATGAAGTTGAGGGCATTAGTAAAAGCATAGTCTTCATAGACCACCACATCCAGCCAAGGATAAAAAATCCAAAGGTAAAGCAGATAAACCCAGCCCTTGGTGGAGAAGAGGCCCCTTCAGCATCTTTTGTTGTTTCGGAGTACTTTAACGTGTGGAACGCCTGGAGTGCCTTGGGGGTCATTGGAGATATCGGGGAGAGGGCTTTTGAAATCCCCAAAGTTGGCGAGCTTTTGAAGATAGAAGGCCTAACAAGGAAAGATGCGTTAAGGATAGTCGAGCTCATTGATTCAAATTACATCGCGATGGACAGAGAAGGTGTGGAAAAAGCCGTCGGAGTTGTCCTCGAAAACTCTGTAAAGGGCCTTTTGGAATATGAGCCCTGGATCAGGAAGGCTGAGAGCATAAGGAAAGCTATTGAGGATGCCCTCTCCAAGGTGGAGGTCAGGAAAGGAATTGCATTCATAGATTTCGAGAGTCCTTTCAACATAATCTCCAAGGTGGCCAGAAAAGCAGTTTGGGAGCTCGGCTATGAGGGGGCAGTTGTTGTTAATAGGAACTTCCACGGGAAGGCCCAAGTCTACTTCAGAGTTTCCCCTAAAAAAGCGGAGGAAATCAACATGGGAGAGATAATCTCTCAACTCAAGGAAAAGAGTTTCAATGCAGGAGGTAAAAGGGAAGTTCTGGGCTGCATATGTGAGAAGAATAGAATTGAAGAGGTTTTGAATATAATTAACGCTCATCTGAGGTGATCAATATGGAAAAGAGAATAAATGAAGGGATTGAGAAAGTTAAGAAGGTCTTTGTCATTGGTCTTGACTCAGCCCCGCCTGAGCTCTTATTTGGCAGATTTTTGGATGATTTACCCAACATAAAGAAGCTTGTGGAAAAGTCTATCTATGGCCCTATGCAGAGCACAATTCCGGCCATTACAATTCCGGCCTGGATGGTTATGGCCACTGGTAAAACACCTGGAGAACTTGGCCTTTACGGCTTTAGACACAGAAAGAGAGGCACTTACAACGACATATGGATTGCTCACTCCTTGATGATTAAGGAGAAGGCTGTGTGGGATTACATAGCCGAGAAGGGCAAGAAGTCAATTTTGATTGGAATTCCCCCGAGCTATCCGCCTAAGAAGGTGAACGGTTATTTGATTAGCTGTTTCATTACCCCAGATGCTTCCGTGGATTACACCTATCCCAAGGAGCTCAAGGGTGAGATAGAGAGGCTTGTGGGAGAATACATGTTTGATGTTGTCTTTAGAAAAGAAAACAGGGATGAGACCAAAGAAGGGCTATGGGAGATGACGAAGAAGAGGTTTGAGGTTATAAGGTATTTGATTCAGGAGAAGGATTGGGACTACTTCCAGTTCGTGGAGATCGGCCTTGATAGGGTTCACCATGCATTCTGGAAGTACTTCGATGAGAACCACCACCTTTATCCGGGCGATGACAACCCATACAAAAACGTCATTCCAGATTACTATAAGCTTCTCGATGAGGAAATTGGGAAGACTTTGAAACTTCTTGATCTGGACGAAACTGCAGTGATAATAGTCTCTGACCATGGTATAAAGGCTATGAAAGGTGCCTTTGCAATAAACCAGTGGCTCATTGATGAGGGATTGTTGAAGGTCAAGAATCCAGAGATTCTGAAGGAAGGGAGGCAGGTTAGATTCAACGAGCTCGATGTGGACTGGAGCAAGACGATAGCCTGGGCCTGGGGAGGTTATTACTCCAGAGTATTCCTGAACGTCAAGGGAAGAGAGCCCCACGGAATAATTGAGCCCTCTGAATACGAAAAAGTTAGGGATGAAGTTGCCGAGAGAATAAAGGGCATTAGGGGCCCCAACGGTGAGAAGTGGAACACCAAGGTCTTCTACCCTGAGGAGATATACCCGATAGCCAAGGGAGACAAACCGGATTTGATGGTTTATCTGGATGACTTGAACTGGAGAGCCGCTGGGACCTTAGGTTACGATACTCCATATCTTTTAGAGAATGATTTGGGCCCAGACGATGCGGTTCACGCTGAGTACGGAGTTTTCTCTCTCTATCTCCCGGGAATGGAGGAGTCAAAGAAAACGCAGCTCACCATCTATGACTTCGCACCAACTGTGCTCAAGCTCTTTGGAATGAAGAAACCGCTCAGAGGGAGAAGTTTAATTTAGCTTGAATTTTAAATATAATTTTAGGAGGGTCAAATCAATGAAGATAGTGTTCATCCCTCATGCATTGGAGCGAATGAAAGAAAGAAAAATTTCCAAAGAGTTGGTTATTGAAACCATCACGTCTCCTGATGAAGTTTACATTGGATATTTTGGGAGAAAGGTAGCACAGAAACGGTTGAATGGAAAGTTAATACGCGTTGTGTATGAGGAAAGTAAAGATGAGGTAGTTGTAATAACAGTTTATATAACTTCAAAGCTTACCAAATATGGGGTGAAAAATGATGAAAATCTCCTATGATCCAAAGCATGACATTATGTACATCAAGTTTTCAGAAGCAAAAATAGTTGATACTGTTGAAGTTGACGAAGGTGTACTTATAGATTATGGTGAAAATGGAGAGATAGTAGGAATAGAAATTATCAATGCCTCTATAAGATTCCATGGCAAACCTCTGGATGAGATCACCATAAAAATTGAAGAATCGACAGTTTTGTAACCATCTTGGGCCTTGGAGGGAGTAAGATGACAAACTTAGAGAAGGGCTTTACAATATGGCTCACGGGCCCAAGCGGGGCTGGAAAAACCGTTTTAGCCGATGCTTTGAAGAAGAAGCTCGTGTCAATGGGCTACAGAGTTGAAATCCTCGATGGTGATGTCATAAGGAAGACCCTTTATCCTGAGCTGGGCTTTTCCAAGGAAGCAAGGGAAATGCACAACAGGATAGTCATTCACATGGCCAAGCTCCTCTCAAGGAACGGTGTAATAGCCATAGTCTCACTGATTTCGCCGTACAAAGCCGTTAGGGAATACGCCAGGAAGGAGATAGGGAACTTCATTGAGGTATACGTCTACGCCCCCCTTGAGGTTAGGATTCAGCGCGACCCAAAGGGGCTCTACAAGAAGGCTATGCGTGGTGAAATAAAAGGGTTGACAGGTTATGATGGAGTTTACGAGGAGCCGGAGAACCCTGAGGTAAAGGTAGACTCCTCGAAGATGACGCCTGAAGAGGAAGCGGAGCTAGTTATTCAAAAGGCTAGGGAGCTTGGCTACCTTCCATGAGGGGATGTTCATGAATTTTATTTTCATTTTTCTCGGCTTCTTAGTTGGATTTCTCGTGGGACTTACGGGCATGGGTGGAGGAGCATTGATGACCCCCTCATTGATATTCCTTGGGGTAGATCCGGTGATAGCTATTGGTACCGATTTGCTTTATGCAACTATTACCAGGGTTTTTGGTGTGTTCTTCCATAACAGGAATAACAGCCTTAGGCTTGATCTGGCTTTGAGGCTCTTTGCCGGGAGTTTACCTCAGTTTTTCTTCTGAAAGCCTCGCCCTTTAGGGCGGGGATGCAGTAAACTACCCAACAGCCCTCAAACAGGAAAGCGAAAAGCATTTTAAGCAATAATGCAGACCATACATTAAGGGGTTCACAATGAAACCCGAATCACCAAGAATCAAAAGAACAAGACACGCAAAACACTTCATAACCTACCATTTCGTCTGGATACCAAAATACCGGAGAGACATTCTCACCGGAAAAGTCGTCGAGAGACTCA
>NZ_KE387149.1:198015-212477 GCF_000430485.1 Thermococcus sp. PK
CTTGACTTTAACGCGGATTTGATTGGTGCTTTCAACATTTTAAAGAAGGCTGTGGAAAAGATAACCCCGAATCTGGGCGGCCTTTATGCTCAGAGGAGGGGTAACGGGGGGAAGACCCTCCCCGAGGGGTCGAAGACCCGCTTTAACTTGGGTCTAAATGAAACCCCTCAAACCTTTCCGCCGTTGGCGAGGGGTTAACTCGTTGGAACCCTCGCCCTTCAGGGCGGGGAGGAGGTCAGTTTCACAGGGACGAGAAGAGGGGCTTGGAGAAGACGTTCCTCTGGTTTACCGAGGAAGTGGGCGAGCTAGCGGAAGCCCTTAGGAAAGGAGACAGAGAGGCAATGGAAGAGGAGTTTGCGGATGTTTTAGCGTGGCTGGTTAGCTTGGCCAACATAGCCGGCATTGATGTTGAAGATGCCGCAAAGAAGAAGTATCCCGGCGTATGCCCCTACTGCGGGAAGAATCCCTGCGAATGCGAGAAGGAGTGAAAGCAAAAGTGAGAATTTAGAGCTACACCGCCCTTTTGAACCCATACGTCTCAAAGTCTTTGTCGAAGGTAAAGGCTTCTCTAATCTTTAACCTCTCCATTATCGCAAAGCTCAAGCAATCTATAACATCCATGCCGTTCTGGTCTTCATACTGCTCAAATATTCTCCAGGCCTTTTCCCAGTCTTCCTCTGTTTCTTTTTCAATGACTATAACCCTGCTATTGGTGTAGCTTTTATAGAGCTGAACTGCGGTCTTCTTGTTAACCCTCTTTGAAACTCCATTGAGGAACTCCACCAGTACGGGTCTGCCAACAACGAACTTTATGCCGCCCCTAATAGATTTTTCAAAAAATTCTCTTGCTTTTTTGTGATTCTTATCTGTTTTGCTGGCTAACGCTATCATTGCACTCGTGTCCATGTAAATCAGCTCTGGCTTCACTCGCTTTGCCATTCTACCGTCCCCCAGTCTTCCCGCTCGCTTGCATCCTCTTCAAGCTCCAGAACCCCTATGGTGTCCCAAATCGGATCTTTCTGGATTAGCTTTTCAACCTCTTTTTTGTGCTTCTTTGCGTATTCTTCCAAAGCCTCCCTCGCTATTTCCTTTAGACTTTTGCCTCTCAGGATGGCAAGCATTTTGAGAATATCGTGAGTTTCACCATTAACCTCAGTCTGAACATGTGTTCCCATGCTATCACCCAATTTTGGTTATTGCATTTAATATTGATAAATTTTTCCATTAGATGGTTAAGGTTGGCGAAATGTAGACCATTAGATCGTTTGGAAAAAGCCAATATTTAGGTTATCGGCTCTTCAGCAGGACTCAAAAGAATTCTCAAAACGATCTAGGTTCTAGACACAAAAGAAGTTGTGGAGCTCCTCCAAGACTAATCGCCCAAAACGTAAACTATCGCTTTGCAAGAGTCCAAGTCGTTCTCGTAGATGCACTTGTTGTAGGCGTTTTCAAGGGTATCCGAGTATGTAAAGGTGGAGTCGTCTATTTCCTTTGTCTCTCCGTTGAACTCACACTGCCCGTTCGAGCAGGAGATGATTTGGGTTTTGAGGGTGTCCCACTTCTCGCTTGTTTTTAGGTACTGCACTTTAGTTTCCACATTGTCTTGATAAGCCAAAAGTTGATTTTGCTCCGTAGACTTTATAGCCTTCGGAACAACACCTTCTCCAAACCAGAAAACAGTAATCAATATTATTACAAGGGCAAGGGCAACCATTGCAGAATACTCAAGAGAACCTTGAGCTTTTTTCATAAAAATCACCCAAAAAAGAGAAAAGTTAAACTAAAGTTAAACTAAAATATCAGCTACCTCCAAGAGCAGCCATTATCTTACATGCACCCACATCTCCAGCTGAGCACATATCATAGAGTTCCTTGATAGTTTTTCCCTGGTAATCAGCCTCAGTTAACTGATTTATGTCATCCTTATAGTCACTTTTTGCATAGCTAACAGTTATATCTGCCGTATTATCACCATTACTATCAATCTCGAATTTGTTCTCATTTTTCTTTATTGTAACTAAGGTGTAGCTATCTAAATTCCATCCTCTGGCTTCCATTGAAGATTTTGCAAGTTCTGCTTTGTTTTGTAATATTGTAAGGTCAATCTGTCCTGTCGCTTCTTGGCCAGCCCCAGTTATATACCTCACAACAACAAATATTATTATCAGCGCTGCTGCAATCATGAAGAGATACTCCAGCGCACCCTGACCTTTCTTCCTTCTAAACAATTTCTTCAGGTTTATCATTTCCCAAACACCCCCGAAAGGATATCTTCGAACATAAATTAAGCCAAAGACATATAAATACCTTTCCCCGCAATTATGCTTATTATTACCGCAAAATTGCAGGTCTTGATGCAATCCAAACTATTGAGGAATCCACAACGACTCGTCGAGGGTGATTATTACCTTACAAGCGTTTTCATCGTTTGCTAGGCAGAGGTCATACAGCTCTTTCAGGGTTTTCAGCTTATACCTATCGTCCCCATAGAGGGCTTTGATCTCATCTTTGTATCTTGCATTTCTGTAGTCGAGGTAGTAGATAATCTTGTCACTCTTATCACACTTCCCATTTGAGCCCTTGTCCTTTATGCTTATGCCGTATTCGGAGCCAACTTTGTCCTTGGAATAACTCTCCGAGAGAATGTAAAAGCAGTATCCATCGTTCCAGAGGTCTTTCACTTCTAGCTGGGATTTTGCAAGCTCAGCTTGGCTCTGTAAAGAGGCAATATCACTCTGCTGGGCAACTCGACCTCCGGAACTGCTGATATGGCTCACCGCAACGAGGATTATTATCAATGCCGCAGCAACCATAAAGAGGTACTCCAGTGAACCCTGAGCTTTTCGGCTCATGTTTTGCTCATCTTTAGAAAAAAATAAATATTTTTCTCCCCAATTCTGCCTATGAGATAATCAAAAATGGGGATAGCGATGCTGGTCTTCATAGAGTGCGAGTCATCGAGCATTGAAGGCTGTTTAAAGGAGCTTAGAGAAAAAGCCGAGGACTTAGAGAAAATCCCGGGAAAAATAGATAAAGCCAAGATAGAACTCTCCTTCGGTGCCTTCATGAGTGTTAGAATAAGCCTAAGCATAGAGCCAGACAAAAACCATGAGAAGATGATAATAGCTGAGTACTCATCAGGCAAGGACGTCCTCGAAAGGCTGCAAGAGAAGATGAGAGAAAAGATAAAGAATGCCCAAATAGTTGACTTCACCTTCGGAACCTACACAATGCCCATAACCCGAAAAAAATATGCTGTTGCAATAGCGGTCGTGAACATACCCAAGGAAAGGGAGAGCTTTGAGAACCTGAGCATTGAAGAAAGGAGGGCAATCCTGAGAAAAGCCCTCGAGCTCTTTGGTTGGAATCCAAAGGTTTTGAACATCTCCGAGATAGCGAGGCTATTCAGCGTTTCGAGGGATTCAATCTACAACGACATAGAGCAGATTTTGAAGGAAAAAGATTAGAGCTTTTAACAGCTTTTTCAAAACCCAAGTGTTTCTTTTGAAATCATTATCCCTGTAGGATGACCTCCTCCCCACCCTAAAGGGACAGACTTGAGTTAAAGAAAAAGCCAAATGGGAAAAGTATTAATAGTCCAATAGATGTAATACCATATAGGTGATCCCAATGCCAACTGTAACAAAGAAATACCAAGTAACGATTCCCAAGGAAGTGAGAGAGAGGCTTGGGATTAAGGCTGGAGACGAGGTAGTGTTCATCAAGACAAAAGAGGGCTATGTGATAAAACGTCTTGAGGATTTCGTTAAAGAGATGGCTGAACTATCAAGGGACATCGAGGAAAGCATAGAAGAGATGAGAGAAGGGCTGGGCAAAATGTTCACGGAGGATCACAAATGAAGGTAGTCCTTGATACAAACGTTTTCCACAACTGGAAGTTCCTGCTCTGGTTAAAGGACTCTCCGCACTCTCCGATAATAAGTTCCGTAAGCTATGCCGAGTACCTCTACCACCAGTCCAAAAAGATGGGAAGCATTGAGGAAGGCAGAAGTGCAGTTGATGCACTCTTGCACAGCATAGGGATTGAAGTTATGGCGTTTGACAAAGAATGTGCCGTAGAAACCGTGAAAGCCGTCTGGGGAAGATGGGACTTTAGAAAAAACGCGAGAGACTACATGATAGGTTCACTGGCGCTAAAGCTCAACGCTCCGGTAATAACTTACAACAAAAAGGATTTTGCATGGTACGAAAAAGTTTACACACCGGAGGAATTCATGGAGTTAGCTGAAGCCAGCAAACGATCCTAGCATCCAAATATGAAAGTTCTTGGCGTTGATTTGTCCAAAATTAGCAAAATCTTTATAACCTTTTGCTAAAAATTGGACGGACTACTCTTCCCCCTAAACAGAGGAACTTTCAAAAGAGAAAAAATGAAGATGAAACCACAGCTCTTTTTACTGAACAACGCTTATGGGCACTGGCGTTGCCGAGAGGATGAATATTGCAAGCACTACCAAAGCCAGAACTACTCGTTTAGGTGAAATGGGGCTTACTTCGTCCAGCGCACCGGGGTTTCCTATCCTCCCCATCAGGAGTATGACAAAGCCCCAGAGAAGCCATCCAGCCCAGAAGACGCTCATGCCAATCATAGCCAACCCCAGGCCAAAGGTCAAAATCGAGTGGAGCTTTTCTCCAAGGAAAGCCCTCGCTATATGCCCGCCGTCAAGCTGGGCAGCTGGGATTAGGTTCAGGAAGGTCACGAGGATTCCGACCCACCCCGCTATCGCCACCGGGTGGAGGTAGATAACGTAATCTTCGGGGATTCTAAAGAGATATTTTTCGAGAATGAGCATTATAAGGCTCTGACCAAATGCTATTCCCCCCTCTTCAGCTACGGCAGAAATCGGCAACATGGGGGAGAGTTTTAATCCTATGAGGAGGACTGGGATTGCAACGACAAAACCCGCTATCGGCCCGCTCGCGCCAAGGTCGATGGCAGCATTTCTCGTGGGTATGGGGGACTTAACCCTTATAACAGCTCCCAGTGTGCCGAGAATGTTCGGAAAGGGGATGAAGTAAGGAAAAGTTGACTTTACGCCGTGAAGGGTAGCGGCTATTTTATGCCCCATCTCGTGGGTGCCAAGGATGGCAAGGACGCTTACTGAAAAGGCTATAGCATTGAGGTATACGTTCCTTATTCCCGGGAGGTTATACTGCTCAAGGAAGGCTATATACGAGGTCGAAAGCCAGTATCCAGCAAAGAGCGTGCTCAAAAGGGTTGCAATGAATAGCCCGATCCCTATGAAGGGGTTTTCCTCTTTCGCAGGCTGTGCCGGAAAGACAAAGAGAACTACCTTTCCTTCCCTCTTTTTCAACGCCGCCCAGTAACCAAGCTTCTCAAGCTCCTTAAGAACCCTTTCAAAATTTGTTTCCTTTATTTCCAGAACCTCAAAAGCTATGACGTCTCCTTTAACCTGCATCTCACCCAGAGAATAAAACTCGCTGAGTTTTTCCACAAGCGGCTCTATAAGCGACTCCTCAGCCTCCTCAACGGGCTCAATCTCAAATCCAACAAGAACCATGTCGGAACCACATTTGGGGCAAGAATTCTCAATGATGGCTGCATTAGACTCCCTGACCTCCCTATAACCACAGCTCACGCACTCGTAAATACCCTTTGCCATTTTCTCCACCACTAAAGAAAATAGGGAAAGGAGCTTAAAAACTATTCCTCTATGACAACTTCCCCCTCGTCCGCATCGACCTCAACGACCTGACCGCTCTTGATTTTGCTTATGTCCACCTTGTCCACCATGGGGATTTCGGCTATAATAGCTCCCGTTGCTACAATCGTCTCTGCCTCCTCGACTATTATCGCCTTAGGCGCAACACCGTTTTTCTTCAGCTGGTAAAGGACATAAGAGCCGACAGTCGAGCCCTTGCCCCTTGGAAACACAAGAATTTTGTCTTTTATGCTCTCTCCCCTTATGTCGCTTTCAACGTCCTTCACAATCCCGGTCTTCGGATCAACGCCACCCAAAAAGGAGAGCGGCTTTTTGGAGACCAGGGCCACACCTCTCGCCTTTCCCTTGGTGATTTTTCTTCCCTTGAGCTTCATAATCCCACCTCACGGAGCCTCAAGGAGCAGTTTCTCCGTATTCTCAAGCCTCACCTTTAGCCCGGCGGAGGAGAAGTAAAAGCTCGCCTTTCCGCTGTTTGTGGCTATTCCCCTATACCACTTTTCAACCGGGGAGACTAT
Source organism: Thermococcus sp. PK (assembly GCF_000430485.1). NCBI lineage: Archaea > Methanobacteriati > Methanobacteriota > Thermococci > Thermococcales > Thermococcaceae > Thermococcus > Thermococcus sp. PK. Next base: position 204,236 of record NZ_KE387149.1, read on the forward strand.
TAAACAGCTGTCGGCTATTATTTTCCCGTTGTAGCGCTCTATGACGTCAGTGTAGCCCAAAACATCTGAGAGAGCCTTCACAGCCCTGCTTGCAGTTATTAAAAGCGGAACCTTTAAGGGCTTCCCCCTCATCTTCAAAATCTCGGCAACCTCTTTTACCTCCTGAATCGAAGCATGGGGACAGCCTATTACTATTGCATCTATCTCTCCCCACTCTGCGTTGAACTTCTCTCTGACCTCTTCCAGCTCTCTCTCATCTACCTCAATTTTCTCAAGCTTATCCGCTATGGCGTGTCTGTATTCCGGAGTTTCCCCTTCAACGTGATAGAGGGCTATTGAGCCAGTTGCAGCCATCGAAGCACCAAGCTCCTTAAGGTAGTCCGTCTTTTCGGGCTTGAGGTTTTTGAAGTAGGGTATGTCGTTCTTTAGAGCTTTGCCGAGGTAGTAGCCCAGGAAGCTGTAGTCTGCAAAGTCCTTAAGCTTTGCGTTTACCTCAACAATAACCGTTGCCTTTCTGTTTTCCTCAAGGTGAAGACCATAATTTGGAGTTTTGCCAACAATTGCAGCTGCCAGACTTGAGGGCCCCCCTTCCCTGTTGGTTCTGGCTCCAATTATGGAGTTCGCAAAGATAACCGCGGAGCTCTCGCTCCATGCTATATGGTCGCCAAACTTTGGAAGGTTTGCACCGTAGTATGGAGTGCACGTGGAAGTAATCTCTATTCCCATGGCTTTATATAGCTCAAGAATTTCCCTCTGCTTTTCCATGAAGAATTCATCTCCTATACCAGCCGGGTTGAGGGTTGTATAGACACTAACTTTTGCCCCAGAATTGACAAAATCCCTCAAAAACTCTATTCCAGCATCACCTATGTTTTTATAAGAAACTCCAGCAACTTGAGCACTTTTGATAGGGATAAGCCTATCAGCCCCGTAGATCTCCCCAAGGGCAACGAGAATTTCCATGGCTTTTTGCAATGCATAGCCATATTCACCGGCAAGTATTAGCTCTTCCTCTTTTGTAAGGTACATCCTACCACCAGAATAAGATTAGAAGTGGAGGTTTTAAAGGGTTTTCAAATTGTAATGGCTACATAGCTGACCTGTGCATCTCTTCCTGGTTCCTTATTTTCGGAATTTTTGCTTTGAAACCTTGAAAATATCCCAATGGTTTCCCAACTCCGGTCAAAATGCTTAAATATTCCAATACATTATTTTACTAATTAGTGATGTTTGTGAACTCTGAAGAGGAAGCTGTTTTTAAGCGCCTGAGGCGTATGAACATTATAGCAGGTATTTTGCACACCATAACTGGTGTCGCAATGCTGGCCTTAGGCTTTCTGTTGGAATGGGAGCGTCCAATTTACACTTTCTACCTAAAGTACGAGGTCATAAGGGACGGCGGGGAATTGATCTTCAAAATTTATCCCAACCCGCAGGTGGTCTTTACCCTGAAGTACCTCGGCGTGCTAGTGGCTCTCTTCCCGTTGATGTCAGCTGCTGCCCACTTCATAATAGCTGGTCCTAAGTTCGATAAGTACGTCGAGAACCTCAAGAAAGGTATGAATCCCTACCGCTGGTACGAATACACATTCTCCAGCTCCGTGATGATAGTTCTGATTGCCATCTTCATTGGTGTCCTAGACATATGGTCGCTGGTGATGATATTCGCGCTCAACGCGGTGACGATGCTCCTCGGCTACCTGATGGAGCTCATCAACCAATACACTGAGAAGACCAACTGGTCACCCTTCCTAATTGGCTGGATATCTGGGATAGTTCCTTGGATAGTCCTGTTCGCCTATTTCTTCGCCGCCATCTCAACGGCCGAAACAAAGCCCCCAACGTTCGTATACCTAATATTCTTCATTTACTTCATTCTGTTCAACATCTTCCCACTAAACATGTACCTGCAGTATAAACGCGTCGGGAAGTGGAAGGGCTACCTTTACGGCGAGAAGGTTTACATAATTTTGAGTTTGGTCGCAAAGACCCTCCTGGCATGGATAGTGTTCGCTGGAGTTTTCTCTCCGTGAGCCCTCTCCATTTATTCCTTTATCCCGACTCCCAGTTCGTTCAGGGGGGTGTTTAGGGCAATATCTTAGGATTTTTGTGTTTTAACACCTTATAGATAACAGTTGCGCAAAAATGCCATTATCTAGAAGCGGAATTAAATAACTTAAAAAGAAACCGCAACATTTATAAATCGACTTCCTATTAATAGATATCGGGTCGTGCAGCGGGGTGGGGCAGCTAGGAGTGCCCGCCGGGCTCATAACCCGGAGGTCGGCCGTTCAAATCGGCCCCCCGCTATTATGTACATTTTTATACATTGATGAACATTTTTGCACGTTTCTGGACTCAAAGCCTTCTTAAGAAATTATTTTGTCCACAAAAAATTTAAAACTATTTATGTTGGTATTTTTACTATGAAAAGTTTAAAAGAATTAAATATTTGGGAGTTGCATAAAGTAATGCAACGAGCTAAAGAGCTGAGGGATCAAGGCATTAGCTACTCCCAAATAGCATCAATTATTGGAGAAGAGTTTAACGTTAAAGTTTCTAGGCCAACGATTATGCGTTGGTGTAAAGGCCTCCACAATCCATTCAACAAAATAAAGGAAATCTCTCTTGAACCTTCACCAAGTTTGGCTTATGTAATCGGAGTTTTTCTTGGTGATGGAAGCACGACCAAACTGAAAAATGGAAGGTATATAATAAAGTTGAAAGCAATTGATAGAGAATTTGTAGAGAGATTCAAAAACGCATTAGAGTGTCTAGATATTAAAACTACCTTCGGGCTTGAACATGATTCCACACGTGTAGACAGATGGTATGCAGAAGGAAGCAATAAGATGCTCTTCCAATTTTTAAAAGGCCCCAGAGACCAACTATTCAATGTGGCATGGGAATATCCTCGAGAATTCTTACAAGGCCTATTTGATAGCGAGGGATTTCCCGTAATTAGTGCCAAAAATCACTTCCGAGTTCAGGTAGCACTTGCAAATTCAGATTTGGAACTCCTCAATTTTACTGAAAGAGTTCTCTTAGAAAAGTTTGGAATTTCCACTCGCTTAGTTCAAACCCACAAAAAAGGCAGTCCCATTGTGATTCGGGGCATGGAGTACAAGTATAATGTCGACATGTACGTTCTCTGGATATATCGCTTAAGCCATGTTCGGAAATTTGCAGAGGAAATTGGATTCACATCGAGAAGAAAACAGGAAAAACTAGAAGATGCTTTGCATTTAAGTGAGATACCTGTAGCAGAAGCCCTTAAACTCTGGCACCAAAAATATGTAAACGGTCCAAGAGGGTACATAAAACGGGCCCCAAAGCAACCTTAATAAATCCCTCATAAATACCTCAGAGAGGGTAATCATGGACTTAGTAGTATTAGGACATGTGGCCATTGATCATGTAATATTCCCGGATAAAAGAGAAATCATTCTTCCCGGAGGAGCGGCAACTGCCGTGGCAACTTCCGCTGCTTTAAGTGGGGCCAAAGTTGGATTAGTAACAAAAGTTGGCAGAGATTTTCCAAAAGAGTGGTTAAATAGGCTCTCCGAAATAGTGGATATAAAAGGAGTTCATATTCTTGATGGGAATACCATACACATCTACATGATCTATCACGAAGATGGGAGTGTCGATGCTCCAGTGGACATGGGAGTGGCCCAAAAAATGGGAGAAACAGAAATCCCTGAGGAATACCTAAATGCAAAGATTTTTCACATTTCCCCAATACCTCCCGAAGAGCAACTCAAAGCAATAAACCGCCTAAAAAGAAAGAGAATTAGCCTCGACTTCAACCCAACTTATATGGAAGACTATAAGACAAAGAGAGACATTATGAAAGAAATAATCTCAAGGGCCGAGATAATTTTCCCAAATGAAAGAGAAACGAGAACAATTACCGGAGAAAAGGATCTCAAAAAGGCCGCCAAGATATTGTATGAATGGGGTGCGAATCTAACAATAATCACCTTAGGAGAGAAAGGAGTTCTCTTCTACAATGGAGAAAAGTTCATGAAGTTTGAAGCTTTGCCAATCAGCGAGATAGTTGACCCTACTGGAGCTGGAGATGCCTTTGCTGGAGGTTTTTTGGCCTATTACGTAAAAGAAAAACCTATAGAAGAATGCATAAACCAGGGGTTGCTAAGGGCAAGAGAAGTCTTGAAGAAGAAGGGAAGCTGGAGTATTGAAGTCTAGTCGCTCGTCACCATCCTAGAGAACAGGTATAGAGAGATCAATACAAGTACCGCAATGGCCGTCACCTCAAACTTGGGCATGACCGCCGAAAGTCCCCCTATTAAAATGTATGTCGGAATTGCCAGAAGAGATGCTACAGTAACTATTAAGTAGTGTTCCCTTGGGGCCTTTTCTCTATCCAAGTACGCAGATTCAATGAAAATAAGTCCTAATACCACCAAAAACAGGCCCTCAATACCCCCTACTTTGTAGTATACTAAGAACCCCATAAGAGCTATAAGAAATAAGGTACCAAAGAAATATGAGAAAAACGCTAATGGCGCAAATGCTAATACTGGTAGGAGGTCTTTATATCCCAGTAAAATAAACGCCATAATGACGAGTGGAATTGGAGAAAATCTTATTCCAATCTTCATAGCCTAATAACCTCCGAAATAGCTGTTTTAAGGGGCTTGGTGACATCCCAGTCTATTACCAATGCATAGGGAGAGAGTTTCCTAAGATAAGCCTTTCTTCTGAGGCCTAAGATTTTAATAGCAAGATCTTCTTCCTTGCTTTTTGGTTTTAGAGCAGAATACGGGTCTGGAGAAATCACTATTATCTTGTAACCATAATGATACATCATCTTTAGTGCCTTTCTGCTCTCCTCACTTACAAGTGGAGAAATATAAATTATTTGAGCATTTGCTGGGAAGCGGGTTCTTATGAGGTGTTCCACCTGATATGCTATTAGATTGTTCTTACCGGGCTTTGCGGTGCTTAACAGATCAACACATTTGAAGAAATGCCTCTTTCCATAGTCCACCCGGGCCCAAAGGGGAACACTTTCTGAAAGCAAAAGACCAAAACTTGTTCCATTTTTGAGACTGTCTAGCATAAGAGAAGCTGCCGCTCTTACAGAGTAGTCTATAACCTCAGCACCTTGGTAACCTGCATCAAGAACTATTACAATGTCCACCTTCCTCTCACTTTCATATTCGTTACTCATTATCTTGCCAAGTTTGGCTGTTGCTTTCCAATTAATTATTTTAAATGGATCTCCAGACTGATACTCTCTAATTGCGTGAAATTCGACCCCTTCACCAATTCTGGGAGATGGTAATGGACCGACGGTGATTTTCGTTCCCTTTGTGGAATAAGGAGTTATTATGTCCTCAATAAGAGGCACTCCAATAAGTTCACCATATAATTCAATCTCCTTATCTTTTTTGAAAAAGCCAAAAGGATCTTGGTAACTCATCCTAATTTTGTTGAACTTGTGAACTCCTCTACGAACTTTAATTTTATATGAAACTTCTCTAACCTCGTCTTTTTTTAGCGAGAGTAAAAATTCTTTACTGCCTTCAACTATTTCAAGTTCTTCTGAAACATCTTCGGTTATTTTTAAGCTCGGGACCCTCTCTTTTGACTTGACTTTAAGCTTTACTTCTATAATCTCCCCCTCGAGAATCCTATCGTGAGGGAGAATGCGCTCAATCTCTACATCAAGTCGAGGTTTGAAAAAAGCTATTGCAATGAAAAAGAGCCACATTATAGGGAGTGTCAAGTAAATCATGTCCCACCTTAATGTGAAAAATGCCATTAAAACTCCTAACCACAGAGCTAATAAAAGCTGAAGTGCCTTTCCTGTTGGATAAAACTCCCTCATGGCCCTCACTCGAATTTTGGCACTGGTATTTTCTCAAGCATTTTTTCCATAACCATCTCTTGGCTAACTCTAGTATACCAAAGCTCTCTCTTCAAGATAAGGCGGTGACTTAAAGCAGGAATGGCTACTTTCTTTACGTCATCAGGAATTACATAATCTCTCCCTTCCAAAGCAGCGTAAGCTCTCGAAAGCCTAAGCAATGCCAAACTTCCCCTTGGTGAGGCTCCAACTTCAATTTCTCTCTTGTTTTCTCTAGTAGCCCTTACTATTTCAGTTATATAATCCAGAACTGCATCGCTTATATAGACTTCTTCAATTGCCTTTTGCATCTCCGTGATCTCCTCTGCTGAACTCACTTGGTTTATATCTACTTCTTCTTTCTTCCTTCCAATTCTTCTCTTTAATATTTCAACCTCTTCCTCCTTTGTGGGGTACCCCACTCTCAATCTGACTAAGAACCTATCTAATTGGGCCTCGGGGAGAGGATAAGTTCCCTCCTGCTCTATCGGATTTTGAGTTGCTATCACCACAAAGGGCTTTTCAAGGTAGTAGGTTTTGCCTTCTATTGTTACCTGTCTCTCCTGCATTGCCTCAAGCAGAGCCGATTGAGTTTTTGGGGGTGCTCTATTAACCTCATCAGCGAGTAGAATATTCGTGAATATCGGGCCTTTCTTGAATTCAAATTCAAGGCTCTTCTGGTTAAAGACACTAACCCCCAAAATATCTGACGGCAACAAATCTGGTGTGAACTGGACTCTTCGGAAGTTAACCCCTAAAGCTGCTGCAAAGCTTTTTGCCATTAGAGTCTTTGCCAGGCCTGGCAAGTCTTCAATGAGTATATGTCCATCAGCCAGAATTGTAGCAAGTATTAATTTCAGGACTTCCGTTTTCCCAACTATGGCTTTCCCAACTTCATTTAAAATCTTATTCCCCTTTTCGTGAACTTCTTCTATTTTCATTTACATCCGCCTCCACCCTTTTAATGGCATTTTCAAGGGTATCTAAAAAACTCCCTTCAGGTAGGGAAGTAAAGATCTCTCGAGTTCTTGCTTTTGCTTTCTCTCTATTATCCTCAAGAATTTCATATATCTCCAAAATTGCATCAGAGAGTATTTGCCTTGCAATTGTTCTCTTCCTTGCCATCTTTATGATGTCAGTGAGCCTCTCAACATCCGTCTTCTTTTTCCTCACATTTCCTCTTCTTCTAGGTAAATATGGGAACTCAGTTTCCTCCAATACAAATGCAAGAAGAATCACGCCAGCAATTAAAACAGCAACCCATCTAACCATATAGGAGCCTGCAAAGAACGCTATTAATACAAAAGGAAAGGCTAAAATGATTGCAAGGTTAAACCTCATTTACATCACCTTTAATTCTCGTATAGAGGTCATAAGCTTTCCTAGCATCATCCATTGTAACTTTTTCAGGTGCATATTTTGCTTTTTCAAAGAGCTTTGCAAGACTCACATAGGCCTCATGTTTATACTTCACCTTCTCAGCATGTTCCCAGTGTGTCCAGCTTTCTCTGTAAGGGATGCCCAAAAGTCTGAGCCATGTTACCGCATTTTTATACAATTTGATTACTATCTCATTTGGATCTCCGAGGAAATTTATGCCTTCTTCCTCCAACTTTTTATCAAATTTCTCTACGATCTCTTTAAGTCTTTTCCTCTCCTTTGCGGCTCTTAAATCAAGATAAAATCTAACAGCAACATAAGCCAAAAGTGCCACAAGCACTCCAAAGAAGGCATATAAATAGATACTCCCTTCGACAGATGGACCTAACGGGTTTTGGAAGTATCTCTCATAAAAGCTGACATTATAACTCTGATTAACATGGTAGGCCCCCCCTGTCTGGTTAATGGTTATGTTTGACAAGGGTGTCTTATACGCCTTATAAAGGAGTGGAAGGGCTATTATGATAGAACCAACTATCATAGCAAGAAATATCCCCCAATTTACTTCGTAATCTGGGCCTTTTTTGACAAAGGGATCCCCAACTTCAAGAAAGATCTGAATTAATATTATCCCTGCAATAACTATCAAAATAGCAAAGAACAGACCAATCAAGTAATAGTCTTGAGTTCCCTTTTTAACCTCTCCAATTTTAGCTTGAGAGCTTATTATAGCACTCATTAGTAGAACGATGATAAAATAAAGGATTGTCAATCTACGCTTCATAATCTCTCATCTGTAAATCTATGCAAAGATAGGTTTAAAAAGTTTCATAACGGGAGGGGCGTGTTTATAGTAACCTTTATTAGGGTTTTTGCTGAATTCTTTCGGGTGGTTGTCGTGATCCCCAGATGGGATCACAGACTCAAAGACCCTGAAAGCGTGGCATTCGCAATTCTTGACGTTTTAGCAGACTTCGAATCAGAAGG
>NZ_KE387149.1:212577-233516 GCF_000430485.1 Thermococcus sp. PK
ACAGGCATAGGAATCCTCATGAGGGGTTCTGGGGTGCGTTTACAACGTGGTTTGGCAGTAGGATCCCCTGTTTTCTGAAAAGACTACTGTAACCCGAATCCTGCTTGGGGTAATGTGTTATGGTCTGAAAATCCTCCTCAGAGTCAAATACTGTTTAAATAACAGGGGGTGAAACTAAACACGCCCATAACGGGAGAAAACCTGGGTGAAAATATGGAAAAAATCCCACTGCTTTTCGTTGAGAGCACTGCTGAGGAATGTGTGGAGGATGATAAGGCGAAGATAGATTGTATAATTATTCAGAAAAACATAGAAGTGAGGTTAAAGAAAGAGGAAAAACTTCCTGCTTTTATAGATGTAAAAAAAGCAAAATTCATGAAAAAAGAAGTCTATGACAGATTTCGTTTCTATGTAGACAAATATGAGCATAGAATGATTTGTGATGTGATAATAGTATTGCCAGATAGAAGAACAGAAATAAGACTTTACAAAGGGGATGAACTAATGCTCCTACCCGTAGAAGGATACGTTTCAAGTATAATCGCAGAGGTCGGGAATAGAGTTAGAAAAAGTGATGCATTTGCTGCAATAACAACTAAAAAAGGGGAGGTACACTACCTCAAACCACCCAAGAACGGAACAGTGATTTACATCGATGAATTCACCAACAGACCACACTATGTATACTATCTCCTTCCAGAGGAGCTTTAATATCCTTTAGTGCAAAACTGAAGTCTGAGGGATTAATAATAGGGAGCCTATTTCCAAAGGGCGTTATGGGAGGACGAAAATATTTTCACCTTGAGGAAGAGGCTTTTACTATTCGTACGAGAAGTTTTGGCCGAGCGCTTTAACATTAGGTCCTAATTCTGTGTCCCAACCAGCAGAAAAACTGATAAGAATTACAGGAAAAGTAGGAAGTGGGCTGTCGTATTAAGAGGTGGGAACCAAGCTTGCATGAACATGACCATTCTGCTTACCCTTTATATGTTGTCCTATTTGAGGTCCTTGAGCTGAACAAGCGAAATGGGTCGGGATTTCTCAACCCCCAAGAACCGCAAAAACTTTCAGATAAGGCCTTTCTTCCTCATAGAATACATGAGGATCGAGAACTTGCTCTTGGAAAGGCCGAGCTTGCAGACTAACTCACTGTGATTGGGTTTTCAAGTGTGAAGAGGCTCTAGCGAGAGTCAATCACATGCCTTCAATTATCGCCCTTACATTCTCCTTAATTCTCATTTTTAAAGTGTCTAGTTTATCCATTCCCTGAATCGTCCTCGTGTTGTTAGCACTTGTAATTATCAAAGACCATCTATGCAGTTCATGTTTTTTCAGTTCATCCTGGAACATGACAAGGAATTTAGAACCTTTTGCCTCTACTTCAATTATTTCAATAGACCTATCGCCCAGTTTTGTTGAGTAAATCTCTCTTGTTTTTAACCCACTAAATTCTCTTTCAAGCATTTCCGCAAATTCTCCCATATAAGGTCACCTAATAGTAATTAGAGCGAATTCCTATATATACCTTATCACAAAATTGTATAACGCTGACCAAAAATGTTATAAAGGCCGCGGAGGAGTTACACTCGAAGAAATTTGGTTGGTGAAAAAATGAAAGTTGAAAAAGGAGATTTCGTGGTTTTTAACTACATTGGAAAATTTGAGAATGGAGAAATCTTTGATACTACTTATGAGGATATCGCTAAAGAAGCCGGCATTTATGTGGAAGACAGGACATATGGGCCTCTTGGAGCTAACGTTGGTGTTGGTGAACTCATCCCTGGAATAGATGAAGCTCTGTTAGGAATGGAAGTCGGAGAAAAGAAGATCATAACAATCCCTCCAGAAAAAGGATACGGAATGCCAAGAGACGACTTGATAGTTGACGTTCCAAAAAGTGAGTTTGAAAAGGCCGGCATAGAACCCACCGAGGGAGCATACATAATGACCGACAGCGGAATAGCAAGGATAACAGCAATTACAGAAGAAAGCGTTACTTTAGACTTCAACCACCCATTGGCAGGGAAAACAGTAATATTTGAAGTGGAAATAGTGGATATAGAAAAGGCAAAGCCAGAATCACATGAAGCCTGATATCTGAACCCTGGTAGCCACAAGGAATATTATCTCTCCAAGTATAGCCAGCATTGCGCTGTATTTGAAGCCTGCGGAGAACTTCCCTTCTCTTATTATTCCAATCCCCAAGCCTGAAACTATGGCCTGTATTGCCACGAACGCAAGGGAAATATTTCCTATCGCTTCTAAGGGCAGAGTAAACCCCATTTCGGGAGAACTCATGCTATTCATAATTTGGGAAACAATTCCTAGGATAGCTGGCCCTATGAACCCACTTGCAATTATAAAGAACATTGCCTGCATTCCAGTCGAAGCTTTCCTCTCCTTTTTTATTCTCAGTATTTCACGGACGTCGTTGGCAACTGCCACAAGCACATCCGCCATTGGGGCTCCTCTTTCATAAGCCTCCAAGATAATCATCGTAGAGCGGTAAATTATCGAAGATTTCCTATTTCTTATTGCAAAAGCTTTTAGAGCTTCTATTGTTGATCTGCCCTTCTTTATCTCCTGCACGGTTCTCTTGAATTCTTCCGTCAATGCCCCAAACCTCGCAGTTGAAGCTTCCTCTAAAGCCTCTGAGAAAGAAACACCTGCTCTCAAAGAGCTTGCAATGTAGAAGAACGCATCGGGAAGATTTTTTTCCATGTCTTCTATCTTCTTGGATAGGAGGTAGTATGGATAAACATACGCAATTCCCAAAAACACCGCAAGAGATAGTGGAATTGCGTAGATCTTGACTGGAGACAGAATGAAAACTATTACCCCTACAACGGATGCCAGTAGTAAAGATACCAGCAAAAATTCAAGCGCCAAAAATGATATTCCCGCTGAATACAAAAAGAGCTCATATCTTCTAACCCACCTCTGGGGAAGTACTTTTTCAAGGGCCTTCGCAAGAGGTCGGAGGAATTTAATTTCGGCCAAATTTAATCACCTCGGCTCACTACGTTTTATCATAAATACGACTAGTGTTGAAATAGCCGGAAATCCAAACAGCAGAATGACTGCCAATCCCTCAACAGGCATCGCTAGCCCCCTATTCATTAAAGAAGCAGCCAGTATAGCCACAACGAATAACGTGGGCATTATTATGGTTATGAACATATAGACAAAGGCGACACCGTTTACTTTTTGGATGTATTCCACGAGCTTCATCCGGTATTCAAAGGAAAAGTCCTCAGCAAGTTTGTAGAGAATATCCGCCAAGTTTCCACCGAATTTTGTGGCCCTAAGGATCTGCTTTACAACTCTACTAACGTTTTCGGACGCCATCCTCTCCTCAAACCTCATTAGTGCATCTTCAAAGGAGGTTCCTCCGTGCATGTCTCTTATCATGAGGTCAAATTCCTCGGATATGGGTCCATAATCCGCATTGGCAACCGATACCATTGCCTCAGCTATACCAACTCCAGCACTCAAAAGCGATGCCATGTGTCTCAAAACATATGGAAGGGCTTTTTCTACCTCTACAACCCTTCTTCGCCAGACTATTCTTGGGTAGTTCCTCATATACAGGAAACCACCAATAAAGCCAAGTATCCCAAGCATCAGGGAGATGTCAGCTGGCATGAGGAGGAGAACGCCCATTAAAAAAGCAAAAATTGCAGTGAAAATGGAAACACCCAGCATCAATGCAACGAACTGCTCTTTACTCATTTTAATGTTAGCCCTCAGGAGATCATAGTCAAGTCCCTTTATAGACCTGGTAAATGACTCAACCGGGCCCCTAAAGTGCCTAAGCATGAATTCCGAGAATCTATGAGTGAAAGATTTCCCCAGCTCTTTTTTTCTCCATTCAACAATCTCTTCAAGTTCTTTTTCGTATTTTTCTTCTCTTTCCTGAGAGACTTCCTCTTGAAGTTTTTTCAGAAGCTGAAGTCTCTCCTGAAGAGTCAATGTTCTAGGAATTCTCGAAATAGGGCGTTCGCTAACCTCTATAGTTTTTTCACCCAGCCTTTCAAAGAATCCAAGGATTTTTTCTTTTATTCCCAAGTCTTCTCACCCTAGATGACTGTTCTAACTTTTTCAGTTAGCTCAATTGAGGCATCCCTCTCTATTCTTCTCAGCAACTCTTCATGATCAATGTAGAATTCTCTAATGTAGTGTCCAACCTCTTCTATGCTCCTTATTCCCTTCTCTACCATCCACTGGAGGACAACTTCCCTCTTCAGCCTCTCTTCTAGGAGTTCCTCCATTGTTAAACCAGTATGCTCTGCAAGCTGGTTCAGGAACCTACTTGGCACTCCAGTTGGATAGAGCTCGTCTTTTGCCGGATTGTACTTATAGATGGTGTTCAGCTGAACGCTTTCTCCTTCTATTCCGGAAACTTCCGCTATCTCTGTAATCCTTCTTATTGTTCCTTTCTTTCTGTTGTTGAACCTCACCTGCATTATGATGACATCCAAAGCAGGAATCATAATTCTTGGAACACTCATTGGCGGGCTCTCAAGCCTTACTATTGTTTCTCTAGCTGAGTTAGAGTGAATCGTGCCCATACAGTTTGACACCAGTATTCCATTGGCAACATAATTGTGGTCGTCCTCTACCGTGAGATCATAGAGGTATTCAATACCTAGCTCTCTCGGGTCGACTTCTTCAACACTTACAACTTCATCCCAATAGACATCTCCTTCGGCTATCAGTTGGAGTCTCTTCCCCATTACCCAAGCTTCTTCATCGCCGATGTCTTTGGCCACCTGCTGAAGAGCAAGGGCAATGCCTCTGAGTGCAGACCGCCTTATTTCCCTAGCCCTTCCTTTTTCTATATGTCTGATAAGGCTCTCAGAAACTTTTTCTCCTGCATAATGGGAGGCCAGCTTTGAAAGCTCTGCAACTGTCAGTCCTAACCTCCGGCGGATGGGGGTTATCATTTCACTTGATATCGGAACTCTGTATGTTTTTCTTCCACGGTATGCCTTCTTGGTGTTTAAGATTTCCATAAGTTTGGCCCTTTTCCTTGAATGGCGTAGAGGGATAAATTTTGCGAATTTAGTAAGGTCTTCAACTCCACTTATGATTACCCTAAATATTTCGCCCTCTTTGAAGCCCCTGTTCTTTACACGGGAGACTGTGCTTATTATCCCCAGCCTTTGGAGAGCATACCAGATTTTTCTTGCCACATTTTCGCTCTTAGTAGCCAAAATTATGGAGGGTCCGTTTTTATCCACATATCCATCGGCATCAAAGAGCCCAGCTATAAAGTACCTCATGAGCTCATCGTTTGAGAGAACAACATCCGGAACATCCCATGTCTCAGATTTTCTACCCTTAGGTATTCCAAATATCCTCGAAAGCATTTCAGCGAAAATCTTCGAACCAACAGTTACAACTGTGCTTTTTCCATCATTCTTCATGCGGGGTACGTAGTTAGGTATAAACTTCGAAACCGCAGTTACAAACGCCTCCATGTAATCTTCATCGTCAAATGTAGCAGAGATGTAGTATCCCCTCGAGGATATATATCCATCGCCAAGAATAACTCCAGCGATATATGAGAGCTTTTCATCAACCTCCCTGATCAACTTCACATGGTGTGAATTTACCGATGACAGATATTGGACCTTCTCAGGAGGAAGACCTTCGTTAGGAACTTTAACCATTCCCTTCCCATTGGGGACGAGATAGTAATCACTTATTTTTACATAAATGCTGGGGTCCACAATTGCCCTGCGCTGAGGCGGCTTAGGAGGGTTCATCATTACAGCAACCCTATCTCCAACTTTAAGTTTCTCCGCCTCTTTCCTAACGACATCCCCCTTGGAGAATACAAAGAATGGATGAGTCTTGGTAAGTATTACCTCATTGCCCGTTCTTGTCTTTATGCGCATCAGCCTTTCTCCCTCTCTGACTTTCCTTCTCCAAACTCTTGAAACAATATGCTTACCCGCTTTTAGGTCTGGGCCGACGCTAACGACCTCAAAGCGATCTTTTTCATCGAGTACTATGTACTCAAGGTCTTTATATGTCTCAATTCTATCAGAATACTTCTTGAAGAGTTCCTCAACCAAATCTCCTATAAGCACGAATTTCCCATTAGAGAGCTGGATAACCGAGAAGTCGTAAAGCGCTCCATTATGACCCGTGTTCATTGCCGTGAACATTGTTCTTGCCTCTGGTCCTCTGACCTCACCTACGATAATCCTGTCCGGACGCATTCTCAAAGTGTTCTTGACGAGATCATCCATGGTTATTTCTCCCCTTCCTTCTATGTTCGGAGGCCTTGTTTCAAGCCTTACCCAGTGTTCAATTGGTAGTTGAAGTTCTGCTGTATCTTCAATACTTATGACACGCTCACTGGGGGGAATGAACATTGCCAGTGAGTTAAGAGTAGTAGTCTTACCCGAACCGGTACCTCCGGCAACGAGGACATTTGCGGGCTTCACTCCAAGACCATCAATAAAAATCCAAAGCAGAGACGCAACTTCCAAGTTAAATGTGCCGTACTTCAGGAGATCAATTATCGTAAGGGGGTCTTTTTTGAATTTTCTTATGGTCAACGTAGGCCCATCTAAACTAACCGGCCTAATGGTCGCATTTACTCTACTTCCGTCGGGCAAACGAGCATCTAAGAGCGGGGTTTGCTGATCAATTCTTCTTCCAACCTGCCTTGCTATACGTTCAATAATGTTTAATATCTCCCTCTCGTCATCAAAAAAGATGTTAGTTTTACACATGTAGAACTTTCTGTGCCACACGTATACTGGTCTTCTCGTTCCTATTACCATGACTTCTTCCAGGTTATCATCTCTAACCAGGGGATCGAGTTTTCCGTAACCTATCATGTTCTGGACGACCAAATTTACAAGAACTTCCATTCTTGCCTCGGAGATAGCCGGAGCAAGTTCACGCATTATGCTTTTTACAGCCCTTCCAAATATTCTTCTTCTCTCCTCCGGATCGGGAATGCTCTCGGGGTCTATTTGTATCTCTGCAATTGCCCTATCCCTAACGATCTTCACGAGTTTTTCTTCCTCTTCACTCAATTTTGGAAGGCGTATTTCATAGATTGGAATGGGCTCCCCCTTAACTCTAAGGATCCTCACATTTCCATATACATCAAGAACCTTCACTTCCTCTCCATAATATGTGGGAAGGGGAACTCTTGGTGAGCCTCTTGTGGACTTCAAAATCTCCTCTAAGCTACTCCCTCCCCTGCTCTCAGCAGATAAGGATCTCGAAGGAGTTTTAATTTCTGGCACAATGGGGGATAGTTCTTCCTTGGCCTTAGGTTTCTCTTCTTCTCTTCGTCCTTCTTTTATTATATCTTCTAAAGGAGCCGCTTCTTCACTTAAGATCTCTTCTATCCATGATAAGCCTGAACGTTTTTTCTTTTTCTCCTCCAAATTCACTCACCCTCATGAGGTTTTCCCATTTGACGTTATAGGTGATTTCAAGCTTATTACCTAAAAACACTATCCAAACCGGATAATCAAATTTTAGCTCAGGTTTTTTAGATGTCTTAACTAACTCTGGTTCTCCTTTACTCCCTGAAAGTAAACCAGTTCCAGAGGAAACAACTATCCTAGAAGAAAGCTTTGAGAGAGCATCTGAGCTTTCTTCAGATGTTCTGTCCAAATACCTAGGCATGTACTCCCTAACGTATTGAGCGTATTGAGAAAGGACCGTATCAACATATTCACTGTATTTCATTGTGTACTCTGGGGTGAAGTCGCTCATTTCAGCCCCTTCAAAGAGTACTGGTAGTCCTATGGCAATATATTTTGTATTTTCCGGTGAGGGATTTTCTATTGTTACTTTGACCGTTCCGCTGTATTTAAGCACTTTCACATAGCCGTCTGAAATAAAGAATGTGTCAACTGCATAGTACTTCTGAGGATAAAGAATAAGCTCGGGGTAAATAGGGTCATAAAACAGGTTTGGCCCTTCCACTCCACTTACCGCAGCTGCAGATAAAGGTTCACTAATCCTCACATTCACCTGAAGCGTTTCATACGGGGCAATCCAGAACCCCATGTTGTTTACAATCCCAATCTCTCCACCTTTTCTAACCAGAGTGTATTCGTAATCAGGATTTATTAAAACGAATTTGTAAAATGGGCCAGCATTAACCAAGGTAACGTTTAAATCAACCGTGGCGGATGCACTAACACTCTCTTGCGCATTAACTAACCCCGAAACTAGCAAAACAAGGAAAAAAAGCGAAAGTATCCTCCTTACCATCCCAATCACCCAGTAATCTTTGTTACATAGAGGGCGTTTCTATACTTAAGGAGGTCTTCAACGAATTCTGCCGGGACTTCAACTATTACCAAAACTTTAGCAGTGGGGTCTGTAGCCAGCAATCCAGTGCTTTGTTCAAGGTCAAACAAGTTCAGCTTGTATCTCGAGAGCTGTTCCCTAACTTCATCAGCTGCGGCAATCTTGTTGGCCGCAATGGCCTTTAATATCTCGTTTAGCTTCACATTGTAAGTGTAAGATGCACTTATCGTCTGTGAGCTTGATTGGCTTACGGAATGGCTTTCCTCTGTACTCTGCTCGTAAGAGATTGATTGGTCTCCTGGAGCATAGTTCTCAGAGTAGCTATCCGAATATGATGTATCCGAAGTTGTTTGTATATTCTTAGTTTCCTGCTGTGACTCGGATATTGCAATTACACCGGAATCAGTCAGGAAGAGAACCATATTTACATATCCTTCATCTGCTATCTTCCTAATAACTGTGGAGTTTATTTGGGCAAAGATCTTTATCTTGTCTCCTGAGGAAAGGAAGGCACCATTAACGTTCTCCCTTGGTAAGACCAAAGCAACTTGCACCATTTCAGCTTTCTCTATTGTGTACTGGAGAAGTTCGGTAAAATCTGTAACTTTGCTGAGTATGTACTTTGCCTCTGTTTTTGTGTATACACTTTTTTCTGTTCCTTTCTTGAGGATAACCTTTTGTGTAGGTGTGTTATCTATGAGGTAGTAGTAATATTTTCTCCATAGCTCGAGCAAGTACGGGTTGGGGTCAATTAAAGATACTTCATCTTTTGTTTTTGCGGAATTAACTCTCTCCTTTAATTGGTTATAAGCTTGAACAGCCTCACTCTTTATATCCTCTGGGAGCGGCTGAGAAAGAAGAAGTTCAAAAGATTGCTCTATTTGCGTCAGTTTTGTAGCTTTTGCCTGCTGGAACTCCCTCTGAAGACGTTCTTGTTCCAGTTGAGCTTTTCTTTGCTCTGCTATTGCCTTGACATCTATCTTTTCAAGCTCGTCTATACTTTTTGCCTGGTTAATTTGATTTATCAGCTGGGCTTTCATAGGATCATTCTCAAGCTCCCCGGTAAAATACTGGTTGACTTCATTAATCTTTGCAAGTTTAGCCTCTTGAAGCTGTTTTGCGGCACGATTTTGATATGTGGTATATAATCCAATAACAACAGCAATGATGATGACAGCAATGATAGATGCACCTATAATGATTCTCTTACGTCTTTCTTTTTCCCTGAGCCTTCCTAATCTCGAAGGCTTTCTGGGAGGAGAAGGCCCTGCAATAGGAGTGGGGGCCTTTTTCTCTTCTTTTTCCTCAACAGAAACTCTACCCAATTCTCTCAAGCGCCGTATTTTTTCTTCAATATCTTCCGCCACGGTCAGCACCACCGGATAATATTTAATTCTCAATATAAAATTCCTAGTAAGTATTTTAGGCTTTATTCCTTATTTACCTTTTGGTGGTAACAAGTGGAAAAGCTAATAATAAAAGCTGTAGAGATTAAAGGGAAGTGCCCTGTATTTAAGGTAGGCGATAAGATAGTCATAGAAGGGCCAAAAGTCAACTTAAAAGAGACAGATGCCATCTGCACTCATGCATTTGCGTCTTTCCTCCCATATATAGTGGCACTGCGAAAAGGAATTAAGGCTTCAGAAGTAGGACTCGGTAAAGGGGAAAAAGCTTATGTGCAGTGCCTCGATCCTGGACCACCATATACAAATGGAGGGACAGTAATATTCGAGATAACGGTGATAAGAGATGAAGCAGAAAAAGGCGTGGAGAATTGTGAAAGAAGCGATTAAAGAGGGAGACATTATAGTAGAGGTAGTCGATGCAAGAGACCCAATTGGGACGAGAAACCTAAAAGTAGAACACCTCGTCCAAGAGGAAGGGAAGAAGCTTCTCATAGTGATGAACAAAGCCGATTTAGTCCCCAAAGAGTGGGCCGAAGAGTACAAAAGAAAACACAGGGACATTCCAATAGTGTTCATCAGTGCAAGGGAGAGAGCTGGGACAGGAATTCTAAGGAAGGAGATAAAGAAGCTTGCAAAAGAACTCCTCGAAGAAGGCAAAGAAAAAGTGAAAGTTGTCCTAGTAGGCTATCCCAACGTTGGGAAGAGCACAATAATAAACGTTCTAAAAGGTAAGCACGCTGTGGGGACAGCACCGATACCGGGGTATACAAAAGGAAAGCAGCTTATTAGACTTTCAAAGAAGATATGGTTAGTTGATTCTCCGGGGGTCGTCCCAATTGATGACTTTGACGAACTCGTTATTAGGGGCGGCTTTCCGGCAGACAAGATTGAAGATCCTGTCAAACCAGCACTAAAGCTTATAAAAAGGGTTTTGGAGACCAGAAAAGAAGCAATTACCGAAAAATACGGCATAGACGAGTTTGAGAATGAGGAGCAGATTCTTGAAGCCATTGGCAGGAAGAAAGGGCTCCTGGAGAAAGGGGGCAAAGTTAATCTGGAAGAGACTGCCCGCTATTTGCTGAGAGAATGGCAGACTGGAAGGTTTACCCTCTTTGGAAAAGAAGAAGAGAAAAAAGAGTCTTTCATCCGGGATTTTGAAGAAATTCTCGACGAAATCGAGAAAGAGCACCTCTTAGACCCAAGGAGGATACTCTGGAGATATGGAGAGAAGTTAACCCCCGATAACAAGAAGCGGGTTGGATTTAGAGAGATTGAAGGGCTCACAGTGGGGATAGCAACAGGATTTAAAAAGTGCGACTCTGCAATAAAATTCCTCGAGGAAATAACAAAGAAAAAGGTCATCGCAAGCGAGTGCTTTGGGGGGAAGTGGAAGGGCGTAGTAGCAATTCTGGAGTGATGGGGAATGAAGTTCATATTAACAACCTCGCAGGGGATTGAAGACCTAGCGAAGAGAGAAGTTGAAGCCCTTACTGAAAAAGCCGGCTTAAATGGGAAAGTGGAAGAGAAGCCCTTTGGAGTTGAAGGGAGAATAGCAGCGGAGATTGAAGAGGCATATTATTTTGATGAAAAGAGGAAAAAGAGAGAGTTTGAGATAGCCTCATTTTTGAACGAAAATTCCAAGCTTTTGCACAGGGTTATCCTCCATATTTCCTCAACGAGGCTTAACAGCTCGGAAAAAGAAAAAGCCCTTCAGGAGATTTACGATTTTGTACTCAACACCCCTATCGAAAATTACGTGAAGGTAAGTGAGAGCTTCGCAGTCAGGAGCTTCAGAAAGGGAGAGCACGAGTTTACAAGTGTAGATATTGCGAAAACCGTGGGGAGCGCTATATACGAGAAGCTTTCAAAGATCGGGACACCAAAAGTAAACCTAGACCACCCCTCAGTAATTTTCAGAGCAGAGGTCATTAATGATGTCTTCTTCCTAGGGATAGACACAACCGGCGACAGCTCGCTCCACAAGAGGCCTTGGCGCGTTTACGACCACCCAGCCCATTTAAAGGCAAGTATAGCCAACGCAATGATAGAACTCGCAGAGCTTGATGGCGGAAGTGTTGTAGATCCGATGTGCGGGAGCGGGACAATCTTAATTGAGCTTGCCCTGCGGGACTACGAGGGAAGGATTATCGGCATTGAAAAATACAAAAAACACTTAACCGGTGCAAAAATGAACGCTCTAGCGGCTGGAGTGCTTGATAAGATTGAGTTTATTCATGGAGATGCCACGAAGCTCTCTCAATACATCGAAAGTGTTGATTTTGCCATAAGCAACCTCCCCTACGGGCTGAAGATAGGAAGAAAGAGCATGATACCAGAGCTTTATATGAAGTTTTTTAGCGAGCTCTCAAAAGTCCTTGAAAAGAGGGGAGTTTTCATAACAACCGAAAAAAAGGCGATAGAGAAGGCCATAACCGAGAACGGCTTCAAAATCAAACACCACCGGCTTATAGGACACGGAGGCTTAAAAGTTCACGCGTATGTTATCTCATAATTTTCGGTGTCCTTAGATCCAATCAACCCTTTAGGGAACCATGGTGTATATATCTATATAGATTATTGATTATTCTATATTCTATTTCGGAAATCTTTATATTTCAAGAGAACAAGCAAACTTCGGTGAAAGCCATGAAGAAAATACTGCCTACACTCTTGGTTTTTGTGGTTTTGGCGGGTGTGTTTGCTGCAGGATGTATCGACTCAAACTCAACACCAAGCCAAACTTCCCAGGTTATAACGATTCGCACAACAGGGGCAACCTTCCCTCAGTACCAGGTGCAAAAGTGGATCAACGTTTACATGAAGGGGAATCCCAACGTTAAGATAGAATATGAGGGTGGTGGAAGTGGCCACGGACAGGACGCTTTTCTCAATGGACTGACTGATATAGGAAGAACCGACCCACCCGTGAAAGAGGAAACATGGAAGAAGTTCCTCGAGACCGGTGATCAGCCGCTGCAGTTCCCATGGGCAGTTGGAGCCCTTGTTATTGCCTACAATGTCCCCGGCGTTAGCGAGCTCAAACTTGACGGGGAGACTCTGGCAAAGATATTTATGGGAGACATCGAGTATTGGGACGATCCAGCAATTAAATCCTTAAATCCGAATGTTAAGCTCCCACACGAGAAGATAATCGTCGTCCACAGGAGCGACTCAAGTGGAACAACCGCGGTATTCACCACTTACCTCTCCCTCGTAAGTCCTGAGTGGAAGGAGAAGGTCGGGGCTGGAAAGCTCGTTGACTGGCCTGTTGACAAGCTCGGAAGGGGCATAGGTGGAAAGGGCAACCCCGGTGTTGTTCAAGTTCTAAAGAACACAAAATATAGCATAGCCTACACCGAACTCTCTTTCGCGATAGAGGAGAACCTTAACGTTGCTGCCATTAAAAACAAAGCCGGAAACTTTGTAAAACCGACAGATGAGACCATTAAGGCAGCTGTTGCCGGAGTTAAATCCTTCATTCCTGACCCAACGGAGGGTTATAAAGAGGATACAGCCCAACTCATGAACGCTCCCGGCGAGAACTCCTACCCAATAGTTGCATTCACCCACGCTCTCGTGTGGCAGAACAAGGGAGGAAAGCACTACAGCGAGGAGAAGGCCAAAGCAATCAAAGAGTTTCTCAGGTGGGTTCTGACAGAGGGGCAGAAGAAAGAGAACATCGCGCCGGGCTACGTTGGACTTCCTCCTGAAGTAGCTCAAATAGGACTGAAGGCCGTTGATATGATAGAGACCGGCTGAGCTCCTATTCTTTTATTTTTGGTGATAGTCATGGAGGTTGGTCTGAACTCCCACATCGTCAGGGAGGTGAGTGGAAAGGGCTTCTCTATAGACGAACTTGGGATAGGTCTTGTGGAGCTTAACTTTGACGACATTCCCGTCCTTAATAAAAATGGAATAAACAGAGAAATTCTAAAGAACCTCCTAGGTCTCGGCGTCGATTTCACAGTTCACGCCCCAACTTCAGACGCAAAGGGCGTAAGGGTCGATCTTGGAAGATACAGCAGGAGTAACATTATAACAATGAAAAACGTGCTAAAAGTGGCCAACGAACTCAACGCGAAGATTCTTGTCCTCCATGGAGGAGAAATCAGGAAGAGCTACCACGATGCCTACATCAACACAATGAAACAGATCAAGGAGGTATCCCTCGTAGCCAGGGATTACGACATAAGGTTGGCCATCGAGAATTTAACGGGATCACAGGTTGGGGTACTTCCCCACGAGATAACCTCTTTCAGGGAGTACGGGGTCTTGGCGTGCGTTGACCTAGGGCATGCCCTTCTAACAGCATTTAAATTGGGCTATCCACTCGAGAAGTTCCTCCTTCCAGGGGAGAACGTTCTTGAAGTACATATCCACGACAACCACGGAGGATCGGATGAGCATCTGCCACCGGGTGAGGGTTCGATGGGATGGGGTTACGTGGAAAAGTTAGTCAAAAACACAAAGCCGAAGTATGCTGTATTGGAGATTAGAAGGTTTTCAAGCTTCGATTCCGTGAAAAATTCGATCAAACGTCTGCAAAGGATCGGTGATGAGAGATGAAGTGGGATGGATTCAAGACGGTTGCAATGGTCGCTGTGGCACTTGTCTTCATTCTGTTTGCAGGAATGCTTGTAACGTATTTTATAAACGCCCTCCCAGCCATAAAAAGGTTTGGGATTGGGCTTTACATAAACAACATATGGAACGCCGCTGAAGAGGCATCAAAGGAGAACTACGGGCTGGTATCAGCCATCTGGGGAAGCGTTTACACATCGCTCATAGCGGTACTGATAGCATTACCCCTTGCCATAAGTTATTCGATCTTCGTCGTTGAGTACGCCCCAAAGAGAATAAAGAACGCTCTGATAATCACCTCAGATATCATGGCTGGTTTACCCACCATAATCTACGGTATATGGGGGGCTTTCGTTCTCGTTCCATTCCTGAGAGATCACGTGATGGCCCCACTTTACGATCACCTCTCCTTCATCCCCTTCTTTTCCTACCCTCCCGTTACCGGATACAGCTACTTGGCCGGGGGAGTTCTCCTGGGTATAATGGTGACCCCCTTTGCTTCCGCAATAATAAGAGAAGCCTACTCCATGGTACCAACGGCCTACATAGAAGCCATATATTCCCTCGGGGCGACGAGGTATGAGGCGACAAAGATTTTGCTTGGCTATATAAAGCCCGCGATAATCTCTGGTCTAATTTTAGCGTTCGGAAGAGCCATAGGTGAGACAGTGGCCGTTTCCCTCGTTATAGGGAACACGTTCAACATAACCTGGGGACTCTTTGCCCCCGGCTATACAATCTCATCGCTCATAGCGAATCAGTTCGGCAACGCCTTCATCTACAAATACATGACCTCAACCCTTTACGCCGCCGGATTGGCCCTCTTTCTGATCGGCCTGCTCATCAACTTAGCCGGGCTAAAACTCATGAGGGGGTGGGAGAAGAATGTCAGAATTTAAATTGAGGAAGGGGAAAGAGAAACTATTTCTTGCACTCATAAGTAGTTTGACGTTCCTCACAGTGTTACCCCTCCTACACATCATTTTTACCGTATTTGAGAAAGGGTTCCAAACGCTGTCCAAGGGAGGAATGAACTTTCTACTCGGAACGCTCTCGGAGGGTGGAATCGGGCCAGCTATCGTTGGCACATTTTTCCTCACGTTTTTGGCCACTCTCCTGGGTGTTCCTATAGCGTTTTTCGTCGGCCTCTACGCCTACGAGTTCCCAAACAGCACGCTTGGGAGATGGGTGAAAGTTCTACTCCAAATAATGCTCGAGTTCCCGACGATCCTCGTTGGAGTATTTGTAATGCAGATTTTAGTCGTCCCTATGGGAACCTACTCTGCTTTAGCTGGTGCGCTGGGATTGGCGACCATCCTAACTCCCTACGTGACCATCTACACCCACGAGGCCATGCGCGAGATACCTTCAACTTACAGAGAAGCTGCCTACTCGCTTGGACTGACGAGGTTTAAAGTTTTGATAAGGGTTCTCGGGCCCATGGCGAAGCGTGGTATACTAACCGGAGTGCTCTTGGGAGTTGCGAAGGTGGCTGGAGAAACGGCACCACTCCTCTTCACAGTTGGAGGACGTTATGAGAGTTATTCAATCTCACTAACAAAACCAGCCGGAGCGATACCCCTTTTAATATACCAGCTCGTTCAGAGCCCAAGCAAGGCTGATCACGAGATGGCATGGGGGGCATCGCTGGTTTTGATGCTGATATTCTTGGCCATGTTCATTCCCCTTAGGTTAAGTCTAAAGGAGGTGAAATTATGAACGCCGTCGAAACCAAAAATCTTCACGTCTATTACGGCAACAACCACGTTATAAAGGACGTTAGCCTTGAGATACCAGAAAAACGTGTCTTCGCCCTGATGGGGCCGAGCGGCTGTGGAAAGTCAACGTTTCTACGAACGTTAAACAGGATAATCGAACTTAGAGAAGAGGCCAAGGTAGAGGGTGAGGTAAGGATATATGGCAAAAACATCTATTCAAAGGACGTTGACCCTATAGAGATCAGAAAAAACGTGGGGATGGTGTTTCAGGAGCCAAATCCCTTTCCGCATCTAACCATTTATGACAACGTTGCCCTCGGGGTTAAGCTGAATAAACTCGTCTCTTCAAAAGAGGAGCTGGATAAGAGGGTGGAATGGGCACTAAAGAAAGCCTCCTTATGGGACGAGGTCAAGGACAGGCTGGGGGATTACCCATCCAACCTCTCGGGCGGCCAGAGACAAAGGCTCGTCATAGCGAGAGCTCTCGCGATGAAGCCCAGAATAATACTCATGGATGAGCCAACGGCCAACATAGATCCGGTTGGAACGGCCAGGGTGGAAGAGCTCCTCTTCGAGCTCAAAAAGGACTACACGATAATCTTGGTAACCCACTCGCCTCATCAAGCCGCGAGGGTCAGCGACTATGTTGGCTTCCTGTATCTGGGCGAATTGATCGAAACAGGTCCAACTAAGAAGGTGTTCGAGAATCCTGAACATGAACTGACTGAAAAATATGTTACGGGGGTTTTAGGATGAGGAAGCTACTCGATATCGGCCTGAAACAGGTAGATAAAATCCTGAAGGAAATGAGCGAGACAACAATTGAAGGCCTCAATGCAGTCGAAGACCTCTGGAAGGGAAAGATCAACAGCCTAGAGGAAAAATCAAGCAAATTGCGGCTCTTAAGGGAAGAGCTTCTCGATATAGGCACCGAGCTCCTCATAAGGTACCAACCGATGGCCTCTGATCTAAGGTACATTCAAGCCTCCATAGACGTCAGCTACGATCTCTACCGGATATCACGCTATTCAATGGAGATAGAGAGGACGCTTAAGATAACTGGACTCGACTGCGAATTCGAAAGAGCAAGAGAAACCCTCAAAATCGTTAAGAGTATGGTAGGGATGGCTATAGACGCTTTTATGTACAAAAATGAGATCCTCGTCGGTGAGGTTATCAAAATGGACAATGATGTCGATAAAATTTACATGGAATCTCTGGAGAGGCTCAACCAGGAGACGACAAAGTGCACCGCCGTTGAAGCCCTGATAATCAGACACCTCGAAAGGATGAGCGACCATGCAAGGAACATAGGAAGTGAAGCGGCTTACGTAAAAAGCGGAAAGAGAATTTAACAAATCTGAAATAGCTCAGCAGAGAATCGAGCGCTCGGCAAGGACTTCTTCCTTTAAAACGCCGATCCCCTCTATCCACGCCTCCACAACATCGCCGTGCCTTAGAGGGCCAACGCCTTCGGGAGTTCCAGTGGCTATAATGTCTCCGGGCTCAAGGGTCATTATGCTTGAGACATACTCTATTATCTCGTCTATCTTGAATATCATCTTGCTCGTCCTTGAGAGCTGCCTTACTTCACCGTTAACCTTGAGACCGATTTCAAGGTCGTCAACGTTTATTTCCCTCTTATCAACAACTCTCGGCCCTATGGGTGCAAAGGTGTCAAAACCCTTCGCCACAGTCCAGGGAAGGCCCTTTTTCTTTGCTTCCGCTTGAAGGTCTCTAGCGGTTATATCCATTAAGATGGTATAACCCAGAACGTAGTCCATGGCCTTCTCCCGTGGGATGTTCTTGCCCCTCTTTCCTATAATCACGGCAAGCTCAACCTCATGGTCAACACGGTTGCTCCTTCTCGGCAGGATTATCGTTTGATCAGGCCCTATCAGGGCAGAAGGAGGCTTCAAGAAGATTACCGGTTCTTTGGGAATTTCATGCCCAAGTTCTCTTGCGTGCTCGGCGTAGTTCCTTCCAAGGCATATTATCTTGCTTGGCTTAACTTCATAAAACGTGTCTCTAAATGGCAGGCGAATCATGTGATCACCAACTAAAATTGCAACTCAGAGCTTATAAACCATTACAGAAGCTTACAAAATTTTGAAAAATAAGAAAAACTATTTTCTTAGAGGCTCAGGGATAGCCTTCTCCCACTGCTCCCTAGCCAGCTCTCCGGTGTACTTAAACTTCTCAACAAGCTTTTTGGCTTCTTCCCTCTTCTTCTGGTGCTCTCTTAAAAAGTTCTGGATCTTCTCTATCAGATACCTCTTGCACTCACCGCACAGTACTTCTCCATTCTTGCATGCATGATACCTCTCAAGTAAGGCCTTGTCATCGGGCTCAAAGAATATCTCAAGCCATTTGAACACAACGCACTTATCTGGCTCTCCTCCAAGTTCTCTCTGCTCTTTTGCCGTAGCCCTTCCTCCGGTTAGGGCATACTTCCATATTTTCTTCCCTGCTTCCTCCGGGTCGTCTGTGAGGTAAATGGCAGTTTCTGGCTTTGAGGCACTCATTTTGCCTCCCAAATCCATCAAACCGGGGACGAACTTTGAGTGCAGAGCGGCTGCTTTGTAATATCCCAGGCTTTCGGCAAAGTCTCTCTGTATTCTCCAATATGGGTCTTGGTCAATGGCTGCCGGGATAAGGGAGCGCCTTTTCTCAAAGAAAGTAGGCGCAGCTTGAATTGCTGGATAGAATATCATTCCGATTTTGCTCTGGTCGTTAAACCCAAAAACTGCCCTTGCCATTGAGTAGGTAACTTTTTTTGCGATCGGAATTGCCATCTCATATATCTTGGTGAACTCGCTATCCTGAAAGATGAACGTCTTGTCCGGGTCAAAGCCTACAGCAATGATGTCGAGAATGTTTTCATACGCCCACTTCTTAGTCTCCTCAAAGGTTAGATTGGGCTTGAAGAGGAACTTCTCATCGTCTGTTATTTGAATGTACAGGTTAACTCCGAAATTCTCCTGAAGCCATTTTGTTGCAAAGAAGGGGATTATGTGTCCGATGTGCATCGGCCCACTTGGGCCTCTCCCCGTGTAGAGGAAAAAGCCTCTACCCTCTTCGTAGTCTTTAAGAACCAAGTCATAGTCTCTATGGGAGAAGAAAAACCTCCTCCTAAAGTATATCGGAAGCTCACTTTTGGTAAGCTCTTTGGTCTTCTCAAGCAGCTCTTCGGTGAGCGGCGTCGTTCCGAATTCCTTGATAAGCTTGTCGTAATCTACTACACCCTTTACTTCCCATGGAGTTACCTCAAATTCCATCCAGAACACCTCCAGAAATCAAACTAACCAAAAGAGGAATCCAGATTTCATCACCAAAGCCAAAAGCAATCACCGTGCATGGTCTAAAAGTGGAAAATAAAAATATAAAGTTTTCCCCAAGGCAACCCTAAATCGTCTCTCTAAGATACCGCCCGTACTTGACCAAAGCGTAAACCGCATCAACCCCATCCTCGACTGTTTCAAAAACCGGTACTCCTGTCTTTTCTATTCTTCTCGCCATCCTCTCCGGGAATTCACCACCGGGAGCTATGAAAACTATTGGCTTTCCGTACTTCTGCATTTCGCCCACTTTTTCCACGATGCCTTCATCTAAAGCCGGGCTCTGGAAGAGAGCTATAACAACCAAAACATCAACGTTCTCATCCTCTAAAGCATAGCGCATAGCAATCTCATATCTGCTAGAGGGAGCGTCTCCAATTATGTCGATGGGATTCCTGTAACTCATGTGGTACGGGAGCTTTCCTTCTTCTATCGCCCTGGCGAATTTCTCTTTGGTCTCCTCACTGAGCTCGGCCATTTTTAATCCTACCTCAAGAATTCCATCGCTCATCATTACTCCAGCTCCGCCACCGTTGGTAACTATTGCCACCCTGTCTCCTTCTGCTGGCTTCTGCATTGCTAAAGCTTTAGCATAGTTAAAGAGCTGTCTCATGCTTCTCGCTTCTAAAACCCCTGTCTGCTCAAAAGCGGCTTTATAAATGGCATAGCTCCCAGCCAGACTTCCCGTGTGGCTCGCTGCAGCTTTTGCCCCAGCTTCGGTTCTTCCACTCTTGAGGATAACCACGGGCTTCTTTTTGGTAGTCTCTTTAGCAACTCTAAAGAACTTCCGTCCATCTTTAACTCCCTCAAGGTATGCCGTGATAACCTTAGTGGCCTCATCGTCCTTCAAATACTCCATGAAGTCGCTCTCATCAAGGTCTGCCATGTTTCCGAGGCTTATGAATTTGCTCATACCGACTTCATGTCTTGCAGCCCAGTCGAGGATAGCAGCCCCAAAGGCACCGCTCTGGCTCATAAAGGCTATTCCACCAAATCCCGGTCTTGCTTGCCTTTCCGGTGGATTGAATGTGCAGTCGAAGCCGTTTTCAATATTTGTGATGCCCAAACAGTTGGGTCCCACGACTCTTATGTTCCATTTTCTCGCAACTTCAACGAGCTTCTCCTCAAGCTCTACGTTTCCAGCCTCTTTAAAGCCTGCAGAGATTACAACAGCCCCCTTTACTCCTTTCTGACCACATTCCTCAAGCACCTGAGGGACAAACTTCCCGGGAATCGCTATAACTGCAACATCAACTTCTTCCGGTATCTCTAAAACGCTTTTATACGCTTTAAGCCCCATGACTTCGGTTTCCCTAGCATTTACCGGATAAACCTTGCCCTTAAAACCAAAGTTTATGAGATTTTTCATTATAGCGTTTCCAATTTTTCCCTCTTTGTTTGATGCCCCAATAACAGCAACGCTTTTCGGATAGAACAAGAAGTCCAGATTCATGCCCTTTCCCCCCACAACAGTGACCATATCTGGTGTTTGATGTGGGAATTTTACATTTATAAAATTTTCCAGATTTGGGGGCGTGTTTATAGTAACCTTTATTAGGGTTTTTGCTGAATTCTTTCAGGTGGTTGTCGTGATCCCCAGA
>NZ_KE387149.1:233616-241831 GCF_000430485.1 Thermococcus sp. PK
GTTTTCTGAAAAAGACTACTGTAACCCGAATCCTGCTTGGGGTAATGTGTTATGGTCTGAAAATCCTCCTCAGAGTCAAATACTGTTTAAATAACAGGGGGTGAAACTAAACACGCCCTTTATGACCGTAAGGTATATAACCAGACATGGATACAAAACAAATACTGTAGTGTACATGAAATTATTTGAATGTATGTACAAAATATCGAGGAGATGTAAAAAATGAATTGGAAAACACTTGGTTTGATACTTGTTTTGGCCCTTGGTTTGATTGTTTCGGGCTGTACACAACAGGGCTGTTTCATAGGTAGTGATAAATGGAACTTTTGAATTCTTTTGTTTTCCGGGGCGTGTTTATAGTAACCTTTATTAGGGTTTTTGCTGAATTCTTTCGGGTGGTTGTCGTGATCCCCAGATGGGATCACAGACTCAAAGACCCTGAAAGCGTGGCATTCGCAATTCTTGACGTTTTAGCAGACTTCGAATCAGAAGGAAAGCTGAAGAACCTGCCAAAATTCAAAAATTTCCAGTAAAACAATACTGGCAATACTCCTCTTTAAACAATACTACAACCTACCTCTCAGAGACGCCCAGCACTACGGCAGAAAATTCTTCGGAGCAAAACATTCACTACCTCAACCCTCCACAACTGGGAGAAAAAGCTGAACCTCGAAGAACTGACAAACCACCTCCTAGAAAAACTCCAGAAATTACCCTACGCCAGCACTCAAGCAGACTCAACCATTATCAACAAATAAAAAAAGGGCAGGATAGAAGTTCAGGCAATAACGAGAATCCTGCAGGGTTTACTGTATCCGGTTGCTGTGAAGATCACAACTTCTGAGAACGAGCTGATTGAACTCCTGCCGGGGGTTCTGGGAATTTTTATGCTGATGGGGCTTATGATTCAAAGAAAGTTCTGAACACTGTGGTGGAAAAGGGTTATCGGCCGATTGTTAAGAAAACTAAGAACGCTCCAGGTGGTTTTGGTAGTAAGAAGAGAGACAGAGTGTTTTCTGAAGAAGAGTACAGGCATAGGAATCCTCATGAGGGGTTCTGGGGTGCGTTTACAACGTGGTTTGGCAGTAGGATCCCCTGTTTTCTGAAAAAGACTACTGTAACCCGAATCCTGCTTGGGGTAATGTGTTATGGTCTGAAAATCCTCCTCAGAGTCAAATACTGTTTAAATAACAGGGGGTGAAACTAAACACGCCCCCAGATTTGGGAAAAGGTTATATTCTATAACGTTCAAATTCTTATTAAAACGTTAAAATTGGTGAGGGCAATGAAAAAGAAGGTTAAACTAGTCACAGACCCAGAAGTGATAAAGCTAATGCTTGAGGATACAAGAAGACAGATATTGAAGTTGCTTAGAAATAGGGAGATGACCATTTCACAGCTCAGCGAAATCCTCGGGAAAACTCCGCAGACAATCTACCACCACATCGAGAAGCTAAAGGAAGCCGGCCTTGTGGAGGTAAAAAGAACAGAAATGAAAGGGAACTTGGTGGAAAAATACTACGGAAGGACTGCAGACGCGTTCTACATAAATCTATACCTCGGAGATGACGAGCTCAGATACCTAGCCAGGTCAAGGTTGAAGACAAAGCTCGATATCTTCAAAGCCCTTGGCTATAAATTCGATGAGGAAGAGCTTTTGAACATAATGGACAGACTCCTAGAGAAAGAACATTCCTATACAGCAAAAATCTCTGCAGAGATGGAGGAAAAAGAGGACGCCCTTAAGGAATTCTCGGATGAGGACATAATCCACGCCATTGACTGGCTCACCATGGCAGAGCTTGGAAGGGACGAAGAGGCAATAGCTCTCCTGAGAAAGCTCGGAGAAACACTTAAAAAGGAATAAATTCAAAGGGAAACGGGATAGAAAATGGCAAGAGGAATTAGACTTCTCGTGCTGGATGTGCTTAAACCCCACCAGCCTATGGTTACTGAACTGGCTTTGGGATTAAGTGAGCTGAAAGGTGTTGATGGAGTTAATATTACCCTCGTGGAGATAGACAAAGAAACGGAAAACGTAAAGATAACCATCGTTGGGGACAATCTGGACTATGAAGAGATTGTAAGGACAATAGAAGAGTTTGGTGGAGTTGTGCACAGCATTGATATGGTTGCCGCAGGAAAGAAGATTATTGAGGAGAGCGAAACCCCCCAAGACAAGCTAGAAGAGTTTTGAGAGCAGAGGACTCCTGAAAGAGGTACTGATTGTTACCGATCCTGAGAAAATTAAGCTGCTCGGGGATAGAACAAGGCTTGAGATAGTCAATCTGCTTAGAGAGCGTCCCATGTCCGCTTCCGAATTAAGTGTCATACTAAAAAAGAGTCCTTCAACAATATATCGGCACATAAACCTTCTTGAAAAAGCAGGATTTGTTGAAGAAGTTGGGAAAGATGGAAACGAAACACTCTACCGAAGAACTGCAAGGATATTTTTGATTGCACCATATCAAGATGGGGACGTAACAACACCAACAATGAAGGCTATTCATCGTCAGGAGGCGGAAACACTCTATAATATATTCACGAATGCAGGATTTGAAATTGACGATAAAAATGCTTTCATAGAACTGGTTGAAAGATCCATAAGCGCTGTAGAGACGCTTTCAAGAGATTTAATTAAGCGACTGGAGGGTTTTGATTTAAACCCCTTAGAGTTCATTCACATAATGAATCTTTTAGTATTGCTCACTTCTCCCAAGTTACAAGGGGAGGCAAAAGAATTAAGGAAACTCCTAAAATTGGAGGATTAAAATTCAAGAACCCACTTGATAGCGAATGGGACTTTTTTAGCAACCTCCAAAGCGGTGAAGTTTTCTCCCATCTCCTCTCTTACCATATCCCCTGCTAGGCCGTTCAAGAAAGCACCAGCGCTTGCAGCTCTTAAAGGCTCGTTGCCCAGTGCGAGCAATGCCCCAACTATTCCAGCCAGCACGTCTCCAGTTCCTCCTGTCGTCATACCCCGGTTTCCGGTTTTGTTGTACCTCCAGATTTTGCCGTCACTTATTATATCGTAAGCTCCCTTGAGCAGGATAGTGCCATTCACTGCCCTGGCTTTCTCCATTACCTGCTTCGCCTTCTCTTCAAGATTCCCCTCAGGTTTTTCACCAAATAAAATCCTGAATTCACCGGCATGAGGCGTCAAAACAAACTTTTTGCCTTTAAGAACATCTAAATCATCGACAATAGCCTTTAAAGCATCGGCATCTATAACTACTGGTTTCTCACACCAGCGGAGGAACTCGACAACAAAGTCTTTTGTCTCCGGTCTTTCCCCAATTCCAGGGCCAACAACAACTGCATCGACATTATCGGCAATTGCCAAAACATCCTCAACGTCTTCTTTTGTAAAGTTTTTACCCTCGAAGGGACGCAAAATTACGTCAGGGTCATTTATTCTTCTAGCAGAGTATTCGGGCATCGCTAGGTACACCAAATCCACTATGTAGCTCGCCGCTTTCGCTGCCAAGTACGGAGCCCCAAAGTAGTCCTCGCTCCCGCCGATTATTAAAAGCCTCCCGTTCTGGCCCTTGTGCTCACCCTTCTTCCTTAAGGCGAACTTCGCATCGCCCGGACCCACTAAATGATACAGTTCCCTTGGGTAGCCTATCTTGACCACAACGCGCTCGAAGCCCTCGTACTCCTCCTTGTCCCACTGGAACGTCACCGCAAAGTCGCACCTAACGCGGACATCACTCGGATAACCGCTCGGAAGGTCAACGCTCACTATCTTGGCTTTTCCAGCGTATTCGTTTATTTTCTCCACAGCAGAACGTATGGGCTCGCGAGGTTCTCCTTTGCTCCCTGCTCCCAACAGAGCATCGACTATAACATCGAACTCATCGAGATTTAGGGGTTTTATCTGACTTGAGTCCTTGAGAACTTTAATTGTTATGAAATCAAGATGTTTGAGGATTTCCCAGTTGTGCCTCGCTTCCTCGCTCCCGATTTTTACCTCATCTCCCACCAAGAAAAGCGTTACATTGTTCTCAAAGCTGAGGTGTCTAGCGGCTACGAATCCATCTCCACCGTTGTTTCCTGTGCCGGAAAAGACTGCTATTTTTAAGCCCTTGCCAAACCTCTCTTCTATAGCCTTTGCGACTCCAGCGCCGGCATTCTCCATGAGCTGATAAGGGCTTATGCCAAGCCACTTAGCGTTTATGTCCCAGATGTAAACGTCCTCGATTCTCATAAGCCACCACCCCATGGAAATTCGGAGTCCATAACTTTAACTTTTTCTCCAGAGAGTTCCTCACAGTAGAAAGGCAAGTGCGTTTCCCATCCGAAAATTTAGAAAGAAGGCCCATCTTCAGAGCCTATAGAACTCCTCAAGGTTCAAGAGCTTTCTCCCAATTATTGCCTCAATCGCAAAGAGGGCAGAACTTGCACACCCATCCACGCCGGAGCTAAGCTCTTGAGCTGAGTCGCCAGCAACGTAGAGGTTCTTTATTGGCGTTTCCGGGCCAAGTCTCCTCTCCCAGTACCAGTCAATAGTTCTCCCGATTCCGTCCACTATTGGGAACATGACCTCCGCCTTCCAGTCCCAGTCGTTCTCAAAGTCGAAGTTGGGGAAGAGGGCCTCTAAATCAGCCACCATCTTTTTCGCCAGCTCCTTCTTGTTAGTTTTTTCATCGGCCAGAACCGCTATGCTTAGAGGGTAATTCCCCTCGGGGGCCTGCTTGAGTTCAGGACTCACTTCGTAGATGAGATAGTAGGAGTCCACGTTCTTAACCTCCGAACGGGGCACCATTATCCACGTCCCCACGGGTTTTTTTGTAAGGGGTCTTTTTGCTCCTCCTATGATTAGGAAGAGCTTTGTGGCCTCTTTTTCTCCTTCCCTAAGTCTCTCCGCGAACTCTTCGGGAAGGTTTTCCTCCTTTATCAGGTGAAGGAGGTAGTAGGCGGGTGCCGCGAAGAGAACCTTTCTCGATTCAATGGTCTTTTTACCGATCTTTAGTCCCTTAGCTTCTCCATTTTCAACGATTATCTCGGTCACGTTTGTCCCGAGGTGCACCTCTCCGCCGTTTTCCTCTATCGTTTTCCTAAGGGCCTCCGCTATCGCCCCCACTCCTCCCTCCGCGGAAAAGAGGGGAGTCTTATAGCGTTTAATCCCCCTGAGGTAGGCCTTCATGCAGAGTATAAGATCCCCTGCGGAGTTCCTTTCGGTGTCTATTATCGTCTGGTAGCCCGCAACAAAGCCGTCCGTGAAGAGCTCCCTTGCGTTCTCATCGAATCCAAACTCATCATAAAGCTCCTCCAGCGGCCTGTAGGCCCATTTTTCCATAACCTCCCCAAAGCTAACCTTCTCTACGTAGGAGAGGAACTTCCTGAGCCTGAGCTTTGACCTTAGAGGTATCCATGGATAGGCTCTGAGTTGTTCCAAAAACCCAACCGGGGGCTGGTAGAGCCCGCCGTTTTTGTAGAAGTAAGGCATGTTGAGGGGTACAAACTTGAAGTGCCTCTTCGCACCCAGCCTGTCGAGGATGAACTCGAGATAGCTGTTGGTGGCAAAGACGTGGTGCCCAAAGTCAACACGGTAATCCTCCCTCTCCGCCCACCCCCATTCCTTTGGGGTTCTTGTGGCGGCCCTTCCACCAACGAAGTTGTTCCTTTCGAAAACCGCTACACGGTACCCCTCCTTTGCAAGGAGAGAGCCTGCAAGCAGACCAGTAAAGCCAGCTCCAACAATAGCAACATCGTACATTCTAAACACCCAGAATTTTAGGCTTTGTAAGTATTTAACTCTTGTGCTGAGTGAACAGAGGAAAAAGAATCTTGGAAAAGTCTAATTACTGATAAAAAGCGATCCTTCTCATTCGAGGGATTGTGTGAGGAGCATTGGAAAGAAGCTAAGGAAGTTCTTGAACTCGAAGAAGTCCATCCTCGTTTACGGGGGTGGAAGTTTCGACCATCCTCTCGGCTAAATAGTACAGAATTTGAGAAAACTGCATAAATCCTCAAAAGATAAAGGGATTTTTCAAGAACTCATCTCTGCATGCTTAAACTGGCTTTTCTTGTTGCTAGCACCCCGTCCTCAATGCGCATGAGCACCACCACTAAAAATTTGTAACGGACATCATAAAAGACTATCTTTCCCTGCAGAAAGAGAGGAAAGGGGAAAGAACAAAAAATCCC
Organism: Thermococcus sp. PK; assembly: GCF_000430485.1. Lineage (NCBI taxonomy): Archaea > Methanobacteriati > Methanobacteriota > Thermococci > Thermococcales > Thermococcaceae > Thermococcus > Thermococcus sp. PK. Next base: position 239,770 of record NZ_KE387149.1, read on the forward strand.
AAGAGATAAATAACAAAATCATCAACCCAATTCATAAATTACTGGGGCTTCTTTTGAAATTTTTCATCTTTAGGTCGAGAAGAACTCAATAGCTCCATTATTATAATAAACAAAACTGAAACGAGGTAAATAACCAAGAGATTCCTGAATTTTTCTGTTGGTGGCACTGCATGAGTTGCTACTGGGTGGGGAAGAAGCTGCAATATCCCATACCCAATTATGGCAAAGCCAATAACAATAACCAACGTAACACCGAAAATCAGTTCCCTTGTAACCCCCGAGGACATTCAGACCACCAAGAAATGGTGAGTACTAAAAAACAAAAAAATTACTCTAAAAAATTTCCCCAAGTTCTGTTATTGTTGCTACCCACACTACATAGATAACAATAAACAAAAGCAAATAGCTTAAGAAGAGCCTCAACCTTCGATTTCTTATTTTCTTAAGTCCAAAAACCTCAAAACCAGCATAGGAGTGGACAAGGAGCAAAACAGAGAAGCCATATCTTATAAGCCGGTATGAATGGAGCGTTGGAGCATTCTGGTATGAGACCAAGCCAAAAGTAAAGATTGAGATCACCTTAGGGCTTACAATCCCATATCCCGTGATAATAAGAATAAAAGAGAAAACAAAAAGCGGAACCGCTGTAAGTTCCACAATCCTAAATGGCCTCATGGCTTTTCACCAATATATGCATCATCCGGATAGCCTTCGCTCTCGTAAGTTCCCAAGAAGTTGTAATCCACAACCTCTATCTTAATCAAATACTTGATCCATTTGTATCCCCACATTCCAGGGGCTGTTTTCTAAATGGTTAAAATCGTAAAGTTTATATATTTTGTGTCATTGTTTGTAATAGGGGTGTGCAGTATGAAGCTTTATAGGACGGGAAAAGCGGCACAGCTCCTTGGCATTAGCAAGCCAACATTAATCAGGAAAATCAAAGCCGGCGAGATTAAAGCATACAGGGTCGGAAAAGAATACAGAATTCCAGAAAGCGAGATTAAAAGACTCCTCGAAGGCAAAACCCCCGACAAGGTTGTAATTTACGCCAGAGTATCAAGCAGAGACCAGAAAGAAGACCTTGAAAGACAGGTCGAATACCTCAAGAACTACTGCGCATCAAAAGGCTACCAAGTTGCAAAATCATAACAGACATTTCCTCAGGACTGAACGAGAACAGGAAGGGGTTAAAACAGCTCTTCAAACTCATTGAAAGCGGGGAAATAACAAAAGTCGTAGATAACTTACAAGGACAGGCTCACCCGCTTTGGATTCAAATACCTTGAGCAATACTTTAACTCTCACGGGGTTGAGGTTGAAGTAATCTTTGATGATGAAGAGAAAACGCCGGAAAAGGAACTTGTTGAGGACTTGTTAGCCATCGTAACCTCTTTTGCTGGAAAACTCTATGGTGCCCGTTCTCACAAGAAAAAACGCCTCGTCGAGGCGGTAAAAAATGCCCTCCGAGACGATTAAACTCACGGCAAAATTCAAACTCAAAACAGAACCCGAAGGGTTAGAAGACCTCTTCTCCCTTTATCAGGAAATCGTGAACTTTTTAATCACCTACGCTTTTGAGAACAACATTACGAGCTTCTACCGGTTGAAGAAAGAGACGTACAAAAGCCTTCGGGAGCAGTACCCAGAACTCCCAAGCCACTACATTTACACGGCCTGTCAAATGGCCACCTCAATCTACAAGAGTTACAGGAAGAGAAAAAGACGAGGAAAAGCCAACGGAAAACCCATTTTCAAAAAGCAAGTAATAATGCTGGATGATCATCTTTTCAAACTCAACCTTGAAGGGGGATTTATCAAGCTCTCAACTCCAAGTGGAAGGCTGGAACTGGAGTTTTACCCTGCAAAGTACCACGAGAAGTTTAGGGAGTGGAAAATAGGGCAAGCCTGGCTGGTTAAAAATCCAAAAGGAGTTTTCCTCCACGTGGTGTTCTCAAAGGAAGTTGAAGTCAGAGAGCCGAAAGTCATTGTCGGCGTGGACTTGAACGAGAACAACGTAACGCTAAGCCTTCCAAACGGTGAATTCGTTCAGATAATTACA
>NZ_KE387149.1:241931-255009 GCF_000430485.1 Thermococcus sp. PK
CTTCCGTCTTGATTTTCCTGATTAATGTTGGCTTGCTAATGCCAAGGAGCTGTGCCGCTTTTCCCGTCCTATAAAGCTTCATACTGCACACCCCTATTACAAACAATGACACAAAATATATAAACTTTACGATTTTAACCATTTAGAAAACAGCCCCTGGAATGTGGGGATACAAATGGATCAAGTATTTGATTAAGATAGAGGTTGTGGATTACAACTTCTTGGGAACTTACGAGAGCGAAGGCTATCCGGATGATGCATATATTGGTGAAAAGCCATGAGGCCATTTAGGATTGTGGAACCGCTGTAAGTTCCACAATCCTAAATGGCCTCATGGCTTTTCACCAATATATGCATCATCCGGATAGCCTTCGCTCTCGTAAGTTCCCAAGAAGTTGTAATCCACAACCTCTATCTTAATCAAATACTTGATCCATTTGTATCCCCACATTCCAGGGGCTGTTTTCTAAATGGTTAAAATCGTAAAGTTTATATATTTTGTGTCATTGTTTGTAATAGGGGTGTGCAGTATGAAGCTTTATAGGACGGGAAAAGCGGCACAGCTCCTTGGCATTAGCAAGCCAACATTAATCAGGAAAATCAAGACGGAAGAGATTAAAGCATACAGGGTCGGAAAAGAATACAGAATTCCAGAAAGCGAGATTAAAAGACTCCTCGAAGGCAAAACCCCCGACAAGGTTGTAATTTACGCCAGAGTATCAAGCAGAGACCAGAAAGAAGACCTTGAAAGACAGGTCGAATACCTCAAAAACTACTGCGCATCAAAAGGCTACCAAGTTGCAAAAATCATAACAGACATTTCCTCAGGACTGAACGAGAACAGGAAGGGGTTAAAACAGCTCTTCAAACTCATTGAAAGCGGGGAAATAACAAAAGTCGTGATAACTTACAGGGACAGGCTCACCCGCTTTGGATTCAAATACCTTGAGCAATACTTTAACTCTCACGGGGTTGAGATTGAAGTAATCTTTGATGATGAAGAGAAGACACCGGAAAAGGAACTTGTTGAGGACTTGTTAGCCATCGTAACCTCTTTTGCTGGAAAACTCTATGGTGCCCGTTCTCACAAGAAAAAACGCCTTGTCGAGGCGGTAAAGAATGCCCTCAGAGACGATTAAACTCACGGCAAAATTCAAACTCAAAACAGAACCTGAAGGGTTAGAAGACCTCTTCTCCCTTTATCAGGAAATCGTGAACTTTTTAATCACCTACGCTTTTGAGAACAACATCACGAGCTTCTACCGGTTGAAGAAAGAGACGTACAAAAGCCTTCGGGAGCAGTACCCAGAACTCCCAAGCCACTACATTTACACGGCCTGCCAAATGGCCACCTCAATCTACAAGAGTTACAGGAAGAGAAAAAGACGAGGAAAAGCTAATGGAAAACCAACCTTCAAGAAAAAAGTGATAATGCTTGATGATCACCTCTTCAAACTCGACCTTGAAGGAGGATTTATTAAACTCTCAACTCCAAGTGGAAGGCTGGAACTGGAGTTTTATCGTGCAAAGTACCACGAGAAGTTTAGGGAGTGGAAAATAGGACAAGCCTGGCTGGTTAAAAATCCAAAAGGAGTTTTTCTCCACGTGGTGTTCTCAAAGGAAGTTGAAGTCAGAGAGTCAAAAGCCGTCGTTGGTGTGGACTTGAACGAGAATAATGTAACCCTCAGCCTTCCAGATGGGAACTTTATCCAGATCATTACACACGAGAAGGAGATTAGGACTGGTTACTTCGTAAAGAGGAGGAAGATTCAGAGGAAGCTTAGGGCTGGAAAGAAAAGGGAAGAGCTTCTGGAAAAGTATGGGAGAAGGGAGAGGAACAGGCTGAATGACCTTTATCACAAATTGGCTAACAAAATCGTTGAATTAGCTGAAAAATACGGTGGTATTACCTTGGAGGACTTAACGGAAATCAGGGATTCGATAAGGTATTCGGCTGAAATGAACGGTCGCTTGCACAGGTGGAGTTTTAGAAGGCTTCAAGCCATTATCGAGTATAAAGCCAAGTTGAAGGGTGTGAGTGTCGTTTTTGTTGATCCTGCTTACTCTTCATCCCTGTGCCCGATATGTGGGGGGAAGCTAGTCCCGAATGGGCACAGGGTTTTAAAATGCGAGTGTGGTTTTGAGGCTGATAGGGATGTGGTCGGCTCGTGGAATATTCGCTTGAAAGCCCTGAAGATGTGGGGAGTTTCCGTTCCCCCCGAAAGCCCTCCGATGAAGACGGGAGGAGGGAAGCCTACCCGTTACGAAATTAACGCCCTACACGCACTTTACTGGTAGGCAGAACGGGCTAAGCTGAAGCCCTAAGCGTCACCCAAGTAAAGCAATCCACAAATCTCCTTTTTCGACATGCATGAAGATAAAGGTTAACGTATCTCCGTTTGGGAGTTTTATGGATTTGGAACTAACCACGACACAGAACGAATCCAGCTGGAATGGGACATACCAGTAGGTGAAAGAACTTATCATTGCACTCCCTTTGTAAATTTTGAAGTCAATTTCATGTCCCCCGGTTGTTGTGAGGTTCTTTAGTTGCTCCCAGATAATTTTGTACTCCCCACTGTTCGCCTCTCCAGAAAAACTAACGTTCCAGATGCCCAGAACAGTGTATCTGTATATCTTGCCGCCCAGCTTGAGGGTTGTTCCATTTAGGACGGTCATGTTCAAATACTCTGGCTCGCTCCAAGGGGCTAAAGGCTTCTTTAAAGTTGTGTTGCATTCTTTAATGTTTTTCTTAGCCTCAGTGAGAAACGCCGTGACTTCCTGAGCCGGTTCCGGATGAGAGGAATGGCCTGTCGAAGCCCGGTTTATGCATAGAGACGAAAAAACCACCAAAGAAATTAAAAAAATTGAGAGAAATGCTTTCATTCTCACTACCCCTTTAGTTGTCCTTTACTTGGTGCAACTTTTTTAGAACCAACGGCATGATCATTAAGAGAAGCAAAGTGCCGATACCACATATCTCCTTCTTATTTTTTTCTGTTTGAGCTTGGCTGGGATTACACTCCGGAAGTTCTTGCATATCCGTGCTCATGTCAAGATGTCTTAGATTCTCTCCATCATAGAAGAATACAAGTGGCAACTCCGAAAGGAAACTGCCTTTCTCAGCCCTAATCTCGCCAGGATAGTAGATGAGAATCCCTCCATCAACGGGCAGTGCATATAGGGCAGAGAGGGCTTTGGAAAGCTCCTTGCCCTCAAAAAAGTCTGAGAAATGCCTTTCAAACTCGAAAACGGGAATTTTGTAGTTTGAGTTCGGAAAAGTTACGAAGCCGTCATGAATTTCTCCTCTGATACCCTCCAGACTCCTCCTATTCTCCGCGAAGAAGTAGTCCAAAACGGGGCTTTCCGTGCAGTTGGACACCACCGTGCCGTTCTGAAGCTCCACTCTCGTGCAGTTCCACGCCAAGTCAGCACATCCCTCAAAGCGGTAAACCCTCGTCTCGGTCTTCTGGGCGGTAATCGTAAAGTTCCGGGCTTCACCGTTGATAATCAATGTAATATTTTTGTAGGGAATAATTTCCTCCCTGCGCTGCAGAATATAAAAAGTCCCATTAATCTCAGCCATTATTGAAGGCTCGCCTAGTAGGAGATTGCTTCTTCCCAAAAAGAGCAGGTTGCTTCCATTGAAAAGATAGTAGAGGTCGTATTCCCCATAGGGCATGTTACGCCTAAGTGTCTCCTCCCCCGCAACCCTCTCGCATATCCATTCAGAATGGTGCACAATAATAAATGCATACCCATTGCCTGGCAGGATTGAGGTTATCGAATATGTTTCGTAAGGTTCACAGGTCTCACCGGAAACTAAGGGTAGAACAAGCAGCAAGACTAAAAACGAGATTCTGAAATGGTTATACATAATTATCCCCCAATCTTCTAGTAAATCCATTCATTTCACTAATAACATTCAGGTCAATGCTGAGATAATATGCTCTGTTCGGATATAAACCTCCCAAGACATCCTTCTGTGCTTTAGTGTAGGGGTATGCTATGGTTTTAGCTTCAGTTGTGTACTGGCTTAAACATTCTGGACTAAATGTTGGGGCGCAGTATTCAAGAAGGGAAATCCTAAAGTTTTCTTCTAGGTGTGTATGATCAATATAGTAAAAGAGCAAACTTTGATCGGCCTCCATTTCTATATAGATGTTGAATGCATCGTTCTCATTCTTTAGATTCTCAAGTTTTGTTAGCCACTCTTTAAAAACTTCATAAGTATATGGGATGTAATCATTAGCTCCCCTTGCAATAGCTCCTCGTTGGTAGTAGTTAGGTTGTACAAAGACATAGTCGAAGAGGCCTGCAAGACTGAAAATATTGGTTTTCTCGAGTACCAATGTACACGCTGAGGGTATCCATATAAGCTTCTTGTTTAAGTTTCTCACATAAGCTGATATTTCTTCAATGTCTTCCTCATACACTGTCCCATCGCTCACTTGCCATGCATCCTCTAGGCTCCAGTAAAATCCCTTTAAATTTCCTCCAGTCGAATCTAAAACTCCATCAATCCATCCTTTCCAGTAGGACACCCCTCTAACACCCTTGCTGGAGATATTTGTATTATTCAATATGGGGATAGAAGCAAAATAGTCAATAGCACCCTCGAAATGTCTGTTTAACCAGCTTCCAAACTTGTTTCCATCATAATATCCATCATTATATGAATATCCTTGTTGTGGAGTGCCCTTCCCTTCACCGTCAAGAACTACTGCATAATTGAACCCCAACTCTTTAAAGTTATCAATGGTTGCAGGGATACCCTGCCAATTTTCATCTCTTCCTTTTATCATTCTTGACTCGTATTCACCTCCATTCCACTTGACCCACCATAATCCAAAGTTTGCCATGTGGTATCACCACTGAACCCTAGTTCCCATTAGATCGTTAGAGTTATAAGCACTTAAGTCTTTTGGTTGATTGGGGCGTGTTTAGTTTCACCCCCTGTTATTTAAACAGTATTTGACTCTGAGGAGGATTTTCAGACCATAACACATTACCCCAAGCAGGATTCGGGTTACAGTAGTCTTTTTCAGAAAACAGGGGATCCTACTGCCAAACCACGTTGTAAACGCACCCCAGAACCCCTCATGAGGATTCCTATGCCTGTACTCTTCTTCAGAAAACACTCTGTCTCTCTTCTTACTACCAAAACCACCTGGAGCGTTCTTAGTTTTCTTAACAATCGGCCGATAACCCTTTTCCACCACAGTGTTCAGAACTTTCTTTGAATCATAAGCCCCATCAGCATAAAAATTCCCAGAACCCCCCGGCAGGAGTTCAATCAGCTCGTTCTCAGAAGTTGTGATCTTCACAGCAACCGGATACAGTAAACCCGGCAGGATTCTCGTTATTGCCTGAACTTCTATCCTACCCTTTTTTTATTTGTGATAATGGTTGAGTCTGCTTGAGTGCTGGCGTAGGGTAATTTCTGGAGTTTTTTCAGGAGGTGGTTTGTCAGTTCTTCGAGGTTCAGCTTTTTCTCCCAGTTGTGGAGGGTTGAGTAGTGAATGTTTGCTCCGAAGAATTTTCTGCCGTAGTGCTGGGCGTCTCTGAGGGGTAGGTTGTAGTATTGTTTAAAGAGGAGTATTGCCAGTATTGTTTTTACTGGAAATTTTTTGGATTTTGGCAGGTTCTTCAGCTTTCCTTCTGATTCGAAGTCTGCTAAAACGTCAAGAATTGCGAATGCCACGCTTTCAGGGTCTTTGAGTCTGTGATCCCATCTGGGGATCACGACAACCACCTGAAAGAATTCAGCAAAAACCCTAATAAAGGTTACTATAAACACGCCCTGGTTGATTGGTGGTTGTATTGAGTTTTCAGAGGGAAATCCTGATCATAAAATCCGAAATCTACCCGATAGTCAGCAAACACTACCCGAAAAACACTCGCAGGGAAATAATCAGCCTCTACGACCTGATAACCTTCGCAATACTAGCACACCTGCACTTCGGAGGAGTTTACAAACACGCTTACGGAGCCCTAATCGAGGAAATGAAACTGTTCCCAAAAATCAGGTACAACAAACTAACAGAACGCTTGAACAGGCACGAAAAACTTCTGCTCCTAGCGCAGGAAGAATTATTCAAAAAACACGCCAGAGAATACGTTAGAATACTGGACTCAAAACCCATTCAGACCAAGGAGTTGGCCAGAAAAAACAGGAAGGAGAAGAAGGGTTCTTCAGAAATCATCTCTGAAAAGCCCGCAGTTGGGTTTGTTCCCTCTAAAAAAAGTTTTACTATGGGTACAAGCTGACCTGTTACTCTGATGGGAACCTGTTGGCTTTGCTGTCCGTTGATCCGGCGAATAAGCATGATGTGAGTGTTGTCAGGGAAAAGTTCTGGGTGATTGTTGAGGAGTTTTCCGGCTGTTTTCTGTTTTTGGATAAGGGGTATGTTAGCAGGGGGCTCGAGGAGGAATTTCTGAGGTTTGGCGTTGTTTACACGCCAGTAAAGCGGGGGAATCAGGTTAGTAATCTGGAGGAGAAGAAGTTTTACAAGTACTTGTCTGACTTTCGCAGGAGGATTGAGATTTTTTAGGTTTTCTGAGTTTCTTCTGAGGCCGAGCAGGAGTGTTAGTTTGAGGGGGTTAGCTGTCAGGATTTTAGGGGCGATTCTGGCCGTGAATCTGGACAGATTATACAACTTCACAGATGGTGGGAACTAGGGTAAAATTCATTACTCAGCTTCTCCTGTTTGGAGCATCTTGCTTCCAAATATCTCCATCCCCCGTTGCCGAGAAAATTATGGACAAAACTATTAAGTCTTCTGCCCAGTATTAATCCTTGGTGACATCTATGAGCAAACTGATGGTTTACGTATGTGGGAATGGAGAAAGAGAGTACTGGAAGCATGCATACAAGGCTGAAGAGCTAATACTCAAACTTTCTGAGTCGCCCATAAGCATGGAAAACGCTTTGCAGCTGGTAGATAAGGAATCCTTGAATTACTTCCTTTGGGAGAGCTTCTTAAAAGAAGAAAGTGGGCAGATTAAGCTCAACTTCTGCTTTACACCATGGGAAGACGTTTTGAAACTTAGGGAGATTGGAGTTAAATATGGAGAAGCCTTAGCAGAATATTTAATTAAAAACTTTAAGTGGGTAGATGATGACCTGAAAAGATTGAACTGTTTGAGATACTCAAAGCTAGAATACCTCCGTTTTGCTGTTGTTGGTTGCTACGCCTTAGATTTGAAGTTCCTAACCATGCTGGAAAATGAATGGGGCGAAAAGAGGAAGTTCATTCCTTATGCCCGTGAAATTAGAGGTGACTGGGGAAAGATTGCAAAGGACTTTTACTGGGGCTGTCATTCGGCAAAGTTTGGAAATTACATGTTCTACTCCTTTGGTAATCACACTGGCTCAAGAAACGCTTTTCCCGACTTAGTCTGGTCTGGAAAAGCAGAGGAAGATGAAGCAGAAGCTTTAGGCAGGGCACTCGAAGAATTCCACAAAAGTGGAAAAACAAGTGAAATTTTAGAAAAATACGAATATGTTGGAGTTCCGTTCTTTGATAGAGATGATGGGAAGATAGCGTGGGAAGTTGCTAGTAGAGTTGCAAGCGAAGTAAAAAGACTTGTGACTGAAGTGGAAGAGCTGAAAGAAAATTTAAGCAAATTGAGAGCAAGCCAGTGGTGTTCTTTTGAAGAACTGTTCATTGAAGCTTGGCACTGGATTTTTGGATGGACAAACAACGTTTTAATTAAGGAAGACTATTTTGCAGAGCCCGAAGAAAGTGGAGATGGGGGGAGGTACGTTAAGTGGGTGTCCTTTAGTGCATAAGATTCGCAATCTCCACAATTCTCTTTGCTAAATAATCAACCAGCATTTGAGTTTTTGAGTTATTTATGGTTTCCCCTTTTTTTGATATCCCGGCACAATAACGGCACCAGCAATTATAGCTTGAGCATCTAAGATTAGCGAAGATGTTAGAGTACAGAGAGCTTTTACACCGCCTAAGTTTGAAACAATCAACAGAGCCACGACTTTATTTTTTAAATAGTTCTCAAGAAAATCACGCTCCAACAAAGCCTTCAGCTTAGAAGGAACGTCCATATTGTAAGTTGGCGTTCCGATGACTATTACATCAGCACTTTTCAACACTTCAAAGAGCTTTACTCTCTCATCAAGGGCATCGACTTTGCATGCATTCTCTCTTAAGCATTCAGCACTGCAGAGCTCACCACATGCTTTTATATCGAAATCGTAAAGGTGTATTATCTCTTTTTGCCAATTTGTTGATAGTTTCTCTAAAAGTAAAGAGATGGCTTTTGATGTGTTTCCTTCCTTTCGGGAAGAGCAACAAAGAGCGATGAGTTTCATATTTTATTTCCTCCTTTTTTACTTGTTTTCATCAATTCCTCCCCTCCAATAATGATTATCAGGATTAAGTTAAAATCCATATGCTCTATGGATATACCTCCGAAAATTGAGAACTAACAGCCAAAGTATGAACACAGCAATCCATACTCGCTTCATTTCCTAATCCCCCTCTTTTGGAAAGGTAAAGTGTGCTGAAGTGAAAATACACCTAACCGTGCTCCGCTCCTTAACCACTTCAGGCTCCTTTTTGAGATCTTTTTTAAAGAGGACTGTCAGTGAAAGTTTTGAAATTTTCCCACTTTTCAATTATGGATCTCATAATATCCCTTTCTTTAAAAGCTCAATTCTCATATGCTTTTTCCTTCACTTTTGACCACACCCGCCACAAAAATTCTATCACTGAATTTTTTTAACAACTTGAACCCACCCATTCTCCCAGAGATCTTTTCTCCAAAGAAGCTCCCCCTCTTTACTTATTTTTATCAGAATTGCCTTTCCATCAAGTTCTCCACCTGCTAAGCAACGTAGAACTCCCTATCATGTTCGCCAGCTAAAAGAATTCCCTTCTCAGCGCTGACGACATCGAAGATCACACCATTGACAAGAGCTTTCTTTTCTAAGACTTCACTCTCGTTATTGACCTGTATGAGATTAATCTTCCAGCCATTCTCATCTTTGGAGCTTCCGATCAGCATAATACTGTCATTCATCGGCAAAATCCAGTACTTCCTCTCCCAGATTTTGTCCCCATTTTCGTCCACCTTTGTAGGCCTTCGACTACTATTGAATGTCCCTCCTAGTCATCTTTGCCGCCATAAAATTTAACCCATTTAAGATCTCCCCTTCCTGTTCAGCTTGAGAGGTACGATTTTGTAGTGTTCACCGATGATCATGGCACCCCTGTTGACAGCTACTCCGGCAGTAAGAACGGTCTCCTTTTCGAATTTGTAGGACCACATGTCTCTATCCAAAATTACACAATTTAAAACAGTTTAAAAGCTTTTATTAATGAAGTGTGTGGTTCAAGGCACATATTCTTCCAGAGTTGTTTTTCCCAGAGGGTTTCGCTGAAAGTTTCTAGGGATGCAGTACTTTTATGTTTCATCTTCAGTTAGCCTTTTTGCTGCTCTCTAAAGAGTTCACGATACCTCTGGCACGACTGAAGCAACTCATTGTGCCGTCCTCTGCATGTCACCATGCCCCCGTCAAGCACCCATATCTCTTCCATTTCCCTGACGGTTGAAAGTCTATGAGAGATGACCACCACCGTCATATCCATCATCTTGAGCCTCTCTAGGATTTTTGCTTCAGTTTCCGAGTCTATGCCCGAAGTTGCCTCGTCTAGGATAAGTATTTTCGGTCTTCTAACCAATGCTCTTGCCAGAGCAATTCGTTGCTTCTGCCCGAGTGAAAGGTTCTTGCCGCCTTCTTCAATTAGAGTGTTCATATCAATGCCCCCAAGCTCAACGAGCTCAAGCAATTTTGCAATATCATTGTCATTAACGTTCATGCCCAGAGCAATGTTTTCCTTAACAGTCCCTGTAAAGAGATGGGGGGAAGAGGGTATATATATGAGAGAATTACCTAAAATGGAAGATGGATGACAGCCTCCTATGCTCACAGTGCCCTTTGTTGGGCTTAGTATTCCTGCAAGAAGCATGGCTAATGTTGTTTTTCCAACACCTGATGAACCTACAATTCCAAGTTTCTTTCCATAAGGTATTATAGCTGATATGCCCCTGAGCACTTCTTTCTCGTCATCAAAGGAAAAGTGAACGTCTTTAAGTGTAATATCGAAGGAGTATGGATTACATGCAGACCTTTCTGAGGACTCCCCTATTTCGAGTATTCCCCATATCCTGTTCAGAACTGGAATTGCCCTTTGATATGCGCTCCATAGAAACGCAAAGCGCTCTATGGGGTAGTAAACTTTTCCTAGATATGAGAAGACAGCAATGACGACGGAGAGTGGGGCCATTTCCTTCTTAACAAGCAGAAGGCCTGCAAGAAGTATGGTCAAAGGCAAGATAGTTGAGAGGTATGACTGGAGACCATAGTTTGCCGTTTGATAGAACGCCATCTTCTTTGTCGCCTCGACCCATTCATCGAGATTTTTGGATATCCTAGAGATGAGATACTCAAAGGCGTTCAGAGCTTTGGCATCCAGCCTGCCATCAAGTCCTTCCTTGAAAGCGGTAACTGTCTTTGAGTATTTTTCCCTCTCATTTGATGAAGCAATCTTCAATCTATGGACAAATGCCCTCATGGAGAAGCCATATATCGGCATTGTGATGAGTGTGAGTAATCCCAGATAAACGTTGAGCTTGAAGACGACAAAAACGGCCATAGCGAGAGAAAATCCCTCAATTATTACAGCAGGTATAAGAGACATTCCAAGTCTGCCTACTATTTCGGTATCTGATTGAATCCGCGAAAGGGCATCCCCAGGTTTTATGTTTTCTGCGTATAGGGTTGAGATAAAAAGCCTTCTCTTCAGCCATGCTGCAGCTTTGGTCTCGGCAAAGTTGCTTATGAAACCAGCATAGAGGTATATTACAGTAGAAAGTGTGTAAAGACCAAGTATAATCCCTATCTCCCTAAGTATCTGGGAAAGTGTTAACATTTCAAGCTCATCCAAGAGGTTCCTTAAGTAAAATGGAACCATGGCAGAAAGAATCGTTGATATAACTCCCAGTACAACGAGCAGGAGCATGTATTTCTTGTGCGCTCTCCCAATCTCCATGAGTTTTCGGAAGTTCTCACCCAACTATAGTCCCCCCGAGGGTTTCTATGACTTTCTTCATATCCCTAGTAGCAACATTGTATAGTATGTGCTCAAATGCCCTCTCATAGGCCCTAGGATACTTAGGAACGTACGTACCGTTCACTTTTTCTTTTAAATGGATTCTACAGAAATCACCAAGATTGCTAAACCAAGCGTCATGCAATTTCAGCTTTGACATAGTAAAATGTTCTGCTGCCCTAGACATTTTCTCCGTTAAGAGTTTTGTGAAATCTTTGTCTTTTATATTTCCTAAATAAAATCGCCTGTCTAAGTACGTTTGATGGCATGGATACACATCTCCATCGTGAAATACAGTTATCCTCAGAGGCATCTCGGAACATATGTACGTTTTCACATGATATTCTGGATCGAGAATCTCCCTAAGAATTCTACATATGCCCATTTCTTTTATTGGTATACCCTCTTCCCATTTGTCAAACAGATAATCCACTAGTTCCTTCAAGAATTCCTCAATTTCCGCTTCTTTTAATGCATATTTATCCCTAATAATGTTATTTTGAAATTGCACTGGCGGAAGAACATACCCGACTACAAATGTCTTTGAATATTTACTCAAATGAGACAATATGTCACGTATGGAATATTTCTGAATGTAATTTCTGGCATATGTTACTTCTAATGCTAGTTTGATACCCCTCTCATTTAGCAGTTCTAGTCCTTTTATAATATCTGCGTATGTGCCTTTCCCATTTTTATACTTCCTATTCAGGTCGTTTACTACTTGGGGACCATCAACGCTGACCGTTACTTCAAAGTCATACTGGGTAAAAAAATCAGCAATTCGCCTATTAATTAACGTTCCGTTAGTTACAATACCATATCTGAACTTGTATCCATTGATGTCAGCATATTCCACCAACTTCTCTATTGAATCGAAGTTTAATAATGGCTCGCCACCATAAAACTGAACAGTGCCCACTCCTAGTTCATTTGCTATGTCTAGGGCTCTTTTCCCTAGTTCTATTTTAAGTATACCTGGCTTTGTGTATGTACCCTCAAATGCGTAGCAATATGCGCATTTCATATTACAGGTTTGAGAGACCATTAAAACCATCATGTTTGGATTAATCTCTGCAGGCACTATTATCGGATTTACATTCTCACGTTTTGAATCTAACGTTTTTTGGATTTCCAATAGCATCTGCCTCTCACTTAATGTCAATGGAGCATTCCGTTTAATCTTGTTTATGACCTTAACTTCTTTAGAATCTAAAATTAATAATGTCTTGCTCAGGGGATCAAAGCCCATATACTTGTTTTTTATTTGAAACGTATGAATAAAACCCACCATAGTTATCCCCCGGTTTAGGGTTTAAAAATAAAAAATAACAATAAAATTATAGCGTCATTTTCCAGTTCCAACCTTGTCGCAACAACATGCAAGACCAACACCACCAGCACTTGGGGCAACTGGAGGTAGCTTTGCTTTTAGTTCTACAACTTCCATACTTCGCCACCCCCTTGATTTTTTGCTTCATTGTTGCCTCGGCATACTTATTTAAACCCTAGTTCCCATTAGATCGTTAGAGTTATAAGCACTTAAGTCTTTTGATTGATTGGTGGTTGTATTGAGCTTTCAGAGGAAAATCCTGATCATAAAATCCGAAATCTATCCGATAATCAGCAAACACTACCCGAAAAACACTCACAGGGAAATAATCAGCCTCTACGACCTAATAACCTTCGCAATACTAGCACACTTGCACTTCGGAGGAGTTTACAAGCACGCTTACAGAGTCCTAATCGAAGAAATGAAGCTGTTCCCCAAAATCAGGTACAACAAACTAACAGAACGCTTGAACAGGCACGAAAAACTCCTAGCTCCTAGCGCAGGAAGAATTATTCAAAAAACACGACCAGAGAATACGTTAGAATACTGGACTCAAAGCCCATTCAGACCAAGGAGTTGGCCAGAAAAAACAGGAAGGAGAAGAAGG
>NZ_KE387149.1:255109-261757 GCF_000430485.1 Thermococcus sp. PK
AAGACGGGAGGCTGGAAGCCTACCCGTTATGAAATTAACACCCTACACACACTTTACGGGTAGGCAGAACGGGTGATGTTGGTATTACTTCAGGAATTACCAAAGAAATAGCAATAAGCCATGCGTATGTATTAAATGTTGGCGGTACGGTTATGGCGGCTGCGGCAGTATGGGTTATTGCTGCAATGTATATCGCAGTTGTTTGGGGAGTAGCAGCATGGATAGCAAAGTGGCTTTTACATGGCAACACTTTCCTAATTAGAGATCCAAAGATACAGCATAGCACCTTGAGTAAAAACTTGACATAAAAGGTGAAGATAATGAGAGTGGGTGTTGGCAATCTATCAAATGAACTTCAAACGTTTTATTATTCTTTTTCGAATATTCTCACCAGATTTATCCAAATGTCCACTGATACAAATGTACCTTACAGGGCTGGGGAATTGAAAGAGCTCCCAGAGATATTTAGCGAGCTTAGAAGCCTTTATCGCAAGTATCGCATCTGGCCGGAAAATCTAAAGGGCCCTGTTTCTACAGCAATCGATGTTACATACCGATGTAACTATAATTGTCCCTATTGTTACCTTGGTTGTTCCTCGGATATAATCCGCAGAGAACTTAGCAAAGAGGAGATATTTAATGTCATAGACGAACTGGCGAAATTAAATGTTCTGGTCTTATGTTTATGTGGAGGTGAGCCAACACTTCGTAGGGATTTGTTTGATATTATACAATACCCTAGTTCCCATTAGATCGTTAGAGTTATAAGCACTTAAGTCTTTTGATTGATTGGTGGTTGTATTGAGCTTTCAGAGGAAAATCCTGATCATAAAATCCGAAATCTATCCGATAATCAGCAAACACTACCCGAAAACACTCACAGGGAAATAATCAGCCTCTACGACCTAATAACCTTCGCAATACTAGCACACTTGCACTTTAACGGAGTTTTACAAGCACGCTTACAGAGTCCTAATCGAAGAAATGAAGCTGTTCCCCAAAATCAGGTACAACAAACTAACAGAACGCTTGAACAGGCACGAAAAACTCCTGCTCCTAGCGCAGGAAGAATTATTCAAAAAACACGACCAGAGAATACGTTAGAATACTGGACTCAAAGCCCATTCAGACCAAGGAGTTGGCCAGAAAAAACAGGAAGGATAAGGAGGGTTCTTCAGAAGTCATCTCTGAAAAGCCCGCAGTTGGGTTTGTTCCCTCTAAAAAAAAGTTTTACTAATGGGTACAAGCTGACCTGTTACTCTGATGGAAATTTGCTGGCTTTACTGTCTGTTGATCCGGCGAATAAGCATGATGTGAGTGTTGTCCGGGAAAAGTTCTGGGTGATTGTTGAGGAGTTTTCCGGCTGTTTTCTGTTTTTGGATAAGGGGTATGTTAGCAGGGGGCTCGAGGAGGAATTTCTGAGGTTTGGCGTTGTTTACACGCCGGTGAAGCGGGAGAATCAGGTTAGTAATCTGGAGGAGAAGAAGTTTTACAAGTACTTGTCTGACTTTCGCAGGAGGATTGAGACTTTGTTTTCGAAGTTTTCTGAGTTTCTTCTGAAGCCGAGCAGGAGTGTTAGTTTGAGGGGGTTAGCTGTCAGGATTTTAGGGGCGATTCTGGCCGTGAATCTGGACAGATTATACAACTTCACAGGTGGTGGGAACTAGGGTAAATTTTCTATTACTATAAGTTTGTTTAAAGTATTCAACAAATTAAATCAAACAAATAATCAAAACAAGTTGGAAAAGAAGTCAAGTAGTTAGTTCGGCAGAATTAGATTTATCAGCAAGAGACATTAAACCGTCAAAGTCTTCAAAGCCCTCTCGTAATCCTTCTTAGAGTACAGCACCAGATAAACTTCCTTAACGCTTTTCGCTTCTTCCGAAAACTCCTTTACCATCTCGACAAAAGTCTTCACAACCTCTTCAAAGGGACAGCCATAGATGCCAGCACTTATAGCCGGGAAGGCTATGCTCCTGACTCCGAGCTCCTCAGCCTTTTTTAAAGCCCCGAGAATAGCCTTCTTGAGCTTTTCCTTCTTATCCTCATCCCATTTACCACCACAGTAAGGCCCAACGGTGTGGATGACGTACTTTATGCCATACTGCTCCATTTTCATTGCAGGTGTTACAACAACTTCCCCATGCTCGATCCAGTTTCTTCCAATCTGCTCTTTCATGGCTTCTTTGCTTATCCTTATGTATTCTCTAACATCCCCAGCAGCTTTTGCTATTGCGTAGGCAACCCCACCACCGTGTTCTAGGTATTTGTTTGCGGCGTTAACTATTGCTTCGGCTGGAAAACGGGTTATATCGCCCTGAACGACTTTAAATGTGAGAGACCCAAAATTCAGCTCCATAATGCCCACCGCATAAAAATATGCACCAAAAAGATAAAAGGTTAGCGAAGCTCATCGACTATCTTCTGAACCTTATCCAAAGCTTTTTCTTCATCAATGGTCAAAACTTCTCCGTCGAGCATGACTATTTCCCCATCTATTATAGTTGTCTCAACATCGTTCCCATTGGCGGAATACACTATATGGGAAATTATGTTGGTTATCGGCCTTAGGTGAGGCTTATTAAAATCAATAACGACAATATCTGCAAGAGCCCCTTCCTTTATGGCTCCAGCGTCCAAATTGAGGGCTTTCGCTCCGTTTTGGGTAGCCATCTTAAAAACTGTTCTTGCATCGGCAAGGGTTGGGTTTAAATTGTGAACCTTGTGGAGGAGAGAAACTAGTTTCATCTCCTCTATCATGTCCAAGTTGTTGTTGCTTGCAGCTCCATCCGTGCCCAGTGCTATGTTAACTCCGGCTCTAAGGAGCTTCTCCAAGGGCATTACCCCACTGCCAAGCTTCATGTTGCTTGCAGGATTGTGAACTATCGTAACTTTCCTTTTGGCTAGAATTTCAATCTCCTTGTCAGTTAACCATACTCCATGGGCCGCTGTGACATCGCTTTTCAAGAAACCCAACTCGTCCAAAAACTCTACTGGAGTTTTACCGTATTTTTCCTTTATCTGTTTTACCTCATCTTTTGTTTCGTTTATGTGTATCGTTATTCTCTTTTTACTTTCATCGGCTTTTTCTCTGACCCATTTCAAAAGCTCTGGAGAGCAGGTGTAAGGAGCGTGGGGCCCAAAGAAGAACTCTATCCTTGAAGAATCTAACTTCTCGATAAACTCCAAGAGTTTGAGAGTTTCTTTGATCTCAGCATTCCTCTTTTCTTCATCTCCAAGATCCACCATGCCGTAGCTCAGATAAGCTCTTATTCCAGCCTCCTCAGAGGCCTTTGCAACCCCTTCCATGTGGAAATACATGTCAACAAAAGCTGTTGTTCCACTCTTTATCATCTCAGTGATTCCAAGGAGGGCGCCCCAGTATATGTGTTCCGGCTTAAGTTTTCTTTCCATTGGCCAGACGTAGTTTTGAAGCCATTCCATAAGGGGCAGGTCATCAGCAAGACCCCTCAGGAGAACCATTGGGGAGTGTGTGTGAGCGTTTATAAATCCCGGAGAAATGACTTTTCCCCTAGCGTCAATTACATAATCCGCCCCGATATTGAGGTTTTTCCCAACTTTGGAAATTCTGTTCCCTTCAATGTAAACATCGGCCTTGATAACATCAAGGTTCTCGCCGTATATTACGTAGCCATTCTTTATGAGGATGCTCATGGAACCACCCACAAAATGTAGAAGAGAGGGTTATAAAAATGTTGGATTCAAACGAACATCGTCTTGAGGACATCAGCACAGCCGCACTTCCTTTCTTGGGGGATCCTTGGAACACCGACTTTTAAGAGCTTCCTTATCTTCTCATTGTTTTCGTGCATGACCTTGAGCACTTCTTGAGCGTCAACTGGCTTCTCTGCCCAGACGTCGTAGTCGGTAATTGCTGCAATGTTGACGTAGCACATGCCGAGCTCCCTAGCAAGATTTACCTCCGGCACAAGGGTCATTCCAATTATGTGAGCGAATTGTCTGAACATCATAGATTCCGCCCTCGTGGAGAACCTTGGGCCTTCAATACATACATAGGTTCCTTTTTCGTGCACTGGGATGTTTAGTTCCTTGGCAGTTTCATAGAAGATCTTCCTCATCTCCGGGCAGAAGGGGTCGGCCATTGAAACATGGGCAACCCTTGGGCCGTTGTAGAAGGTGTAGTCCCTCTTTTTTGTGAAATCGATGAATTGATCCGTGATAACTATATCCCCCGGCTTGTACTCTTCTCTAAGAGAACCAACCGCAGTAATTCCTATGATTCTCTCGACGCCAAGCTCCTTAAGTGCCCATATGTTTGCCCTATAGGGAACTTCATGTGGAGGGAACTCGTGATTCTTTCCATGTCTGGGAATAAATGCAACTTCCACACCCTCTATCTCTCCTATTTCCACTGGAGCCGAGGGCCTTCCATATGGTGTGTGCACTTTTACTGTCTCTTTTGGCTCAAATACACCATAAACACCGGATCCACCAATAATTCCTATTCTTGGCATTTGACATCACCAAAATAGAAATCTTGGATGGAGCTATTTAAGGGTTGTCTCCCTTGGACACCAAAGTGCCAACCTGAAGAATGCTAAATAAAAATAAAAAACTCATTTTGGAGCAACTTCAGATGTTAATTTTATTGATACTGCAACAGACCCCATACCTAAGAGCAAAGAGATTATCCAGAACTCAACAGGAGCCCCACCGAGTAATAGGATCTCTCGAAGGCCAACGACGTGATATGTCAATGGGTTAATTTTTCCTAAAAATTCTATCCACATAGGAGCAGAGCCTTTGAGATAAAATACAGGAGCAGTGAAGATTGTTGGCAGATTAAGTAGAGCAGAAAGCATGTTTCTTGTTAATTCCCCTCTCATCTTTACCCCAATTATTATGCCCATGCTTATCCAAAACACCGTTGAGACTAACAAATAGAGTACAAATTGAAGCAACGTTGCAGAAGATAGATACAAATTAAGGAACAGAACTCCCACAAACACCAGGAATAAGGACACCAAGATAACTACAGTGCTCTCCACTAATACCTTCGCAAGAATATAACCACTCAAACTTCCCCCTCCGAGAAGGGATGTTCGTATTATCCCAAATCTAACATCATTAAATGTTGTCGAGCTAACAACAGGATAAGAATAAAATATTTGAATTGCAATAATACCTGGAAGAACATAAAGGAGATAGCTTATGGTCTTTCCATGATACTCAAAATTCACGGTTCTCGATAATGAGAATGCAAAAAACAGAAAGTACAGGATTGGGGTTAAAAATTGTGATATAAACCCTCCTATTGCCTCTTTCTTTAATGATATCTCCCTGTATACGAACCCATAGAGCCTCATTTTTCAATCCCCCCAATGAGCTTTATAAATCCATCAAGCAATGTCTCCTCCTTAACAACAATTTGAGTAATATCAAAACCGATATCTCGCAAGAACAGGAGAAGTTCATAAAATGCCAATTTATCTTCCAGCTCTACAGTATCTTTTCCAATAATTTTCCCTAAGTTGTTGCGTTTGAGATAATTAGACAGCATTCCCATAAGTTGAGGGAATAATTCCTTTTTGAACGTCACCATGACTTTACCGGCATAAACATGTTTGAATTCTCTAAGAGTTGTATGAAGGATTATCCTTCCTTTATGTATGAAAACTATCTCATCAGATAGACTCTCAACTTCCGCCATGTCGTTAGTTGTTAGGACGAAATAGTATCCCTCCTTACTCATTTCACGAATGAGATCCCAGGTAATCTTTTTCCCGATGGGATCTAGTCCTAAGGTTGGCTCGTCTATAAATATTAATTTACTTCTTGGATCTAAGAAAGCCCTAGCTAATTGTGTCCTTCGTCTTAATCCTCCAGACAGTTCAAGTACTCTTTTATGCTGATGCTCAGTTAAACCAAACATTTCAACAATATCATCTAAGCGTTTCTCAAGTTCGTTCTTTGGAATTCCCCGTATTATACCATAGAATTTTAAATTCGTCCTGACAGAAAGCAGAACATCAAGCTCTAAATCTTGAGCACATAATGATATCATTTCTCTAATTTTCTTTTTATCTTTAACTACATCAAGACCGAAGATTTTAGCCATGCCTTTTTGGGGTTTAAATGTAGTCGTTAGTATATTAACTAAAGTGACCCTAGTTCCCATTAGATCGTTAGAGTTATAAGCACTTAAGTCTTTTGGTTGATTGGTGGTTGTTATGAACTTTCAGCAGGAAATCCTGATCATAAAATCCGAAATCTATCCGATAATCAGCAAACACTACCCGAAAAACACTCGCAGGGAAGTAATCAGCCTCTACGACCTGATAACCTTCGCAATACTAGCCCACCTGCACTTCGGAGGAGTTTACAAGCACGCTTACAGAGTCCTAATCGAAGAAATGAAGCTGTTCCCAAAAATCAGGTACAACAAACTAACAGAACGCTTGAACAGGCACGAAAAACTCCTGCTCCTAGCGCAGGAAGAATTATTCAAAAAACACGCCAGAGAATACGTTAGAATACTGGACTCAAAGCCCATTCAGACCAAGGAGTTGGCCAGAAAAAACAGGAAGGAGAAGAAGGGTTCTTCAGAAATCATCTCTGAAAAGCCCGCAGTTGGGTTTGTTCCCTCTAAAAAAAGTTTTACTATGG
>NZ_KE387149.1:261857-285678 GCF_000430485.1 Thermococcus sp. PK
AGTATTGCGAAGGTTATTAGGTCGTAGAGGCTGATTATTTCCCTGTGAGTGTTTTTCGGGTAGTGTTTGCTGATTATCGGATAGATTTCGGATTTTATGATCAGGATTTCCTGCTGAAAGTTCATAACAACCACCAATCAACCAAAAGACTTAAGTGCTTATAACTCTAACGATCTAATGGGAACTAGGGTATATAACATAATTTATGGAAACTAATTACTGATGAGTGGCATTTCAGTCAACAAAGAGGAGATTGAATTTCTAATAAATTTGCTGAACAAATATCCACTTGAAAGCATTAGGAGTATAGCCAAGAAAGAAAATATTAGCTACCCAAAGCTCAAAAAACTTTTTGATAAATATTATGGTCCCTCCAAGAGTGTGCATATGGTTGCATCAATTAGCATAGCTAAACTCGGGCTCATGAGCTACGTGGCATTTCTATCGGTTCCAAGAGAGAACATAAAATCCACAATTGCCAGAATGTACCGCAATTCCTTTATTCCCGTTGCAGTTCCGTTTTTCGGTTTTATAAACGGGGTTTCAACAGTAATGTATGTCCCCCTAGAGCAGAGGGACAAAATAGACGAACTGCTGTCAAGGTATTCTCCAAATTATGAATACTACGAGGTATACGCTTATCCCTCAAAGAAACTGGAGTTTGGAAAGTGGGAGTTTAGCTATGACTACGCCCTCTTGCTTGATATCCTAAAAAGAGATGCAAGAACACCGATGAAGGAAATAGAAGAAGCCTTGGGAAAAAAGAGACCAACAATAAGGTACATGATAAACAGGCTCAAGGAGTTAGGAATACTAAGGGGCTTTATGACGGTAGTAAATGAAGAAGCCTACAACAGAGGATTCTGTGGAATAGCAAGATCTCTCAGCAAAGAATTTTTAGATAAGTTCAAAGAGCATGAGATAATGATCGGTGTAATAAAGCCTGAGGGCTATCTCATAGAATGGTACTTCTCAAGTGAAGAGGACATATATCAAAAAATTCTTGAATTCAGTAAGTACGTTGATAGGTTTGGCATATACTATTTTGACATGTTTGATTTCGGGATAAGGGGATTTTCGTTTTCCAAAGCAGTGAAAAAGGACGGAAAAGGGTACCACTCTATTCTGGATTTTGATTAACTTTAATCCCCAAAAATTCACAGTATTCTATACCATGGATATCTCCAGATGCTTGATATTCAAGCGCCCTGCAGTCGTGGCACGTGTATTTAAATGGACACGAGCGACAGAGAGTTATATTATCTTTGGTGAGTGTCCAAAACTGATTTAGAACTTTTCTTCTAGGCAGGTACCAGAGTTTATCCTTTCTTATGTTGCCAACCACGAAATTCCTCAGCAAGGGGCAGGGAGTTATGTAACCATCTGCAGCTATAGCGATCGTACCAGCCAAGCAACTGTGGTACTTGTTTGGAGAGGAAGGCAAGAGCTTCTTAACCTCAAACAGGTTAAACTCAACGTTTTTTAGTGAACCTGGAAAAAGGATATCCACATAAACTTCTCCAGGAAACTCAACTTTTTGCTGAAGAAGCTCAGTGTATTCCTTATACCTTGCCATTATTAGTGCTCCATGAGCCCATTTTAGATGTTCCAGTTCCGAGAGAGCATCTTCCGAATACTCCATCTCCACTATCACCTTTAAGCCTTCCACCGGATCAAGGGCATTGATGTCTTCAATTCTAATCGTAGCAAAAACATCTCCAGGAAAGCTTGCCGAGATATGCCTTGAAATTTCAATTAACTCTTCAACTTCGTCATAGTTCACCAAGTATATCTCCCGACCGCCCAGTCTTGTAAACTCTTTAACCACCCTTTCAATTTCTTCTATCCCTATTTTCTCGTCTCTCAAGATAAACCTGTTGTTCCCTATGCAGCCGAGAGAACGGGGAATACCATAAATCTCCGAAAATTTTCCTTTTCCACTGCCTAGACTTAAAATAATCCTCTCCAGTTTTCCATTATGAGATTTATAGCTCCACGGCGGCTTTGCCACAGTTGCAATCTTTAATCTATTAGTACTAAACTTCCAATGATCGCTACTATCCATCCCAAACCACCGTAAAAGGGTCGCATTTATGGTTGATATACTTTTTCTATTCATATTTTATTAACCACTAATCAGAGTAACACAAATCTGTACACTAACAACGGCAAAAGATTTAATAACTTTTAATTACTAAATATTGTCATGGGGGGTGGGAAAAATGCAAAAACCGGTTGAGCTGATACTTCCAAAAATTGAAAGAGCCATTTTTATTGAAGGATATCCCGGGATTGGGCTTGTAGGGCATATAGCTGCTAATTTTATAGCAAAAGAACTCAACATGGAAATGATAGGCTACGTGGAGAGCCCGTTTTTACCACCAATGTCTCTAATTCTGGAGGGCAAACCAAACCCACCATTGAGATTCTACGGGAAGGACAATATTATCATTGCTGTTGCAGACATATACATTCCTCCAACTTTGGTAAACGAGATAGCAAGAGAAATCGTTGGCTACCTAAAAGAAAACAATGCTGAGAAGGTAATTTCACTTGGCGGCATGGGAATTGGCTTTTTCAAAGAACAAATGGAAGTCTGGGGCGTAGGTGGGAGTGAAGAAGAAAACAAGGATTTAGAAAAATTGGGGGTCAAGATACTGAAATACGGCTCCATAATGGGGATGAGCGGAAAACTGTTGTGGGAAGCGAGTAAAGAAAAGCTCAAGGCATATGCCATTCTGGGAGAGACTTTCGGCGATAGACCCGACCCAAGGGCAGCAGCAAATGTAATTGAGGTGCTCAAAAAATTAGCCCCAATAGAGGTTTCAACCGAACCTTTGCTGAAGGAAGCAGAGATGATAGAAGAGCAGCTGAGAAAAATGCACGAACAGATGGAGTCCGCGAGAAGAAGGGTCGAAAAAGAATACGAAAGTGTTTATCTGTGAGGTGAAGGGTATGGAACTCCTTGTACTTGGGGGGATAGCCCGGAAAACTCTTGATCAACTCATGAGAAATCCCTACAGGACAATAGAGGTAAGAAGTGCAAGAAACGTTATTGTTACCCGAAAATTAAAGCCAGGAGAAAGGGTATTCTTAACCTATGAAACCCCCCAAGACATAACTCGCGGAACAGAGGGAATAATAGCAGAAGTCCTAAAGATGGAAGAGATGGAACAGAGAATACCTTGGGAAGAGAGCGATGAGCGAGAAGTTACCGTGTGCAGAATACAGCTAAGGCTTGTGGGGCTGGGGAAAGTAATTGAAGTTTCAAGCGAAGACAACGTAATGAAAGTAAAAGTCAGAGAAATGCTTCCACACGAAATGGCAATGGGCTAGTCAAAAAGAGTTTTTTGCCTTCCCCTTTTGGATTTTCCCCTTTTTGGAGGAGTTAGCTTTCTAAACTCCAACCCTTCTTTTTCCAAAAGTTTTTTGGCACCGGAAGTTAGAGAGGGAGCAACCAAAATGCCACGCACTTTTTCATGTTCTTCTCTCATGGCCTCGACATACCTCTTGAGCTGACTAACAGCATGCAAATCAGCCCTCCTGCGCTTGAGCTCAAGGATAACAATGTTTCCCTCTTTGTCCACTCCAAGAACGTCCACAATTCCATGCTTTATGGGCTTTTCCCTAAATAACGGTTTAAAGCCCGCTTCAATAAGAGAAGGGTCCTCAAAAATCAGGTCAGCCATCTCTGCCTCACTGCCCGTTAATGCCAGCTCCTCATAGTCTTCCGCCTGAAAATAAGATATAAGGTAAACGTTAAGGAGCTCCACTTCAAGAATCTCCCGAGGCTTTCGCCGGACGCTCCTAAGGAACAACTTCCCATCATTTATCTCAAGCCCGACAGAACTCCCAGGGGGTTGCCAATTGACAGGCTCTCGCTTTTCCTTTTGGTGAATTAAAAAGGAGCCATCAGGCTTTATTAATATAACCCTATCACCCGGGCCGAGTTCACTCTTGGCCCTTCCATCGTAAAAAACCCTGCAATGGGCAAAGATATTCACTATAGCCTCTTTTGAGAGGGCCCGGTTGAAAATATCCACGATCTCTTCGTAAGTTGGGTTCAGCTTTGCCTCTACCTTCATAGATCCTCAAAGGAAATTTAGAAAAGAGTTTAAAAAGTTAAAGGGCTAATCTTCAATTCCTTTTTCAGTTATCGTAAACGCCGCTTCTCCTTCAGGCAGATGCGGAGAGTCTATAAGTCTCGCAATCCTCTTTCCGGCCTTTCCTTTCCTTAAATAAACTCTAACAGTGGCGGAGTGTGCCAAGATATGACCGCCTATTGGTCTTGTTGGATCGCCAAAGAATGCATCAGGTCTCGCTTGAACCTGGTTGGTAACGAATACTGCTATGTCGTAAAGGTTAGCTAGACGATGAAGGTCTGCCAGATGTTTTGCAAGCTTTTGTTGCCTTTCCGCAAGTGTTCCCCTTCCCACGTATTCAGACCTAAAGTGTCCTGTGAGAGAATCCACCACAAGAAGTTTAACCGGCCTATCACTTGCAGCCTTTTGTTTGATGATTTCCTCAGCTTTTTCCACAAGGAGCATTTGATGATTGGAGTTAAATGCCCTAGCAACATAAATGTTCTTTAGTACTTCCTCCGGATCCATACCCCTATTTTCCGCTATTTGCTTTATTCTCTCCGGTCTGAAGGTGTTCTCGGTGTCAATCCAGATTACGCTTCCATTCAATCCGCCCTCTTCTGGGGGCTTTTGGACGAGAACAGCCAATGTATGGGCTAATTGGGTATTATGGAGTATCAGCCCGTTTGGTGCAACAAAGTTGTGAACCTCTGGAACCACCAGATCGTAGACGTAGTCATTGTACTCCACCAAGCTAACGCTCTCAACTTCGTAGAATGAGAGCTTCCTAGCTAAAGATATCACCTCAAGTGCATGCCTTGCTATTTCTCTTAGGTGTTGAATTTCAGATTTTAGCGCGGATATAACTTTAGCTCTTAATTCTGTATCTTTAGGAATCCCCCGGTAGCGGTAATTTTTAATTTGACCTTCTGTAAAACCATATTTTTTGAGGACTGTCCATGAAAATGGTAGCTTTGGCTTATCAGTATTGCAAAGTTCTTTTTCAGCACGCTCAAGCTCTGCAAGGGCTTTTTTAAAGTACTCTTCTATTTTCTCTAACGTCTTTTCAGTAAACCAAACTTCCTTTGAACGTGTTAGCAGGTGATATGCTGTCTCACCTTCTCGTTTAGGCAACTTGAAGTGTGAATAAAGCTTTCCTAGGTACCGTGCAAGCTGTGGTGGATACCTCCCAATCCCTCCTGAATTAAATCCACCAACTTTAATTTTTGACTTTTTAATTACATCCTCAAGCAGGCTTCTGTCTTCACCAGTTATATAAAGCCTGTAGTACGTCTTTCCTTCAATGAGTTTCTCTGAAACCGTGGAGGTTATTCCCAAACGCTTTAACAGGAAAACTAAGCCATCTGCAAGTTTTTTGCTTTTTGTTGATAACTCTACAATACTGTTAGATACGTATCCGTCACCATCCACATATCCGGCTAAAAATGCCATCAATGTTGTTTCATCCCCATTGAGAATTACATCCGGAACTTCTTTTGTGCTTGCGTCACTCTTCGCTAAGTTCCCAAGTACTCTATCTACCGTGCTCTTTCTTATAAGAATCCTATAAAGCCCCCTTCTCGTTTCTACCGTTGGAGTGTAACCGTCTTTGCTTTTTAGGTACTCGACGATAAAGTCCTTGATAACTTCAGAGCCTGTTGTTATCGAAACAGGGTTTGCTGTACCTTCAGCCACAAATAGACCCAAAAAGTATGCATCATCCTCATCAATAGTCAAAGAATTTGCTGGTACTTTCCTAACCCCTACAAGCACATCTCCCCTTTTGATTTCTCCAGCCTTTATCCACTGGAACCCATCCCTAAATACCAACACAGGGTGAGGAAGTGTTACTTTAATGTTGATCCCAGTTGAAAGCTTAAGTTCTACAAGGTTTGAGACCTTCTCCCGGTAAATGTAACTTGCCTTTGTCCTTTTTACTTCTCCGCTGTCAAGATCAAAGGCGTAAACGGTCACAGTATCCACTGGAACAGCGAAGCCATTATCAAATGGAACTTCGCCATTTTTGAGTGCATACTTTGTATACATTTCCTCTATGCTCTCAAAATGCACTACTGTGTCATTTTCGTAATAGATTGGAGTGTCCTTTGCAAAGCATTTTCCACTTCCAAACTCTCCAAATACCTCGGAAATAGCCTGTGTTTCAATTCCACCGCCGAGAAGCTTATCTAAGGCCTTGCTTCCGGTAGTAATCTTGCCCACAACAGCCCTCTTTTTTAAATACTCGTCGGCACGCATAAAGGTTCCAATATTGGCAGCTTCTCTCGCGGCTTGAATGATCTTTAAAGCAGCCCCTTCACTTATTCCAGCAAGCTCCTTTAGTTCCAGTGGAGATGCAACTGCTATTGCTTCCAAACTATCATAACCTGCCTCTCTAAGCTTTTCAGCAGTTGCGGGTCCAACTCCGGGAAGATCTTCCAAGCTTCTTATTTCCTTCTTTTTGGTTTTTTCAGCTTCATTTGACAATTCTTCAACATCCCCAAGTTCTTCGAAATCCTCAAGCTCTTCAAACTCTTCAAGCTCTTTAATTCCATCCTCAACTTTCTTTTTTCTCGCCATAGTTACCACCCATAAGCATGATTCTACATAGTAGTGGATTCAAAGTGCTTATATATTTTTCCCATGCCCGAAAAAAGGACTTAAAGGCTGAAAATTACAAAACCATTGATTAGTAAAGCCAGAATACAAAAATAAAGGCCTTAAGTTTGAGATTTCCAGTGGAAATGAAACTCTACTTTGCAGACTGGATAACCAACAGCTTTGCACCTTCTGGAATCGGCTCATCGAGAGGTGGCATGAGGTGAATTTCTTCTTTTGCATAACCAAGGAGAAATAGCCCTCTGGAATAGAGAATTTTGAATGCTTCTCCAAAAGCCATTCTATCCATCTCGGGGAGTCTTAGAGAAGTTATATCATATCTCCCGAGGGCTGTTGTTATATCATCTATGACGTCAACAACCTCGGGCTCAAAGACTGCGCTTGCAAGCAACCTTCCAGCCAAAGTTCTGCTGGTTATTACCCTATCTGCTCCAGCTTGTCTTAAGAGGGGGACACTCTCGTGTTTAAGAACCTCCACAAAGACCTTTGCCTTAGAAAGCTGTTTTATCATTAACGTCACGAACACGGACTCGGAATCATCGCCCAAAGCCAGTAGAACATAACCAGCGTTCCCGATATTTGCTCTCTCCAACGTTTCCCTATTTGTGAACTCCCCGATGATAACTTCCACTTCCTCTGGAATGGTAAGCTTCTTCCTCTCATCATCGTTCGGAAGAATGACGATTATTGGCTTTTTGGGAGCTTGATTTTTACTTATAGCATCCATAAGCTCCAGCAAAGCGCTTTCTACACTTTCTCCCCTCCCCATGATAACGTAATGATCCTTAAACTTTACCCTGTGCATCCCCATCATCCTCCTAATCGAGCCAGACAAGAAATATTCGGCAAGGATTGAAACAAAAGCTGTAAACGTTGCTATTCCACCAATAGAGGCAAAAATCGCTATAATCCTGCCAAGGGCGGTTGATGGTGTTATGTCTCCATATCCAATGGTCGCCATTGTTATGACCGCCCAGTAAAGAGCCGTGAAGAAGTCCACCCCCTCAGCATACATGTAAAGCAATGCCAAGATTATCGCAAGCAAAACCACAGCTAATGCAAGAGCGAATATTTTGCTCCTTTTCAGCTTTGTCCTTATCTTCAAAAGCCGTCTAACTAACGGAATGGGTATCATTGCATTAGAAGTTAAAGCCTAACCTTAAAAAACTTCACTTTTCCAGTGGAAATAAAACACCATAATTTTGTATAATGATGATATAGTTAATACATCAATGATTAAAAGTTCCAGTGGAAATAAAGCTCCTCTTCCATGCTTATCTAAGCGTTCATAAAATCCTCTAACAAACCCCCCAGAGTTTCATTTCCACTGGAACCCGGTTTGGACGAATGGACGGATTTCGCGAATGGAGATAATGTAAACAGCATTTAAAAAGGTTCTTAACATTCACCAATAGTATTTTGTTCACGATACTTAAATACTAACCGACATTAGTTATTCCCTCTATCGTTTAATTCCGTTATTTTTTGAACAATGTTCATAGATAAGTATATATATCCAAAAACACAGATACAACGGGAGTGTTTACACCAATTTAATAACAAAAAGATTGGTGTTTTGCGCCGTTTCCACAGGAAATGGAACTCTGGGGGGTTAAGAGACTGTTTAACAATAAACCTCTTGGTAAGTATTTTTGTTAAATCCAATGCACATCTAGGAACCTCAATGCTCTGGTTTTAATGTACATTCCAGTTCATTTTTCTGTCCATAGGAAATGAGAATCAAACTGTTCGATGCTTGGCTATTGTAAAATTTCTATATGGCTTTTGAATTCTTCGGGAGCACTGCTTCCTCTGGAAGAATGAGCTTAAATACTTCAAAGGTCAACTTCATAAGGTGGTTCCTGTGGAAGTACTCAAGTGGCTGGAAGAAGGGTATGATGGTGCTAAGGATATAGTGGACCTTCCGTGGAAAGTTACAAAAACTGCAGAGAATTTCTATGTTGCTGAACATCCCAAAATTCCGTTTGTTCTCAACATCGTGATAACCGATGAGTTTGTTCACCTTATAGTTCCGCTTGGATTGGAGACTGTTGCATTGGAGTTGCCAGAGCGCTTGAAAGTTTACCATACCCTTTTGGTGCTGAGCGATAAGTTAAATCTGATAAAGTTCTGCATAACCGGGATGAACGAGGAGATAACCTTGAGGGTTGACTTGGACAGGAAAACGCTCGGAAAAGAGGAATTTAACGATGCCCTTACGAGCCTCTTGATTGGTCTGAATCAAGTGGTGACGGCGCTGGGGCTTGAGGAGGAGTTTGCACGGGCAGTTTTTGAGAGAGTTGCAATGATGGTGCTGGAAAGACTTGAAAAAGGTGCCAAAAAAGAAGAAATTCTGAACTTCTTGGTAGTTAAGGTTGGGATGGATCCAAAAGATGCCAAAGAATTCTTGGAGACAATAATCAAGGGCAAATCTCCAAAAGATGATGTCGGCTACCTTTAGCTACTTTTCAATTTTCAGCTCCATAAGCCTCCTGCACAAGTTCCAGTGGAAATGAAACTCTTGATGTATGTCCTTCTTAAAGACCAACTTCAATTCGTTTAGCCCAGTTTTCCCTCTAAATTCACCAAACAAAAGCACGTTGTTCATTTCTATAACGCCAAAAACTGCCGCTAAATTGAAGATTAAGGTCCTCAACTGATAACCAGTTGCGTAGTGTTCGCTTAGCTCTTCGTGGGGATATTCAAAGAGAAAGTACTCGACGCCTTCGATTTTAGCTATGTCGGTCATCGCTATATCTGCCGTTAAGAGAACTACAAGTGCCGGTGTATTCTTATCGAACTCCTTTAAGCTCTTTATTATCCGCTCGTCGTTTGTGTTCGTCTTTTCATCGACGCTTTTTACCTCTATTACCTTGTCTTTTATTTTTTCATACTCCCTTAGAGCTATGTACGCGGCCTTCCTCGATTTCTTCATTCTTCTATTACTGAACTCTTGAAGCAGATGTGAATTGTAGAGAATTTTCCTCAGCTCTTTTAGTTGTGCTGGCTTGTATTTGAAGTTCATTGAGTTTTCTATTTCCTTCTTGACCAGATCCACTATGGCTATCTGGATTCCTTCCACTCCCCTAAGCTTTGATAAGAATGCGTGGTACAGCAGGTTTGTATCCGGGGCGAAGACTATCCCCTTCGTGAGGCTCTTGTATGCGTTGAGCTTCTCCTGGAACTCTTCTATGTTTGCGTAGTTTATGATTCCACTGGAAAGGAAGCACTCATAAAAGTCTCTGTATGTGGGAAGATCGTATAGGTACTTTTCTTTCCCTCGAAGTACTTTATGAAATTCGTCTTCTTTGGCCAACACCCGTATTTTGTAGCCCTCTCTGTAGGGAAACGCCTCTAAAAGCGGAATGTTGTAGAGGGGGCTGCTTACTCTTATCTTGTCCCGCATCTGGATTAGGTTTATGAGTATCTGGAGTTCGGGCTTCTCTATAATTTTTTCCATCGCCTGCCCTCCATAAAGTCCTTTAGTCTTTGAATGTGCAGAGGAATCATCATGTATGGCCTGTTTGCGTATTCCAAGTCCCTAAGTGAAAGGTAAAAGAGGTGCTCCACTTCCAGTGGAATTGCATGAATAGCTGCTCCTGCTACTAAGGCCTTTCTTCCAGAGGTTATGTCAACAGAAACTTCGTATCCTTCTTCTTTCAGCTTTTTGAGGAGTTCTCCTATCTTCTCATCTGCCTCGAGAAAGTTGTCTTCCTCTATTATCGCCCATTCTATCTCTGGAGAAAAGCCGTATTCACTGGAAATTATCTTCAGGGCTTCCACAGCTTTTGGCAGCTTCTCGGAATAGATATCCTCCAGAAAGATGTAGATCTTATCTGGCCTGTAGCCCCTCATAACCACGGCGTAGTATGAGTTTATCATGGCCCACGTTGACCTTCCGAGCATTGTGATATATGCCTTCATAGGCTCCACTTTAATCTATAAGGATGAGCCCATACAAAACACTTTCGGAGAAGTTGAGCTTGACTATTTTTGAGAGCTCTATCCCCACGGCGTCTATTGAGGGCCTTACCTTACTTGGCATTTTGCATTTTCCGCTTTTCTCGAATTCGCACTCTTCACAGAGGTTGCAGTTTCCCGGAAATAGTGCTGTTGCATAGAAGTTCCCGCCTTTGAACAGCTCTTCTTCTCTTTTGAGAATGTAATTCAATACCTTTCGTTTTTCTTCGTCAAAATTTTCAGAATTAATGCTAAACTTTATCAGGAGCGCTCTTTTGTAGTGCTGTACTAGTTCTCTTGCTTCCCTCCATGAGGGAGCATGAGGCGGGCAGGAAGGGC
Source organism: Thermococcus sp. PK (assembly GCF_000430485.1). NCBI lineage: Archaea > Methanobacteriati > Methanobacteriota > Thermococci > Thermococcales > Thermococcaceae > Thermococcus > Thermococcus sp. PK. Next base: position 272,855 of record NZ_KE387149.1, read on the forward strand.
TTTTTCCATAGGCTGGACAGCTTCTGCACTTCCACACCGGTCTTGGTGAAACAATAATTTCCTCTGCTGCTACCTCTTTCTCCCAGATTACCCTCATAAAGGAAAAATTGAAAAATATCAATAAAAACTTAATCCATCAGGCGACCTCCGTTGACGTCAACGACTTCTCCGGTTATGTGATCGTTTTCTAGCAGAAAAATAACTGCATGGGCTATATCCTCTGGCTTGGCTATCTCTCCGGTCAATGAAAGCTTTCTTGGCCTTTCTCTCATCTCCTCGTTTATCATATCGGTTTCAACGGGTCCTGGGGCAACGGCATTTACTAAAATGTTCGGTGCTAAGTGTCTTGCAAGGTTGAAGGTGAGCGCTATCAAACCTCCTTTTGATGCAGCATAGTGGGCCCCTACAGTCCCTCCGTCTTTACCGGCTATTGAGGCTATGTTGACTATTTTGCCTCTCTTCATGTATTTGAGAACCTCTTGCGTAACTATGAAGGCTCCCTTTAGGTTAACTCCCAGAACTCTGTCCCACTCTTCGTCGCTTATCTCCCTCGGGTTTATTGTCTTTCCAAGGATTCCGGCATTGTTGATTAGGATGTCAATCCTTCCAAACTTTTCGATGGCCTTTTCCACCATCTCTCTGACTTCTTCTCTGTTGCTCACATCTGCCCTAACTGTAAGGGTTTCCACTCCATAAGCTCTGCACATTTCTTCGGTTTTCTTTGCGTTTTCTTCATCCCTTGCGTAGTTTATAATCACGTTACATCCCTTCTTTGCCAGAGCAACTGCAATTGCCCTTCCTATTCCCCGAGAGGCTCCGGTTACTAAAGCGACTTTTCCTTTCAGCTCCATGTCGATCACCAAAATAGATTTGGGAAATTACCATAAAAGCTTTATCAAATAAAGGAACAATGCCGAAATGCTTTTACGTTCTTAATCATAATATTGAAACATGAAAACCATTCAAAGTCATTCAAGGAAAGAACGATTTTGGAAAGATTAACCCTCAACCTAAAACCTGGAGCAGGCAAGGAGGATTTAGAAAAGGCCCTGAAAAGGGCACGTAATTCGATTTGGGGGCTTGTTGGAATGAGAGAAGGTAATCATTTGTATCTCAGCTTAACGTAGAGATTGACACCACTCTGGAGGGCTGCCAGGGAGTTTAGGGTTAGGAATACCCAGTCCCCTATTAGATACGAATAGATTGCGAGCAGTGTTGAGGCAGTAACGTAAACCAGAACAAACTCCAAGTTTAGTGGACATCTCTTGTTTTTGATTGTTTCCCATGTTTGGGGCACCCAAGAACTCACGAGAAGAAGCATGCCTATGAGTCCCACGAGTTCCTTCATTTTATCACCTCCCTCTCTTGCACCAAGGAGCTAACAAAGGGGTTTAAAAAAGATTATGGACTATTAAGGGTGTATTTTAGAAAAAGAAAAGCACAGAATAATCAAAAGGATGTCAATGCTTCAATTCGGAGGCAAGTTTTGAGGTTGCCCATGTTTTAACGTCTTCATCGAGAATATCGTTAATAATCTTAAACGCCTCCTGAATCTTTCCCTCTCTTGCGAGGGCTAATGCCACCTCAGCCTGTATTTTTGACCTGTTGGAGATATCTCTTATAAGTCCGGCTATTTTTAAAGCTTCGTCTGGTTTACCAAGCCCAAGAAACTCGAAAGCCAGGCTCATAAGGGCTTTAGTGATACTCTCATCGTTTTCAATTTCAAAGATAGCTTCTATTGTTTGGTTGAGAGCATCATGGTAGTCTCTTCCCTGCTTTGCCATCTCTACCGTTACCATTGACATTGACTTTGCCCTTATCACCTTATCGGGAATCGACTCTGCAATTTGAAGTGCGTTCTCGAAGTCACCCCTCTTTATGAGTTTTGACACAGTTTCATAAAGAGCCCGTGACTAGTACCATTCCTGCATGCAAACACCAAATAAGTTTTGCATTTGGAAAATTTAAGCTTTCCTACATCCCAAGAATAACGTATATTCCAAGGAGTATCAGCAATGTTCCTGCAATCATTGAAAGCTCTCTGGACTTTTGGACTATTCTCTGTGAGATTGATTTGCTCTCTGTTATGCTTCCGACTGTGAAGAGTATTATGAGCAGCGGGAGGACAAAGATGACGTTGTAAAGTGCCAGGAGGATCAGGGTTAGGCCTCTCCCTACTTTGGATATAAGGATTGCATATGCCAGATAAGTTCCCGAGGAACACGGGAGGAGTGTAAAGGATATTATGATGCCGAGAGAGAAAGCTCCAAAGAGGGTTGCTTCCCTGCTGAATATGCTTTTTCTAACTTCTTTCTTCTTTGCTATCCTGCTTTTTTCCATATAGCCGGTTACAAATGTGTAAGCGCCGAATGCTATTGAAACCACTCCTGCGACCCATACCGGGATTGTCTTCGTAAGTATCACCAGACCAATCCCGAGGAGGTAGTATGAGATGTAAACTGCAGCAACAAAGGCCAGTCCAACGGCATAGATTCTTCTTTTGGAGATGTTTTCTTTGAGGGATAGGGCTATGAGAAGCATGGTGTAAATGACGAACGTACAGGGGTTTATTGAATCAGCACCTGCCAGTGCGAGTAGAGGGTAGATTAAGTTCTTCAACCCGAGAATTGCCAATATCCCCGCTGTTAATCCAATTGAAGACAAAATTATCAACATGAGGGCCTTGATTTCAGACCTCACTCGGCTCACCATTGGTGAAAATATATTCAAGCTTATTAATGATTTCGGTCTGGTTTTCCGGGATTAGATACGTCTTGTCAGTTATAAAAAGGACTCCCTCAGCTTTTTTGGCTTCTTCGACAAGGTCGTCGGCGTAGTCCACTGGAAATTCTCCGTTCACTATTGCATAGAGCTTTCCTTCGTAGAATACTCCTATTACCGGAACGCCAGTTACTCCAAGGATTTCATAGAGCTGTTCAAACATCTTTCCGTTATGTTCGTTTCCCTGCAACTCGTAGTATGTTAAAGCCTCTTCCCCAAAAAACTTTGGAATATCTTCTTTCATTTTCTTACAGTGGGGGCATGTTGCCAGTCCGTACATGTAAAAGTGGAACTTTGCTTTATCTAGTGTGAACGTTTCTGTTGCTGTGCTGGGAGACGATGAAGATGAGGGATTGTCAGATATACACATGCTGGTAAGCACTACCAGTACAAGCAGCAACCCCGTTAGAACTTTTTTCATGAAACTCACCTAATTCGGGGATATGCTTTGTGGGTTATAAATGTTTAGGATACTGTCAGGATAACTGGGGCATCACCTCTTGAAGCCACTCAGTCACATCACCAGGCGGACAACCAAACCGAGAATGAAACCTAACAAAATTATACCAGAACGCAAACAGAAAAACAAACCTGTGAACCCTCCTCCAGTCTCTAGCCCTGAAATTATTCCAGAAACGCTTTGTTCTTTCTTTTAAAGTCCTGAACCAGCGTTCAATACAGTTCCTCGGCCCGAAGGTTACGTGAACAAAATCCAGTCCAAGGGATTTAAAAGCAGACTTGTACCACTTCCCACCATCAACCAGAAAAACAGGCTGTCCTTTGCAGGATTTCAAAACAACCAGAATGAAGTCTCTAGCAATCCACCAGTTTCTGGTTGTTGTAATCCAGACTGCGAGAACTTCCCTGCTCTCAACGTCAAGTGCAGCCCAGAGAAATCTCTTCTCCCCGTTGATTTTTACGACAGTCTCATCAACTGCGATAAAATTCCTCTGTTTTCTTACTGCGAGGAGTGTTGGCTGGTAAACTGCTTCTGCTAGTTTTGAACTGCCTCCCAGACTGTTGTGTGGCTGATTTTGAGGATTTTTCCGACTTGTCTGTAGCTGAGGCCTCGCAGGTATAGTTCTACTGCTCTGATTTTCTTTTCTGGTGGGATTTTGTTGCGGCGAAAAGGTTTTAAGACTGAAATCAGTGAGTATAGAATGCTCTCAGCCTTCATTTCTCTCCCTTCTTTTTCTGAAAAATTATCAGAAACTTAAACCTAACGCCCTACCGCTTATCCTAACAGTATCATGTTTAGAGATGTAAATTTTTTGGCACGCATCTTTTTAAGAACTTCCAAAATAGATGAATGGTGGTGAAAATATGGGTGACGTCGAGAAAGCCCTTCAAACTTTTTATTCGATGAAGTTGAAGGATATAATGCCGTCGATACCCTCGATGCCAATTGTTACTGCTGATTCTCCTATCGTTGATGTGCTTAAGCTGCTCAGGACAAGACACCACGTGTGGGTTGTAAACAACAGGGATGAAATGAAGCTTGAGGGGGTTATACGGTATCTTGATGTCCTGTCTATTCTCCTTCCGCCGGAGAACACAAAGGCAAGGCTTGGCAACATAAGCACGGTTTTTAAATCCATCTTGGGTGGGGCGGAAAAGGCTTCCGATGTCATGGAGCGCAACGTTATGACAATAGACGAAAATGCCACGGTTATGGATGCCCTTACAAGGATGAGGAGGTACAAAGTGCAAATCTTGGCGATCGTCGATGAAAACAATACTCTAAAGGGAGAGATAAGCCTGAGGTTACTCATTGACGAGTTCCTAAGACTGATGAAGGTGGGTGGTGTACAATGGCTCCAGAATGGATCCTCTTCACCATTGGAGTAGCTCTCATCTTCGGAAAGATAGGAGATCATCTAATGGAGCGCTTTGAGCTTCCTGGAGTTTTGGGCGAGATACTAATGGGTATGATTCTGGGAAATTTGATTTACTTCGGACTTGTGAATCCCGAATACCTTACCCTGCATTCAGATGAAACTTTCGAATTTCTTGCTCGCCTGGGCATAATTTTCCTGCTCTTCTTGGGCGGTCTTGACGCGGATGTTGAGATGCTCAAAAAAACCGGTGCTGTTGCAACTGTTTCTACTCTCATGGGGGTTTTTGTTCCTCTAGTTCTTGGGTACTTTGGGCTCAAGCTAATGGGATATCCTTCTAAAGAGGCCTTTGCCGGGGGAGTTCTACTAACGGCAACCAGCATAGGAATAACCGTTAGAGTTATGATGGATCTTGGGGTTTTGAGGAGTGATGTCGGAGCGGCTTCTTTGAGTGCGAGCGTTATGGATGACTTCCTTGGAATAGCTTTGATCATCTTCGCAGTTGGTACTGGAAGCATTTTGGGATTAATAAGCAAAATGGCCGTCTTCTTTATAATCACGGGTTTGGTTGCTTGGTATACGATCGAAAAGTACATACGCTTTTCGGAATGGCTGCACGTGGAGAAGGGTGTTTTGGGGATGGTTCTTGCTTTGATGTTTTTCTTTTCAGCATTGGCAGAACACTGGTTTGATGCCGCTATAGAGGGAGCTTTTATGGCCGGTTTGGTTCTATCAAAACTTCCAGAGGGTAAGAGAATAATGGAAGACGTGAAGGCAATAGCTTACGGATTTTTAGTCCCTGTGTTCTTTGTGTACACCGGAGCGATGCTTGATTTGAGGGTTTTTACCAGCTTTGATGCCCTATCTCTTGCGGCTGTTTTGACGACAATTGCAGTTGTTGGAAAAGTCGTCGGCAGAGGGCTGGGAACCCTGATTATGGGGTGGAGTGCTAGAAAGGCTCTCCAGATGGGGATTAGCTCAATCCCAAGGACTGAAGTTGCGCTTGTTAACCTCATGGTTGCAATCCACGGTGGTGCAATTCCAGAAAGCGATGCCCCAAAGTTCATTGCAGCCACGCTGATTTTCATAACGGTCTCTGTTTTAATAACCCCACCGTTGCTAAAGTGGGCGTTTAAAGAAGAAGTGGAGGCCATGAAACAGGGAAAAATGGAGAAGAGAGTGGAAGCTGTGAAAGAAACGAAGAGGAGGATCTCAATATTGAAGGGGCCAAGGAAAAATCACTAAAACACCCTTGCATATCCCCATTTTTTAACGCTTGTTAGGATTGACGTTTCCGTGCTCTTTATTCCCTCAATTTTTCCAAGCTTTTCTATTAAGAAGTTCTCGAGTTCCTGGAGGTCTTTCACGGTTACCTGCATGAGAACGTCGTGGGCTCCGGTGGCTATTCCCAAAACATCGACTTCCGGAAGTTTGGAAAGCTCTTCAACCGCTCTTTTGACCTTGTTGGGCTCGATGTCAACGGCTATGAATGCCACTATGCTGTAGCCAGCTTTGAAGGGGTTTATTAGGGCAGCGAACTTCCTTATTATCCCTTCTTCCATGAGCTTTTTTACCCGGAGCCTTACGGTTGATTCGGGCACTCCTATTTTCCTTGCTATCTCTGAATAGCTCATCCTTCCATCTTCCTGGAGCAGCCTTAGTATGCTTTTATCTATTTCATCCAATTTCATTTCATTCACCTAGTTAGCATTTTGTTTAAATATTGGTCTGCTGAATTTTAAATGTTTTGTGGTATTTTTGTCAGATTCAGCAAAATTTGACCGAAAATGCTATTAATTTCAAACGCATATTTAACTCGGTGGGAGAATTGAGAAAGGAAGAGATTATAGAGCGATATTCACGAGTCTTTCCGAAGGCTTCCCGTGTAACCTATGCCCCAATAGTTGCGGTTAAAGCCAAAAACGCGAAGGTGTGGGATATTGAGGGGAGGGAGTACATAGACTTTCTTAGTGATGCTGCAGTTCAAAACGTTGGCCGCAACAACGAGCGAGTTGTTAATGCGATAAAAGACCAAGCTGAAAAGCTCATACACTTCACTTTCATCTACGGCTTTACAGTTGAGCCCCTCCTCCTTGCGGAAAAGCTTGCGGAGATTTCGCCGATTGAGGGGCCAAAAATAGCCTTTGGTTTGAGCGGAAGCGATGCAAACGACGGGGCAATAAAGTTTGTCCGGGCTTATACCAAAAGGAGAACCCTTCTAAGCTATCTTAAGAGTTATTATGGCTCAACTTACGGTGCATCAAGCATAACTGGCTTGGACTTTCACGTCAGGGCGCTAGTAGGAGAGCTCAGTGATGTTCACTATATCCCATATCCGGACTGCTACAGATGTCCCTTTGGAAAAGAAAGAAACTCGTGTAAAATGGAGTGCATCGAGTATATCAAGGCGAAGTTTGAGGGAGAAGTTTATGCAGATGGTGTTGCCGCTTTGTTTGCCGAACCGATTCAAGGCGATGCCGGAATGGTCGTACCTCCCGAGGATTACTTCAAGAGGGTCAAAAGAATCCTCGATGAGCATGGGATTCTTTTAGCTGTAGATGAAGTTCAGAGCGGTCTTGGGAGAACTGGGAAATGGTTTGCCATAGAGCATTTTGGAGTTAAGCCGGACATAATAACCGTGGCGAAGCCTCTTGGGGGAGGTCTGCCAATAAGTGCCGTAATCGGCAGGGCTGAAATCATGGACTCTCTCCCACCTTTGGGGCATGCTTTTACATTAATTGGAAATCCCGTTGCGAGCAGGGCGGCTCTTGCTGTGATTGGGGAGATTGAAGAAAAAGATCTCTTAAAGAGGGCAGAAAAGCTTGGAGATTACACCATGAAGAGGCTTGAAAAAATGAAAACGGAGCATGAGCTTATCGGCGACGTGAGAGGGAAGGGACTTATGATAGGCGTTGATTTGGTTAAGGACAGGGAGACCAAGGAGAGGGCATATGATGAAGCTAAGAAGGTCGTCTGGAGGGCTTATGAACTCGGATTAATCGTTGCCTTCCTGCAGGGGAACGTCCTGAGAATACAGCCTCCGCTAACGATTGAGGAAGAGACCCTCGATGAGGGCCTTGATAAGCTTGAAAAAGCAATAGCTGATGTGGAAGAGGGCAGAGTTGGAGATGAAGTTTTGAGATTTGTTCAGGGCTGGTGAATTTTTCCTTCCTCCATGCTCTTCTTTGGACATTGGATCTCTTTTTGCGTCCTAAAACTTTATAAAGCGAACTTCTTTCGGCGGGAGAGTAACAAGGTGGTGAGGATGAAGAAAAAAGTAGCCACAAGCATGCAGGCAAGAAAGGCATCCCTAATAGTCCAGAACACCCAAATGCCTAGGTGGTTTTATGCCTTCGTGCCCTTTAAGATAGCCACAGGTGGCTCTTCTCAAGTCGTTCCCCTCTATGCTATGCATCTCGGTGCTGGGGCAGGAGAGATAGGACTATTGAACGCACTCTCGACCTTTGCCTCCACTATAGGGACGATATTCTGGGGCAGATTGAGCGATAAAACACTTAAAAGAAAGGTCTTTATTCTAATGGGTCTTCTGAGCACTTCAATCTTTCTAAGCCTGCTGACGTTTGCAGGAAGCTTTTGGGATCTTCTATTAATCAACGCGGTTTATTCATTTTTCCTAGCTTCGACAGTCTCGATACCCATTGTTCTTCTCTTCAGAAACGTGAGAAAGACAAGGTGGGATGAGGCCGTCGGGAGGTTCAACAAAATTGGGGGTTGGGCTTGGGTTTTGGGGCTTTTGATAGGATTTATGCTGGTTAGGTTATTGAGTTTTAAGGAGCTCTTCCTTCTCTTTGCCGTGGTGAACATTCCAGGCTTTGTTATGGCTTTGAAAACCATCAGGGAAGCTCCGGTTTACCTGCACAGAAACAACATCAAGCCCTTTGTGACCCAGGTTGTTCAGAAAGGCCGCTATCTCCCCAACTTTATCATCCATTTGCCCACAAAATTGAAAGTTTCTCCGAAGCTCAGCGGCTTTTATCTGTCTTCGCTTTTTTTCTGGGTATCCTCGGGTATGTACTCTACCCAGCTCCCGGTGTTTTTGATAAAGAACGGGGTTACAAGTCAAGAAGTCTTCGGGTTTGCCATACTAAATTCCTCAATTTCGGCAATGCTCTATCAGAGGGTAGGGACAAAGCTTAAGTCCAAGAACCCTGCTTTGGCACTAACTCAGGGGTACTTCTTTAGAAGCCTTGGGATCCTCTTATTGCTGCTCCCCTTTAACGTTCCTTATGCTTTACTCATCTCAGCCGCTGGAAGCTATGTCCTCTGGGGCTACTCCTGGTCCTACATAAGCGTTTCATCAACTTCTCTCATAGGGAGGATGAGTTCTCCAAAAGAGCAGGGGAGTGCTTTAGCGACTGCAAATTTAGTGAACTCTGCGGGGTTCGTTTTGGGGAGCCTGGCTGGGGGATTTGTAGCGTCGCAAATTGATTCCTTCCTGAACTTTGCCATAGCCTCTTCACTGAGCCTTTTGGCAGTGGTTCCAATTATCAGTCTAATGGGTCTTTCGTTTGTGTCTCCATTCTCAGCTCTCCCCCAAATAAGGAGGAAAAATTAGTGTATCTCTGCATTTCCAACCGTTATATATCTTCCATGCCTTTTCACGAACTCCAAAAAGCGCTTGTACGTGGGATGGTTGCTCAGGGTTTCGCTGTCCCCAATAGCAATCAGCTTTCTCTTTGCCCTTGTTAGAGCAACGTTAAGCCTTCTCAGATCAGTTAAAAACCCCAGTTCGCCCTCCTTATTCGACCTCACAAAAGACAGCACTATCACTTCTTTCTCCCTTCCCTGGTAGCCATCTACCGTGTGAACTTCAACCTCTTCCCCTACTAGCGATTGTATCAGGTCAACCTGATCATCATAGGGTGTGATTATCCCTATCCACTCTTCTTTAACCCCCATCCTCAAGAGCCTCTCCACTATCTCTTTAACCAAGAGTGCCTCGAGCGGATTTTCTCTTGAGGTGGAGCCTTTCCTCTGCCTCTCCCACTTGTCTCTTCTCTCCGCAGTATCGACAAAAACGAGTGGCTCTTCTCTTTTCAGAATTGAGTCCCAGGGCTCTCCGAAAAACGGTTCCCTCACTTTCAGGTCAGCCAGAGTTATGTTCTTCACGCTTTCATCCGCTTTTATTTTGCCATTGTAGAACTCTCTGCTCGGAAACTCCATGAGCTTCTCGTTCATCCTGTACTGTATTTCAAGCATCTTCGCTTTCTCTGGATAGAGCTGGATGAGCTTTTCAAAAAGCGTCTCGCTAAGTTCTTTTGCCTCTTCACTTAGGATCGTCGGGGGTAGCTGTTTGTGGTCTCCAGCCAAAACAAAGCGCTTGGCTTTTGCGATTGGAATCAGAACACTTGGAATCGTCGCTTGGGATGCTTCATCTATTACCGCAACATCGAACTCCACATCCCTTATGAACTCAAGGGCTGCAGAGGAGTTTGTGCTCAAGATTACATCCGCTTTGTAGATTATTTCTCTGATTATCTCCTCCTCTATCTTTCCGGCAAACTTGTAGAGCTTCTGCACCTCTTCGTTTAGCACTATCCACTGTGCCATCTCCTTGACGTCCTTTGCGGGGACTCCCCTTGTCCCTCTGCCCTTCTCGGCCAGCTTTAGGATCTGCTTGTTGGTTAACCCTCTTCTAAGGCTGGGTGTAGGTTTCTTGTGTTGATCTCTCATCATGGCAAGCCTCTCGGCCTTATTTCTAAGCTCTCTGACCCTTCTGTACCTCTCGTGGCTCTCAACCTGAAATGCGAGGGTTGATTCCTTCAGGTGCTTTGAGACTCTCGAAGGGTGGCCTAATCGAACGAGCTTGACCTTTCCCCAGAGCCTCTCCACGAGGTTGTCAACTGCGACGTTGCTCTCCGCTGTTACAAGGACTTTACTTCCTCTCTTAACTTCCTGGAGAATGAGCTCTGCAAGAGTTCTCGTCTTTCCAGTTCCAAAGGGGCCATGGATTAAGAAGAAGTCCTCACTACCAAGGGCGAGACTTATAGCTTTTCTCTGTGTGGGGTTGAGGTTTTTATCGAAGGGTTCAAACTCCTGAGGAGTGCTCTTCATGGGTTTTTCCTGGTTTAGGGTGAACTTCAGGGCTTTAATGCCATTTTCGCTGAGGCTTTTTAGGTTCTCTATCTGCCTTCTAAAGGTTACATCGTTTGCATAGAGGTCTATTCTAACGTTTCTCAAAGCCCAAGAAGGGACTGATTCCAAGGCGACAACAATAAACCTGCTCCCCTTTTCAACAACGGTTCCAACAAGGTCACTCATTAGAGGATTTCCTCGGCTGATTAGAACCAGATCCCCAACGCTTATCTCTGTTTTAAATGGCTCTTTTCTTCCATACTTGACAAGCTTAAAGCCGAATTCTTCGCCAATTATTTTTCCATTGAGGTTTAGAATAGCCCTTCCAAGTTTTTCCCTCTCGTAACCTCTAAGCCTGCGCATCTCTTCGCGCATTGCCTCTATCTCAGCCTCTCGTTCAAGCTCGACAAGCTCGATTAGTTTTGCAATGTAACTTTTGATGTGCATAATCCCTCACTGAAGAAGTAGCGCTCTCGTAGAAGAGCATTTTTTGGTGGGCCCGCGGGGCTTCGAACCCCGGACCTCCCGCTTATCAGGCGGGCGCTCTGACCAGGCTGAGCCACGGGCCCGTAAGAATTCTGGTGCCCCGGCCGGGATTTGAACCCGGGTCGCGGGATCGAGAGTCCCGCATGATTGACCGGGCTACACCACCGGGGCGTCGATGTTGATAACTCAAAATGAATTTATAAATCTTTCGATGCTCCAGGCGTGTTTAGTTTCACCCCCTGTTATTTAAACAGTATTTGACTCTGAGGAGGATTTTCAGACCATAACACATTACCCCAAGCAGGATTCGGGTTACAGTAGTCTTTTTCAGAAAACAGGGGATCCTACTGCCAAACCACGTTGTAAACGCACCCCAGAACCCCTCATGAGGATTCCTATGCCTGTACTCTTCTTCAGAAAACACTCTGTCTCTCTTCTTACTACCAAAACCACCTGGAGCGTTCTTAGTTTTCTTAACAATCGGCCGATAACCCTTTTCCACCACAGTGTTCAGAACTTTCTTTGAATCATAAGCCCCATCAGCATAAAAATTCCCAGAACCCCCCGGCAGGAGTTCAATCAGCTCGTTCTCAGAAGTTGTGATCTTCACAGCAACCGGATACAGTAAACCCGGCAGGATTCTCGTTATTGCCTGAACTTCTATCCTGCCCTTTTTTTATTTGTAATAATGGTTGAGTCTGCTTGAGTGCTGGCGTAGGGTAATTTCTGGAGTTTTTTCAGGAGGTGGTTTGTCAGTTCTTCGAGGTTCAGCTTTTTCTCCCAGTTGTGGAGGGTTGAGTAGTGAATGTTTGCTCCGAAGAATTTTCTGCCGTAGTGCTGGGCGTCTCTGAGGGGTAGGTTGTAGTATTGTTTAAAGAGGAGTATTGCCAGTATTGTTTTTACTGGAAATTTTTTGGATTTTGGCAGGTTCTTCAGCTTTCCTTCTGATTCGAAGTCTGCTAAAACGTCAAGAATTGCGAATGCCACGCTTTCAGGGTCTTTGAGTCTGTGATCCCATCTGGGGATCACGACAACCACCCGAAAGAATTCAGCAAAAACCCTAATAAAGGTTACTATAAACACGCCCCGATGCTCCATGTGCTCCATTGGAATCTTATGATTTAAAAAACCAAAGGAATATTGCCTCAGTACGGAATTAATGCACGGTGGAACTGGGCATGAAAGTTGAAATGTCCAAATACTAGAACTTCGCCGAAGGGCTCTTCTTTTACCTCCACTTTTAGGATATAATAGGGTGTTTCAAAATAAGCCGTTCCATTTCTCACGTTTAGGTCTTTCTCTCTGTATACGTAGTAATCACCTTTTTTGTAAAGGGGTGTTATGGGCTTTCCATTATTTGTGAAGTACAAGGGCAGCTTGATGCCACTTATCTTTACGTAATATTTCCCTCGCCAATGAATTACTGTTATGTTTGTATTTACCGTTTTGTTTTCAAAATAACCCCCATATGACCAGTTGAAAGTTTGGGGAATTATTAGGGAGTAGCCACCGGGGTAGTAGTCGATCTGATTCTTTTCTGGCTCGTATACAACTATGCCTGTACTACTTGACTCCACAATCTTCATGTTTTTGTAGTTTACCTCATTTACCTCCGTGGTGTAGTTT
>NZ_KE387149.1:285778-304165 GCF_000430485.1 Thermococcus sp. PK
CCATAACACATTACCCCAAGCAGGATTCGGGTTACAGTAGTCTTTTTCAGAAAACAGGGGATCCTACTGCCAAACCACGTTGTAAACGCACCCCAGAACCCCTCATGAGGATTCCTATGCCTGTACTCTTCTTCAGAAAACACTCTGTCTCTCTTCTTACTACCAAAACCACCTGGAGCGTTCTTAGTTTTCTTAACAATCGGCCGATAACCCTTTTCCACCACAGTGTTCAGAACTTTCTTTGAATCATAAGCCCCATCAGCATAAAAATTCCCAGAACCCCCCGGCAGGAGTTCAATCAGCTCGTTCTCAGAAGTTGTGATCTTCACAGCAACCGGATACAGTAAACCCGGCAGGATTCTCGTTATTGCCTGAACTTCTATCCTGCCCTTTTTTTATTTGTAATAATGGTTGAGTCTGCTTGAGTGCTGGCGTAGGGTAATTTCTGGAGTTTTTTCAGGAGGTGGTTTGTCAGTTCTTCGAGGTTCAGCTTTTTCTCCCAGTTGTGGAGGGTTGAGTAGTGAATGTTTGCTCCGAAGAATTTTCTGCCGTAGTGCTGGGCGTCTCTGAGGGGTAGGTTGTAGTATTGTTTAAAGAGGAGTATTGCCAGTATTGTTTTTACTGGAAATTTTTTGGATTTTGGCAGGTTCTTCAGCTTTCCTTCTGATTCGAAGTCTGCTAAAACGTCAAGAATTGCGAATGCCACGCTTTCAGGGTCTTTGAGTCTGTGATCCCATCTGGGGATCACGACAACCACCCGAAAGAATTCAGCAAAAACCCTAATAAAGGTTACTATAAACACGCCCCGATGCTCCATGTGCTCCATTGGAATCTTATGATTTAAAAAACCAAAGGAATATTGCCTCAGTACGGAATTAATGCACGGTGGAACTGGGCATGAAAGTTGAAATGTCCAAATACTAGAACTTCGCCGAAGGGCTCTTCTTTTACCTCCACTTTTAGGATATAATAGGGTGTTTCAAAATAAGCCGTTCCATTTCTCACGTTTAGGTCTTTCTCTCTGTATACGTAGTAATCACCTTTTTTGTAAAGGGGTGTTATGGGCTTTCCATTATTTGTGAAGTACAAGGGCAGCTTGATGCCACTTATCTTTACGTAATATTTCCCTCGCCAATGAATTACTGTTATGTTTGTATTTACCGTTTTGTTTTCAAAATAACCCCCATATGACCAGTTGAAAGTTTGGGGAATTATTAGGGAGTAGCCACCGGGGTAGTAGTCGATCTGATTCTTTTCTGGCTCGTATACAACTATGCCTGTACTACTTGACTCCACAATCTTCATGTTTTTGTAGTTTACCTCATTTACCTCCGTGGTGTAGTTTTGCACATTTTCAATTCTGAAAAGTGGGATTCCATCTGGGGCATATGGAGTGTAATTTCCAATGTATACGGCTAGATTATCCTTTAAGAGTGGGTGAAGGGGATCTTTTTGTCTTGTTGGGTCTAGGGGATACCAACCCACGGCCGGGTCATGAACTATCACCCATGCGTGTCCAAATCCAGTGTGGGTTGAGAATTCCATGAGCTCTTCGATTGTATCGATATCTTGCGGGGGAATGTAAGGATGTTTTCCTTTTATGGGAATTAGGGCGTATCCACCAGCGTATTTGGCCTCAACTCCGGCGTATCTTAATATACGTTCCATTAGAATAGCCTTGTGTCTGCATACCCCCTTTTTCTTTTTCCAAATTTCATCGATGAGCATGCTAACGTCTTCTTCACGGAAAAAAGTGCGACCTTTTTCTGCGTTGAAAGAAACGTCCTCGTATTTGATGTTTTGGTTGACAAACCAAGAAACTTTCCACGCAAACTCTGCAATCGTTTCACTTGACTCTGCGATCTCTCTGGTGATCTCTTTGAGCTCCTCTGGTAGGTAAATGGATTCGTTATAATTAGGAACAAACCTCGATGAGTTTTTTGGAGCCGCCCATACTAGTTTTCTTTTCCCAGCATAGAGGCTGTATTCCACGGCAAGAGAAGAGAGCGTTATCTTTTCCTCGCTTTCAGTTGTTGAGGTGTACATATGGCTTGAGAGGAGGTTCATTTTTGTTGTACCGGGCTCTCCGGAGAGGATCACGTACTTGATTTCCAAACTACCTATAGGAATGACTAGGGCATTTGCTGGGAGTGCCGTTGATATTATCATGAACAATAGAATGATTGATTTCAGTTGGGCGGATTTCATAGGCATCCCGGAAGGGATGATTTTACGAAAAAAGATGATGAGAACAGATTAAAAAGCTTATGGGGTGAAAGTTTCTTTAATGCTCTTTATTCCTGTGGTTTTGTTGCTCCAGGTAAACCTCCAGATATTTTATGAGCTCTTTTATGCTTGGCATAACAATGTCAGGTTTTACTTTGCTCTTTTCAATGTCTTTAAGTGTGTTAACCCCTGTGAGCACCATTATCGCTTTGGCGTTTATTCTCTTAGCAAACTCTATATCTGTGTCTAACCTATCCCCTACAACCCAGATTTCATCGGCGTTCAGCTTCTCTTTTACAACTTCAAAAACCGGCTTGTTGGGCTTGCCAATTATTAAGGGTTCCTTCTCTGTTGCAGCTTTTAGAGCGGCAATTATCGAGCCAGCCCCGGGCAAAATGCCCTCTTCACTTGGGTAAGTTGTATCGGGGTTAGTCCCTATAAAGAGCGCGCCATTTCTTATGGCCAAGCAGCCGTATTTGAGCTTTTCATAGGTAAGCTTTGGGTCAAGACCTACCACAACGTATTTTATTTCCCTCCACCGTTCCTTTGCATCCTCAACGCTTATTACAGGCCAGCCTATTGATTTTATCTCTTCCACAAGCCCTTCCCCGCCGATTACAAAAACGTTGCCTTTCTCAAAGTTCTTTGCCAAATATCTGGCCGCTGCATAGCCAGAGGTTACTATCTGCTCTTCTTTTACCTCAATCCCCATCTTTTGGAGCTTTTCTTTGTACATTCTTGCGTTTCTGGTGGAATTGTTTGTGAGGAAAACAAAGGGAATCCCATTCGCTTTTAAGAACTCAATGACTTCTTTAGCCCCTTCAATGGGTTCTTTCCCTCTGTAGATTACCCCGTCCATATCAAAAATGATTCCGATCATAACTAGCACCAAGAAAGAAAGGAAGAGGGAATTTAAAAATTCACTGTTCCGCGTAAATTTGAAGGGAAACCAGGCATAGGTCTTTTTGGATTTCATTGGTTGCGTTTGGATCCACGAGGAAGAATATTGTGACTTTGAGGCTTTCTGAGGGGGCAAGAGGGGAATATAATATGGATATCGACTGGTTGTTGAGCTCGTAAAGAGTCATTCCAGAATATTCGCTGAGAGTATAGGTTTCATTGCTTCTTGTTATCGCTATCCACTCAACTATGAGGCTTTTACTGAGCTCTCCGACTTCTGGAGTAGAATCTACAAGTGCTTCTGCTTCTGTAAGCTCTCCATCTTCCAAGTCCTGAACCTTCAGGATTATGATTACTTTTGTGATGCTTATGTCACCGCTGTTTTTTATGTAGAAGCTGGCGTTTACTTCATCCCCTGGTTTTAAGTCGTCAAACTCAAAGAGCTTCAAATCATTGTAAAATCTTTCCCCGGTTTTGCTTATTCTTACGTCAAATTCGCCCGTGGAAATTTCATTATTCTCCGAGAGGCTGAGGTCGCTGAACAAGGCGCTTATCTTAATTCCACTAAATCCCAGGAGCAGTCCTGCAATTAGAAAAGCTAGCTCTTTTTTCATGGCTAGGGCACCTCCCACACTACAATAAAGTTAAGTAAAATCAAACTTAAAAATGTTTGTAATATTTTACTTCAACTAGTATAAAGAAGTGCAGAAGCAAGGTTCCAGCTCAGATCCCTCTGACCTCAATGTTGAGCTTTAGAGCCTGTATTTTGCCTTCTATGGCATCTAGAATTCTCTGCGTGGCGTTTGTTTGAGCATAATCGCCGTTTATCGGGCTTGACAGTGGGGGTCTTTCATCCTTAAAGAGTAAAAACCAGAGCTGCCACTTTCCGGGCTTGTCTATTGTGAAAGTATAGTTCACCTCCCATTGAGGCGTCCAGTTGCCCTCAAGGCTAACGGGCTTGTGGGGTAAAGTGACGTTGAAATAATCCATAAGGTACATATTATAAATAACGGTTTCGTTCGTCGTGAAGTTGTAGGTTAAGTTAACAAGCCAGACTTCAACGTGGTATGTTACATTCCTGTACTCGTGGTTTGCTATTCCCAGAATTACGGTGGCGTTTTCCCCTACAAAAAGCTCCGTTGGATAATCGGCGGCTTTTCCTTCTGGGCCGAGGATGTAGAACTCGGTGAACTTTTCGCCCGGCTTCGGGTGGGTTATAACGTAGCCAAGGGTTGCTATGGAGGAGATGATTGCCATGATTAAAATAACGGTTAGGGCTTTGTCGAGTTTGCTTGATTGCTCCCACTCGAGCTCTTCTTTAAGTTTTTCAATGCTTATTCTTGGAATCCAGGGGTTAATGGCGTTAGCCCTTCTGTATATTGCTACAAGGGCAAAGATTACGTTGAAAACTGTTAAGCTCGCAAGAATTGGAATTAACCTTATCCCCCATGGGGTGTAGTTTAGGAGCAAACCTATGAGGGGCACGATTGCAATGCTCAGACCAAGGCTCAAAGCCAGCCTCTCAAGGTTGTCAAGCTCCTTCTTCTCTGGGAAAAGGGCAGTTATGAAAACATAGCCCGGAAAGAAGAGCACGAAGGCTAAGCCAAGGGCTTTCCTAAGCAGGCTGTCTGGGTAGAAGGCTATGAGGAAGTCAAGGAGGAGCGATAGTGCGATTATCGTTATGAGGTCCCAGTAATCTCTAAGATCCATTTGACCACCAAGAGGATAAAGAAGGGGAGGCTTAAAATTCTTTTGCAAACTCTAAATCCAAAAGAAACTTCCAGAGTGGAATTAGTTTTACCTTTTTGTTTCCGTGAGTTTCCTCTCCTTCTTCATTTGCAGTTATGATAAGGCCTTTGTCAAGATTAAAGACATCCATTGCCTCCAATATGGCTTCTACTTCTCTTTCGTGGCTTTCTCTTAAATCCCAAGTTACTTGGATTGCTTTTGTTACTTTTAACCCTTCTTTGATAATGAAATCAACTTCTCTCTTGCCCTTGTAGTAGAACAAGTTGTTTTCTCCATATTTTTTAATGAGATTTACGGCAACTGCATTCTCGGCTAACCTGCCTAGATTTTTGGAGAAGCTTAACGCCACGGAGGTCGCTAATCCCGTATCTACGGCATAAATTTTCTTTGGGTACTTCTTTACATCTTTTATTTTTGGAGAAAAAGGTGGGATTGTGAAGAGCAGATAACTTTCTCTGAGGGCTTCTATTACCTCCGCAACAAAATTTGGAGAGACTTTCCTCTTTAGGATTCCGGCCAGTTCATTTCTTAGACTGCTTATGCTCTTAAGAGAAGAGAACGAGTTTATGGCCAATTCTGCAACCAGTTTGACTGAATTTACTTCCCTAAATCCATGCCGAAATACAACGTCTCTCATTACGATGCCGTCAAAAAGCTCCTTGAGTATTTCTCTTTTTAAGAATTCATCCTCTTCCAGAACCACTCTTGGAAATCCCCCGAATTGGAGGTACTCTATTAGGAGTCTCTCTATTTTAGCTCTGTTTTTTATAATGTCTAGCTGGTTCTTAACCGCAATCCCTTTGAATTTCAAGAACTCTCGGAAACTGAGCGGGAAAACTTCGAGAGTTAGCGAACGTCCGGTTAATGCAGTTGATACCTCACTTTTTAAAAGGGAAGACGTTGATCCAGTTACAATTATTTGGACGTTTTCTTTTTCCATTGCTCTCCGAACCCATTTTTCCCAGTTCTCAATGTTTTGGATTTCATCAAGGACTATCAACGCAAATTTATCTCTGTTGACAAACGTTCTGTACGCTTGATAGATCTCATCCAAGAGCTCTAAACTTAGGTAAGGATGAAACCTTGGATCTTCTAGGTTTACGTAGAGGGTTTGTTCGGGGCCAAGTCCAGAGTCTATGGCTTTTTTCAAAAACTGCTTTGTTAGAAAGGTCTTTCCTGATCTTCTAACTCCAATAATCGATATTGAGAAGTCCTTAGCTTTGGCAAGTTTGCTAAGCCGTTTTAAGTAGTAATCCCTTTCTATTCCAATCTCTTGAGGCCTGCCCCAAAAATTATCTACACTGATCAGCTCAATAATTTCTTCTCTTTTCAACATCTTATATCCCATAGAATATAAATTTTTGATGTTTTTATATTTTATGGAATATAGATTTGCGCCCTTGCTTATGATACCAAAAACCATATCTTAGAATTTATTGTTCTAGGATAAATGGTGGTCGTGATAGGGAAACTTAAGAAGATAGACCCTCAAGGAAGAATTGTCATTCCAAAGGAGTTGCGTGAAAAGTGGGGGAATGAGGTTGTACTTATTGAGCTCGAAGATAGGATGGAAATTCTTCCACGGAAGAAGCCAAACTTCTCCAAGTTCTTTGATATAATTGAGGTTAAAGTCAAAGGGGAGGATCTCGAAAAAGAGCTGTTGGAGTGTCTTTGACAAGCACTTTGAGAACCTCGATGTGATAATTCTCAATGACTAGCTTTGAGCGGCTATTAATCTTTCCAGATCTTTTAAATCCCAGCATGTGGCATCAGGGGCTCTCTTTTTAAAGCTCTTTGCAATTATTAGGAATTCTTTCTCCCCCTCCCATTTTGTTAATTCCGCTTTTTCCATTAAATCTTCCAAAACTTTTTTTCCATTAACGTCATCTCTCCATTTAACCTCAATAAACAAAGCTTTGTTGCCTTTTGTTGCAACGAGGTCAATTTCGTAGCTTCCTTTCTGGCTCTTACCCCATTGTGGCCCAATTTCGTCGAATTCCAGAACTCCCCTCTGGTTCAGTTCAACGAGAATATCCCTCACAACCCTTTCGAATATCCTGCCAAAATAGTTGGGGAAGCCATTTTCAATTTTCCTTATTAGGGCATCATAGTTCTCTGTTTCAACCAGATTCTGGTTCTTTCGTATGAAGGTAAACCAGAAGTTTAGGAAGTAATCGTTGATTATATAACGGGATTTTTTACTTTTTTTCTCCAGCAGGGGTTTTTCTCTTGAAATCAAATTGAAATATTCTTCCAGGGCTTTCAGGTACTTCGTTATGGTAGTGGGTTTCTGGGAGATTGCGTTTGCTATCTCAACGAGGGTGTTTCTACTGTTCGCAATGGCTTCCAAGATAGAAAAATATATCTTGTGGGCTCTCCCAAACTCTTCTATGAGCAAAGCCTCACCCTCGCTCTGCAGAATAGAGGAAAATCTTAGCATCTCTTCCAGAAAGCTGAAGAAAGTCTTTTCGTTAAATAGTTCAAGATACTCATAATACTTAGGCACGCCACCAAAAACTCCATAAAACTTTATTTTTTCCTCAAAGTCCTTTATACCAAGGTCATCAAGCATTTGAAAAATAATACTTGGTTTCAACGGCTTGAGGTCTATATAAAGGTCGCTCCTACCATACAGGGGGGATTTTCTAAGGAGGAACACCTTTTTCATCATCCCTATGTAAGATCCAGAAAGCACAATGAAAAAGCGTTTCTCTTCTTTGTATTTATCCCAGAACTTTTGAAGGTCGTAAATTATGGAGGGGTTTATTTTGAGAAAGTTCTGGAACTCATCAAAAAATATTGCTATCTTATCTTGGGTTTTGAACAAGAAGCTCAAAAAATCCTCAAAGTTCTCAAATTTTGGGGAATAGCCAAGCTTTTCGCTTATCTCCTCCTGAAAGTCCTCAAGTAAGAGTGACTCCTCCTTCACCGATACAAAAAAGTCTAAGTAAGGAATATTTTTCCTTGAGAAAAATTCTCTAACGAGTCTTGTTTTTCCAATTCTACGTCTACCAGTAATTATAACTAGGGAAGACCTCCTTTTTATGAGGTTAAAGCTTTTTTCCAGGGCTTCGAGCTCCTTCTCCCTGTCGTAGAATTTCATTTATTATCCACCTATAGGATTATCCTGTTTCTGGATATTTATATTTTTCGGTTGAACTCTATAACTATAGGAAAGATTATCCTGTCTCTGGATATTCTTTGCTTTTTAGGAATAGAAAGCCAACTAATTTCTAGCCTTTTTGACTCGTTCTTTAATTTTCAAATATTCTTTCTTTGACAGAGGAAAGTTCTTTGCATTTTCTAAGAGAGCATTAATGAATTCAGCCTGCTGGGCGCTCCACACTTCATTCGGTGTTTTCTTGAGCCACTCAACATAACGTTTTATGAATTTTATTCGCTCTTCCATGTCTCTCCTAGAGCTCAAAATCAGCCACCCCGAGCTGTTCTTTCCAGTATTGAAGCTTTTCGTTGTTGATGTGTTCTTTAAAAAGCTCGCGCAAAAACACTGCGTCTTCTATATCTTTATCACCACCAAGATAGATTTTGTAAGCTATCTGCAACTCTATAGGTGAGATAAATATTCTTCTTCCATCAACGACGACCTCAACTCTGTCCTTCAGAGCCTCCAAATGAAACCTATCCTTTGGGGGCTTTATTTCAGCATTTGGAAAAATAGTCCCTTTTTCACACACTCTAATTGCTTGTTTTTCGCTTAGCATTTCAAAGAGCTCAAGAGGATCGTCTGAGTTTATGAATTCAAAGTTGTTTTCCATAAAATCACTGAACACTTCGTTAAACTTATCAAAAGAGATCGGTGAAATCACAATGTCTATGTCCTCTGTACCTCGAGAACGGCCAAATAGAATTGAGACATAACCACTCACTATTACGTATTCGGTGTATTTTTCTAAGATTGAGGTAACTTTAAAGACGAATTCATCAAGTTTATTAATTCGCTTGTTGGCGAGGATTATTCTTTTCTCTTCAAACGTTATCTCCACTTTTTTCACCAATGAAGATAGTTTTTAGAATCTTAAATAGATTGCGCACTGACTTCCTACCCGCCCTAAAGGGTTAGGGTTCCATCGAATTAACCCCCTCGCTAATGCCGGCTTTTTGAAACTACAAGATTAAAAAGGCAAATCGATTTATTATGCTAAGGCACATGGTACAGTACACATAATGTACCGTGTACTCTGTACCATGCTATGCATTGAGTACATTCTGTCTGTTAATTATTATGCTGACCTTCCGAATCATCGTGGCAAGAAATGTGCATGAAGTCTTAAAATGATTAAAAATCAGTGAAACTAATGTGTTTTTGTATACCAAACGTCCTGAAGGGAGGAGCTTTAACCACTCAAAACCTCGTACACCTTCTTCATGACTATGATTGCGAAGATAACAAGCAAGAGCTCAACTAGGGGCTTTAAGCCTTCCTTTTGTTCCTTGCTTAAGAATAAACTCCCCACTTCGAGGGTTATTAAAAGCCCGATGAGCGTTAGGGTCAGGAATACGTCGACGCTCTTTGTTGCAAGTGCTGATATGAGAACCCATGAGGAGAAGAAAAGTAGCATATAATCTTCTACATCCATTCCCTAACGCCTCCAAGCTTTTTGGCTTTTATTTCAATTCCGTACTCCGTTATTGTAAAGTTCTCACTTTCCAAAACTTCACCTGTGCCTTTTGCAAGAGCCAAGAGAACTGATGAGCACACCGGACAGGCCGTTTGGTTGCAACTTTCTATGCTAGCCCTGCATATCTCCATGTTCGTTGGCTTTACGATAATCCTAAATTCTTTTTCATTTTCCTCCATATGGACTCCTTTGGCAAGATCAAAGGCCCTCAAAACAGAAGATGCAACGCTCTCAACTGTTGAAGGGCCGCTTCCATCAAGTGAGCTTTCAGAATATTCCTCAAACTTTTTAACAAGATCAACTCCCGTTGGCCTTATTAAAAGTCCCATCTGCCTCTCATTAGCCACATTGGTCAAAAAAACCGTCTCCTCATCCATCCTTCCAAGGTCAAGATCAAAATCTTCATGTAGGGGGATGAAATTTCCTCCCTCAGGCATGTTTTCATAGGGAGGTATGTAGAGAGCGTTACCTTCAAGGCCCAAATCCCTTACCATGCGCCGAAGGGTCTCGATGTAGGGAAGTATTAAGTTGTCAAGGGCTTCTCTTTTAACGTGATCCTTGGATTTGAATGTAAAGACTACAAAGCCCAGAAACAGCCCGGCAAAACCCAAATTAATCTGGGTCTGATTAGAATTTATCGCCCCATAGATCAACAAAAAAGCTCCAATGCCTGCTAAAAGAGCGCTTGCTATCTTTTCTGCCCTCATGGTTTTACCCCCTTTACTTTAAAACCATTAACTTTAAAATGTTTGTCATTGTCTTTTGAGTTTGAGGGAAAATGAAGAACAGTGCAGCTTTAATCATTATCACACTTCTGGTCTTCAGCGGTTTTGGATTAGCCATGGAAAGGCATTTTGAATATGAGACCGCCTATGAGAACGATAAGGGGATTTATATCTATTTTAGAGTTATCCTTCTTTACTCTGAGATGGCCCTTGATAAGATAATTGCCGAAGATAACGAGAGCCTTTACTACGCTATTAATGTTGAAACGAAACTAAACACAACTAGAGATGAGATAGAGTTCTACAAGTCCTTTGGAATAAAGTCAAAGGTTGAAAATTATCTGCCTCCTTTTCTAGAGCTTAGCGGGGGTTTAAGGGATATAGCTCTTGGCCAGAAGCTCTTCTTGGATAACATAGAAGTCGTTAAAGAGACAAACGACTGGTATGCCTACGTTAATGCAAGCCAAGGGTTAGAAATGATGGGAGAGGGGATTTCGAGTGCTGAGAGAGCCCTTGATGTGATTGATACCTTTGAGTTCATTGATGAAGACAACACCATCTTAACTCTCGATACATCCTCCCTTAGAGAGAAGCTGGAGAAAATCAAGAGAATGTACTTTGGCTATGAGAAGGTTTTGAACGCCTACAACATATTGCCTCCTGATTTATTGATCCTTTATGCCTCAAACCTTAACCCTTTTGTCTATGATAATGTTACCTTTTACGGCTATGCTTCGGGCTTTGATACTGTTTATCTCCATATCGAAAACCAAACCATAGTTTTGAGGGCTAAAGATGGTAGATTTTTTTATGTGTATTCCTTTGACACGGTTGGTAAGTATGAGGTTTTTGCAACTGGAGTGAAGGACGGAAATGTTGAGAAATCAAACGTCCTTGTAATTAACGTGGTGAAGATTCCCACGAGAATAATTCTCTCTTCTAAGGGAAGTGCATATATCAACGAGAGCATAAGGGTGAGTGGTACTCTGAGGGATTATTATGGAAGGCCCCTAAAAGGAGAAGAAGTATTTGGAGAGTTTGATGGCAAGGGATTCGCGTTAATAACCTCCCCTGATGGAGGTTTTTCATTCAACGTTACGAGTAGTGAGAGCGGAAGAAAAATAGTGAAAGTTACATATCCCGGTAACGAGATTTATGCTGAAAGCAAAGCATCCCTTGGTCTTGTATTCCTCAAATATCCTGTTAGAATAACCATAAAGGCCGATAGAGATCAGATCAAAGAAGGAGAAACTGTAAAGATAATTGGTGAGATAACGGGAGTTAATGGGGAAGTTCCGATAGAGATGTACGTTGATGGTACACTCTACAAATCCTTCCAAGCATCCAAGAATTTTGAAGTTGAACTTGGTTTTAACAACACCGGCCAACATGAGATTTACGCTTATTTCCCTGGGAATCAGTACTACGATGAAGCAAAGTCGAATGTTATAAGCATTGAAGTGGTTGAGTTTTCCATAATGGAGTTCCTTCTCTTTGCCTTGATTCTGATTCTCTTGGGCGGCATTGGATACCTAGCAAGAAAGGCGTACATAAGAAGAAGAACTGGCATAAGCGATGAAGAGTTCGTAAAACTTATGAAAGCCCTTGAAGAGCTTGAAAAGATCGAAAAGATGGAAGAACTAGAAAAGAGAAGAAAAATAATGTCCCTCAGAGAGATGTATAGAGACGTATACCAAAAGCTGCTCAAGTATTACAACCTCAAGCCAAGTATCACTCCAAGAGAGCTTATCAGCAGGTTAAGGGGAGAGAACTTTTCCTACTACTTTGAAAGGATTACACGCATCCATGAGAAACACGTTTACGGCAAAAGACCCTTAAGAAGGCAAGATGTCCTTGAATTCCTTAGAAACGTTGCTAGTTTTATAGCATCATTTATAGTGAGGGAGGAGTTATGAAGAGAGCTGCCTATGTTATTCTTATGGCATTCGGTATCTTTCTTCTCGTGATGCCTTTAAACATACCCGTGTTCTATACCAATACAGACTTCAGCGTTTTCAATGCAAAATGGAACGGGGCCTCAAACTTTGGAAGGCTCCTCTATGAGGAAGCTAGTATAATCCCCATAATAACCTCCTATAACTCCTTTGGTCTTGGTGAGAGAGAAGGTGTTCTCTTGATCCTTGGGCCCGATTTGAGATATTCCTCCCTTGAGATTGATGAGATCAAGAAGTTTCTGGAGAATGGGGGGACTCTCGTCCTAATAGATGACTTTGGAACCGGAAATGACATTTTGAGTGGTCTAAACTTAACGGCCAGGTTTACCGGTCTCGTTCCCATTGATGTCTTCTATTCAAAGAACTACAACTTCCCGGAGCTCGTGAGGATCTTGGATCCAAGGCTAAGTGTTGGAGTGGATAAGTTGATACTCAACGTCCCATCCGTAATAGCTGGGGCCGAAGGTTCAATTTACACGAGCAAAGTGACGGTCATAGGAAACAACCAGAGGCAACTCCCCATAATGAGCGAACTTGAGTATGGAAACGGAAAGATAATCCTGTTTTCGGATCCAAGTGTTTTCATAAACGACATGTTCGAGAAGAACGAGCCCTTCATAAGGAACTTTGTGAACTACATAAAAGCAGATACGATTTATATCGATGAGGCCCATCACTCCAACTTCAATCCCTACGCCGTTGGAACGGTGGTTATTAAAAGAAGCTTGGACAAGATGAAAGTCTTTTATGTGATTTTAGGAGTGGCAATTCTGGCTATACTCGTTGAGAGTGGCCTGGTCTTAGAGGGAATAAGCAGGGTTGTAAATGTCCTGCTAGGCAAAATCTTTAAGGAAAAAGAAAAAAGTTTGGATGATGTGATAGAGGAGTTAAAAAAAGAGGGTTATGATGAAAAGGTTCTTAGGAAGATAATAATGGAAATAAACACCGGAAAAAAGCTAGGTGGTTAAAATGAATGGTAAAGAATTCCTTGAAAAACTCAAAGCTGAAATTCACAATGCCGTTGTTGGAAAAGATGATGTTATAGAACTTTTGGCGGTTGCATTATTGGCCCAAGGACATGTGATCCTTGAGGGTGTGCCGGGAGTTGCAAAAACGACAATAGCAAAGAGCTTTGCGCATGCCATCGGTTTGGAATTTTCGAGAATTCAGCTAACGCCTGATCTATTGCCCGCCGATATAGTGGGAACCGTTTACTACGATCAAAGAACTAGCGAATTCAAGATAAAGAAGGGGCCCATATTTGCTAACGTTGTTGTAGCGGATGAGATCAACAGAGCTCAGCCAAAAACACAGTCCGCTCTTCTTGAAGCAATGCAGGAGGGTCAAGTCACAATAGAGGGAAGAACCCTTCCTCTTCCGAAGCCCTTCCTCTTGATAGCAACCAAAAACCCATTGGAGCACGAAGGAGTTTATACCCTACCAGCAGCCCAAGTTGATAGATTTATGATGAGGATAGAGATGGGCTATCCCGATAAAGAGGAAGAACTTGAAATGCTGCTTAGAAAAGACAAGGGAGAGTTTAGGGAAGTAAAGCAGATATTCACCCCAACTCAGATCTTGAATTTAATGGCCCAGGTTAGAAGGGTCACAACTAGTGAAGAGGTTCTGAAATACCTATATGAAATAATCACCAAAACCAGAAAAGACAACAGACTTTTGGTTGGAGCCTCTCCAAGAGCTGCCGAGCATCTCCTTTATGCTTCGAAAGCCTTGGCTTTCCTCAGAGGGAGAGATTACGTGATACCCGACGACATAAAGGAAATGGCCCCTTATGTATTAGCGCACAGGCTCATCGTTAGGGCCGACTATGAAATTGAAGGAGTTAAGAGCGAGGACGTCATAAGGGAGATTCTCGATGAGGTAGAGGTGCCAGTATGAAAAGAGAGGACTTGCTATGGACACTTTCAGGCCTTGGTTTTGCACATGGATATCTCTCCTCAAATATTTTCAGTGCTTTATTTGGCTTGGGATTAGCTTTGTATACGCTAAAAACCAGAAATAAGTTTAATCCAGAGGTAAAAGTGGATGTTGAGTTTCCCGCAAAGGCTGAGGAAATGAAAAAATCCAAGGTCATTTTAAAGGTCAAAAACCTTGGAAGTGATGTGAAGATTAGGGTAAAGGATGATATTATCCCAAACGTAAGGATTGTCAACGGTGGGACTTACATACTTAAATCGGGGGAGGAGATGTTTATTGATTTCTTTATTATTCCCGAGAAAAAAGGAGAGTATGAGATTCCTCTCAAGATAGAGGTTTATGATTTGAAGGAGCTCTATTTTGAAGAGCTGGAGATTGGTAGGTACAAGCTTGATGTGATGCCTTCCGTTGAGTCGATAAGGGAAGCGGCCAAAGAGGATTATAACTTAAAGATTGGCGAGATTTACAAGAGGAGTGTTTTTCTCGGATTGGAGACACTTGAGCTCGAAGGCCTTAGGAAGTATTTGCCCGGAGATGATTTAAGGAGAATAGACTGGAAGGCCTCCTCCCGTTTGGGAGAGCTTATAGTCAGAGAGTTCATGAAGGAATGGGAGGGGGACATTTACCTGGTCTTAGATGCAACCAAAGAAATGAGGAAAGGGCTGAGGAGGGCGAAGATAGATTATGCATCAACTCCACTTCTCCATCTGGCAACGATACTCTTAAAGAAAAATTATCGGGTGGGTCTTGTTATCTACGATGATGGGGGAGTCAAAATCGTTAAGCCCTCAAGGGGAAGGGAGCAAATGAATAGAATCAGGGCCGCGGTGAAGTTCAAGCCTGAAAAGGGCCTGATAAGTTTAAGGAGCAATGTTATTTTAAGGTTCAGCGAGAAGGGAAGGAAATTCATGGGGAAACTCTTTCCGAGAAAGAGAAGCGGGCTTAGTGAGGCTTTACTTAGCATCAAGGAGCCCTCATATCTAATTATTATCACTGATCTAATGGGCCACACATCACTGCTTTACAGGCTAATGCTCATGCTGAAGAAGAAACACAAAGCCGTAATACTCTCTCCGAATCCAATACTCTTCTATACCGAGGGGATAAATGGGGAAACGCTGAAATTTTTATATGAGAAGTATTTAGAGAGGGAAAAAACGGTTAGGAAGTTCAATACTCTTGTCCCAACAATAGACTTGGGCCCAAGTGATTATCTGAGGGATATCGTGAGGGAGCTGGGATGATCTGGGGAATAATAGCAGTAATAGGAGGTTTGATTTTAGGTGCAAAAGCCATTGTGCTGATACCGTTAGTGTATTTGTTAGCAAGAAAGAGTAAAGATTTTGGGCTCATTGCTTACTTCTTCTATGCTCTTTTGTTAATGAACGAAGTCTTTGTGGAGGACTTTCTTTCTTTTGAGGCAGTTAAAGCCATTTTGCTAGGGGTTCTACCTTCTCTTATGATTCTTAAGGAGGTCTTGGTGGGAGCGTATAAGTTCGAAAAGCCCGAGATTAAAGATTTTATTGATGTTAAGGTTGGTCTTTTTGTTTTGGCGATTTTAGTGTTAATGGCAATTTTAAAGCTTAGATACGAATATCTTTATACAATCGAAAACCAAACTTCCCTTGTGGCCGGGTTGGCCGTTATTTTTGTCTTGCTGAATTTAAGGAAAGAAGTCAAAGGGGTAGAAATGTTTAAGGTGAGGAAGGAGAAATATAAGTTTGGTGAGCGTTATGAAAGATATTTTTAAGCCTAAATTAGCTTTGCCTATATTGACTGTGATTGCGCTCATTCTGAGGTTAATTCCCCTGAGGCACAAATATATGCTCGGCTATGATCCTTATTTTCATTTAGCTTATATCGAGGAGGCTTTGAAAACTGGAGAGTGGTTTAACTTTTTCACAATTGCCGGGGGCCCTTGGGGCTATCAGATTAGTACCTTTCATCCCCTCGGTCTCTGGATGACTCCAGCCTATCTTTACAAGATTTTGAGTGTTTTTGGGGTTTCTCTTTACAACGCTTTCAGAATCACGCCCCTGATTTTTGGTGTTTTGACGGCGGTCTTCTTCTACCTTGCACTCCTGAAGCTCTACGATGAGAAGAGGGCTTTTTTTGCCTCCCTCTTCCTTGCAATAAGCTTTGGTCATGTCTTCAGATCGATGGCCAACTACTACAGGGGAGACAACTACATGCTCTTCTGGTATTCGGTGGCTTTGTTTGGGGTTTCTCTGGCTCTAAGCAAGACCAGAAGAGCGTGGAGATATAAGAGGCTTGTCTTTTATCTAATCCCGGCCCTTGCGAGTGGTCTTGCTTCAGTTTTCTGGCAAGCGTATTATCCGATATTTGTATTCTTGTTGACAAATGCAGTTTTCCTTGCCGTTGGGGCTTTCATCCTAGATAAGAAAAAAAACTTGTTTGACGCCCTAGCTTTGACAATTTCAACAGTCCTTGGAGCACTTATAGCCAACGCACTCGGAGAAAAATTTGGATACGGGATGCTTGGTTATAACCAGATGGGTAAGAGGGTTGCTGAAAAACTTTTACTGGAGTTTGGCACGATAAAAGACGCATACCTCTTAGTTCACGTTAAGTACTTAGTCCCACTAAGTGTAGCTTTCATAGTCTTACTTTTCATCCTTGAAAGATTCGTCAAAGATAAGAGAGTGAGGGCTGGAGTTCTGGTTGGGCTGGCCCTCCTGGGAACGTTCATACTCCTCCACCGCTTCGAGGCATTGAAAGACCTCTCTACCGGGTTCGGGATTTTCCAAGAGGCACCAATTCAGGAAACTCAACCTTCAAGTTTTAGCGACCTATGGAGCGCGTTTTCGATAAGCCTTTTCTTAGCCCCGCTTTTTTTCCTTAGGTTCGTTCCAAAAAGGGCCAAGCTTCCAGATTTTCTGTTTTTGGGTTTAATATTCCCAAGCCTCTACATGATAAAGACATGGACAAGGTTCCTATTTATTGGGTCAATGGCACTGGCACTCATGGCCGGGCTCGGAGTCGTTGAACTCTACGATGCCTTAAGGCCCCGCGTGGACGGAAGGAAAGCCTCCGCCCTTGGCATTGGGTTACTTGTCCTTCTTCCCACGGTTAACACCGGGTTCTCCCTGAAAGAGACGTATTCCCTAAGGCCGTATATGAACGAACACTGGGAGAATGCTTTAACATGGCTTAGAGAAAACTCCAACCAGAATGACATCGTTTTGGCTTGGTGGGACTACGGTCACTGGGTTACCTACTACTCAAGAAGGTCTCCCATTGCTCAGGGCAGTCCAAACTCCGGTGTTGCTCTATACTATCTCGGAAAACTCGACGAGAACTGGGCGATGAGCCTTGGAGTTGATTATGTAATAGTCTCTTATTACGACTTCCTCAAGTTTGGTGCTATCGTTGATACCGCGAGAATGCATCCCAAGTATAACATAACGGAGGAATACGGGATAGTTATATTGCCCATGGTTTCCTCCCTTGGAGCGTTTGTCTTTCAGAAGGAGAACTACAGGGTGATTGTCAAGCCCGGGGAGAAGTGGAATGCCGTGGTGAACGTTGGTGGGAGGACTTTAACTCCAGAGGAGGTTTACGTGGAGTATAAAAGTGAGATAATAAAGCCAGAGCTTTCCTCTTCCACTTCCAACGCTTACCTCTACATAAACCTGAACTACAGGTACGCTATTTTAATGAACGATGAAACATTTAACACAACCCTTGTTAAGCTATTCATAAACCCTGAAGACCCCTATGAGCTGGTCTACTCCGACGGTGGTGTGATAAAAATACTTAAGCTGAAGCATCCCAATGTAAGGATTGAAAAGGCTAATGGAAAGATAACCTTCCACTTTGAGAACGCAACTGGAACTGGACTTGGAATCTGGGGATTCCTCGACAACGGAACGATGGTGTTTGGGAAGTGGTACGACGTTAAGGGTCTGGAAGAGTTCGAGCTGCCAAGTGAGGTCAACGGCACGGTGATAAGGTATGCTTATGCAGAGGGTAAAAAGATCGTTGATAGGGGGGTGTTCAGGAGAAAATAGGGGAAGAACTATTATGTGCAGTTACATCTATAGCAACATTTTGGATAATTATCAATCACATTGTTATTGAAAATCAAGAATAATGAGGGGCGTGTTTAGTTTCACCCCCTGTTATTTAAACAGTATTTGACTCTGAGGAGGATTTTCAGACCATAACACATTACCCCAAGCAGGATTCGGGGATTATCACCTCATCACCATTTTCCAGCAGAGTTTCGAAGGC
>NZ_KE387149.1:304265-311279 GCF_000430485.1 Thermococcus sp. PK
TTTGCCTAAACGCTTCATAGCCCCACCCCAATCGAAAACCTTTTAAATATATCCTCTTCGATCCTTTTAAACTTTTCGCAACACCAGGGCGTGTTTAGTTTCACCCCCTGTTATTTAAACAGTATTTGACTCTGAGGAGGATTTTCAGACCATAACACATTACCCCAAGCAGGATTCGGGTTACAGTAGTCTTTTTCAGAAAACAGGGGATCCTACTGCCAAACCACGTTGTAAACGCACCCCAGAACCCCTCATGAGGATTCCTATGCCTGTACTCTTCTTCAGAAAACACTCTGTCTCTCTTCTTACTACCAAAACCACCTGGAGCGTTCTTAGTTTTCTTAACAATCGGCCGATAACCCTTTTCCACCACAGTGTTCAGAACTTTCTTTGAATCATAAGCCCCATCAGCATAAAAATTCCCAGAACCCCCCGGCAGGAGTTCAATCAGCTCGTTCTCAGAAGTTGTGATCTTCACAGCAACCGGATACAGTAAACCCGGCAGGATTCTCGTTATTGCCTGAACTTCTATCCTACCCTTTTTTTATTTGTAATAATGGTTGAGTCTGCTTGAGTGCTGGCGTAGGGTAATTTCTGGAGTTTTTTCAGGAGGTGGTTTGTCAGTTCTTCGAGGTTCAGCTTTTTCTCCCAGTTGTGGAGGGTTGAGTAGTGAATGTTTGCTCCGAAGAATTTTCTGCCGTAGTGCTGGGCGTCTCTGAGGGGTAGGTTGTAGTATTGTTTAAAGAGGAGTATTGCCAGTATTGTTTTTACTGGAAATTTTTTGGATTTTGGCAGGTTCTTCAGCTTTCCTTCTGATTCGAAGTCTGCTAAAACGTCAAGAATTGCGAATGCCACGCTTTCAGGGTCTTTGAGTCTGTGATCCCATCTGGGGATCACGACAACCACCTGAAAGAATTCAGCAAAAACCCTAATAAAGGTTACTATAAACACGCCCGAATAATGAGAAAAAGCTTTAAAGGGCTAGCACTTCGAACTTTGAAGTGAGAATGAATCCAAAGATAGGTGAGAAGGAGGCAATTTTAATGAGAACCCTCATACTGATTCCAGCTTACAATGAGGAGCTTACAATTGGCTCAGTTGTTACCCTTGCTAAGAAATATGGAGATGTTCTTGTTGTTGATGATGGCTCCTATGATAGAACCTCCGAAATAGCTCAAAAGGCTGGAGCCCTTGTTATAAGGCACAAGGTTAACAGGGGCAAGGGAGCTGCCCTAAAGAGTGGTTTTGAGTATGCCTTGAGTCAAGATTATGATATTGTCATAACCATAGATGCCGATGGTCAGCACAATCCGGATGAGATACCTCTTCTTGTTGATCCCATAATGAAAGGGGAAGCTGATTTGGTGATAGGTTCCCGCTATTTAAATGGGAGCAAAAAGGAAATTCCATTCTACAGGCGCCTTGGTCTCTGGGTTCTCAACAAGGGCACAAAGGCTGCTTCTGGGTTGGAGGTTGATTCACAGAGCGGCTTCAGAGCAATGAACAGAAAAGCCCTTGAGAGTATAGATCTCGAGAGTGAAGACTACTCAGTGGAAACCGATATGGTGGTGAAGGCCAAGGAAAAAGGAATCAGGATTAGGGAAGTGCCAATAAGCGTTCGTTACGACGTTCCAAACAAGCACAAGAAAAATCCCCTTGTTCATGGGCTCAGTGTTCTGGCTTCCATCGTTAGCCTTATTGGATATAGGAGGCCTCTGCTGCTGTTTGGAGTTTTAAGCTTAATTTCGTTTATTGTTGCTGGAGTGCTGGCATATTTAGCCCTTGAGCCTTATTACAAGGGCGGTAATGTATACCTGACCCAAGCTATTGGTGCGGGTATATTTGTGATAACTGGAATTCAGCTGTTTGTTGCTGGGCTGCTGCTGAACGTTTTAGCTAGGATGGTAAAGGAATGAGGTGGTGTAAAACATGAGAATTGCACTATTTATAAATACTCCCGCACAGTGGCATTTTTGGAGGAATATCGTTGAGAAACTAATGGAAGATGGCCATAAGTGTAAGCTCCTTTTCCGTAAGTATAGAGAAACATTGGACGTAGTTGAGGGATTGGTTCCGATAATATACTCCTACCAAGCAAATTCAAAGTATGGGAAAATTCTGTCCTTGCCATTTGATATTCTAAGAGCGACTAAGAAATTATATGGTTTTAAGCCAGATTTAGTTGTTGGGTTTGGTCTTTATGATACTTTTTCTTCGTTATTATTGAGGTCATCTAACTTAGTCTTTACTGATAGTGAGTTTAGATCAAGCAAGTACCTCGAACTTCAATACAAAATGTTTCTACCCTTTTCAGATGTTGTCATAACCCCAGAATCTTTCTTGGACGACCTCGGTGAAAAGCACCTCAGAGTTGCAAGCTACAAGGAACTTGCGTACCTCCACCCAAACTATTACACTCCCAGAGATGACGTCCTAGATATGATGGGCGTTTCAGAGGGGGAAGACTATGTCCTACTGAGATTCAACGCCTTTGATGCAGTTCACGACATAGGAATTGGAGGATTCTCCTACGAGGACAAGCTAAGACTCGTCAAGGAGCTTGAAAAACACGCAAGAGTCTTTATATCCAGCGAAACGGAGCTTCCAAAAGAGCTTGAGGACTACGCTCTCCCGGTTCCAAAGACCAGAATACACGATGTGATTTACCATGCAAAACTTTTAGTAACAGACACTCAGACCATGGCCACGGAAGCGGCAATTTTAGGGACGCCTGTAATACGGTGCAACAAGTTCGTGGGCCCGAATGACATGGGTAATTTCATCGAGCTTGAAAAAAGATATGGTCTGATGTATAACTACCAGATTTCTGAAAAGGAGCTTGCCATCAAAAAGGCAGTTGAACTCGTGCAGGAGGAGAACCTAAAGAAGGAATGGTACAAAAAGAGAGAAAAACTGCTTAAGGAAAAAATCGACATAACGGCTTTTATGGTCTGGTTCATAGAGAACTATCCTGAAAGCCTTGAAGAGTTCAGACAGAATCCTGACATTCAATATCGCTTTAGGTGATGGGTATGAAGGTTGTGACGGTTGTTGGTGCTAGGCCGCAGTTTGTTAAGATGGCGCCTGTTTCGAGAGAATTAAGAAAACATTTTGAAGAAGTTGTTATCCATACTGGACAGCATTACGACTATGAGATGGACAGAATATTCTTCGAACAGCTAAACATCCCAGAGCCAGATTACAACCTTGGGGTTGGTTCTGGAAGCCATGGCTATCAGACCGGTGAAATGCTTAAGAGGATTGAGGAGGTTCTGCTCAAGGAAAAACCAGACTTGGTTCTGGTTTACGGGGATACTAATTCAACCCTTGCCGGTGCTTTGGCGGCTGTTAAGCTTCACATTAAAGTTGCCCACGTTGAGGCCGGCTTGAGGAGTTTTGATAAGCGAATGCCGGAGGAGGTTAATCGGGTTTTGACGGATCACATTAGTGATCACCTATTCGCCCCAACAGAAACAGCTGTAAAAAACTTGTATAACGAAGGAATACGGAACGGTGTTTATCTGACTGGAGACGTCATGCTTGATGCTCTTTTATATAACGTCAAAATTGCTGAAAGATGCTCAGAAATCTTGAATAAGTTAGGATTAAAACCAAAAGAATTTTGTTTAGCAACTGTTCACAGAGCTGAAAATACGGATAACCTTGAGAGGTTAAAGAACATAATTGATGCCTTTGTAGAATGTAAAGAGACAATTGTTTTTCCAGTTCATCCGAGAACTGAAAAGGTCCTAAAAGCTTACGGACTTTATGATTCACTCAAAAAAGCTGAAAATGTAATTTTGATTAAACCCGTTGGTTATTTAGACATGCTAATGTTAGAAAAGAACGCAAAAAAGATACTGACTGATAGTGGTGGTGTGCAGAAAGAAGCGTATTTTTTAAAGGTACCTTGCATAACTTTGAGAGAAAGAACTGAGTGGGTAGAGACGGTTGAAGATGGTTGGAACGTGCTTGTTGGGGCAGATAAAGAGAAAATACTTAGAGCTGTTAGAGAATTTGAACCATCGGGAGAAACTTACACCTACAAGTTTGGCGATGGGAGAGCTTCGGAAAAAATTGCGGAGGTGATAAAGAACGTTGATAGATAAAAAGAGAGTTCTTATAATAGCCCCCCACTACAATTATTTTATAAAAGATTTTACAGAAGCAATGGCTAAGGAAGTTGGAAGAATTTATGTTTTAGTCCGTCACAACTATCTCTCTGAACTAGCTCATTACTTGCCATTTTCATACTTCAGAAATGTTGAGAAATATTCAAAAAGAAATTTGGTTGATTTAAAAAACAAGCCCGACAACGTAGACGTTCACGTCCTATCTACGCTTTATTTCATTCCAGATGGTAGAAACTGGGGCTTGGGAGACAAACTTTTCGAGAAGTTTAGGGATCATATCAAAAAAGAGAAAATTGAGTTTGATTTGATTCACGCTCATTTCACTTGGCCGAGTGGATATGTTGGAGTTAAGCTTGCTAAAGAATTCAGTGTTCCAGTTATAACCACAGCACACGGTTATGATGTTTACGATTTGCCTTTTAGAGGTGAAAAATGGTTTGAGCTAGTAAAATCTGCTCTGGAGTCTTCTGATCATATAATAACCGTTAGTAAGCGCAATTTTGAAATTCTGACTCAAAAGCTTCATATTCCTGAGAAAAAGATTTCTTTGATTCCAAATGGTTTTAATTCGGAGCTTTTTAGGCCTGTGTCACAAAAAGAGGCTAGAGAGAAGCTTGGAATCCCTTTTGATAGGAAAGTTTTACTCAATGTTGCAAATTTAGTTCCAGTTAAGGGTCAGAGATTTTTAATTGAAGCTATGAAAGAAATAGTGAAAAGCAGAAAAGATGTTTTACTTCTGATAGTTGGTGGTGGCCCCCTCATAAAAGACCTAAAAGAGCAAATTGTTAGAGCAAAACTTGAGAATTACGTTAAACTTGTAGGCCCAAAGCCTCACGATGAAATTCCGCTATGGATGAATGCTGCTGATTTGTTTGTTTTGTCGAGTTTGAGTGAGGGGAATCCTACGGTGATGTTTGAAGCTTTGGGTGTTGGTTTGCCTTTTGTTGGGACTAGGGTTGGTGGTGTGCCAGAGATAATAATTTCAGAAGACTATGGGTTACTTTGCGAGCCGGCAAATCCAAAAGATTTGGCAGAAAAAATTTTAATTGCCTTGGAGAAAGAATGGGATAGAGAAAAGATAAGAAAGTACGCTGAGCAATTTACATGGGAGAATATTGCAAAGAAGACGTTGGAAGTTTACAGAGGTGTGCTGAAATGAGCGACGTTCAACTTTTAGAGCATTGTAACTATGGGAAAGCCCATAGGGTAAAGTTAAAAAGGAGCATCTTAATCAAATTAAATTTGGTAATTCTCACAATTTTATTAGTTTACTTGTATAAGTTTTCAATAGACCCATTCTTACCAGTTAACGTAGCATTTTTTCATTCGCCTATGGAAGAGCAACTTTTACTTGGATTTTATTTATTTGGCAAGTTGCTAATTGAAATTACTGGTATAAGAGTTGAAATTGTGCAAATTCCAATCTTTCTGATACCCCAGGTTGTTTTGCTAATCAGTATGATTAGGTTAATTATTAAGGCTAATACTACGCCTGCTACTAACACACTTATTATTTTTTTAGGCTTGCTAATGATATCAATGTTTACGGAAGGTGTTTACATTTTTGTCCATCACTTTGGATTTATATTATTTCTTACATTTTTTTTAACGCTAGTGCTCTATCAGCACACTAATAATAAAAGTTTTCCCCTTCTTAGCATCATTGTCTTTTTTGTGTTAGGTATTGGGGGTTATAAAATTATATACTTGGCACTTTTAACAGTAGTTTGGATTCTTATTCTCCAGTTATCTTTGAGAAAGAAGTCTAACTTCACGTATCTACTTTTTGTAATGATTATATTTGTTTTAGAATTTAACGAGTTTCTATATAAACGAGCTATACCAGAATTTTTAATTT
The DNA here is from genome assembly GCF_000430485.1 of Thermococcus sp. PK. NCBI lineage: Archaea > Methanobacteriati > Methanobacteriota > Thermococci > Thermococcales > Thermococcaceae > Thermococcus > Thermococcus sp. PK. The sequence continues at coordinate 310,257 of NZ_KE387149.1, forward strand.
ATGCAAACTACGGAGTTGAACATGGCATAATGAGATTTATTGAATCCCTATTCACACAAAAACCGCCAGAATTATGTTTTAATAGCATTTGTTTCCAGATGTATTTATATAAAGGTCCGACCATTGCACGAATAGGTCACGCTTTTGTTTGGAGCTTCATTTTGTTTGGAGCAATGTATTTTGTTAGCATCAGCATAAAAAAAGTGATACATAAGCAAAAGCTAGATAATCTTTCTATAATCTTGCTAGCTCTTTTAATCTCAGGATCAACCCTAACTTTAACATATAGTATCCTCGGTCTCTTTCATTTCGCATATAGCTTCTTACCATCCTCGATTATAACGCTATATCTAATCTCTCAAAAAATTTCAGAAAGAAAAATAAAAATAGTGACTTTTGTGTTGCTTGTATTTATTGTGTCAGCCTACATTGGAACTATTAGCGTAATTGATCAGAGATTTAATCCTTTCAGTCCTTATGTGAAAACAGCTGCAAGCTCTACACAGTGGGCATCTACTGTGTCTGAGAGTTCGCAAAAAGTAATGGCAGACGTCTTTACACGCGGTTTTTATACAATATACTGGAATATAGGGGAGAGAATGTCTGGATATCCAAGATGGCTTAAAATGGAAGACTTAGCCGAGTTCTACTTTGGAAATTCGCAAAGCGGAAAATTATATATCTTAAATTACAGATTACCATGGTGGGAAATGGAAAACTGGTATAAAATACTCCCTCCAGTGGAGTATAGGAAAATTCTGCATCATAATAGCTATAACCTAATATATTCCTCCAGAGAACTAGATATTGTGATTGTATACTAAAACTCGCAGATACTGTTAGGATAACTGGGGCATCACCTCCTGAAGCCATTCAGTAACATCACCAGGCGGATCACCAAAACTAGAATGAATTCTGACAAAATTATACCAGAAGGCAAACAGAAAAACAAACCTATGAACCCTCCTCCAGTCTTTACCCCTGAAATTATTCCAGAAACGCTTCGTCCTCTCCTTCAACGTC
>NZ_KE387149.1:311379-315726 GCF_000430485.1 Thermococcus sp. PK
TTCCCCCTTCTTTTTCTAAAGTACTGCCAGTAACTTAAACCTGACACCCCACAGCTTATCCTAACAGTATCAACTCGCACTTAGATACCTTTTTAACTAAAGCTTTAATAAGTTATCAAAGAGGTATGCTGAAATGAGAATCTTAATTATAGCACCAAAAGTATCTAAGCCATATGGGGGCCCGTCAACAGTAGCTTATAACACACTTAAGGGGTTCATAAAGATAAATAAAGAGTTGGAAAGAGAAGATATTGAAATCACCTTTCTTTCTATCAATGATAAAATCAAAAGCAAAAAATTAACGGACAACATCAAAATCGTTGGAACAAAAAGGCTTCCACCTGTAACATTTACTGGGGAACTTCAGGCTCTTCTTACAGCAAGAAAACTTGAAAAGCCAGATATCGTACACTCACATAACTTGTATGAAACTCTACCGTGGATCCTGAAGAAAGTCCCTACTATTTTTACCCTTCATGGTATAGTTTGGAAAGAAAAAATGTTTAAAAAGAGTCTATACGCAAAATTATGGTATTATCTTTATGAAAAAAGGCTAAGAGCGTACCATAAAAAGTTTACAAAATTCGTAGCAATATCTCCTTATGTTTTAGAAGAGCTAAACTCAAAAGGTTTTGATACGTCAAAAGCGGTAGTTATTGAAAATCCTGTTTCAGAGGAGTTTTTTAAAGTTGAAAAGAGAGAAGAACCGGTGATTTTGTATCCTGCTACTTTAATACCGCTTAAGAATCAGTTAGGTTTTCTTAAAGCAATATCTATACTTGAAAAAGAGTTAAAAGATTACAGAATAATTTTTGCTGGCGGTCCAAAAGACAAAAATTATGAGATAAAATTGCGAAGTCTTGCAAAGGAAACTAATCTTAACGTTGAATTTGCTGGTAAAGTACCTTATGAAAAAATGTTAGAACTTTATTCTAGAGCCTCAATTATTGCTTTGACTTCGTTCCAAGAAACCACTCCAATGGCAGTTGCAGAAGCAATGGCAACTGGAACTCCAGTAATTGCTTCAAGAGTTGGAGGGATTCCTTACATGATTGAAGATGGTGAAACTGGATTCTTAGTTGATCCAAACAACCCTAAAGAGATAGCTGAAAAGCTTGTAACGCTACTTTCAGATAAACATTTAAGATCGAAGATGGGAAGAGAAGGTAAAAAGGTAGCTGAAGAAAGATGGAAGGATGAAGTGATAGCAAGAAAACTTTTGGAAATGTATTTTTCTGCAATAGAACAAGATAAAAATACCAAGAGATGAACCAAATTTGGATTTAGCAATAGTATCTAATTATGGCCTTAATTCCGATGGAGGAGGAGTAAAAGTCTACACTCAAAACCTTGTCAAAGCCCTCCAAAAGAGAGGTATCCGTTTATTTTTGCTAATTCGAGAAGGAAACCCAACAGAAGTAGAAGAAAAACTGCCCGAAAATAAGATATTCTACGTCATTAAAGCTACTAGGCGACTCAATAAATTAAGACCGAAATTCGTTCTATCGCAAGGGGGTTGGTTTACAGCAATTCCAACGATGATTTACAAAATGCTTCATCCAAAAGCGAAGATAATTCATCTTTATCATACCCACTATGACCCACCAAAAAGTGTAAAACAGAAGATTGTTAGAGTTATTGAAAGATTGTTGATGACTTTCGTGCTTTCAAGGTTTGATTGGATATTGTTCGTGAGCAAGGCTCTTAAGGAAAATATAGAAAATAGTGGCGCTCTTAAAGTCTCATCTCGATGGGGTGTTCTTTACGGAGCACCAAGCGTTATTTATCCATATCCAAAAGAAGATGAGATCAAAAGCTTTAAAGAGAAATTTGGAATCAAAGAATCTAATTTCTATCTTCTCGGACACGGTCTTACAGCTCTAAAAGCAAAGGCTGAAGGAGCCAAGCTTCTTATTCAAGCTTTGCTCTATCTTCCGGACAATTTTTACCTGATTTTAACAAGAAATGGTAGATTTGTTGAAGAACTGAGGAGATTTGCACAGAAGCTTGGTGTTGAAAATAGAGTGATCTTCACAGGAGACCTTGAAAATCCCCATGTTGCCACAGTTTTATCAGATGTTTATACTCACATAACCTTCGGAGAAGGAGGATTATCATTAGCTTTACTTGAAGTTATGGCAATCGGGAAGCCAATAATAGCAAGCAAGGTTGGAGGGGTCCCAGAAGCAATAAGAGATCCCTCAGAAGGGATACTTGTTGAGAATGAAGTTAATTATGTAGTATCTGCAGCAACCCTCCTTATGGAAAGCCCAAAGTTACGCAGAAAGATGAGTACTATATCAAAGAAAGCGGTTAACAAGAGGTTCTCATGGGGAAAGACTGCAGGAGAACTTTTAAATTTCTTTTCTAATAATCACTCCTAAAGCTCCGATAACCCCTAAATAAGCTCCAATCCAGCCCAATCCTACTCCCATAATTCCCATCTTCGGCACCAGTAAATAACTCAGCCCTAAGAATAACACGGCTTTTAGCGTATTTATCACCACTATATCCTTCACCCTCTTCTGGATGTTCAGCACCGTTAGGGCAAAGTTCACGAGCACAACAAGGAACCCACAGAAAGCCATAAGCCTCAACAAGGGCAGCCCTCCAACGTATCCCTCACCAAAGAACCTTAAAACATAGCCTCCAAAACTCCACACTCCAATGATAGCAGCAATCAAGTATGCATAACTGAAAGTTATTGCCTTCTTTAGAGTCCTCCTCATGTTTTTAAGCCCATGGCTTCCCTCAACGAAGAAGGAAGTGTTTATCGCGTTTGGCACAAACAAGATGAGGTTTCCTATTGAAAAAGCAATGTAAAAGTAAGCCGCTTCCTCTTTTCCCAACATGCTCAAGACCAGTGTCGGCATGAAGTAGTTGGGAGCTATATTCGCTATGTTGGCCAAGTAATTGCCCACTGAAAAGTTGAAGGCCTCCCTGATGAACTCTCTGTCCATCTTTATCGTCGGGATACCCACCATGAAAACGGCGTACCCCACGGCGAGAATAAGCCCTAACCCAAAGGATGAGATTATGCCAAGTACTCCCAGTGAGGTTAAAAACACCAGAAATACAAACCTCCCTGCGAATAGAAGGTTCTGCAAAAAAGCATGCTCGGCCTGCCTCCGGGCTATTGCATATGTGGATAAGACGTTATAAAACGTTCCGATAACTGAAAACAGCACAAAAAGTCCCAGAAAATCCCACCCAAACTCCTTAAATGACTCCGAATTAAGCATAAGTAACCCATAGGCGATCGAGAGGACTACACCTGCTACGCCCGTTACTGGGAGGGCACTACTTACTGCTTTCTCCTTATATTCGGGGTAAAATCTTATTATCGCAAAGTTCATGCCCAGCATTGAGAGTTGGAACGTTAGGCTAAGAGCCGAAACGATGGCACTCGCAACTCCCACATCTTCTGCAGGATAAAGCCTTGCAGCGATGGCCCAGAAGAGAAAACCTGCAACAGCACTAGTTAAAGATGCCAGAGAGATATATATGGAGTTCTTGTAAAGTGGGCTTTTGAAGTTTCTGAACTCCTGTTTTAGAAGCTCAAGCATTTTTCCGACCTCCCTTAAACTTCACTTAGGAATGGTATTTAAAAACTTTCACCAAATGCTTTCCCAATTATTCCCAAATCTAGAAACTCTTTTTCCAGTACTCAGAATGTAATTGTAAAAAACCTAGAGTTATTCAAAACTAAGGTAATACTCAGAACGATTAACACAAAATTAAGTACTCCATACTCTTCAACAGAAAAATACCTTGCAATTATAACTCTAATCAAAAAGCCAAAGAACATTGAAATAACTATTCCCGCAAGAATAATCCCAGCTCCTCTTGCTATCTTCTGCAGCGCGAGAGTTGTCTGATCCATTAAACTCACCTGAATAGATTCAATTTGGTGATTATTAAGTCCACATCGCCAAGGAACTTATAAATTTTTCAATTCTAAAGATTCTTAGTTCTGGTAGTTGTACTTTTTGGTCTCTTCTTTTTTATGTGTTCTGTTTTCTTAAATACCTTTACCCTTGGAATGGTAATTGCAGAAGCAATGGCAACTGGAACTCCAGTAATTGCTTCAAGAGTTGGAGGGATTCCTTACATGATTGAAGATAGTGAAACTGGGTTCTCAGTTGATCCAAACAACCCTAAAGAGATAGCTGAGAAGCTTTTAACGCTACTTTCAGATAAACATTTAAGATCGAAGATGGGAAGAGAAGGTAAAAAGGTAGCTGAAGAAAGATGGAAGGATGAAGTGATAGCAAGAAAACTTTTGGAAAACCCTAGTTCCCACCATCTGTGAAGTTGTATAATCTGTCCAGATTCACGGCCAGAATC
>NZ_KE387149.1:315826-320448 GCF_000430485.1 Thermococcus sp. PK
GGTTCATAGGTTTGTTTTTCTGTTTGCCTTCTGGTATAATTTTGTCAGAATTCATTCTAGTTTTGGTGATCCGCCTGGTGATGTTACTGAATGGCTTCAGGAGGTGATGCCCCAGTTATCCTAACAGTATCCTAAAGCAGTACGCAAGGGAAATAGGGGTTGAGGATCGAGTTATCTTCACGGGAGATCTGGATAACCCACACATCGCAACTACTGTGGCAGACATATACACGCATATAACCTTTGGAGAAGGATTACCATTGGCACTACTCGAAGTAATGAAGATAGGAAAGCCCCTAATTGCGAGTAAGATCGGGGGAATACCAGAAGCTATCAGACATCCTTTGGAGGGCATATTAGTAGAGAACAAAGCAGAAGACATAATCCAAAGGGTTGAGTTCTTATTTCAAAACCCAAAAATCCGGAGAAAGATGAGTGTGATTTCAAGGAGAGCTGTGGAAAAAAGATTTTCATGGAGGAAAACGGCCTTTGTGCTTTTAAAACACTTTTCTAAAAAACCTGACAAATAACATGAACACTGAAATACTATAAGCTCCAATCCACCCCCATCCGACTCCCTCGATCCCGAACCGCGGGATCAAAAGGTAGCTCAACCCCAGGAACAGCGCCGCCTTGAGCAGGTTTATACCCACGACCTCCCTCACCCTCTTCTGGATGTTCAGTATGGTTATCGAGAAGTTGACGGGAACGACGAAGAAACCACCGAGAACCATTAGCTTCAGCAGGCCGAACCCCTTGACGTACTCGGGCCTGAAGAGCTCCAAAACATAACCTCCAAAGAGCCACACAAAAACCAGAGCTCCCAGAAGATATACATAGCTCAGGAATAATGCTTTCTTTAGTGTTTTCTTGATATTGCTGAACCCGTGGCTCCCCTCAACAAAGAAAGAAGTGTTTATAGCGTTGGGGACAAATAGTAGCATGTTGCCAACGGCAAAGGCAATGTAATAGTAAGCAGCTTGTTCCTCTCCTAGTATCGTCAAAACAATAGTGGGCATCAGGTAGTTCGGGGTAACATTTGCTAGGTTTGCTATGTAATTTCCCAGGGAAAATCTAAATGATGCTTTTAAGTATTCAAGATCAAGCGCAAGTCTTATCCCGTCCACGAATATTAGACCATAAACCAGTCCGAGAAGAAGGCCAAGCCCGAAGGAGGAAACTATCCCTAAAACACCCCAAGAAACCAGAAAGAACAGAAAGACAAACCTAACGGAAAAAAGAACTGCCTGAACAAAGCTGTGCTCAGCTTTCCTTTTTGCAATTGCGTAAATTGAGATCAAATTGTAGGAAGTCCCAATCATTGAAAAAGTTATGAAGATTATCAGGAACTCAGCCGAAAATATGCTCCTAAATGACTCACTTCTTCCCATGATGATCCCGTAGAGTATGGAGAATAGAAAGGACGCGATAATAGTTATCACTAGGGAGCTCCCAATGGCTCGTTCTCGATACTCAGGATAGAACCGTATTATGGCAAAGTTCATCCCGAGCATCGAAATGGTAAAAACAAGATTTATCGCGGAAACAATGGCAGAAGCGACTCCAACGTCTGAAGAAGGATAAAGTCTTGCGGCGATGCTCCAGAAAAGAAAGCCTGCAACTGCTGTTATTAGAAAAGATAGGGAGATGTATATTGAGTTCCTGTAAAGCGGACTTTTGAGGTTTTCTAGCTCTCGCTTTATTAAATCAAAATTCACGAGTCTCCCTCCGTCTTAACAGTGCCATTTTGGGAATCTCAAACCATCGTCACTATATCAAACGAAAATAAAAACTTATCGTGAAGAAGTGTGGCACGATTATACTTATATTATGGCTCATTTTGACTAATATTTGATTTATCGTGAGTCTTTAACCTTTTTCGAAAGTAAACTCAATGTAATTTCTCTATAGAGGAATTAACCTTATCCCCCATGGGGTGTAGTTTAGGAGCAAACCTATGAGGGGCACGATTGCAATGCTCAGACCAAGGCTCAAAGCCAGGCGTTCGAGGTTGTCTAACTCTTTTTTCTCTGGGAAAAGGGCAGTTATGAAAACATAGCCCGGAAAGAAGAGCACAAAAGCCAAACCAAGCCGTGAGTAAACAAGTGTTCAATGACTTTTTATGTGTATATTTATAGCGTTCAGTAAGTATTAACGGGTTAACAGAATGCAAAAAAACGCGAGTACAGAGTACACGGTACACTATCTGTACTGTACCATTTCATTTGTTCATTTGTATAACCCCTATGCATAATAATCCGTTTTGCATTATATTACTGGGGCTGGATATGAGCGCAAGTTCCTCTGTAACAGGTGGAAACACAACAACTCAAACAACAACCCCCTTTAATCTTGAGTACTATACGCAATTCCCGGAGATATTCAATGGAAGCAAGTTTCGAGTTCCTAAAGATGTGAAAACTCAGCTGAGTGCAAAAGAGAGATCAATTTTGCGAAAATTGAATCGTAGTATGGAATTGGGTGAAGATTTACGAATCACTCCCAGGAATGTAGAAGTGATCTTCTCACTAATCGAAAAAATTCAGCGGCACTATAACACTTTGGAGCTCTCTGATAAAGAAATTTCTGACCATATCAAAGCTATTCAGGAAAACATTCAGAAGTCAAGTCGCGAAAATTTGAAGGGGCATTATTTTTACCATATGAGAACTGCAGTTAGAGAATACGCCAAAATGATGCGGATAAATCTTGCAACCCTTTTGAAACAGGCTAAGTCTCGGAACTGTATAAGCAATGATGAGTTCTTACATCTTGTTCACAACCTCGTGAACTTGAAGAAATGTTGCAAGGAATGCATAATTCTGCTCATAGATGGAAGCATACTGGACGATCCTGAAATATGTGACTCTCTCTGTCAGGAACAGCTGTGATGGAATAAATCCACTCTGTTATTCTTCTTTTCCTATCGAAAGATTTAACCAACTAATTTGTAGTGACCTCTTTGGGTGGCTCTTTTTGAGGTACTTTCCCGAAGATGTCCTAAAGGAGGTTTTGGACTTAGCAGCACTTACAGCAAACCTGAAAACTGCAACTGAAGTTCAGGAGGCCTTTTTGATCCTTAAAGACGGCAAGATTGCAGGCATATTACTGTTTGCCACCAGAAAAACCCCTAAAAAGCTTATGAAAATGCTTGAGGAGGAACTTGAGGTTCCAGTTTATGCAATCACTCCAAAAAAGAGCGGTTACACAGCGTTCAATACTGAAGGTGAGAGAATCCCACTGGAACCCGAGGAGGTTGAGCATTTTGTGGACCTCGTTTTTTAATTTTAATTTTTTTGTCACTTTTTACACATAACTTAACACGTTTTTGACTGTAAATTGTCAAAAGTATTACTACTACCAGTAGTTTAGATGGGCAGTTATGTTTAATATTTCGTCATTGAGGCCAGTATTTCGCAAAAAGTAATGGAGGTGGAAAAGAATGAGGGTGTATGACCTACTTGAAGTGCTGTTTGTCCCAGGTGACGTAGTGGAAGTCAGAGCCCTATCCAAGCGCGGCAGGAGCAGCAACATCGGCGTGGCCAACAGGATACGACACTTCAGCTACCCCAAGGACACCAAGGCACTGAAGGCCTTTGTCCAAAACGCCTCCACAAGGATGACGGAAGGAACTTGGGCGCTCCACGGGGTCTACATAAGCGTCAACCCGAGGAGCGAACTCAAGCCGGACTCCCAGGGCAGCAAGGCCCGAGATGTGAAATACGTCGGGACGCTGTTCATCGACCTCGACGTCTTCGGAAGCTCTGCTGAGAACATCTACCTCTCCGTGGAGGGCATACGAGTCCAGCCAACGAAGGAGTGGGCAGTCAGAAACAAGGACATTGCCAAAGAGTTCTTGGAAAGACTTGCTGTTAACATCTACCAGCGATTGAGGGACCTCGACATGGCCCCAGTGATTATAGCCGACAGCGGCTTTGGGTTGCACTTCTTCTTCAAGCTAAACCCACCGATTGCCCGTGAAGAAGGGCTACCACCGCTCGAAGCTCAAAGAAACATGGAGGAGCAATACCGCGCTGCCTTCAAAGTAATGAAAAACATAATCTTGGACCCTAGTTCCCACCATCTGTGAAGTTGTATAATCTGTCCAGATTCACGGCCAGAATCGCCCCTAAAATCCTGACAACCAACCCCCTCAAACTAACACTCCTGCTCGGCTTCAGAAGAAACTCAGAAAACTTCGAAAACAAAGTCTCAATCCTCCTGCGAAAGTCAGACAAGTACTTGTAAAACTTCTTCTCCTCCAGATTACTAACCTGATTCTCCCGCTTCACCGGCGTGTAAACAACGCCAAACTTCAGGAATTCCTCCTGAAGTTCTCTACTAACGTAACCCTTATCCAAAAACAGAAAACAGCCAGAAAACTCCTCAACAATCACCCAGAACTTTTCCCTGACAACACTCACATCATGCTTGTTTGCCGGATCAACGGACAGCAAAGCCAACAGGTTCCCATCAGAGTAACAGGTCAGCTTGTACCCATAGTAAAACTTTTTTTAGAGGGAACAAACCCAACTGCGGGCTTTTCAGAGATGATTTCTGAAGAACCCTTCTTCTCCTTCCTGTTTTTTCTGGCCAACTCCTTGGTCTGAATGGGCTTTGAG
>NZ_KE387149.1:320548-326774 GCF_000430485.1 Thermococcus sp. PK
CCTGTGAGTGTTTTTCGGGTAGTGTTTGCTGATTATCGGATAGATTTCGGATTTTATGATCAGGATTTCCTGCTGAAAGTTCATAACAACCACCAATCAACCAAAAGACTTAAGTGCTTATAACTCTAACGATCTAATGGGAACTAGGGTAATCTTGGGCATCCTCGAAGACGTCGTTGACGTCGAAGGGGCTGATGGCAAAAAGTTCCTTGAAGCAGTAATTGACGATAACGTGGCGGACGTTGCAAGGGTAGCAAGGCTACCTGGAATCCCCAACTCAAAACTGGCATACCAAGTGCAGAACAACGAACTGATATTTGACCCAGAGGCTCTCATGGAGACAAGGGTGCTTTTCCTTCACACCGAGAGAAATGAGCTTTTCGACCATAACGGCCTTGAAGTCGACCCTCTTGACACGGAGTGGTTGCTGAAGGAGTACACTAAATCACGGAAAGCCAAAAATGCGGGGAGAATCAGGGCCGCTGGGGTTGTCTCCGGCATCTCAAACTTGGACGAGGAATGGAAGGCTGCCGCTGAAAGAGCAGGGCTACAGGATGTGCTCTTGGAGGCAAGGGAAAAAGGACTTACCTTTGTTGAAGTCGAGGACGATGACACACTCCAAGCCCTGAAGAAAAAGATACTCAGGATTTACCCACCAGAGGGCATAAGGCACGACTTTTTCCTCAGATTTCCGAGTTTTCTGCTACTCAGAGGCCTCGGTCCGCAGGCGGTGATGAAGGTCTTTGACATGGCACTCAGAGATGCTGTAGCTCTGGGATGGGAGAGCGAAGCGGAAGTCAAGGACAGGATCAGGACCACGGTTGATGCTATAGTTAACTTCATCCGATGGAGGAACGGGGAGGAGATAGCTCCCATACCTGCCGGCTGGAGGGGCTTGTTCTTCGAGGACGAGGAGGGCAGCAGGCTTAACCCCAGGTGGACACCGCTCAAGGAAAGGCTCAACAGCCTTCCAGAAGAACTAAAGAAGGAGCTTGAGATTGGTGACATCGCCGATGAAAGAGGGCTCCACAGACACGTAACGAGCACAATTGCCTCACTGGCAATTCTCGTAAAAAGCATCGTTCGCGGAGCCAGTTCAGGAGCTGCAGATGAATCAGATGGGGCTCTCAAAGAGCTCCGCGAGAAATTCAACCCCCCAGAGGCCAAAAACATCCATGAAGAAGTTCTTTACGGTGTCGCCAAGGTATTTTTGCGCAAGGAGATAGACGAGGACGCAATAGTTCCACTTTGGGAACACCTTTACGAGTTCTACGGGAAAATGCTGAACCCCGCGTCAGAGCAGAGCCCGCTTGAGGGAATCATAAAGCTCAGGGAGGAGACCAGCGCGAGGCCTTCCAACACCGTATTGGTCTTCAAATTCAAGAACGGGCGCAGGGAGGTCATAAACCTAGACCGCATGAAGTGGTACCTGCTGGCAATAAAAGAAGGTAAACCCGTTCTTTCAGACGGCAAGAACATGAAGAAACCACCAGTTAAGATGTTCGCCGGGCTCAACGAGGCCTTCAGGATTGCAGGTAAACCTCTGTTCATCGAGCGCGAGGAAATCATCGAGAAGCTTACCCGGGCCTTTAATGAACACAATCCGTGGCTGTTTGAGGCTCGCTACTCACGCGAAGTAAGCAAGATCATGTATGGCTACTACGCCATCGTTTACAGGGCATTGGAGAGCGCCATCGCAAGAGCAGTAGCATGGGCTGAGTTCGAAGTATCCAGCAGCTTGGAGAGGGCCGTTGCCCAAGTGTTTGAGATTCTACTACGCGCCAGGCTTATGATAAGCAAGAGTGTCACGGAGGTCAGCAACTACGACGTCACACTAGTCCCAGAGAAAGGGAAGCTCGTCATCCCAAGACAGGTTCTGCTGAGCCTCTTCAAGGAAGCAAAGGAAGTCATTGGAAACGTCAAGTTCGAGGAAGTCCACAAAGCCCTTGAGGAAGTTTTCCAAGCCGGGGAACTTTACGTTTACGGTTCAGACTTTAAAAATAAGGATGTCGCTTATGTTGTTCCTCTAAAAAAGCTCAGGGAGGTGGGTAAGATGTTTTTGGCGAATTCGGATGGGTTTTTCAATGTATTTGAAAGCGAAGCAAGGCTTGCTGAGGAGGAATACCGCAAGACGAAGGAGCAGGCCGTGGACATGGGGTTCAGGATGCTGCTTGAGTATGGAGAACTAAGGTTCGAGGATATGAGGTTCTTCGTTAACGACTCGGTAACTGCCCGAGAGGTCTGGGAAGCAATACAGGAGGTAGCAAGGCGGTTAGGGCACAAGATTGTGGTCAATGGAGACTATATGAGGCTTGCTCTGCCGGAGGAAGTTGAGGAGGTGGAGGTCATAGAAGTTGGAAAAGTTCCTGATTCAAACAACGCTATTGGGGGTGGTGCGGAATGAAGAGGCGTGAAATCGCCATTATCGGTCCGCCAGGAACTGGTAAAACCACTCATTTGATATCCATTGTAAAGACACTAACAGAAAAAGAGTCAACCTGGGAAGACAGAAAGAGGGCAGAGGCCATCCTTGGCGACGTCGAAGGCCTCCAAGGAATGTACAGAATTGATGAGATACTTTACCTTACTTTCTCAACAGCAGACGAAAAGGACGTGTACGAGCGCATAACGGGCCAGAAGGCAGACACCACTAGGAATGAAAGGGTGGGTATGCGCAACCAGATTAGAACGTCCCACAGCTTGGCGCAAACTATCCTTTTGTCCAACAACTCTGAGGGAGAGGGCTATTTAAACGACAAAAAAGCGGTGATCAACATGCTCCGCAAATACCGGGGACGCCCGTTCAAGTACTTTGCCTTTCAAAATGGGATAGAGTACGATGAGACGGACTATCAGAACACACTGGGTAACCTTGCGGAGCAGGCTTACTCTGAGGCCATAAACACTCTCTCCAAGAAAGACTTCGAGATGTTGAAGCTAAACCTCGACGATGTGCAGAGATACAAGGGGGCTCTTAAGCGGGCGATACTGCCGAAGGTTAAGAAAATCGCCGGGAAGGTCTACTGGTACAACCCTGGCAGGCAAAAGCGGCTCGTGTGGGCGGTGGAGCACTACATTGACTGGAAGGCTACCAATGGAACCTTGGACTTTGACGAGATAATCCTGAGGGTCTACCTAAGGGGATACACACTTAAGGACACGAAGAAGACTAAGAACGTCAAGGTTTTGATCATTGACGAAGCCCAGGATCTTGGAGAGCTAATTCTCAAAATGATACGCCAGTTGATAAAAGAAAGCGATATTGAGCTGGTCATCTTTGCAGGGGATCCTCTACAGTCGATCTACAGCTTCCAAGGAGCCTCGCTGGATGCCTTCTTAAAGGCCATCAAAGATGCGGAGAAGCGCGTCCTAGAAGAGTCACGTAGACTAACAAAAGACATCCGGAACCTTGCACTCAGCGTGATACCAATTGAGATCTTGAGGACGCTTAGGGCCTATGGGATCAATTACACGTTCAAGGCAAGGGAGGGGAACTCAGAGATAGAGATTATCGACAGCAGGGGCTATGATGTAGATGTAGCGGTGTTGGTTCCTGAACTTGTGCCAAAAATACTGGATGTAGCGGAACGCGACAAGATAGTGTTCGTGCTGACCAGAACAAACAGGGATGCCTATAGGGTGGCAGAAGGGCTTGTGGAGTACGGCATCATCCCCCTCTCGCTGAAGAGGAGGGGAGGTTTATATGAAAAGAGCCTTTCAGTGCTTCAGGCACTTGAGAAAATCAAGAATGGAGAGCCTCTAAGTGAAAAGGAAGCCGAGACATTTTTGCATGCAACGATCTTTGGAACTGCAATCTACCATGCAAAAGGTTCCACCAAAAAGGCCCGTCAGACAATCTTTGAGCTGGCAAAGAAAATCCTCATGGGACAGGCAGACCCAGATGCCCCGAACTATGGCATTAAAGGGCATCTCGGAGTCCTTCCGCTACCACATGACTTCAAGGATGTTTTCGAGCTCAGCAGAGCAAGAGCTCCAGTGCCTTCACTGCTGATGTCTGGAAGCCTGAGAAGCTTGCTGAAGAAGCTCACGGTAGCCCCGGAGGATTTAATTGACTTTTACATCGTGGGAATCCATCATGGAAGAAAGGTCGCTGACTTCCTAGAGGACGTTATATACGGAGGCAAGAAGTTGCTCTCCGGCGCTATCTATGTGGACACAATACACGCAGCTAAAGGGCTGGAAGCGGACGTTGTGGTCTTGCTGAACCCGATCCACCTAAAAGCATACATACCATACACTGGTGAAAAAGAGCGCATAGAAGAGGAACTAAGGCTCCTCTTCGTGGGAATAACACGGGCCAGAGAACACCTGATAATATACATGAACGACTGGTCCCTTGGGGGCCGTGCCCTTTTCAGGGGATATCTGCCGTCCGATCCCCACCACGGGGGGAGGATGCTGGGGATTTCCCCTGTCTTTTGATTTTTTATTTTTAAAAACAAAAAAGAAAAAAAGTTATCGGAGCTCCAAAGTGTAGATCCTGCGTGATTCAGTTTCTTCCTGGAGCTTGAACACAACGTACTGTCGTCGTTTTTTGAGCAACTCTGGGAGGTAGTCGTACAGGTCCCCAATGCCTACCACCAGTACTGGAATGAAGCGTTGCGGATACTTGCCGTTCTGGAGTTTCAGCCGTAGCGGCTTTTTCGGGCTAACCTCAATCCTGAGCCTGTTGAGGTACAGCCGCAGTGTGTCCTTTGCTCTGGTGTATTTCATTATTGCTTCGCCACGCTTTGGCTCTGTGTCGAGGGTTTCTGCTACCAGTGAGACAAATGCACTTACTGGCATTTCGAGCTCTATGATGTTCTTCCATGCTTTGGTCGGCCTTAGCACTTCAATTGTTGGGGTTCCATTTCGAAGGTATAGTATTACTTGTTCTGCTTTCATTGCAACCACTGCTGGGCAGGACGAATGTTGGGTGGTTAAACCTTTCGGAGGGATCAAAAATGTGCACTCGCGTGTAAATTATTTCCTCTAACGCCCGAGAAGTATCAAAACCCCAATAATCAGGATTATCACGTTGATAATTTTCTTTAGCTTTTCCCTATCTGCTATCGAGTTTACATGAGTTCCCAAATAAACTCCTGGTACAGTACCGGCTACAAGCAGAGCAGCCAGAGAGTAATCCACACTCCCGATGGAGGCATAATTCAAGAAGCTCAGAGAAGACAAAGCCAGGCCATAAACTATCGTAACCCCAACAACCTCCCTCGGATTAACCCTTGCAAGGTTCATCAAAGTGAAGCTAACAATGACCCCAGCACCAACCGACGTAAACTGAACAGCTAAGCCAACAACAAACCCCAGAACGTATAGATACTCTCTCCTAGGTCTTATTGGGGTTTTAATCTCCCCCTTAACCAAGCTCAAGATAGATGTTACCAAAAGCACGCTCCCAAGGAGAAGTGTGAGGTAATCGTTTAAAACGGCCTTATCAATCTTTCTCAGAAGTAAGTTCCCTAGCACTATAGCTGCTGACCTCCTCCCCGCCCTGAAGGGCGAGGGTTCCAACGAGTTAACCCCTCGCCATTGGCAGGGAGGTTTGAGGGGTTTCATTTAGACCCAAGTTAAAGCGGGTCTTCGACCCCTCGGGGAGGGTCTTCCCCCCGTTACCCCTCCTCTGAGCATAAAGGCCGCCCAGATTCGGGGTTATCTTTTCCACAGCCTTCTTTAAAATGTTGAAAGCACCAATCAAATCCGCGTTAAAGTCAAGCCCCGTCGCGGGACACTTAAACAAACCACGAACAAAGCGGGCCCCTCGTGGGGCTTCCCGCAAACGGGGCAGGTTTTTGAGGTGAAAGCCTCATTAACAACCTGAACAACGATGCCATATTCCTCAGCCACTTCCTTGAGCCTTTGAATCACAGTATTGAACCGCCAGACGTGGGAGAGGAGGAAGTTCTGCTTTTCACCCCATTCAGAATTTCTCGCAATGCCCTTTGGATAACCAACTACAATCGTAGAGACGCCCATTTCGTAAAGCCCTTCAACAATCTGCCTGACTGCAGTATTAATGTAGTGCCTCGCCTGTAGTTTTGGCCTTTTGATACATTCTTTTCAGTTTCCTGCTTGTCTTGTAGCCGGACTTGTTGAGCTTTGATTGATACTCAGCTAATCCTTTTTGCCAGTAGAAGGCGATGCTCTTGAGGGGTCTTCCATTAACGAGAAAACTTTCCCCGGTCTCAACATAAACAGCCATTAAGTTGTT
>NZ_KE387149.1:326874-337343 GCF_000430485.1 Thermococcus sp. PK
GTTTGAGGGCTGTTGGGTAGTTTACTGCATCCCCGCCCTAAAGGGCGAGGCTTTCAGAAGAAAAAGGTAAATTACCAGTGACCTGGTCACATCCCTAAACCATAGCACTATGCCAAATATAAAGCCAACTAAGAGGAGGCTCATCAAAGCCGATAGCAATACTGCAGATTTTTTGGTGTCAAGCTTCTTTGCAAGCCTTTCATGAAGAGGATGAAGAATATACGCAACCGCCAAAGCAAAGATTATCGGGGTGATAAGAGGTTCCACGGTTTTCCATACAACGAAAAGAATTATAAGAGAGACCGCAATCCAGACAATGTGTTCAGTCTTCATGGAATCATCTCCTAAGATACTTGAGTATCAACCCTCTCGCCTGAGGTTTGTTAAATACAAAAAGGGGTTTTCTGGCTCCATCAAGCAAGAAATTCTTTCCAATTACCAAAAGTCCATTTTGTAGATCTCTGCGCTCTTAACGTCGATAAGGTCTTTCACGTCCTCCGGGGCATCTATTTCCTCCAATAGGTTCTCTGCTTTATCAATTAAAGACTGGTTGATGAACTTGGGTCTGCTCAACTGAAGCTCTTCTGGAACAACTTCACTAGGATCCATGAAAATCCCCCAGAACTCCTTGGCACATTCAAATGGATATACGTATTCACTGCCATATATGGGTTGATAGAGCTCATAGATAATAGACAGCAAGACTTTTCTCGCATCCCCTCCATAGTATTCAATTCTCAGGTTAAATTTTCCATCTTCAAAGCCGTTCTCAAACACCTCAAGGTGTTCTTCACACTGCATTCTCATCACCCCCTTATGTAGGAGGCGACGTAATTAGGGGGCATGTAGAGTGAAGAGCTCTCATAAACACCAAAGTCAGTCCGTTGAGCGTCGTAAAGCACTACATTCGCGCTCTTCACGCCGAGAATGTCTTCAAGAGTTTTTATTGCATAGTCTAAGTCACCGGTGTCATCAACTAGGGTGCCCTTAACGTCGCCTGCAAACCAAACCCTTCCGTCGCCATATTCCTTTGTCGTGTTCATGTCGAGCTTTCTTCCCTCGCTGACAACCTGGAGGAAATACTCGAAATAGGTGTTTATAGTGTTCTTTATCATCTCTCTTTCCTCATCCGTGAGGTCTCTCCATTCTGCACCCATATCCTTGTATTTACCTGTCTTAAACACGTTTACCTTGACACCATTTTGAGCGTAGTTTTGCTCCAAGTTGTAGTGGACGTAAATAACACCAATGCTGCCAACCTCAGCGAGAGGATCTGCTATTATCTTATCAGCCGCACATGCGAGGAAATACCCCCCCGAAGCGGCTACGCCTCCGGTATAAGCGACTACCGGCTTTTGGTAAGATAATTTTTTCAGCTCTTTATAAATGGTTATAACCGGCCCCACATAACCTCCGGGGCTTTCAATCCACAGAACAACTCCTTTGATGTTATCGTCCTTTCTTATCTCCCTGATTTTAGAAATTACATCCAAAGCAGTGGTTTCATCAATTGGACCTACAACAGGGAGTATTGCCACAGTTACGTTGGCCCCTTCGCTTACCTCTCCCCGCATCTGGCTTTTGAGATATTCAATCTCTCTCTGCAGCTCTTCTATTTTTGCCTGAAGGGCCAATGTGGTGTTGCTTTCCACTTCCTTTACCGTTTCTTTGTAAACCACTGTAAAATTCTTATCTTGGAGGGCTTTTTGTAATTCGGTGTTTTGAGTATAGAGGAGTACTCCTGCAACCGTTGATAATGCTAAGAGGAGCGCAAGGATAAAGCTGAGATACTTCCATATTTCTCTCTCCATTAGAGTCACCTAAAGTGAAATGGCTTTGGAAACTTTTAAATTTGGTGTTTCCATAATCTCTAACAAAAGCAAAAGGTGGAAAATATGGAGATAGGAGTAAGTGTTTATCCCCATCTTGTGAACAAAGGAAAAAGTCTTGCATCAGTTTTAGCAGAGCTGAAGATTAAAGATTACGATTTTGTCCAGATATTCCCCCATACACTTGGCTTAATAAAAAATGGAGAAGTAATAGAAAAGAACTTGCGCTCAATAGAAAATGCTCTAAGGGGAGTTGGAGTAAACTACACAATTAGAATG
Source organism: Thermococcus sp. PK (assembly GCF_000430485.1). Taxonomy (NCBI): domain Archaea; kingdom Methanobacteriati; phylum Methanobacteriota; class Thermococci; order Thermococcales; family Thermococcaceae; genus Thermococcus; species Thermococcus sp. PK. The sequence goes on from NZ_KE387149.1 coordinate 328,983, forward strand.
CCCACTTCAGTGAATTTGAGAGACAGCGTATACTACACCAGACATTTCAAGGTGGCTAAGGCCGTAATCGATGTGGCAATAAAGCTCGGCTCAAAGATAGTGGTCATGCAAAGCGGCCGCACTGGGAGGCCTGATCTTGAGATAGAAGCCTTACAGCAGCTAGCTGAGATAGCAGAGAAATTTGGAATCAAAATTGCCCTCGAAAACACTTACAGCGTTAAGGACACGCTATACGTCGTCGAAAGTGTCAACAGAGAAAACGTGGGCTTTGCCCTTGATTTGGGACACGCGTTTCTAAGTGCTCAAGGCGACGAGAACAGGTTTTTAGAGGATGTAAAGCTTGGCACAGATAAGACGATAATCCTTATGATTCACGATAACTTCGGAAAGCTCTTCCCGCAAGTAGAACCCGAGGATGCCCTGGCATATGGTGTCGGAGACCTTCACCTGATGCCCGGAGAAGGAAAAATCTCCTTTGGAAAAGTGCTAAAGCTTTTCGGAGAAGTGCCCCTGCTTCTTAAAATCAAAGACCCCGACACTTTCGCAAGAATCCCACCAAAGAAGGGATTAATAGAGCTGCTTACCAGCATTTAAAGCTCCAGTCTCTCTTTCACTACTTTTAAAAGTTCCCCGAAGGCACTGCCGATTGCTTCTTTCTTTCTCGAAGGGTGTAGAACTTCGGGGGTAAAGTTCTTTTTGAGAATACCCACGGCTTCTTCTATGGTTATTTTCTTTTCAAGCCAAGCATAGGCCAAAATCGCTTCAGCAATATCGCCCCTTCCGTGTTTATCTGTCCTCGGCGGAACATAGCTCAGCAGCTTGGCTTTTTCAAGTGCAATGCTCAGTGATGCATTGGGTACTCTCCCAGCACTGGGATAGCCGAGGTACTCGCTTAAGGCGAGAGAAAATATAAAGTTGACAAGCGAATCCCCGAACTTTGAGAGGTTCTTATCGTTAAAGTTCATTGAGTACTCCATTCCTTACCCTCTCAAAATTAAAAAGGAGTTTCACCCCTTTACTGCCTTCTCCCAGGCCTCAAGGACTTCCTTTGCCCTATCGAAGATCTTCTGGGCAGCTTCCTCCAAAGCCTTTTCGGGAGTTATTTTTCCATCGGTGACAACCCTGAACCTCGGCTTTCTTGCCATGAGAACTGGGTGCTCTATGGTGTATGCGGCAAATGTGACGTGCTCGTTTTCGTGAAGCACCTCATTGAGTAAGTTGGCAAATGTATGATCTTCCCCCTCAAGATAAAATTCGAGCAAGTTTTCTTCACGCTTTATGACCTCAATCTTCATTTTCCTCACCTGTTAGTTTTTTCAGCATTATCTCCAGGGCTTGCTCCTTATTCTTGATGAGTTCATATTTAAATTTATCCTCCTTATACTCAGCAACCCCCAGCTCAAGGGCAAGATCCAAGACCTCTTGAGGATCAAGCTCAAAAGCTATAGCTATGGGCAGTACAACCTCCCTTATTTGTCTCGTAGTCTGCAAAGCTATCTCGCTCAGTGCATCTCCGAGTTTTTTAGTTAATTCCACAATTTCGCTCCATGGAAGGGAGCTTATAAGCCTATTGTCCCTAAGCTCAGCCTTTTCCCCAAGAAGTTCAAGGGTCTTTAAAAGGATAGGAACCGCAACGCTTGTTCCAGCTTCTCTGAAGATGTCATCGATGTTGTATTGATAAAGCCCTCTTCTATCTGGGTACAATCGGGAGCGCACCCTTTGATGAATTTCCCTGACCTTCTGCATAGCTTCCCTTATCTCGTCTTTAGTCCCCTGAATGTTTACTTTGAGGGAGTTCAACTTGCCGTGAACATAAATAAAGGCAGGAAGCTCAAGCTTCTGTAGCTCCTTCATGAGCTCCTCCTTTTCGATATCATCTTTAACGTGAATAACCATAACTTTCTTGGCTTTCATTTTTTACACCTTACTCCAGCTTCAGCTTTCTATAGTACGTCGAAAGCTTTCTTGTCTCTGTTCTCCCGCAGTTTGGACATATAAGCACGTTACCCCTTCTTACCAGAGGTCTCCTGCATGAGGAACAGAGAGCATAAACCACTCCTAAGTCAGGAGCCTTTGTGGTGAGCTGTATCGGGCTTTTTTCGTTGGTCAATACTCTTGCCCTAACAATGTCTCCGATTTTGAACTCGTTGCTCATTGATTCCACGTAGCCATCTCTAACTTGGGATATGTGTATCCCGGCCAGTTTCGACGTAGCTATCTCCCTGTAGCCCTTTCTACCCTCAATTCTGAGCAGCTGAACTATGGCGGCTTGGGGTTTAACTTCTATAACTCTCGCTATTACAACATCCCCTACCTGCGGGAGAGGTGGAGTGTCTGTTAGTGGCTCCACAGATATTTCAACCTTTTCAGAGTTTATTCTAACTCTTCCAGCCCTTGCCGCATATAGCTCTCCATCTTCCTCTATTATGCCCTCACCGGGAAGAAATTCCTCAATAACCCCAAGATAATCTCCGGGAAGAACTATATCGCCGTCTTTTACCCGTTTCTTTTCTTTTTCATCCATCCACCCACCACCACTAAACTTAGCCCATCTAAACTTTTAAGTTTATGGATGAGGAAAGCCTATAAAAAGGTTTATGGCAACTTTTATGTAGCTTTGCCAAGTAGAACGAGGTGGTGGTATAAATGAAAATGCTGCTGATACACAGCGACTATCTCGAGTATGAGGTAAAGGACAAAGCCCTGAAAAAGCCCGAGGAGATAAGTGAAGAACAGAAGAAAGGCAGGCTTGATGAAGTTCTTGCTGCCTTTATAAGCGTGGAGAAGGTAGATGAGCAAAATCCAGAAGAAATTGTTGAGAAGGCTGTTAAAGAGATAGAGGATGTTGCTGCTCAAGTAAAAACAAAGAACATTTTCGTTTATCCCTTCGCCCATCTAAGCAGCGAGCTCGGTTCTCCTGATGTAGCTCTAAAAATCCTCAAAGAGATCGAGGAAAAGCTCAGAGAGAAGGGTTACAACGTTAAGAGAGCACCGTTTGGATACTACAAGGCATTCAAACTCAGCTGCAAAGGTCACCCCCTAGCAGAGCTTTCAAGGACAATCATACCGGGTGAAGCAAAGAAGGAAGAGGAAGTGCCCGAAGCCCTCAAGAAGGAAGAGGAGCTCGTCAGCTACTGGTACATTCTCACGCCAGAAGGAGAGCTCATTGAGGTGGACAAGTTTGACTTCTCTGGCTATGAAAACCTCAAGAAGTTTGCAAACTATGAAATAAGCAAGAGCAGAGTTGCAACGGAAGAACCTCCTCATGTGAAGATAATGCTCGAACAGGAGCTTGTGGACTATGAAGAGGGCAGCGACCCTGGAAACCTCCGCTACTATCCAAAGGGAAGGCTCATAAAGTCCCTTCTTGAGAACTACGTGACGGAGAAGGTTATCGAATATGGAGCAATGGAAGTCGAAACGCCGATTATGTACGATTTCGAACACCCAGCCCTTGAGAAGTACTTAAACAGGTTCCCGGCAAGGCAGTACATAGTAAAAAGCGGCGATAAGAAGTTCTTCCTCAGATTTGCAGCCTGTTTTGGCCAGTTCCTCATAAAGAAGGACGCCACAATCAGCTATCGCCACCTGCCGCTTAGAATGTACGAGCTCACGAGGTACTCATTTAGAAGGGAAAAGCGCGGTGAGCTCTCCGGCCTGAGAAGGCTCAGGGCATTTACAATGCCCGATATGCACACGGTAGCCAAAGACCTACAGCAGGCAATGGAAGAGTTCAAAAAGCAGTACAAGCTCAGTATGGAAGTCCTTAGGGGAGTTGGGCTGACCCCAGAGGACTACGAAGTGGCAATAAGGTTCACAGAAGACTTCTGGAACGAAAACAGGGACTTCATAGTAGAGCTCGCAAGGATAATCGGAAAGCCTGTTTTAATCGAGATGTGGAAGCAGAGGTTCTTCTACTTCATCCTCAAGTTTGAGTTCAACTTCGTCGATAACCTCGACAAGGCAGCAGCGCTAAGTACGGTGCAGATAGATGTAGAAAACGCCCAAAGATTCGGCATAACTTACTACGACGAGAACGGGGAAGAAAAGTACCCACTAATCCTGCACTGCTCACCGAGTGGGGCAATAGAGAGAGTCATGTACGCCATACTTGAAAAGCAAGCAAAGCTCATGAAGCAGGGCAAGAAGCCCATGTATCCGCTTTGGCTAAGTCCAATTCAGGTTAGAGTCATCCCCGTTAGCGATAAGTACCTTGACTATGCCCTCTACGTTGCCGGAAAGCTTGAGGGAGCAAAGATAAGAGTCGACGTCGATGACAGAAACGAGAGGCTCAACAAGAAGATAAGGGAAGCAGAGAAAGAATGGATACCCTACATAGTTGTCGTCGGTGAAAACGAAAAGAGAATGGGAGTAATAACCGTCAGAAAAAGAGAAGGTGGCCAGTATGAGATGCAAATTGAAGACTTAATAAAAGAGATAAAGCAGAAAACAGAAGGGTTCCCCTACAAACCAAGGCCATTACCTCTGCTTTTAAGCATGAGGCCGAGGTTCAGAGGATGATTCCTCTTCTATTAACTTTATTTTTCAAGTTAAGAAGAGAAAAGAAAAGATTCACTCTTCTTGAGCTTTTGGTTCACCAAGCATTTCCTTCAGGAAAGCCTGTGATTCTGGAGCAAACTTGCTTTGTGGGACTTCCTCTCCAAATTTATCGAAGATCTTTGCCTCAAGGAAGTTCAGTTCAAATATCTCATACTTCTCGCTATCTTTTTCAGCAACATTGATGCCGTGCTTGGCTAAGTGGTCGGGGACGTTCTCTATATCGACGTATTTCCCACATTTTTCACACTTGTAGAACTGCCAGAAGACGTAATCTTGGCCGTTCATCATGTTGCTCTTCAAATGTCTGACTAAAAGTCCACCTAAGTATTCGTAAAAGTCCTCTTGGACGAGCTTTCCATCTCTCTCAACGACCTTAAATCCTCCCCAAACTATATGGTCGTGGATATCCATCAACGTGGCCTTCAAAAATCTCTCTGAGAGTACGAAAGCGCCGTTCTTTATGTAAAACGTTCCGTTATCAGGAAGAACTACTATGTCTATTCCGTACTCCTCTTTTTCTCCACTCAACTTCTCGGCCTCTTCCTTGCTCTCCGCAAGTTTTATCCTAACAGGGAGTCTGCTCTTTCTGTGATAGCCAACTATCCTATCTTCATAGATGTCCCAATGGTAATCATCCAGCATCCTTATTCTTGAGTAGACTCCCTTCACTCTGGCACTTAGCTCGCTGTATTTCATTCACACCACCGTTAGAACCTCAACCTTGGGATTAATAAGTCTTCCCGGAAAAATTTAAAAAGGGTTGCAGAGGCGAAAAAATCTTTTAAAGCTTAAAGAAAAAAGAAAAGTGGAGTGGTACAATGCTTCCCGAAGAGATAGAAGAGCTCCTAAAAGGAATGAATGAAGAAAAAGTCCATGGAGCATCATATCTAGCAAAAATGGGAGCTAAAGCTTACATGCTGCTCGCGGAGAGGTTTGAAGGGGAAGAGCTGGTTGAAAAGCTCAAGGAACTGGGAGTTGAAATCCTCAACGTGAACCCCACCATGGCATCCCTGTACAACCTGGTCAGGTTCATACCGATAACTCCCGATCCAGAGTTTGTCAAGGCGAAGGCAGAGGAGTTTATAAGGTTGAGCGAGGAGGCAAAGCGAGAAATCGGGAACATTGGAAGCGAGCTGATAGACCACAACGAAGTCATTATAACACACTCCTATTCTTCGACAGTCTTTGAGATATTAAAGAAAGCAAAAGAAAAAGGTAAGATCTTTAAAGTGGTTCTGACCGAGAGCGAACCGGACTACGAGGGGCTGTTCCTCGCCAAAAAGCTTGAAGAGCTTGAAATCCCCTTCGAGGTTATAACAGACGCTCAGCTGGGACTTTTTGCAAAGAAGGCAACCCTGGCATTGGTAGGTGCCGACAACATCACCAAAGACGGCTACGTTTTTAACAAAGCTGGAACTTACCTGCTTGCACTTGCCTGTCACGACAACGGAGTTCCCCTCTACGTTGCGGCGGAGAGCTTTAAAATACACCCAGAGGCAAAAGCTGAAGATGTCAAAATCACAGAGAGAAAATTCAAGAGAAACCATACAATAATAAGGAACTACCTTTTCGATGCAACACCCTGGAAATACATAAGGGGGATAATCACAGAGCTAGGCATTCTCGTACCGCCAAAAGAAATTTAAGTCAGAGGGCAGCGTCTATCAAAGCCCGCATGTGAATTTCAGCACTATCCAAAACTTCAACGCTCACATCCTCCCGCTTTATTGCAAGGGGAAGTTCAGTGCAACCCAGTATAACGCCTTCAATATTTTCGCTTTTTGCGTACCTTTCAATAAGCTCAATGAGCCATCCTTTGCTTCTGAAGTTTTCAAACATCAGTTCCTCGAAGATTATCCTGTTGATTTCCTCGATTTCCTCTTCTCTCGGAACGATTACCTCAAACCCTTTTTCTTCCAAAGCATTTTTGTAAAATGGCATTGTCATTGTGGTTTTTGTTCCTAAGAGAAGGAGCCGTTTGAGGTTTCTCCTCTTTGCTTCTCCAGCAACTGCATCGATTATGCTGACCATCTCAGCGGTTACTTCTTTCTTAATTTCTGGAAAAACAATGTGTGGAGTGTTTGCGGAGATCCCAATAACCTCTGCCCCTGCTTTTTCGAGGGCCTTTGCGGCATTTATCAGAATTCTCTTCCTGCCTTCCCATCCATCCGGGTTGTCCTTAAAGTCCCTGAAGTTTATGGAATAGATTATCAGCTCCGGAAAGAAATATGGTTCAAACTTCTCCCTTGAGATCTCGATGTATTTTTTGTAGTAGTAGAGGGTAGATTCCGGACTTGTGCCACCTATTATTCCAATCTTCTTCATAGCACCACCAAGCAAAAAAATAGAGCAGAAGCTTATGAAAATTTTTGTGAAAAAGAATTCTACTATCTACTCCTGAGGCTTGCCTTCTCCTATCTTCTTCACTTTCAACCTTTCGGGGCTTTTCTCCTCGGTAATCCACAGGCGGTGAACTACCCCGTCCGCAAGGACGGGGCTTCGTGAGGAGTTAAGCCACCCCAAGGTAGCCTAACCCTCACAGGCCGGTTCACACGGCCACTACCGGCTATCTCCCCAATGGGAGAATCGCCGGCTACCTTTCTCAAAATGTTCAAAGCACCGTTCACATCAGCGTTTATTAAAACACCAGCGGAAGACTGGAACAGTCCACGCTTCACCCTCTTTCCAAGATACTTCTCCCTCTTTTCAATCGGTTCGAGGGCGAGGGCATCAACCTTACTCGTGTAGGCTTCATCAACCTCGATGTAGTTGATACCATACCGCTCGCACTTTGCTTTTAGTTTTTGCTTGAAAAGGCCGTAAGGAATATAATGGAAGTTCTGGTTGTTCCTCCTTCCGAGGTCGGTGTTCTGCTTTACTCCCTTCAGCTCCCCGATGACGACGTTCCCAATACCGTTCTCAAGGCAGTAGTTCACAATGTAACTTACCGCCTTGTTCATAAAGTCGTTCACCACGTTCTTCCGCTTCTTGAGAAGCCACGCCATCTTTCGCCCGAACTTAATTCCCTGCTTATCATACTGGCTTTGGAGCTTCGCCTTCTCCTTGTTCCACCACCGGTTGAAGCTCTTCAAACCCCGGCCTTCGATTATGAAGGCCGTCCCGGTGGTGGAAACACACGTGGCGAAGTTATCCAGACCCAAATCAATGGCGAGGTATTTCGAGCGGTCTAAATCCCTCTCCTCAGGCAGGACTTCATAAACGTATTCAACCTCGAACCAGAGGGCGTTGTATCTTGGAAGAATACGAATCTCCTTAATCCTGTGGCCTTTAACGTTCTTTGGGAGTGGGATTTCAAGGTGTTTAACACCATACTTCTCGGCAAAGTTCTTTCCAAGGGTGAGGATAATCCTGTCCTCTTTTACCCTGAAGGACTGGTATGGGAAGATTAGGATGAAGTGCCCGTTTTTTGGGAGGTATTTTGGTGGCCTAACGGGTCTGTTGTAGTTGCCCTTCTTTCTCTCTTTGAGCACGTGAAAGAATGAGCGGAAGTTTCTCTCCACGATTTTCATCGTTTGTTGTGCAACTTGGCTTGGCAGGAGTTTGTAGGGTTCGCTATCTTTAACCAAGTGGTAGGCTTTGGCGTAGGGTAGAAAGGCCCCATTAAGCTCGTAGTGTTGTTTAACCGTGTAGAGGGTGAGGTTGTAGAGGTCTTTGGATAGGTGTGTCAGCGTCCTGAGGAGTTTGTAGGTTTTCTTGTCCACTCGAAGGTGGTTTTTCTGGGTGAGATACGTGGGCGACCACCTATTATTTTTCTAATAGGTGAAGTTTTAAGGGTTGCGG
>NZ_KE387149.1:337443-351316 GCF_000430485.1 Thermococcus sp. PK
GTCAGCGTCCTGAGGAGTTTGTAGGTTTTCTTGTCCACTCGAAGGTGGTTTTTCTGGGTGAGATACGTGGGCGACCACCTATTATTTTTCTAATAGGTGAAGTTTTAAGGGTTGCGGGCTTTCATCACCTCCCTATCGGAAGGGGTCTTCCCGCCCGAATAGATAAAGAAAGGGATTTATCGCTCCCAAATATACCGAAGGAGCTGCATTTCGCACCGAGAACCTCTTACCATATACAAACGCAAAGAGGAGAAGTGAAGTGAGAGAAGCGTAAAAAAGCAATTGCAATGGAGTGAAATAGGCAAGAGAAAGCTTAAATGCACTCGCAACCGTTGACCACAGCAACACAGACGCTACTGCATATTTCCAGCTCATAGTCTTCATTATCCCTACATGAAATTAAAAACTTTTCTAAATGAGCGCAAAAGCCCTAACCGGGCTTCCCGAGCCGTTTTTTATCTTTAAAGGAACTCCGAAGAAAGTAAACTCCTTTCCAATGAGCTTTTCGAGGTTGGTTAGGTTCTCAAAAATAAGGATTTCATTGGAGAGCAGAATCTTATGCACTTCAAAGCCTCCTATCGTTGGATTGTCGATTCCAACGGCTTTGATGCCCTTCTCCACTAAATATTCTGCCCCTTCTTCACTGAGGTAGATGCTCTTTCCACCAGTGTAAAAGAAGACCATCTCCTCCACTCTCTCTATGTCTCCGGGCTCTATGTTCCTATCCAGGTAAGAAACATCTATGACAGCTCCTTTTCCGATAGACCTCTCCAGTGGCACTTGATCTATTGTCTTCCCATTGGCGATAAAATGCGCCGGAGCGTCAACGTGCGTCCCGCTGTGCTCCCCAAGAAACAGGGCATTCATGTAATAACCGTCCTTCTCAACAGTGGTCCACCTTTTCACCTCAACCCTTGGGTCGCCCGGGTATACAGGAGTCTCTTCGCTGAGTTCAAGGGTTAAATCAATTATCATCCAACCACCCCAATATGCAGGCTTTGTAAATGGCAACCTTTAAGTATGAGCTTTTCACTCCAGCTCAGCAGCAACTCAGCTTTAATAATCACCTTTTTAACTCTTTAACCTTATCCTCAAAAGGTGATGTTATGGACTGCACAAAAGATTACTGCGTAAAGGACATTTCCCTCGCACCGGAAGGAGAGAAAAAGATCGACTGGGTTTCGAGGTTTATGCCCGTTCTCCAGCACATAAGGCAGGAATTTGAGAAGGAAAAGCCTTTCAAAGGAGTTAGAATTGCCGCAACCCTCCACCTCGAGATGAAAACAGCCTTCTTGCTCCTAACATTAAAAGCCGCCGGAGCCGAGGTATCAGCGACCGCAAGCAATCCCCTGAGCACTCAGGATGACGTTGTTGCGGCTTTAGCCAAGAACGGGGTAAAGGTCTACGCCATAAGGGGAGAGAGCAGAGAAGAGTACTACGAGTTCATGCACAAAGCCCTCGATATAAGGCCAAACATAATCATAGACGACGGAGCAGATATGGTATCAACGGTCTTAAAGGAGAGACAGGAGCTAATCCCCGAAATATGGGGTGCAAGTGAGGAAACAACCACTGGTGTGATAAGGCTGAGGGCAATGGAAAAAGACGGAGTGCTCAAGTTCCCAATTATAGCAGTTAATGACTCATACACCAAATATCTCTTCGACAACCGCTATGGAACGGGCCAATCAACGTGGGACGGGATAATACGGAGCACAAACCTCCTCGTTGCGGGTAAAAATGTTGTTGTGGTTGGTTATGGTTGGTGTGGAAGAGGAATAGCCATGCGTGCAAGGGGACTGGGAGCTACGGTCATAGTGGTCGAAATAGACCCAATCAGGGCATTAGAGGCAAGAATGGACGGGTTTTTAGTTATGCCAATGAGAGAAGCGGCTAAAGTTGGTGATATCTTTGTAACTTCAACCGGAAACATAAACTGCATTAGGAGAGAGCACTTCGAGGTAATGAAGGACGGAGCAATAATGGCAAACGCCGGTCACTTTGACGTGGAGATTTCAAAGCCCGATTTGGAGAGCTTGGCGGTTGAGATTAACAACCCAAGACCCAACATAACAGAGTACAAAATGAAGGATGGAAGAAGGTTATACCTCCTCGCAGAGGGCAGGCTCGTTAATTTGGCAGCCGCCGATGGACATCCAGCGGAGATTATGGACATGAGCTTTGCTTTGCAGGCGATGGCGGCTAAATACATAAAGGACAACCGCGGAAAGCTTGAACCCAAGGTCTACGTTCTCCCAAGAGAGATCGACGAAATGGTCGCAAGGATTAAGCTCAAGGCAATGGGTATTGGAATTGAAGAGCTAACCGAAGAACAGAAGAGGTACTTGGAAAGCTGGGAGCACGGGACTTGATACACTATTTTTCTTTTTCCTCCCTCATGGGACAATATTCAAAGCAGAAATAGGTGCTTAAAATGGAAAAATTCAAACTAGTCCCAATTGGCCAAGTTCATAAAGACAGCGAGACTTTCCTCGAAATCTACTCAGAGTTTGCTGAAGCTATTGAGGGGCTGAAAGAGGGCGATTGGATAAAGCTTATCCTCTGGTTCCACGAGAGTGACACACCCGAAAAAAGAAGAACCCTAAAAGTTCACCCGCGAGGAGATCCAGAGAATCCTCTAAGGGGAGTCTTTGCCACACGTTCGCCGGTTAGACCAAATCCCGTTGCCATTTACAGCGTAAGAATTCTAAAAATCACCGGAGCGAAAATTTACATAGAAGAGATAGATGCATTCGATGGAACTCCCATAATTGACATAAAACCTCTTGTAAAGAGGCTTGACTGCCCGGAAGGAATTGAAAGCCAGAAGGATTCCGGGGATAACCCTTGAAGGCTTAAAGAAGAAAGGCGGAGTTTGAAAAAGAAGAGGCCAAAAGCAAAATCTTAGAGTTTTTGCGCTAAATGTTCTCCCTTAAGTCAATGATGTGCTCAAGCTCCGGCCCTGTCTTTATAAGACCCACCGGCACTCCGACTTTTTCCTCTATTTCTGCAATGAATTCCTTTGCTTTTGCTGGAAGCTTGTCAAAGTCGGTAACTCCAAAGGCGTCCTTGTCGTACTTGTCGAGCATGGTTACCGCTAAAATTGTCGCACCGTTAATCCTTGCAGAATACCTTGCAAATTCGAAGTCAAACCATCCCACTCTTCTCCTCCTTCCTGTAACTGTGCCGTACTCGACCAATCCCAGCCTCTCGGCTTCTTCTTGGCTCATCTCCGTTGGAAACGGTCCCGCCCCGACTCTCGTTGGAAAGCTCTTAAAAACTACTATAACATCATCAACCCTTGTTGGCCCGAGTCCAACGTCGCTTGCTATTGCTGAAGCGGAGGTGTCCTTTGAGGTAACGTAGGGATATGTGCCGAAGTAAAGACTTAACCCAAACCCCTGCGTTCCCTCCACCAAAACGAGCTTACCCTCATCAAGGGCATCGTTAACTTCGGCCGCAACGTCTGTTAAGTAAGGCTCAAGTTCTTTAATGTCCTTTGCCTGTCTTGCTCTTCTTAATACCCTGTCCGCATTGGCCGGACCACAACCGGAGCCGGTAGTTCCTATCTTCCCGTGGAGATAGCTGTTTGTTCTGTCAAGTTCCTTGTGCTCTGGCTCTATTACAGTACAGCGATAGTCAATCCCCACCCTCTCTTTAACGTTGAAATCTTTCAGATGCTCAAGTTCATAGAAGAAAACCTCCGGATCGACCAAAACTCCAGCCCCAACCAAAAGTCTTGCGTCTTTGTGCACAAAACCTGTGGGAAGCTGTCTTACTGCATACTTCTTTCCGTTTACAAAAACGCTGTGCCCTGCGTTTGTCCCTACTCCTCCCCTTGCTATGACCTCTGGCTTGTCGTGCATTGCAAGATATGCGATTATTGAGCCTTTTCCTTCATCTCCCCATTGACCACCAACGACGATGTAGCTTGGCATGGCTCCTTACCCATAGTTAAGAGAATGACACCTTTAAAACAGTTACGATTAAGCTAAAGACAAGAAATTGACACAAAGATGCAAAAAACTTAATATACCTCAGCCCTTACCCCTCACAAGGAATCCAAGATGATTGCCGCTGTGCTCGCCGGAGGAAAAGCAAAGCGTTTTGGAGAGGAGAAGTTGCTTTACAGGGTTAGTGGAAAGCCTTTGATACTCCACGCCATAGAAAACGTTCTTAAAGCAGAGAGAATAGACGAAGCAGTGATAGTAGCTTCAAGAGAGAAAAAAGAGGTCTTTGAAGGGCTTGGCTTCGAGGTCATCGTTGACGAACTTGAGATAGGCCCAATTGGAGGGCTCTACACCGCTCTAAGGGAGCTGGGTGATGTTTTTGTAATAGCCGGAGACATGCCCGCTATAAAGCCCGAATTCGTTGACTACATCATGGCGAAGTTCTGCAAGCTCAAACCCTCAGTCTGCGTCCCAAAATGGAAAAACGGCTATCTCGAGCCCCTCCATGCGGCATATTCGAAAACCTTCTTGGGGATACTGGAGAAGCAGATAGCCAGAGGAAGGTACATGCTCAATGAAGCAATAAGGCTCTGCAATCCCTGCTACATAGAGATAGAATCCCTCCCCGAAGAATGGCGTGAGAGCTTCTTTAACATAAACACCAAAAGAGATTTAAAAAAGATTAAAGGCTTTTCGAGAGTATAATAACGCTGTCAAGCACTCTCGGCTTAAACTTCTCCACAAGTTCTTTTTCAATTATCGTGCGGAGCTTTTTGAAGCCAAGCTCCTTTGCTCTGGCAAGCAGAAGAGAAATGTCTTCCTTTCTTCCCCACAAGTAGCCTGTAACAACAGAGCTATCGTAATAGGCCTCCTCGAGAACATAATAAGATTTCCCCAGCTTTCCACTTTCAAAATAAACCCTATCATCTATCCCGGCTATTTTATCTCTGAAAGCCACGAACCAGTGGTGGTAGGAGCTTTGAAACTTTCCCGCGACCATTTCTAGACCCCTAACATCTCCCCATGAGAATTCAAACACCTCCGGCTTTGTCTCACTACCGGGAAAAGAGCTCAAGTCAAATTCCACAAAGCCCGCACTGTAAAGGACATCTCTTATGCCGAGCTTTTCGTAGAAGCCGATTGCCGATTTTTCCGGGGTTACCGTAACCAGCTCACAGCCTTTCTCACGGGCCAACTCTTTGACAAATCCAACGATAGCTCTGCCAACGCCTTTCCCCCTGAAGTTTTTATGCACCTCAAGTACGTCTATGTGGGCAATTTTTCTAATTTTGCTCTCTATGGGCTCTTCACTGATCAGGACTTCGCCGTTTCCTATTATCTCCCCGTTTTCCTCCGCAACTATAGGAAACTGCCCCTCTAAAAGGAGGTTGTTCATGTGTATTGCACAGGTTTCGATGCTCATCCAGGGGCCGCCGTGGAGATAGCGCTCCTCTATGCTAAGCTCTTCATAAGGAACATCTCTCCCTTCACTCTTCTTTATCCACCTTTCAACTCCGGAACAGTGAAGCTTAACTATGCCTTCGCAGTCGTCAAGTGTTGCTAGCCTTACCTTCATAAAATCACCAAAAAAGATGAAAAATTAAAGCTCCGCCTCGCTTAGGAATTCCAGAAGATCCAAAAGTATCCTATCTTTTATTTTGGTTATGTACTCACTAACCTCCTCTCTTCCGATCTTGCCGTCCTTGTATAGAGCAACGGCTTTCACTCCTTCAAAGAACTCCTTCATTTCCGGGAATGCTCTGGCAAACATGTCTATGTTGTTGTAAATCTCCTCAAACCTGTCTTCCAGCATCATCTGCCACACTACATCAATCAGGGCATCAAATGCAACGTCAAAGTACTCGCTACCCCTTCCACAGAGCATTGCATAGAGGCATTCATGCAGGGCCGCTTCGTAGTTATCCTCATCTTCAAATATCTCCTCAAAGACAAGGTGTATCTGAGATTTTAACCTGTCGTCTAGGTTTTGTGAAAGAAGCTCGGCAAGTTCAGCCTTCGCCTTTGCTGTCTCTCCCATCTCAAAGGTTATGTAAGCTTTGTAAATCCTTATTTGCTTAACGTCCTCTTCTTTTCCAAGCTCCTCCAGGGCTTTTTCTGCCTTGTCCATTAGCTCTAATGCTTTTTCATACTCTAACAGCTCTTCATGGATAAGTCCCATGTTGTAGTAAATCCTAGCGATATTTTCCAAGTTACCTTTCTCGGTTTCCTCTTCGAGCAGCCCTCTGTAGAGGTCAAGTGATTTCTCTAATTCACCCAGAAGGTAATAAAGGTCTGCAAGGTGGTATTTGGCCTCAAAGCTGTCTTCCTCTTCAGCAAGCTTTTCGAACTCCTCAACCTTATCGACACCCAAGAACTCCAAGAAGTAATATACAACAAGCTTATACAGCTCGTAGTCTTTGCACTCCAGGGCGAGCTTTTCAACCTTTTCAAGAACCTCTCGCAGGTCTTCTTCACTCAGCTCGTCAATTTTGTAATAAAGCAAGCTTGCTAGCTTTTTACAGTCTTTCTCCTGAATTGCCTTAAGTAGTTCCTCCATATTAATACACCTCAAGGAAATTACGCCATGGAACCTTTTAACTTTACGCATGTTCCCATTTTGTTTTGTCAGAACCGTCCAAGGTTTTGCAGAAGACTTATGAGGATTAAAACCCTATCGCCCAATGCAAAATTCAACTCTCCGGTGAGGGATTGAAGATGAAGAAATTCCTAAGCTTGATTTTTATCCTCCTGCTCTTTTATCCTGCTCAGGTTGAGGGAATTGAGCGTTTGAAAGTTATTGAAGGAGAATTCACAAATCCCCTCCACGCGGAGGTACCACCGGAGTACAGAGCCGAATGGGTTGATTTCATCTTCTTGTCCAATGAAAGTTGCAATGTCTCGGCGAGCTATAGAGTTTACCGGTATGGAGAGGTTGTAAAAGAGGGGTCTGCAAAAATCGAGTGGATTGGGGGAACTCTGTACATAACAGTCCCACTAAAGCTTTATGATAGGTTCATTGTTTATCTCTCTCCAAACTTTTCCTGTGGGGTAATGCCTGCAGGTTATAGAATTAATGCGGTACTTGACCCCTATAGGCTTAGAGACCTCAGCGTTAAGGTCGGAAATGTGATTGAGCTGCGATGGAAGGGCACCGCATCCAAAAACTCTTCCTCGAAACTAAGGTTCAATGCCTCAGGGACGCTTTTAGGAATCGAGGTAAAGCTCTACAACTACAAAGGAAAGGAGGTTTCGGGAATATTAGAATGGGAGAATGGGACAAAAAACTTCACAGTGCCAGTAAAGGAGGGCTGGGCATGGGTACCGGGTGGAGACATAAATGGGGAGGTAGCGCTAACTTTAAACATCCCACCCGGAACTGGAGTAAGTGCAACCGCTTATTATGCTCGAGAAAGGGAGCAAATTAACGGAGATCTCTTGATTAAAGACGAACGGGGTTACACATATCTTGATTATCCTCTTGGCGCTATGTTATGGGACGGAGGAGATATTGAGGCATGGTTTGAAGTAAAAGGTGAAGGAGAAGTGTTAGTTTTCGACTTTGGCAACGAGAAGGCATCAAGAATATCAATAAAACGTAATGAAGTCTGTGCCGAGCTATACACACTATATTATGGCAAAAAGAAGCATTGCTCCCTGCTCCCAATGAAGAAAATACACAATTTAAAGGTATCCTTGATTAGAGTCCCCGATGGAAGGAGACTCCTGCAGATTAAGGTTGATGAAGCTACCTTCAACGAGATGGTAAACTCCCCAGTTGGGTTCTTGTATTTTGGAAATAATATTTCCCTGATAAGTCTTGATGCATCCCTATACAGAAATCCCGACTACTATGTGGTGCTACCGAATGAAAGAAAAGCAGATATTGCCCTCGGGATTTCAACATTGGCACTGGTACTTGCCATAGCATTGTGGATACGTGAGAAAAGGAAGCAAGCATTATGAGAATACCTTTTAAACTCTTCCGCCAATCACAAATCATGCTTGAAGTTATTTTCCTCGGCACTGGTGGCATAATGCCCAATAAAGAAAGAAACGTGCCCTCTATAGCGTTGAGATACAACGGGGAGATTATCCTCTGGGACGTTGGCGAAGGCACTCTAAGGCAACTGAACATAGCCAAACTAAGCCCCATGAAGATTGAGAAAATTTTCATAACCCATTTTCATGGCGATCACTATCTCGGTCTGATGAGCCTTATTCAAACAATGACTCTCTGGAACAGGGAAAAGCCCCTTCACATTTATGGACCGAAGTATACCTTTGAGTTCGTTCAAAACTACCTGAAAAGTGGATTTTTCAGGCCAAGCTTTGACATACACATTCACGAGCTCGGGGAAGCGAGGCTGAAGTTTGAAAACTACGAGATATGGAGCTTCAAAGTCGAGCATGGTGTTCCAGCACTGGGCTACGTTTTCAAGGAGAAAAACAAAAGAGGAAGCTTCGACCTCGATAAAATCAGAGAGCTCGGCCTAAAGCCCGGCCCCTGGATGAAAGAGCTTGAGACAAAAGGAAAGGTCGAAATCGAGGGGAAGGTTATCCACCTTGAAGATGTGACTGGAAGTCCCAAGAGAGGGGTGAAAGTTGTTTATACCGGCGATACCGAGCCCTGCGAGAGAGTGAAGCTCTTTTCTGAAAAGGCGGATGTTTTAATTCACGAGGCAACCTACCTCAGCGAAGAGGATAGGGGAGAAAGTTATCACTCAACGGTTTCGGAGGCCTGCAAAACCGCAGAAAAAGCAAAAGCCAAACTCCTTGCTCTCTTTCACAGAGCCCCCAGATACACGTACGAGGAATACAAGGAAGGAGCGAAAAAACTCTGCGGGCTTAGATTTATAATACCCAAAGACTTCGATGTTCTTAGGGTCGGTGAAGAGTATGAGCTATCTTCGCTACGTTAAGATAATAGGGACGATGCATGTTTCTCCAAAAAGCAGAAGGGATGTTAGGGAATTTATACTAAGAGAAAAGCCCGATGCAATTGCTATAGAACTTGATAGGCAAAGGTTTTATGCCCTTCAATCTCCAAAGCGGCTGACATTTCAAGAAGCGGTAAAGCTCGGAAAGAAAGCCATTTTGGGATACATCCTCATGAAAGTTGAGGAAAAGATTGGAGAAGAATTCGGCATGAAGCCCGGAGGAGAAATGATAGAGGCAATTCAGACGGCATATCTCCTCGGAGTTCCACTGTATTTAATCGACGAAGACATCCAAAGTATTATGGGAAAGCTTCTCAGAGCACCTTTGAGAGAGAAGATACTCCTCCTGCTCGAGAGTTCTCTTGTTTTTCTCCCAATTGCACCCGGAGCAGAAAGCCAAGAGGATATAATGGAGAGCTATAAGGTGATGATGCATCGCTTTAGAATCCGCTATCCCTACATTTTTAGGGTTCTCGTGGAGGAAAGAAACGAGATAATGGCAAAGAACCTGAAGGCAATTGTTGACGAGCTCAAGAGGAGAGGAGTCAAAAAGCCAAAAGTAGTAGCAGTGGTGGGTCTTGGACACAAAAAGGGCATAGAAAAGCTTTTGAATTCTTACAAAGAATAGAAGGACTTTTATACAATAACAACAAGATTATAGTGGGTGACATCATGGAAAGGCAACGCTTAAAATGTCCTCTATGCGGAGGAACAAGCTTTAAAGTTGAAGAAGGAAAGCTGGACAGCAAGTGGGGCTTTACAGCGCATAAGGTGAAGATAGTCATCTGCGAAAACTGTGGTTATGTTATGATGTTCTACAAAGGAAGAACGATATGGGACTTCGACTAGTCCTAAACTTTATATTCCCCTCGTCCAAAATTTTTCTTGGGGTTGGAAATGAGGGAAGAACTGAAGCGCATGCTTAAAGTTGATATTCTCGACATTGAATACGAGGGAGACAAAGTGATCGTTTATGTTCCCAAGGATCAGGTTAGGATAGCCGTGGGGAGTGGAGGAAGCGCTGTAAAGGCAGCAGAGCTTGTGCTTGGCAAGAAGATTGAGATTAGAGGTAGATGAGCAATGGCGCTGGGACTTAGAAAACAGGAGCTCGAAGACCTGGCCATATCTTTCATTGTTCTTACCCTCGTTTTTTCGGGTTTTGAGCTTAGATTAATCCCCTATGTTGTTCTGGGAATATTTACGGCGTTTGTGTTCCACGAGATTGCCCACCGACAGGTTGCCAGAAGGTATGGTTACTACGCAATTTATAGAAGGTGGGACACGGGAATAATGCTCGCTCTTTTGATGGGAATATTAAACAAGCTCCTGGGCTTTAGGTTTATATTTGCCGCTGTGGGGGCAGTTCAGGTCTACTCTCTCTATACTGGCTGGGAAGATAGGGAGGTTCATGGAAAAATAAGCATCGCAGGACCAGCAACAAACATTTTAGTGGGGATTATTGCACTCGTCCTGCTGAGCTTTGTAAAGGTGTCCTATATCCTCTGGGCATCTCTATACTACACTGCCCTCATAAACTTCCGGCTGGCATTCTTTAACCTTCTACCAATTCCGCCTTTGGATGGCTATAAGGTCTTGAGGTGGAATCCCGGTTACTGGGCAGTAGCCATAGGAATTGCTTTCCTCCTCCAGTCCATCGTTTAGTTTTCACTCTTGGTGATACAAGAGGGAAAGGTTAAAATACACTAAGCCCAACCATCTAACGGGGTGAAAGTATGAAGTATAAAGAGCCATTTGGTGTTAAGCTTGATTTTGAGACCGGGGTAATTGAGAACGCGAAGAAAAGCGTTAGGAGGCTAAGCGACCTGAAAGGCTACTTTGTCGACGAAGAAGCCTGGAAGAAAATGGTCGAAGAAGGAGACCCAGTGGTTTACGAGGTCTACGCAATAGAGCAGGAAGAGAAGGAAGGTGACCTTAACTTCGCAACTACTGTTCTCTACCCGGGCAAAGTTGGAAATGAGTTCTTCATGACTAAAGGTCACTATCACGCAAAAATAGACAGGGCAGAGGTTTACTTTGCCCTCAAGGGTAAAGGGGGCATGCTGCTTCAAACGCCTGAAGGAGAAGCAAGGTTCATTGAAATGGAACCCGGAACAATAGTCTACGTTCCCCCATACTGGGCCCACAGGACTGTAAATACCGGTGATGAACCGTTTATCTTCCTCGCGCTATACCCGGCAGATGCGGGTCACGATTATGGCACAATCGCCGAAAAGGGCTTTTCTAAGATAGTGGTTGAAGAGAACGGGAAGGTTGTCGTCAAGGACAACCCCAAGTGGAAGGAGTGAGTCTCTTTTCTATTTTTTGAATGGCTGGATAAAATGTCCAATGGAAAGCTAAACCTTTGAGTATGTAAAAGATTTTTATAGGCTTAAAACGTATCCTCCTATGGTGGTGCTAATGACTTTCGATAAAAAAAAGATTGAGGAGATTAAGAAGGCCGAGCAGGAATGGGAAGAAAAGACCGTAAAACCATTCATCCAAAAAGCCCCCGAAAGAAAGGAGAAGTTCATGACAGATGACGGTTTTGAAATCAAGAGGGTTTATACTCCTGCAGACCTTGAAAACTGGGATTATTTGGAAAAGTTAAACTTCCCCGGCCAGTACCCATTCACCAGAGGAGTTTACGCCACAATGTATAGAGGAAGACTCTGGACAATGAGACAATACGCCGGGTATGCAACTGCTGAAGAATCAAACAAACGTTACAAATACCTTCTCGAGCAAGGGCAGACCGGTTTGAGCGTTGCTTTTGACCTGCCAACCCAGCTCGGTTATGATTCCGATCACCCAATGGCTGAGGGAGAAGTTGGAAAAGTAGGTGTCGCAATCGATTCTCTCTGGGACATGGAGATCCTCTTTGATGGAATTCCCCTCGATAAGGTTTCCACATCAATGACAATTAACGCCACAGCCGCCAATCTTCTGGCCATGTACATCCTCGTTGCTCAAAAACAAGGGGTTCCACCGGAAAAGCTCAGGGGTACAGTCCAGAACGATATCCTTAAGGAGTACATAGCAAGGGGTACCTACATCTTCCCACCAAAGCCCTCCATGAGATTGACAACAGACATTATAATGTACTGTGCTGAAAACGTTCCAAAGTGGAATCCGATAAGCATAAGCGGTTACCACATCAGAGAAGCCGGAGCAAATGCTGTGCAGGAGGTTGCCTTTACACTGGCGGACGGTATCGAGTATGTTAAGGCTGTCATAGAAAGGGGCATGGACGTTGACAAGTTCGCTCCGAGATTGAGCTTCTTCTTCAACGCACACAACAACTTCCTTGAGGAGATAGCCAAATTCAGGGCCGCAAGAAGGCTTTGGGCGAAGATTATGAAAGAGAAATTTGGTGCAAAGAATCCAAGGTCAATGCTTCTAAGATTCCACACCCAAACAGCAGGTTCAACTTTGACTGCCCAGCAGCCCGAAAACAACATAGTAAGGGTTGCAATTCAAGCCCTTGCAGCGGTTCTTGGAGGAACCCAATCCCTGCACACCAACTCATACGACGAGGCTTTAAGCCTTCCAACCGAGAAGAGCGTTAGAATAGCCTTAAGGACACAGCAGATCATAGCTTATGAGAGCGGCGTTGTTGATACAATAGACCCCCTCGGAGGAAGCTATTACATTGAGTGGCTCACCGACCACATAGAGGAAGAGGCCATGAAGTACATCGAAAAGATCGAGGCTATGGGAGGCATGATGAAGGCTATTGAAAGGGGATACATCCAGAAGGAGATTGCAGATTCAGCTTACAAGTACCAGAAGGAGATTGAGGAGAAAAAGCGCATTATAGTCGGAGTAAACGAGTTTGTCGTTGACGAGCCAGTAGAGGTCGAAATCCTCAAGGTAGACCCAAGCATTAGGGATAAGCAAATAGAAAGACTGAAGAAGCTAAGGAGCACAAGGGACAGCAAGAAAGTTGAAGAGGCTCTCGACAAGCTCAGGAAGGCTGCAGAGAGTGAGGATGAGAACTTAATGCCCTACATCATTGAGGCTCACAAGCACCTCGCAACCCTCGGTGAGGTCACTGACGTCCTAAGGGAAGTTTGGGGTGAATACAGGGCTCCACTTATCTTCTGATCTATCCTATTTTCTTTTCCAAATATACGACCAGAGCAAGGAGTATCACAAGTGCCCCAATTATAAGGTATGCCTCTCTTGACTTCAATTCGCTAACTTCTGCTCCTCCGCTCGCTTTTTCAAAGTTTAGGGTGATGTTCCCTTCTCCAATTATTGCCACCGCTATGAAGTCCTCGTAGCTCCTTACGCCGAGTTCTCCTTCGAGGACTTTCCCCCTTCCCTTGAAGGCCCCCTTGAAGTTCGTTGACAGTGGGTCGAAGTTTTCCTTTTCGTTGTTTAGGGTAAAGTAGTACACCCTTAACTCCACATCCCTATCTGAGGAAAGGGAAAATTTCAGCTTTTGACCTCTAAGGGGAGTAGCGTTTATTACAAGCGTTCTCAACCCTTCGCCGAATTCCCTTCTCCTAAGCTCGAAAGTAACGTTTCTCAGCTCGTTGAGATAATCCGACACCAGCAGAACTCCCTCGAAGTACCCTTCTCCCTCAACCATTATCATAAACTCGCTCTCGTTGAACACTATGTAGTCGCTTCTTCCCCTCTCTTGGGTCGAAGATGCAATGATCTTTCCCGAGAGGTCCAAGATGTGGAGCCTAAGGTCTTTCCCCTGCCGTATGTACCTCCCGTAGAGAACAGCAATCTTCTCCCCGCCCCACGGCTCAAAGGCAAAAGGAGGTGTTATCTCGTTACTTTTTCTTCTGAAAGCCTCGCCCTTTAGGGCGGGGATGCAGTAAACTACCCAACAGCCCTCAAACAGGAAAGCGAAAAGCATTTAAGCAATAATGCAGACCATACATTAAGGGGTTCACAATGAAACCCGAATCACCAAGAATCAAAAGAACAAGACACGCAAAACACTTCATAACCTACCATTTCGTCTGGATA
>NZ_KE387149.1:351416-359133 GCF_000430485.1 Thermococcus sp. PK
AACCTCCCTGCCAATGGCGAGGGGTTAACTCGTTGGAACCCTCGCCCTTCAGGGCGGGGAGGAGGTCAGCTCAGCGGCTTTTCTCGTCCCCTCTGCGAGCAGATTGCCCAGTCCACCAATTCTGAGGGCTATTCTTTTAACTAACTCGGGGATAATATCCGGGTCTCCCCACCTGAGCTCCAGACCATCAGTTTCGCTCTTCCCTATGATCCCCTTCTCATAAAGCTCGATTGCAAACCCTATAGCCACACCTGCAGAGATTGTGTCAAGGCCGTAAGAATCACAGAGCATGTTGGCATACACTATGGATTCGATGTTTATGTTACCCAAATTTCCTCCAAATGACCAGTGAGTCTCGTACTCGGGAAAGTCCCATACTGTTCCAGCGTAAGGCCCTTTAGTAAGCTTGAATATCTTTCCACAGCGTATCATACACCCGTAACATCCCACATGCTTAACAACGTATTGAGAAAGTACCTCTGCTTGGAATCTTTCAACGCCTTCGAGCTCCTTCTGCTTGAAGTTGTAGGTTGGAAAGTGGCCTAGAGTATAGAATGGATACACAGCGAAGTTCGTTCCAAGGTTGTGGAATCCCTCAAACCCAGGGTTGTTCCTATATGATTCTATCTGTTCTTTAACAGCTTCATTAAAGGCTTCTTCGTCGTACATCTCCGGCTTCTTGCTTCCTCTGACAACAATGGCCTTGAGATTCTTAGAGCCCATTACAGCACCGCCACCGCCTCTAGCAGCGGTTCTCATGTCGTCGGTAACTATTGCAGATATCTTAACCAATCTTTCTCCGGCAGGCCCTATCATTACCATTCTTGCCCTTTTGTCTGTTTCTTCCCACAGGAACTCTCTTGCTACGTGGGTTGTCATTCCCCATATCCTCTCCGCATCCCTGAACTCGACATTGTCATCATTTATGTAAACATACGTGGGCTTCTCGGCCTTTCCCTCCACTATAACCGCATCATAACCCGCAAACTTCAGTTCTGCTCCAAAGAAACCCCCACCAACACTTCTAAAGTACGTGCCTGTTAGAGGGGACTTAAACTGAGCAATCCATCTTGCCGCAGATTGTGCTCTCGTTCCTGTGAGCGGACCAACGGTAAAAACAAGTTTGTTTTCAGGACTTAGTGGGTCGGTGCCTGGCTTCAGTTCGTCCCAGAGAATTTTTGCTCCAAGACCTCTACCACCTATGAACTTCTTAACGACCTCCTCCGTCAAAGGTTCTACAGTTGCCTTTTTGTTCGTCAAATCTATCCTCAAAATTTTCCCCATGTGGCCATACATAGAAATCACCCATGAACAATATCAATATAATTATTTGACTTTGATTAATATAAGACTTATTATTTTTTTGCTAATGTTGTTTAGGATACTGTCAGGATAACTGGGGTATCACCTCCTGAAGCCATTCAGTCACATCACCAGGCGGTCCACCAAACCGAGAATGAATTCTAACAAAATTATACCAGAATGAAAACAGAAAAACAAACCTGTGAACCCTCCTCCAGTCTCTAGCCCTGAAGTTATTCCAGAAACGCTTTGTTCTCTCTTTAACAGTCCTAAACCAGCGCTCAACACAGTTCCTCGGCCCGAAAGTCACATGCAGATAATCCAGCCCGAGAGATTTAAACGCTGATTTATACCACGGCCCTTTGTCAACCAGGAAAATTGGCTGTCCCTCGCAGGATTTCAAAACAACTAGAATGAAGTCCCTGGCAATCCACCAGTTCCTAACGCTTGTAATCCATACTGCTAGGATTTCTTTGCTCTCAACGTCGATTGCAGCCCAGAGAAATCTCTTCTGGCCGTTGATCTTTATCACTGTCTCGTCAATTGCGATGAAGTTTCTCTGTTTTTTGACTGCGAGGATTTTCGGCTGGTAAACTGCTTTCGCGAATTTTTGGACTGTTTCCCAGACTGTTGTGTGGCTGATTTCGAGGATTGTTCCTACCTGTCTGTAACTTAGTCCGTGCAGGTACAGGTTTATTGCCCTGGTTTTCTTTTTTGCTGGGATTTTGTTCCGGCGAAAGGTTTTTAAGACTGAAACCAGTAAGTAAATAATGGTTTCAGTCCTCATTTCTCTCCCCTTTTCTGAAGAGGTATCAGAAACTTAAACCTAACGTCCCACTGCTTATCCTGACAGTGTCGTTGTTTAGCAGAAAAAGATTTTTAAAGCAGAGGTTATTCAGTTGACAATAGTCTGGGGCATCATATATAATTTGATAACAGCTAAAACCAAATGGTGAAACAAATGCTGGAGATATTAAACGTTGTAGTGCGTCTCTTTACGTGGGGGTTTTCCCTCTACAGGTGGCTAAAGAAGCGTGAAGAGTTCATGCTACTCTTGAGTATAGCCCTGTGGATAGACTTTCTGGCTGCGTTTACTCAGCAGCCTATTCTGACATGCTTAGGCTTGTCCCCAGACGCAACGGCTCTAATGCCTCTCTTAAGCATGTTTGCGGTGATAGAGGCAGTTCTTCTTATAACCACCTCCTTCTTTGTCCTTGAGCGTCTTAAGATGTTCTGGGGAGCACTTACAGTCGCCATCAGTTCTCTTCTCGGCCCAGCGTATATCCTTGCGGGTGTTCTTCTCAATGTGTCCCCTACAGTTCTCATGGCTTTCCCCCTTCTATTCTTGGGTATTGCCTTAATGCTTGCAGGATATGCCCTCGTTAAAGAGGAGGTAGGCACTAAAAACATAGCAACGCTGTTTCCTCTCGGACTGTTTCTCCTGGGAATCATCAACGTCACATACCCGATAACAATAAGGACCTCCGTTGCCTCATACCTTTATGGTCTTGGAGCGGTTTTTAGGGCCATGGTATTTGTGGGTATGGTGAGGTATGCCCTCTTCCATGTGGTTCCTCCAAAAAGCATAAGCGTAAACCTGCCACCCGGGGCGTTCTACGTGGAAAGCCGAAGAGCCTTAAAAATACTGATTGATAAAATGCAGCAATCAGGAAACGGTGTCCTTATAACAAGAAGCTCACCGCAGAAAATGGCCTTTACGTTCCCGGTGTTCTGGATTACCCGGATAATCTCCGGCAGGATAAGTGAAAACGCAATGGCGATTTCCCCTACCGACATAGGCATTCTCCTTGACCTCGTAAAGAGACATCTTGAGAAGGGGCACTCACGGGTAGTGATCGATAGTTTTGAATACCTTGTGGTCGAAAACGGCTTTGAAAGCGCGCTTAAATTCCTGCTCTCGCTGAAAGACATCGTAATGAACTTCAACGGCACACTTATCGTCATCACATCGCCCTCTCTGTACTCGGAGAAGCAGTGGGGAATGATTTCAAGGGAGCTGGAAAAGCTCAAACTGGAATGAGAGGTATTGGATAAGATCGTTAGTATCATATAGGCACATTGGAGAAAGCTGGACATTTCCTCGCACTTGGAGAAAAAAACAGATCGCATTTACAGCCCTCTGGGAGCAAAAAATGAAAAATATCAAAAAAGACCTCACAGCACCCTTTTTCTAAACAGCACTACCAGAGGTATCAACCACGCCAGATGTACCACAAGGGCTATTGGGAAGTCGCTGTAGTCGTTGGCCGGAATTCCTTCGAAGACCCTGTAGATCCAGTAAGTTGGGAGGAAGGCCGTGAACTTGCTCCAGTCCGTTGAAAGGTTCCTCCAGACGACGATGAGCTTTATCAGCGGCGGGAGAAATAAGAACCAGCCGAGAACTTTAGAGACTGTTAGCGCCTGCATTCTGGACTCGGAGAACACCGTGATGAGCAGTCCGAAAATCCACACCTCCAGGACGAAGAGGGCCATCAGTGCCAGAAGTCCCTCCCGCGGGAGGTCTATGTCGAGGATGTACGGGCCAACACCCGTCAGCACCACTGTCATTATTGACGCCCACGTGAGCCTGTAGGCCAGAAAGGCCTCGCTCGATATGGGGATGACCTTTAGAGCCTGTATGGTCTTGTCTTCTTTCTCGTCAGCCATCATGAAGCCAGGTATCATGCCGAATATCATGGGTATGAAGATGAGGGTCAGCAGTGCGAGCAGTGGGTAGTAGATGCCAACGCGGTCTTTGAAGTAGCGGACGATGAGGAGGAAGACCAGCGTCATCGCCACGCTGTACAGGAGCATCGGGTCCCTCCTCAGGAGCTTGAGGTCTGTCTTGTAAATAGCTCCAAACTTTTTCACAAAACTCATCTCACTCCCTCCACAGCATACTTGTAGAACCTTATTTTAGCTATGTAATACGCTATAGCAGACCAAACGAGCAGGGCCGCTGCTGATAATACTAAGGTATCCCTCGAGACATCAACGAACGGCGCCTTGAAGAAGTAAAGCGCCGGGTAGCTTGGTACAAGGTAGAGGACTTTCCAGACCCCGCTTTGCAGGTAGCCGTGGTAGTGGGCGAACGGTAGGAGGGAGACCACGAGGACAGCCATTATCGGGACGAAGTAGTCGTCCAGGTCGTAGTATTTTGCAGATATGCCTATTCCAAGGAGAGTGTAGACTACGGAGCAAAGGAAGACCCCAACTACCACGTAGGGAAGCCCGTTGAGAGAACGTGTGCCTATGGCCATTATCAGCACAGCCCCCACGATTGAAAGAACGCTTAAAATAGCCGTTTTAGCTAGGATGTAGCTCTTCCACTCTATCGGCGTCACGGCAAGTGCTCCTATCGCCCCGTCCTTCTTTTCTGCGAATATTTCAGTGCCCACGAACATGAAGCCCACAAGGCCCGGCTCGAAGAGGAGGAATAGCGGAACCATCGTCGGGAGGTACCTCTCCGGGAAGGCCATGAGCATCAGGCCGTAGGCTAGGCCTATCAGCACGTATATCGGATAAACATAGCTCCTCGTACCGACTATGAGGTTCGTCTTCAGCAGGTTCTTCATCATACAAGCCGCCTCCCCGTCACCTTGAGGAATATTTCCTCCAGGGTCGGCTCCTCTGTGTTGATTCTCCTTATCTCGTGGTTTCTCAGGATGTTCAGGAACTCCTCGTTCTGGCCGATGCCCTCAAGTGGAAACTCCGCTGTCTTGACGTTTCCGTCCTCAACGTACTCCACCTTAACGAGCCTCTTGCCCATCTTCACCTTGAGTTCACCCGGGTTGTCTACGAGCCTGACGGCACCATCGACGATGAAAGCGACTCTGTCGCACAGCTCGTCCGCGACATACATGTTGTGTGTCGTGAGAAACACCGTCTTCCCGCTCCTCTTCATCTCCAGGAGGAGGTCTTTGATCTTTCTCGCGCTCGCGGGGTCGAGGCCCTCAAGCGGCTCGTCGAGGAAGAGTATCTCGGGGTCCGGGAGCAGAGCCCTCGCCAGGTCGAGCTTCTTCTTCATACCCTTGGAAAACCCTGCAACGAGTTGATTCGCTTCCTTGTCAAGCCCAACCATCTTGAGGACTTCCATCGGGTCGAGGTGCTTTTTGTAGAAGCTCGCGAAGAACTGGAGGTTTTCGAGGGCCGTGAGGCGGGAGTAAACTGCAGGGAACTCAAAGGAGACGCCGATTTTGTTGTAGTAGTCTTTGCCCCACTCGCGCAGGTCTTTGCCAAAAACTTTAACTTCACCAGTATAGTCCTTGATTATCTTCACGAGGATTTTGACGGTCGTGGTCTTTCCGGCGCCGTTCGGCCCAAGAAAGCCGTAGATTTCCCCTTCCTCGACTTCGAAGCTCAGGTTCTCAACACCCCTAACATCGCCGTAATACTTCCTAACGTTTTTAACTTCAATCACAGGCATGCTTTCACCAGTTTAAAATATGGCTTTGAAGTAGTTATAGTTAACCCCGCACATGTGCGGGTTTCTGCCTAAACAAGAAACGAATTTAGTCCTTCTGAAATTGCTATTTGATGTAATTTTTTGTCCGCTGTATAAAATTCAGAAGCCTTTACTCGCTTTGCGGATTCAATTTGGATAGCATCTGCTTGATAAATATGATATTTCTCCAAAAGATTCCAACAATTTGCTAGAATTGAGCCATAGATCGGAATTATCTTTAGTATCCCAAGTCTCTTCATCCTAAGGACTTCAGAAAGAAATCTGGCTCTAACTAATTCATGAGCCTCCTCATTAATTCGCTTTATTCTTTTTGCTCTATCCAATACCCCCAAAACTTCTCCTATATTCCACAAACTAAAGGCTAGCTTAATTTCACCTTGATACGCCCTAGTGTACAGCTCCACTATTTTCTCACTGTTTTCTTCTTTTATGTAACGCTTTATTATAGCACTACTGTCCAAGTAGACTGTCTTCTCGCTCATCTCTCATCCTCCTAACAAGTTCACTTATAGGACCCTTGGCAGGAACTGGTTCAAACTCAATTTTTTTCTCGAATTTTTCCAACATCTTTTCCAAAGCACTTTCAATATCCAATAAAAGACCCTCAGAAATAATCTCTTCAAGAAGCTTACTTAGATCTTTTTTCTCTTCCGCAGCATCTTTTTTGAGCTCCCACCATAGTTCATCGTCTATATAAATGCTGGTTTTGATCTTTCCCATAAGTCTCACCTGTAGATAATTACCGAAAAACAGATTTAAGTATTTCGGTAGAATTGGGCGTGTTTATAGTAACCTTTATTAGGGTTTTTGCTGAATTCTTTCAGGTGGTTGTCGTGATCCCCAGATGGGATCACAGACTCAAAGACCCTGAAAGCGTGGCATTCGCAATTCTTGACGTTTTAGCAGACTTCGAATCAGAAGGAAAGCTGAAGAACCTGCCAAAATCCAAAAAATTTCCAGTAAAAACAATACTGGCAATACTCCTCTTTAAACAATACTACAACCTACCCCTCAGAGACGCCCAGCACTACGGCAGAAAATTCTTCGGAGCAAACATTCACTACTCAACCCTCCACAACTGGGAGAAAAAGCTGAACCTCGAAGAACTGACAAACCACCTCCTGAAAAAACTCCAGAAATTACCCTACGCCAGCACTCAAGCAGACTCAACCATTATTACAAATAAAAAAAGGGCAGGATAGAAGTTCAGGCAATAACGAGAATCCTGCCGGGTTTACTGTATCCGGTTGCTGTGAAGATCACAACTTCTGAGAACGAGCTGATTGAACTCCTGCCGGGGGGTTCTGGGAATTTTTATGCTGATGGGGCTTATGATTCAAAGAAAGTTCTGAACACTGTGGTGGAAAAGGGTTATCGGCCGATTGTTAAGAAAACTAAGAACGCTCCAGGTGGTTTTGGTAGTAAGAAGAGAGACAGAGTGTTTTCTGAAGAAGAGTACAGGCATAGGAATCCTCATGAGGGGTTCTGGGGTGCGTTTACAACGTGGTTTGGCAGTAGGATCCCCTGTTTTCTGAAAAAGACTACTGTAACCCGAATCCTGCTTGGGGTAATGTGTTATGGTCTGAAAATCCTCCTCAGAGTCAAATACTGTTTAAATAACAGGGGGTGAAACTAAACACGCCCTTGTTTTCCGTAATTTTTAAATAGTCTCTAATTATACTTCCTTGTGGTGAAGCAGTTCCCAGAATGTGGGGTTTGTCAAGCCCGAATGGGGACTGTCGAGAGCCTTGAAGATGTGGGGAGTCTCCGTTCCCCCCGAAAGCCAGCCAATGAAGACGGGAGGCTGGAAGCCTACCCGTTATGAAATTAACACCCTACACACACTTTACGGGTAGGCAGAACGGTTGTTAACAATTTTGAGAAAGATATTTATTAGGTTGTTAAGAAGGTATCTTGAATACTCAATTTTAAGAAAGATATTTATTGGAT
>NZ_KE387149.1:359233-393446 GCF_000430485.1 Thermococcus sp. PK
GACTACTGTAACCCGAATCCTGCTTGGGGTAATGTGTTATGGTCTGAAAATCCTCCTCAGAGTCAAATACTGTTTAAATAACAGGGGGTGAAACTAAACACGCCCCGGTAGAATTAGCCTATAAGCTCCTCAAGGATTTTCCTCTCCGCTTTCCTTAAGTGCTCCTTCACGGTTGAGGGACTCAGGCCGAGTATTTGCGCCAGTTCTCGGAGGGTTATCCTCCTTGGATTGTCGAAGTAGCCGCTCTTGTAGGCGAAGAGGAGAACTTCAAACTGCCTTTTGCTTAGCTTCAATACCGGACTATCTTCAGGGCTATATTCTTCAATTCCTATCACCTCTGCCCTATAAACGTTCTTAATGGTGGATATGACATCACCCACAAGTTCATCTTCGCATATCACGTATAGATTAACTCCTTCCGGGCTGAAAGTCCCCTTTTCGAAAATAACCATTCCTTTTTTCTGAACTTCAAAAAGTTCAAGAACGTTCTCCGGAAGTGGGGCACTAAGAAGGTCTGCTCTCACATAAAGGATGTAATGAGCGTTCTTTGTTATCAGCTTTGCCTCCTTTACGTGGGGACCTCCAGGAGCTTCTTTAGAATACCCTCCGGCTCTATCCCCTCTTTGAACCTGACCTCAACAAGCTTTATTACATCAGTCCCAAGGAGGAAGTAAGTGTCTCCATAACCCCATTCCACCGCCTCAAGGAACTCGCGGAAGGCGTTGAAATATTCAAGGCTGAGAGGAATCTTGAACTTTATCCTCTTCATAAGGCATCAGAAATAATTGGTGGAGAAGGTTATTATGTTTTTTCTTTTGAGCTAGTGGTGATGTCTCATTTCACACAATCACTGGAGAAATACAGGCTCATGAATTCCGAGAGATTGGTGCTACAGTTCCAAGCAAAACAATGTGGAAAAACTATCATAAACCCTGATACGCGGAGACTTATTCGATGCTGGCATTTTAAGCGTTGTAGTAATAGTGAGAAAAGGTAGAACTCTCAGTGCCCCGTTAAATGCTCCCATCCCAGAAGGGGCATCCTCTCAACTTTTCCATTTCTTCTCAGGTAAACTCCCTCTCCCCTTTCAACCCTTCCGATTATGGAAAACTCAAAGTCGAGCTTTTCGAGGTGTTCCTCGGGAATAGTAAAGATGAGCTCAAACTCCTCTCCACTTGCCAGTGCAAGGTTGATAGGATCAACTCCCAAGAGCTCTGCAACTTCAAAAACTTCCTTCCTTATTGGGAGCTTTTCGGCATAGATGGTTATCCTCACTTTGCTCATCTCCGCTATCAAATGGAGCTCCTTGCTCATGCCGTCGCTTATGTCTATTGCGGCGTTTGCATACCTCGAAAGTATTTGTCCCTCTCTGAGCCTCGCCTTGGGCTCAAGGAGCTTCTCATAGAGAGCTTTCCTTGTTTTTGGACTAACTTCAAGGTTGTCAAAGTAGACTTTAAGCCCCGCTAGAGCCCTTCCAATGTCGCCGGTAACGCAGACCAAATCTCCCTCCTTTGCTCCGCTTCTCGTGAGCAACCTTTTGGTCTTTCCAAGGGCTATCCCGTCTATTATGAGATCGCATGCTTCGTTAGTGTCGGCACTTATCACGGGCGTGCTGTAGAACTCAGAAGCCTTAGCGATTCCCTTTGCAATGCCTTCAAGATAATCCATATCAATATCTCTGGGCACTCCAAGGGAGAAGAGAAACCCTATCGGTTTACCCCCCATGGCGGCAACGTCGCTCACATTCATGGTGAATACCTTGAAGCCAACCTGCTCGGGCGTCATTATCTCTGGAACGTCTGTGCTCTTCACCAGCATGTCGTTTGTCGCCACAAGCCACTCTTCGCCAAGCTTCAGCGCTCCGGCATCGTCTCCCAGAGGTAAATCCCCTTGATTGTTAAGATGCTTCATGAACAGCTCTATTATCTCGCGCTCCACACAGATCCCCCTCAACAATGATGCATGGATATTAAAAAGTCTTGGGGAAAGGGCTTTATATCCTGAGAACTCAAATTTTAGGATAGTCATAATACAGGTAGAATCCCGGCACAGGGCGAACCCCATAGGAGAGCACACCAAATACACCCTTGCTAATACCTATGGCAATAGATGGGCACGTGGGAGTTCATCGGCTGAAAAACACAGATGAGGGGTGAGAGTATGGGATGTTACAACCTCAAGGACAAGGTGGCTATAGTCACTGGCGGTGGACAGGGGATTGGTGCTGCGATAGCCCAGCTCTTTGCCGAAAACGGTGCGAAGGTGGTCATAGCGGAGATAGACGAGGAGGCAGGGACTGAGAGGGAGCGGATGCTCAGGGAAAAGGGCTCGAAGTAACATTCATAAAAACGGACGTGGGCGACGAGGACTCCGTCAGGGAAATGGTGAGGAAGACCGTGGAGCTTTATGGTGGCGTGGACATCCTCGTGAACAACGCCGCGATACAGCCTGACGGGAAGAGCATATTCGAGCGCTCCCTCGAAGAGTGGGAGAGGACGATAAGGGTGAACCTCACCGGGCCTTACATATGCTCCCGCTATGCCGCCGAGGAGATGAAAAAGCGCGGGGGAGGAGTAATCATCAACATAGCGAGCACGAGGGCGCTGATGTCAGAACCCAACACCGAACCATACTCCGCGTCGAAAGGCGGATTGGTTGCCTTAACGCACTCCCTCGCGATAAGCTTAGCTCCATACAGGATAAGGGTCGTCTGCATAAGCCCTGGGTGGATAGAGACCTCAAGGTGGAAGAAGTCAAGCCTGAGGTCGGAGCCAAAGCTTAGACCAATAGACCACGAGCAGCACCCGGCGGGAAGGGTTGGCAATCCAATGGACATAGCCCACATGTGCGCCTTCCTTGCGGACAACGAAAAAGCGGGCTTCATAACGGGCGTGAACTTCGTAGTTGATGGAGGAATGACGGTAAAGATGATATACGTCGATTAGCCTCCAACAAAGTCCAGGATGCTCCTCTGCTTTGGCTTATGGTAAACTTCCTCACTATTTTTAATTTCCAAGCTTTCTAAGTCCTCAAGTTTTGCTTTCTTTATCTCTTCGGGCAGCTTAATTTCTCCGTATTTGCCCCCTCCACCCGGGATTACGATAAGCTTTTCATTCCTGAAAGCCCAGATTGCCTTGGCTATGTCATCTCCAACCAGTTTGGCAATGCTCCTTATTGGAACGTCAACCAAAACGGAAATTTCGCTGCCAAACTCCCTAAGCAGTCTTTCCCATACACTTTTGACGGCTTTGGTTTCGACTCCCTTGTTGAGAACCATGGCAATTATTTCTGCAAGAGGTGCCAGATGGAGGTAGGGAGGTCTATCCTCTGGTCGTTCATTCGTATCAGCCAGCTCAAGTATCCTATCGTGCACTCCCTTCTTTATAACCCCGCCGCAGACCTCGCATCTCCAGTTTAACCTCTTCGCATCTTCAAGACGGTATTTGGTGTAGCATTTTGAACATGCAGTTAGGTGATACTTTCCAAGCCTCGGGTCAAGTCCAGCGTTTAGGACTATTTTCCTCCCGCCCCGCTTTAGAATGGCCTTTTTAACTTCATCAAACGTCGCATCCTTAATTTCAAAGCGGTTGAACTCCCTCCCAAGTCTGTGAGGCATTGGAGAATGGGCATCGCTATTGCTCAGGTAGGTGAGTTTGTGATGAGCCTTTATTCTATCTGCCATATAAGAATCGGCAGAAAGCCCGAGCTCAAGGAAGTGAACCTTAGCGTTGCCATAAGCCTCTTTGAGGCTGTTGTACTCCTTATAAAGGGCTGTCCATGGGGTAAACGAGTGGGCCGGGCCTATCAAAACGTCGAGTTCGTTAGCAAGGTCGGCTATCTCAGCCGCGCTTAGGTTCACGTGGGGCCTTCCTTCGTTTTCAATATCCTTGGAGTAGGGCTTAAGCCTTTCACGCATCTCCCTTACCGCATCGATGGATGGAAAAATTAGCAAGTGGTGTACCCTTCTGTTGTCTTCAACTTCAGCCGTAAGGAGAAACCTCACACCTTTTATCTCGTAGCTTCCCCCATCTACTTTTTGAGCAGACCTTAAAAGTTCTTTCTCCCATTGAGGGTTTAAAATGTCTCCAGTCCCTACGATTCCGAGACCTTTGAGCTTTGCGTTCTCAGCCAGAAGAGGGAATGTCATTAACTTTGAGACTGCCTTGGAGTAACGAGAATGGATGTGCAGGTCAGCATCCACAAGCATAAGAGCACCTCAAAAGAAAAAGGAAGTCAAAGGTAGCCCCTATCCTCCTCCTCGTGGCTCGGTTGTGGAACCTGCTGTTCAAACATTGCTCTCTGCATCTCCTGCACTTTTCTAAGGATCTCTTCAGTTTCCTTCGCTCTCTCATCGAGAGCGCTCATGTCTATCTCTAAATTGAGAACCTGCGCAACGACGCTTAGGACTGCTTTGGCAGCTTTCGCATCCACTATGTAACCAAGGCTTTCTCCAAGGAAGCATGCCCCTCTCATTCCCCTGAGCTTTCCTATGCCCAAGAGCAAACCTGCTGCTCCAACTATTGCTCCTCCTTCGTCTTCCCTAAACACAACAGGTAGGTGTTTGTATTTCTCCTTTGTTTCCAAATCGGTGAAAGAGGCTAAAACCCTTGGCTCCCCTTCAAGCTCTGGAACCTGATAACCACCCATAGTAATTATTTCCCTTGTTCCAAACTGCTCTACAAAGTCGAGCATCTTTCCAACAACTTCAAAGTGTCCATAGCTGTCGGTTGGAGGTACTTGAGTATCTCCTGTGATTATTATCAGATCTCTGTGCTCATCATCGGGACTCTTCCAGTAATAGAACTCATTTCTCATCAAATCCACTGTCGAATCTTTTTTCACTATGACTTGGTGCATGAAGTGAGGAGAGTAAAGCTCAGCAAACTTCTTCGCATTGAGCTCTTGAATTAGATGGTCTGCGGCCAGTTTGCCAACTAATCCAATTCCCGGCAGGCCTTCAATAAAAATTGGATCATATATATCTGGCTTTTCATAAACAACTATTATTGTTTCCTTCATTTTTTCACCCCAATACCGAGCAGTTCCTTCTTAAGCTTTCTCCTGTACTCCCCATATGGATCCTCCGGGGAAAACCTTGGAGGATGAGCCGATTTCGTTTGCTCCCCACAGACCGGGCAGATTTCTTTTAGTGTGTATCTACCGCATTTTGGACATTTTTTAATTCTGAACCTCATGCCTCTCTCCTCTTTATCTTCCTTATCTTCTTTTCCTTCCTTATGAGAGAGGCTTCCCCACCGGCTTGTTTTATGACCTGAAGTATCTCCGAGGCTATCTTCTCTAACACCTCTTCGGCTTTATAGTAGTCCGGAGCGGTAATATCTATCCTGTACCTCGGTGCACCGAGATAGCTGAACTTGACATCTATTCCCTGCTCTTCATTCGCCCTGTCTCTGGCTTTTATGAGGGCTTCTTTTATGATTTCAATACCGTTAGGAGTCGGGACACTTATCTCAAACTCAGCATCTATTGTGACGGTTGGAATTTCAACATAGTTCTTAATTATCTCATCGAGAACCGGCAACCATTCATCTGGGATGAGGTCTTTAAGAACTTCAATTCCGTTCTGGGCGGCGTCTTCAAATGCCGCATAAACCTCTCCGTATTCCCTCTCAAGCGGCACCCAAACCTCTCTCCAAGCTGTCTCAAAGTCCTTACCGAGTTTTTCAGCCGCCATCTTTAAGAGGTTCTCTGCTTTTTGGGCCCTCTTGAACTCCTGAAGCTTCGCTTTCCTCTCTTGCTGCTTGACCCTTTTGAGGCTTAAATCTATATGACCCTTACTTGGATCAACGCGTATAACCTTTGCCACAATCTTCTGGCCTTCTTTAAGGTAATCCCTAATGTTTCTCACAAAAGTTGGAGCAACTTCGCTTATGTGCATAAAACCTTCTTTTCCAGGATACTCGTCAAGGGTCAAGAATGCACCATAATTGTGGATGCTCTTAACAGTGGCCACAACAAACTCTCCTTCTTCCGGAAATTCTCTAGCTCTCCTCGGCATTTTCACCATCTCCCAAAAATTTTGCCCAATAAAGGTAGTTGTATGAGGTTTTTAAGGTTTTGGAGAAAAATAAGAGAGATCACTCAAGAACTTCTAGAATCTTCGCCTTTATGACTCCCTTTCCACCGGCTGGTTCAACAAGAGTTGAACCGCAAACCAAACAGCGTACTTTTGTAGCCGGGTGGCTGAAAACGATTTGCTCGTTTCCACAGTCAATGCACTTAACTTTGAGGAATCTTGACCTTGGCATTGGGATTAATTTCTCAGGTATTGCCATTTTTTCTCACCTCACACGAGTTCGAACTTCTTTACTCTAAATCCTTCGCCTCTTGTGTGTGCCTTTCCGCACTCTGTGCACACAAACCTAAGGTCAAGCTTCTTCACTGGCTTTTCTCTTCCAGCCGGGTTTGGCCTTGGGAAACCTTTGTAACCCTTGAGGATTCTTCTGAATCTTCTCTGACCTGCACTAAGCTCACTCCTAGGTCTCTTCTTCACTCTTTCTACCTTGTGAACTGTGTGCTTCTTACAAAACGGGCAGTATGTCCTCATCTGCTTTGGGTATTTCATTTTTCCACCTCCCGAACACGCCCGGTAGGTTCCTTTACGGACACCCCCGAGCATGACCTTATGACAGTTCGAGAACCCCTAATATAAAACCCTTTAAAACATTTTTGGAAGCTCAGAAAAATTTTTAAATACAAAATGTTACTAAAAATTGAGGTGAGGGGCAATGACACTGGAAGAGCTCCTTCATGAGATTAAAGGGCGGGAGGAAAAAGAACTCGAGAGCTACAAAAAACTCCTTAAAAAGCTCAAAGATCCAGAATATGCGGATCTGAGAAACTTTCTTCTAAAGCTGACCATAGACGAAACACTGCACAAGCACATCTCCGAAGCTCTGGAAAAGGCTTATCAGGAAGTTGAAGAGCTTGTGAGAGAATACACACCAGAGGAAGAGGTGGAACTGGGAACAGCTGTCCTCTTCCCGGGAGTGCCAACAATAATTCTTCCAAGGGAAGTAAACGCTATTGGCACTAAAATCCCCACAGATGAAATTTTAGATGAGTATTTCGGAGGATTCCCAGGGGAGCCCATAGTACCAGCGGAGCTCATGGAAGAGATTAAAGAGAAGTTAAGGGAATACATAAAGAACAAGGAAGCCCTCATAATGAACTACGAGAAACTTTCGGAGAAAGCCAAGCACCCAGTGCTAAAGGGAATCGCAAAGGACATCAAAAACAACAAAGAACAGCATAAAAAGATGCTTGAAAAGCTCCTGGAGCACTACAAAAGTTGAAGGATTAGAGGAATCAAAAAAGGCGCTATAGCAGTTAAAATGAACCCATGTACAAAAGCAAGAAGGGTTATTTCCGTCCCTCCAAATTTTGCCATCAGTGGAAGGGTTGTATCCATGGTCGTTGCGCCCCCCATGACTATCGCCTTCTCTTTTGGAATCCTCTTTATTGCCAGGGGATAGAAAATAATCGTTAGAATCTCCCTCGTTAAGTTTGCCAGAAATCCAATTATCCCATATATTGGAGAATAAGTTGCCAAGAGAGGACCTGTGAGAGAGTACCATCCAAAACCGGCAGAAATAGATAATCCCCATTTGAAAGGAATCTTCAAAAGGAGAGAAGCAGCTAAACCGCCGATCAATGATCCCAAAACAGTTGATGCAGGAAGTAAAAGAGCCATTTTGCCAAGTCGTTTAAGCTCTTCCCTCAATCCCCTGCTCTTTCCGATATCGATGCCTATTATGAATATTAAGAGATATAGCATAAGCTCATAGAGGTTGCCAAATTCTAAGCTCGTGTACTTCCCAACAAGCATGCCAAGGAGGAGAGATGAGATTACCAGATAAAGAACGCTCACTCCCTCACCCCCAGCAGAGCTATGAGAAGGCTTCCGAGTATTGTGAACGAGGCAAACACAAGTGAAGAAATAAGGAGCTTGGGGGCGTCTATCTCCACTCTGCCCGCTTCAACTCCCATGAAAAAGATCAAAAGCAGTAGGGCAACGCTCATTGGCCTGTCCATGCTGAACTTTATTCTATCCCTTAGCAGATAACCCACAAAGATACCCAGTATAAGAGGTATGAAGATGTTCATGTCTTAACCTAAAGTACATAAATATTAATAAAACTACCGGACGCATTCGAGGGCTTTTTCGTAATCCTCTTTGCTCAATCTCCAGCCCATTGCACCGAAGTTTTCTTTGATGTGTTCTTTGTTTGTAGCTTTCGGAATCGCAACGACGTTTTCCTTCCAGATTAGCCAGTTCAGCGCAACCTGAGCCGCTGTTTTGCCGTACCTTTTCCCTATCTCTGCCAGACAGCTGTTTCTTGCTAGGCTTCCCTTCTCTAGTGGAGTGTATGCCATCAACGTGATGCCTTCTTTTCTCATGTACTCCAGCAAGCCGCTTTCCTCTGGTCTGCGGTCTTTTAGGGAGTATTTCACCTGGTTTACCACGATTTCATGCTTTCTCATAACTTCCTGGCTCCTCTTGAGAAGTTCAAGGTCGAAGTTGCTGACTCCTATATACCTGATTAACCCCTCATCAACGAGCTCCTCGAGGGCATGGAGGGTTTCTTCTATTTTCCTAAAGTCCTCAGTAGGCCAGTGAAGAAGGTAAAGGTCTATGTAGGTCCCCAACCTCTTTGCGCTTGCCCTTGCCGCTTTTTTGGCACTCTCGTATCCAAAATGGGTGGGCCAGATTTTGCTCACTATGAAAATGTCCTCCCTCTCAAATCCTTCTATGGCTTTTCCAACGAGCTCCTCGCTGTGGCCAGAGGCGTAGAATTCCGCCGTGTCTATGAGGTTTATCCCAAGCTCAAGCCCGTATCTAAGAGCCTCTATGTATTCTCTATCCCTTGAGTAGTCCGGGCTCTCCCAGCCTCCTACTCCCCATGTACCCATTCCAATGGCTGTAACCTTGTCATCTCCGATTCTTTTTAGGTCATTAAACGGCTTAACCCGTTTCATCTTTCCACGCCTCCAGCAGGAGTCCAATTTCGTTATATACCTCAATGCTCCTAAAACCCTTTTTCTTCAATACTTCAATGATATCCCCAACAATTTTTCTCTGCACGTTCATCGCTATCGCCTGGCAAAAATGGCACTCTGGAGTAGTTTTGGCAAACAAAAGCCACACCATGACTTTTTCGTTCTCCACAGTTAAACCGTACAGCAGCCCTTCGTCCACAATGTTAAGCTCCGTTTCAGGGTCTTTAACATTCCTGAGTTCCTTAACAACTTCCTCAACTTCAGGGGGGAGATCCTTTATTTTTCCGGGTTTTTGTTTTTCTTTGAGGAAATCCAGAAATCCCATTATCCTCACTTCTTCTCAAATTTTGCCAGAAGGTTGTTTTTCATGTCATATATGTAAACCCTCGAAAACTTCACAAGGGCAAAACGCTCCATTATGTCCCCTATTATCTTGGAATGGGCTATTGCAGCGCCTCCGATCATATTGTAGTAGGAATTGCTCTCCACAGCCAGCCACAGCTTAAGAGTGTCATCGCCAACTTCAAGCCCTGCCAGAAGCCCAGCGTCGAGTATATTCATAGTGCTTATTGGGTCAATAACCGTGCTCAACTCCTCAAGAACTTCCCTATATTCCGGAGGGTACTCCCTATCATTTCTATAAACTTTCATTTTTCCTCACCGCTTAAGAATTGGAGGGAATACATAAAAACATTTTTGGACAAATTTGGTTAGACCTTCCTTACCTCAACCCACGTGGAGTGAAATGCGGAAGCGTTTCCATAACCTTCAACGGTCTCATCCGTTGTGAGGAAGTTTACATTCCAGCCGAGCAGTCTAACCCAGAAGGCCTTGTAAAGAACCACGACACCTTCTGGAACATCTTTGCTAATCTTTGCCACCGTTTTTATTTTTCCGTATTCGTTGAAAACCTCCACTTCATCGTTCTCCTTGATACCTCTCACCTTAGCATCCTTGGGGTTAATGTATAGGTGAGGGTCAATTATGTTGTAGGTGTTGTGATACTGGCTTGTGATTGTCAGCTTCCACGTTGGACTCAAAAGCTGGAGCCCTTTCCCTTTCAGCGGCTTATACTCGGGGAAAGGTGAAAGACCCCGCTTAAGAGCCCTCTGAGAGTAGAACTCTATTTTCCCACTTGGGGTGTCATATTTTCTCTCTTTTGCTTCAACTTTTACAAAACCTTTCTTTTTAAGCTCATCCAAGCTTAAACCGTTTATCTCCAGGACCTTCTTTATCACTTCCTCATCGCTCTCGTAAAGGTAGGGATTCTTTATGTCAAGGGCTTTAGCCAGCATTCTGGTCACTTCACTGTTGCTCTTCCCATAGAGCCTCGTCACTGGCTCGTTTAAGGCAACGTAGCGGTGGTAGTATGAATCGGCAATGTCGAGCCTCTCAAAGAATGTATTCGCAGGTAAGACCACATGAGAGTAAAGGGCGGTGTCGGTTAAAAAGATGTCATGAGTCACGACAAACACATCGTTCTCTATTATGGCACTTCTTAATCTGTTCTGATTCGGAAGCGAAGCCAGAGGATTAGCGTTGTATATGTAGAGGAACTTAATCTCACCATTCTCTATATATTCGGCAAGCTTCACCTGGGGTATACTCTTGGCAGGCTTTGTCCTTAAAAAAGCTCCCTCTGCATAGCTTTTGTCGATTGTTTTCATATCGTAGATAAAGCCAAACTTATGTCCCACAAGGGCTGGGAGAACAGAGATAGCCCTCACGGCTTCTCCACCATTGAGGGAGCGCTGAAAACCGTATCCAATGTGGATAACACCCCTTTTCTCGGAATACTCAAAGGCAAACTCCTCTATTCTATCCTTCTCAATTCCAGTTTCCTCGCTTACGAAATCAAGGTCTATCTTCTTGAGGTATTCCGTAAACTCTTCAAACCCGTATACGTTTTCTCTGACAAAGTCCTTGTCGTAGAGTTCGTTTTCCACGATTATCTTTGCAATTCCAAGGGCAAAAAGAGCATCCGTGTTTGGTCTTATCTGGAAAAACTTTTCGCTCCTTTTTGCGGTCTCTGTTTTAACAACATCAACAACCCACTTTTCAAGGTTGTACTTTTTCGCAAGCATGAATCCATGGAGATTAGTCCAGAATGCGTTTATCCCCCAGTAAACGATGAGCTTTTGGTTCTTGAGCTCCTCCGGATCCATCCCAACGGCAGTCCCATAGACATCTCTCAAAGCCTCCTGACCAGCCCTGTCGCATATTCCATAATCAAGCATTGCAGTGTTGAGGTAATGGAAAAGCCTCAGCGGAAAAGCGTAGTTAACAACCCCTCTATCGCCGGCGTAGTTGTAAACAAGGACGCTCTCGCTTCCGTATTCATCTATGGTTTCCCTCAGTTTATCCGCAACGGATTTAATAGCCTCTTCCCACTCAGCTTCCCTGAATTCATCCTTTAGTGTTTCTCTCATTAACGGCTTTTTTAACCGCTCTTCGCTGTGGAACCACTTTGGCATAAGAGCCCCCTTTGGACATAAAAAGCCCCTCGTTACTGGGTGCTCAGGATTCCCTCTAACGAATAGCTTTCCCTCTCTGAGCTCGCTTATAATTGCACAGGTGTCGTAGCAGTCCCTCATGCAAACGCTGAACATGGAAAACACCTAAGGGGAGATGCTTACTCTTCTAGCCACTTCTCTCTGGACTAAAACATGGCCAAGTGTTCTTGGGAGAGTGACCAAATCACCCGCTTTGAACGGCCCGTATTCCCTCAGTTGTTCATCCATGACCTTTGGAATATCTTCGAGAATAAGATAAGCTTCCCAAATCTGCTTCCCGCTCTCGGGAATTTTTTCTTCAACTTCTTCCTCAACAACTTTAAATTCTTCTTCCATAGGTATCTGCTCTCTGTTTACAAACGCTAGAAGCAGAGAGAAGATTTTCCTCTCTTCACCTGCAAGATTGTGGGGCCTTCCCTCAAAGACCATGTCAACTATTTTATGGAGCCTCACACGGAGTATTTCTTTGATAAGCTTTTCCGCAACATTCATCTCTGCAAGGTATAGCTTTTCTTCGAGTTCTTCCCCCCTCTCCTTGGAAGACTCTGCTCTAAGCTTTAATGCCTTTACAAGGCTGTCAAACTCTTTGTAAAATTCATCGTCTAGGGAAATCAGTTCGTTTGAAGATAGCTCCATTTCCAGAAGTTCCCTGAGCTTTGCAAGATCCAATTTAACCACCTAAAAAAATAGTATGAGGAGGTCACTCCTCAACTCTCGGAGCAAGTAAGAACGTAAGCCTTCCTTCGTCTCTGATTGGATAGTCCATCTGGAGGGGCATTTCGTTTCCGAATCTGAGAACGACTTCGTCGGCTTTTCCAATTCCCTTGACCATATCTGCGAGGTAGCTGACACCATAGGCGCTCTTAGTTTCTTCCTCAACTTCAAGGTCGAGCAGGCCTTCGTCTTCCAGTGTGAGCTTTATCTCAACTTCTTGAGTCTCGCCCTCTGCCCTCATAATGAACTCATTTGGCCTGGCAATGAACTTTATGGAGTCGCTAACAAGGGAGGCATCTTTAACTGCCTCTTTTAGGACCTCACCTAGAACAACAGCTTTTACAGTGAATGGAAGCTCAGGAAGCTCGAGCTCGAGCTCTTCAACTTCAATGAGGGGAAGTCTGAATGTCCTTTTTGCGGTTCCTTCGAGTGTTACCTCAAGGAAGTTCTCCTCACCTTTCTTGAGAATGAGTATATCTTTGCTCTTTCCTCTCTTGAGAATTTTCTTGAAGTGATCCATGTTAATGCCAATTGTTTCCTCTGCCTCGACCTCATATTTGGTAAAGATTCCAGCTGGGAGGTTAAGGTCAATTAAAACAACTCTGCTTGGATCCATAGCTCTCATTGATATGCCTTCTTCTGTAACTTTAAAGGCAGCTTCATCAATTAAATTGCTTGCCGTGTCTATCAAGCTTGCAAAATCCTTTGCCCCATCAAAAACTACCTCGAATGGCATGTTTATCCCTCCATATCGTTGAGAATTTTAGCCATCAACCTTATTCTTTCTTTACCTCTCAATAAATAAGTTTTTCCATTATCCACATCAGGTGCCCTCTTATAAGCTTCGTCTAATTCCTTTAAAGCTTTTTCTGCAAGGCGTTTAAGCACTTCTAGCTCAAATTCACTCATAAATTCCACCATTATTCATAACCTCTCCATGTGTACCCGCACTTTGTGCATCTGTAAAAGATGGTTGATGGTTCATCTCCCGCCCTTGTTTGCATTTCCCACCAGTAGGCTTCATCGTTACCGCACTTCGGACAGGTTATTTTTACCTTTGGAAGTGTAGCTACGTCCTGCTCAATAACAGGTATGTCCTCCCTTTCGTGTTTAACTTTTTGCGTTATCCTGTATCTGCTAGCAGCTTCTGGATCAAGTGGCTCCTCATACCCGCACTTCC
This sequence comes from Thermococcus sp. PK, assembly GCF_000430485.1. Classification (NCBI taxonomy): domain Archaea; kingdom Methanobacteriati; phylum Methanobacteriota; class Thermococci; order Thermococcales; family Thermococcaceae; genus Thermococcus; species Thermococcus sp. PK. Next base: position 372,662 of record NZ_KE387149.1, read on the forward strand.
TGCACACAAAAACTCCCTTTTTCTTATCCGGTAACATTATGCTCCCACACTTTGGACAGAATTTCACTCTCTCACCCCCAGTCTAAGACAAGATTGCCGAGATCGAAATAAAAAGTTTTGCTATGTTAGGACACAAAGGGAGGAGTTTTTAAGATCACGCTAAAACTCAAAAATAAGAACAACCGATGATGAGTGTCAAAAAGACCCAATTTTTTGCATACTTTTTCCCCAAAATTTTAAAGATAGGAAAGGATAAAATATGCACTATTTCTTAGTTTTTCATACTATTATCCCAGTTGTTGCTCCAAGATGACTACAATAATTATACATCATCGGTTGTATTGTATGAAAGACCGATATGTTTATTAATAATTTTGTTGATAATATTAAACAGTAAGTTCATACTGGGTGGTGTCCATGAGGAGGAAGGTGTTTTCCCATCAAAAGGATTCACTTGAATCCTTCACTGATACAGATGCTGTGATCATAATGCTAAGTGACTTCGACGAATATAAAGAAGAGCTGGTCAAACAAAGACAAAATGGCCAATTGACCGTTGGAGCTTTCCAAAATAAGTCATCAGCCATAAACGTTTTCATCGAATATTTACTCAAAACTAAAAACCCAGAACAAACAGCTAATGGTGAAATAAAGATCACAGCACGTGATGTATATGTTGCGTTTAATGAATACATTAAAGAACGACGTCCAGCACGTCATACCCTCCAAACCTATCTTTACTACACTCGTAAAGCCCTTGAACACATCTTGCTCAAGAAATACAATCTTCTTCTCTCGAAGACGCTTGGAATTGAAGTCTTTGACATTGACTTTTACTTAACACAGCTCTCGAAATCCACCTTACGATCAAAAGGAAGTCAACTAAAGGCATTTAAAAAGAAAGAAGAGAGTAAAGTCATTAGTGACGAAAGAGTTAAAGATGCCCTAAAATGGCTTGCAATTCTCAGGCAGGAAAGAGATAGTATGGCAGTTGAAAAACTGCGATTAGCAACTCTGATCGTATTATTGACCGGAGCAAGAGGCACAGAAGTAAATGACTTACAATTTGAGGTGCGAGTCAATGAGGAAGTTTTAAAACAAATTGATCTCCGAAAAGGCATTATATACTTCCACAGAAAGAAATTAAAGGCAGACGACGACAAAAACTTTACCCCAGTTTTCATTCACCCATTACTAATCGAAGAGCTCAAAATATTCAAGAAGAAACACATTCTTGATCCAACACAACCGATTTTCGGGTACTACTCTTTAGATAAAACATTCAAGAATTTTTATACTCCCAATAGAGCCTTTAAAAAACGAACTCAGCTAGAAAACCTCTACAGAAAATATGAGTGGCTCAGAAATTATGAACCTCAAAAGCCTATTATCACGGTAAAAATGTTCCGAAAATATTTTGATAGTTATCTTCAAGATAAAATCTTTGAACTCACAGGAGAAAGAACTGTTACCACACTATTTGGCAAAGGACTTGAAGCATTGGACAAAATGAGGAGATATAAAAATTACCTCCTCGGACGAGCTGAAGGAGTGGACTTTCTGCACTATATCTCAATAACAGAGGACAAGAGGTACTCTTCCAAGCTCAAAAAACTCAATAAGATGCTCATTGACGGGCTTATTGACAAACTAATGCCCGAACTATTATATGTGCTTAGTGAGGAGACAAGAACAAAAATATTATCCAATAATAGCGAAGTTTGGAAGTTTTCGGAGAGCTTATCTGATTCTCCACTTTATAGCCACTATGGATAAGGTTGATCTATGTTCACTAACTCTCCACATGCTCCCTTAACAATCTTTTCTCCATTTTGCCGAAAAGTATTTAAGGATTAAAAACAAACATTAATAGTCATGGTGATACTATGACGAACAATGATGTTGAACTTTCTCGACTCTGCGGAATAATAGAAAGGGAGTCCAAAAAACTTCGAGAATCCTTAACTATCAGAAATGAACTTGAGAAAGAAGTTCTTCTAAACACGTTAAACGTCATTGAAGGAGTTCTCGCGAAAATAAGTGCACTAAAAACAGACGACTTGGACTTCAGGGCTAACCAAGTGGCTTTACAAGCGGACATCTCAAATTTAAGAACTGCCTTGGAGAAGAGCAACATTTACGGCCGAGAATACTTAAAACGGCAAGCCCAGTATCTTGCCGATAAACTCGATGCTTTACTTGTGAAAGTAAAGCCAAAAGGATTTCTTCCCAAATTAGCCGAATTCATAGCAAAACACCCACAGTTTTCAGAAAACTGGGCTGTTGCGATGTGCTACCTCGGAGCTATGGAAGTTGCATTGAACGGATTTTTAAGGAAATTCAATGTGGATTTGGAGGAATTAGGCGTCCAAAAACATGGAACATACGACTACACATTTGCTGATAAGTATTATGGGTTTGTCAGGTATTTACACATGCATAACATTCATGTTCCTAAGCTAGAGGCAGAACTTCCTAGAATATTCTACAGTATACGAAACAAAGTAGTGCATGAGGGGTACTCTCCCAGTGATGAGGACTTAGAATTCATAATAGAATACTCTGAAAGAGTTGTTGACCTAATAGAAGCTGCTGAGAAGAAGCTAAATGGGGTGTTGTAATGAAGTACCTTTTTATTGTTGATTATGAAGACGACGCAGAAAGAAAGCGAATTGATTACCTTTTGGAGAAATGGCAAGAACGTGCGAGGATCTTAAAGCCTAGAGGTCTAACTTTTATCATTGACACCGAAGATGTAAGTGAATTCGCAGAACCCTAGTTCCCATTAGATCGTTAGAGTTATAAGCACTTAAGTCTTTTGGTTGATTGGTGGTTGTTATGAACTTTCAGCAGGAAATCCTGATCATAAAATCCGAAATCTATCCGATAATCAGCAAACACTACCCGAAAAACACTCACAGGGAAATAATCAGCCTCTACGACCTAATAACCTTCGCAATACTAGCACACTTGCACTTTAACGGAGTTTACAAGCACGCTTACAGAGTCCTAATCGAAGAAATGAAGCTGTTCCCCAAAATCAGGTACAACAAACTAACAGAACGCTTGAACAGGCACGAAAAACTCCTGCTCCTAGCGCAGGAAGAATTATTCAAAAAACACGCCAGAGAATACGTTAGAATACTGGACTCAAAGCCCATTCAGACCAAGGAGTTGGCCAGAAAAAACAGGAAGGAGAAGAAGGGTTCTTCAGAAATCATCTCTGAAAAGCCCGCAGTTGGGTTTGTTCCCTCTAAAAAAAGTTTTACTATGGGTACAAGCTGACCTGTTACTCTGATGGGAACCTGTTGGCTTTGCTGTCCGTTGATCCGGCAAACAAGCATGATGTGAGTGTTGTCAGGGAAAAGTTCTGGGTGATTGTTGAGGAGTTTTCTGGCTGTTTTCTGTTTTTGGATAAGGGTTACGTTAGTAGAGAACTTCAGGAGGAATTCCTGAAGTTTGGCGTTGTTTACACGCCGGTGAAGCGGGAGAATCAGGTTAGTAATCTGGAGGAGAAGAAGTTTTACAAGTACTTGTCTGACTTTCGCAGGAGGATTGAGACTTTGTTTTCGAAGTTTTCTGAGTTTCTTCTGAGGCCGAGCAGGAGTGTTAGTTTGAGGGGGTTGGTTGTCAGGATTTTAGGGGCGATTCTGGCCGTGAATCTGGACAGATTATACAACTTCACAGGTGGTGGGAACTAGGGTTTCGCAGAAGAACTTCTCTCAAAGCTAAGTCCAGACTCTTCCAAAAAGGTAAAAGTCTTTTCACTGCATGAAAGAGATTTACAAGCCAATATTCAACCTAACGAGCTGGTTCTCGAATATCATAGCAAAGAATCCGCAGAGGTCGTTAAAAAACTCTTAGAATACATATTCTCCAAGAACAATATTCGTTATTACTCCTCAGATATTCGCTCTGCGAAGTACTTTACTCTGACCAGAAAGGGCCGTGTGGACATTGAATTAACTCTCAAGCCTAAAGGCAGTGAAACCAAGATAAAGTTAGTGCTTTCGGGTTATGGGGATGCTGTAGACTATATCGGTAAAAAACTGGGGGAGGAAATTGAATCCCTCGTGGGGGTATGAAAGGTGGGGATCTTCGATGATGGAGATGTGGAATGTGTTAAAAACCTATTAAAGCCTGCCGAAAGGGTCCTGAAGCAGGGCAGAGACATCTTGGTAGAAGACTTTGCCCAAAGGGAGCGCTTATGGTATGAAGTGAAAAGAGCATATGACAGCTACTTGGACGGCTTCTGTGGGGGTTTTCTGAAGGATCTAGATAACGCATTCAGGGCCAAGTTTGAAGCGGCTTTGGCAATACTCGCGTGGAGTTTTGAACAAAATGGTGAAGCATTTTATCCCGCAAAGAAGAGGTTCACAGAGGAAGAGCTTCAAGTGGTCGATGAAATCTTGAAGTACAACATATTTGAGATAATGACGAAGGACGACATCCTGACGAAGCTTTACAGAAGGGATTCTGAGGTTCTGGAGTTGCTGAAGACTTATTACCTCGGAATGGACAAATGGGTTGAGGAGCAACTTAACAATCCCAACATAAAACTTCCCCTAAGGTATTACTTTAAGAGAACCTGGGAGAGATACAAGGGAAAACTTAACGATGCAATTAACGAGGCCAACAAATATGACTGGTTTAGGACGTTGCTCGAAGAATGGGAGAAAGACAAGAGAGAAAGTGTTGATACGGTGAGGTCAATTTATGAACAAAAGGTTCAGGAACTTAGGAAACATATTGAAGAGCTTACAAAAGCGTTTGAATATGAGAAGGAAAGAATAGTTCAAGAAATTTCGCGTGCAAGCATGGAAGAGATAGAAAGACTGGAAAGGGAAAAGCAGGAACTAATTGAGCGTTTTGAAAAAGAAAAGGAGGAACTTGTCAAAAAACTTACTGAATTGAAAGATAAGGAGCTTCAAGAAAAGCTTCAGGAAGAACTTGAAAAGGCCAGAGAGAATATGCTAAGGGAAGTAAAAAGGTTAGAGGAGGAGATACAGCGCAGGAGCATCGAGTTAAAACAGAAAGAGATGGGGCTCAAGAAAAAGGAGCTTGAACTGGCGGAAAAAGATCAGGAACTGCGCAAGAAGATAGATGAAGTTCTCAAAGCCTCGGAGAATCTTGAAAAAGGATCCCGCCTTGTTATCAGGGAGGATGCTAGGATACAGGAGCTGAACTTTTTGGGGAGGTTGAAGAGCAAGTTCAAGAATGAAATAAAACTTCTAGGCAAAACTTACAAGATAGAGGAACTTAACGAAAAAATTGGTGAAGATGTGTCCAAGTTCGCATCAAAACTCGATGAAAAAACCCTAAAGAACTTGCCGGAGAACAGGTATTTGGAAGTCAAGATAAAGGAGAAGAAACTTCTTGGGAGCAAAGAAAAGCTCTTCTTAAAGGCTTATTACCTAACGAGGGTTGATAAGCTTGCAGATTATGGGTTTGATACTGATCCATTAGAGCTCGCAGATATAAACGCTTATCTAGTTGATGCAAGGGATTCTTCAAAGAACGAGCGCACAATCCTAGTTATTGCAACGCCTCTAGGCTTCGAAGAAAGAATAAAAAAATACGTCAATTCTGACCAGTTCCACCAAAACTTCTACTCTGAGAACGTCTCGTTGCTTTTGCTTGACGTTGAGACAGGAGAGGTCATCTACAATCCGAATGACAAGTATGCAAAGGCTCTCGCTCCGCTGGTACGCATGGAGCTCGATGAAGAAGTCTATGCCAAAGTAAAGGAATGCATACGAGGGAAACTCTCCGAAAGAGACTATTTGCCCTTTGAAGAAGTGAAAGACTGTGGGGATGAAGCTTACGTTAAGAAGGCGTTTTATGAAGTTGCCAATGAAGAGAATGGTGTTGTTAAGTATATCGATGGTTTTGGACTAGTATTAATGAAGGGGGTTAGAAAATGAAAATATTGGATAGGTTTAGGAAAAACCCTGTCGAAAAACTCTCCCTAAGGGAGCTCCAAGAGGAAGAGATAAGGCTAAGAAACCGCTTGGAAAGAATGAAGAAGGAAATAAACAACATAGAGAGGAAGAAAAAGCAACTCTTCCAGGAAGGAGTCGGAGCAGATGTCTTAAAGAAGAAGATGCTTGCTCAGGAAATTAAAAGCCTCGACCTTGAAGAAAAGCTCAAGCTCAGGGACTTTACAACGGCTCAGAGGCAGTACACGTTAGTTAAAAATCTCATCATTGTGAAGAAGTATGAGAAGGAGTTAAGAAAAATAGGTATATGGGACAAGTTAGCCAAAATTGCGCCCGAGCAACTTGAGACTGCCTTGGTAAAGATAAACCTCGATGGAAAGGAATTCGATGAGATGGTCAACAGCCTCAACAGAGTCTTTGAAATGGAAGTTGCTGAGTTTGAGGCTACAGAGGATCAGACAGAAAAAGAGCTTCTTCAAGCCTGGGCGATGGTTGAAGCTGGGGAGGCAGACACAGAGGAGGCGTTTGAAAAGGTTAAGGAAAAAGAGTCAAAGGAGCTGGAGGAGTTGTGAATGGCTCTCTTTTCCAGATTTTTTGGCAAGAAAAATCCGCTTGACATTCCATTGAGCCAGTTGAGGGAAACCCATGTTAAGTTGGACATGCAGATAAGAAAAATAGAGGCAGAGATGCTTGAAATTGACAGGCAAATTGCACTTCTTTTTGAGCAGGCAAAGAAAGCCAAAAGCAAGGCTGAAGAACTGACCATAGCCACCAAAATAAAGACTCTCAACCAGAGGAAGAAGAATCTGCAGAACACTCATTTTCAATTGAACAAGCAGATGATGCTCGTGAGCAACCTTATGATAATCAAGGAGAATGAGGCTATCTTGAAGAACACCCCTACGTGGAAGATTCTGCATGAAATGTCTCCTGAAGAGCTGGAGCAACGTTTGACCGAAATGCAACTGGACACTCAAAATTTGAATGAGAATTTAAACCAGATGCTCGGCTACACCGATCAGGCTCTCTCTACTGGAGTTGAATTCGAGACCGATGAAGAGCTTGCGGAGATTTTGGATACGATTAGGGCTGTTAAGGAGGGCGAACTTGAGCCCGACGTGGCTGCAGAGAAGGTAACTGGGGAGGAGAGGAAAAAGAAGCATCTGGAGCTTGAGGAACTTTGATTTTTCTGTTCTTTCTGGTTAAATCATATAAGAAGTTGGATAGATAGGTGAAGAGGATATGAAAAAGTCCTCATTTAGGGCATTGAGTGCATTGCTAATAGTGATGTTCCTAGTAGCTAATCCAGCTTTGGCTACTGAGTGGCTGGTGTATAAAAACAATTCTCACCATACTGGTGTCGCAACTGAAGCGATAGAACCTCCACTCGAGCTTTTGTGGAAGTTTGAGACTGGTGGGTCAATAACCTCATCCCCAGTAGTTTCTGACGGAGTTCTTTATTTTGGTTCTGCTGACTATCACGTTTATGCCCTCGATTCCCTCACAGGTGAATTAAAGTGGAAGTTTAAGACAAACGGTAGGATTGACACTTCCCCCGCACTGTGGAATAGTACTGTTTATGTTGCTTCCCTTGATGGAAACCTATATGCACTGGACGCAAAGACTGGAAATCTAAAGTGGAAATTCGAATCTGTAGGTCAAATACTTTCGTCACCTGTGGTTGAGTATGGACTTGTCTTTTTTGGAGCTACTGATGGGTCTGTTTACGCCCTCAATGCTACTACCGGACAAGAGGAGTGGGTGTTCAAAACTGGCGGAAAAATAGAAACCTCGCCAGCAGTTTATGGCCAACTCCTAATAGTCGGTTCTTATGATGGAAAAGTGTATGCACTAGAGGCTAGGAGCGGAATACTTGTCTGGACAGTAGATATAGGCGAACCAGTTACTTGTGGAGCAATAGTGGCTGACACAAACACTATTTATTTTATATCCGGTGCTAAGTATTTATATGCTGCTGAGGTGGCAAGTGGGAATGTTACGTGGAAAAAGGAGATTGCACTTAGAGATACAGGATATACTAAACCCCCAACTGAAGTTACGACATATAAAGGATACACAGGGAAATTCTCTCCAAGTGTTTTAGGTGGAACAGCATATGTTGTGTATTACCGGAATTTGTACAAAGTCAACGCATGGACAGGAAAAAGCTGGAGAGAAGATCATTACTATTTCCAAGCTGTTGACACTCAAAACGGCCAAACCAAGTGGCAATTTGAAGTCGGAGGACCCATACAGAACGCGCCTGTGGTCTCAGGAGCCACAGTATTTTTTGGCTCGGATGATGGTTATTTGTATGGCCTCCACGTGGACACTGGGGAACTTAAGTGGAAGTACTTAATTAACACTAGCATCCGCTCTTCTCCAGTTATTGCCAACAGAATGCTTTACATAGGAGCTGACGATGGTCACCTTTATGCTTTTGCGTCCGAGGACGTGATATCCATTTATTCGGACATTACATCCACGAGACAATTAGTTGACGAGCTTAGAGCCGAGGGTATATCCATACCCAGCAGTGTCGAAGAGACGATTTTATCTGTAGAGAACCTGCTCAGAGTAGGTGACATTGACAGTGCTAAAAGTCTCACTGCATCTTTGAGGAATATCCAAGAAGAACTGAGTATGATAAACGAGACAAAACACTCCATAATAGAGGCTGAGGCACTTCTAACTCAACTGAAAGCAGAAGGTGTTAATAACACTGAAGCCGAGCGTCTTCTTGAACAGGCAAAAGCCATGTTTGACTCCGGAGATTATACAACTGCAAAAAAACTTACAGAACAAGCTGTTTCTCTCCTCACTCTCAAAAATGGCCAAGGGAATGCCGAAACTGCCATTTTTGAAATGAAGAATCTTCTAGGGGCAAAAAAAAGCTATCTTTATTTACTGATCGTCATATCAGTTTTATTCCTTATTGCCATTTCTATAACAAAAACGAAAAAAACAAGAGGGGAACAGAAGCAGATAAAAAGAGAAAAAGCTTATCTTTTCCAATTAGACATCACAAGAGGAAGAAGACTACCGAGAACGACTCAAAAGAATAAGAAAACACAAAAGACAACAAATCGTCTTCTCTCAAATATGAAAGATTATTTTCCTAACTTCCCCTCTGAACTCTTAGACAAGTATGAACCCTTGGAATTCCTTGGCGAGGGTGGTTTTGCCAAAGTTTACAAGGTTAAGAGGAAGAGTGATGGTAAAGTTGTCGCCCTAAAAATCCCAAGAATTGATGAAAAAACTAGCTCGCTCTTTCTAAAAGAAATAGCCGCTTGGTATTACCTAAACCATCCCAACATTGTAAAGCTCTACAAAGCGGATATATTCCCAATTCCATACCTCGAGATGGAATACGTTGAAGGAGCTAAGATTGACGACAAAATTGTTCGGGACTTGGACAAATACCCCAAACCAGTTGACGAAAATACCGCTTTAAAACTCATCGTAGGCATTGCTGAGGGTTTGAAACATGCTCACTCGAAAGGAATCTGGCATCTCGATTTAAAACCCCTTAATGTACTTCTCAAACGTGACTTGACTCCCAAGATAACCGATTGGGGCTTAGCGAAAATAAGTACAAGGAGCTCTCTTTCAACCAACAGTGGCTACTCACCCCTTTACGCAGCTCCAGAACAGCTTGACGAGGAGACTTATGGGGTTCCAGATCATAGAACCGACATTTATGGCCTTGGTATTATCTTCTACGAACTGTTAACTGGCAAGCTTCCTTACGAGGGGTATTCACCAGGAGCAGTCGTTGGTAAGATTCTAGCAAAGGACATCAAGCCCACACCCCCATCGAAGATTAACCCTGCTTTAGCCAAGTACGATGGAATCTTTGAGAAGCTTTTGGCAAAAAGAAAGGAGGATCGCTACCAGTCCATTGAGGAATTCCTACAAGCTTTAAACGCTCTGGAAGCCCTCCACAAGGAGCGTGAAGAATTAAAGAAAAGCCTCAAAGAGACCAAGCAGACGCTAAAAAAGAGTCGCTCAAAGGAGGAGATCCAGAAGCTCACAAGAGAGGCAGTTGAAAAAACTGCAAAAATTGCGCTTTTGAGTGCTAGGCTCAATGATAAGGCCGAGCTCTTAAATGCTCTCGAGGATTTAAAAGTTTACACAAAGGAGAACCTCGACGAGCTGTTGAATGCTATCTCTCAAGTTGAGGTTATGATTAAGGAAGCTATTCCCCTTAGCGATGAATTTGTTGAAGGGCTTAGAGTTTTGCTCCACAGAATTGAGAAGGAGGTTTAAAAATGCCCGTAGATTTGTCCGGTCCGCTGTTGAGTGAATTTGAAAAAACAAAGAAAGAATTCGACAATGCCGTTTCCAAGGGGGATATGGAGACCGCAAAGAAAAAGGCCTTGAAATGTGCCAGCTTATTAAGACAGCTTGCAAAACAAGTCCCATATAATGCCGAATTTTACTTGAAAAAGGCAAAAAAGTGGGAGAAAGTTGCCAAAGATATTGAGAGTGGAAACTTCGGCAAGAAAGCCGTTATCAGTGCCGAAGGTAAGAGAACTAAGGAAGAAGGTTCCGAGGAGGACGAGTTTAAAGAATACGTTAAAGGGCTGATAGCTAGATCAAACGTCACTTGGGGAGACATAGGAGGGCTAGAAGAGGTAAAGGTCTTGATGATGGAGACTGTGGTTATTTCAGCTTTGCAGAGACCCCAAGCTATTCAACCGTGGAAGGGGATACTCCTCTTTGGGCCGCCAGGGACGGGTAAGACCCTCCTCGCTTCAGCAGCAGCAGGAAGTTTAAACGCCACATTCTTCAACGTTAAGGCTTCAAACGTCCTGAGCAAGTACTTCGGCGAGTCGAGCAAGATAATAAGCGCTCTATATGAAGTTGCGAGGGAAAAAGCCCCATCAATAGTCTTTATCGACGAGATTGATGCTTTAACTACCAAACGTTCAAACGATACCAGCGAGGCCTCTAGGAGGATGCTCTCTACACTGCTTACAGAGCTTGATGGGTTCCAAGACAAGGGAGGTGATTTGCTAGTTCTAACGCTAGCTGCCACAAATACTCCATGGGATCTTGATGAGGCAGTTCTCTCGCGCTTCCCGCGCAGGATTTACGTACCTTTGCCAGATGAGAAGGCCACGAAGGAAATCATTAAGATTAACACCCGTGGATTGGACATTTCAAGGCTTGACTTGGATGCCATAGCTGAGGAAAGCGTGAGGAGGTTTTATTCTGGAAGGGACATAAGAAATCTCTGCCAGCAGGCCATATGGAACATGATAAGGGAGGAGAACAAGGACTTGCACAGGCTCGCTTCCCTGCCCTTCGAGGAGCTGAGGAAGCGCTCTTTGAGGACGAGGCCGCTTGAGATGAGGGACTTTGAGGAGGCCTTCAAGAAGATAAAGAGTCCGCTGACGCGGAAGGACATTGAGCGGTATGAGAAATGGGCGGAGGAGTTTGGGGGGTAATGATGATGAAGGCCGTTCACAGAAAAATCATTGCTTTTTTAGGCTTTGTTATTTTGTTTTATGCTCCATTAGTGAGTAGTGCTGAGCTTGCACAATATTACTGGGGCTATAACGTTGGAGATACTGTATTAACAGCAGTAATTTCTCCAGATGGAAATTACGTTGGAATAGGAACCTCCCAAGGCTATGTTTTTCTTTTTAACAAAGCTGGAGAAGTAATTCTTAAATATAAAACGGAGGATCAAGCTGATGACGTTGCAATGACTCCCAGTGGGGATCTAGTAGTTTATGACAATGCCGACTACATTTATTATTTTAAAGGCTCACAACTATACTGGAGATACAACCCAAAAGAAGGTGGTGCTGGCAGTTCAATTGACATTTCTTCCGATGGGCGGTATATTGTCGTAGGTAGTACAAGTGATTGGGTGTATCTCCTAGATACCTCAGGGAATCTACTATGCAAGTATGACACTGGGCCCGGATTGCTTACAGACTGGGATGTCTATGTAGTCAGGATTAGTAACAATGGAAATTTCATTGCGGCGGGAAATGCCCATGGAGTTTACTTTTTATCAAAAACGTGCACACTACTATGGACCGAGGAACTAGGTAAAGTCCAATATTTAGACATGCCTGATGACGGAAGCTATGTAGTAGCTGCTGTAGGGAATACAGTATATAAGTTCACAAAGCTTGGGTCATTAGATTGGGAAATAACTACCAGCGGGGATGTGACCGCGCTTAGAGTTAGTAGTGATGGAAAGTACATTGGAATTGGGGATAGCACAGGGAAAGTGTACCTTTTTACAAAAGAAGGAGCAAAATTGTGGGAATACAACACCGGTTCCAAAGTCACCACCATAGACTTGTCTAGTGGTGAGTCTAACGTTTTAGTAGGATCTTCTAATGGAGTTGCTATACTGCTTTCAAACAGGCGAGATACTCTCTGGAGAGCCTCTTTTTCCAACGCAGTGAACTCCGTAGCAATAACTCCTAACAGTCAGTATTTTGCAATAGGAGCGGGATATAGTGTGTATTATTATGAGTTAAGGGGTATTTTGGAAGTTTACACAACTCCTTCTGATGCCGAGGTTTATGTTAATGGTGATTTTATTGGAAAAACTCCCTTAACAGATTATGCAATATCGGCAGGAACTTATCAAGTTTCAATTAGAAAGGAAGATTATCAGGAGATCAAAGAAGTCGTAGCAATATCACCTGGTAAACTAACAACTCTAAATAGGGAACTAAAAATTGTTACAGGGGTAAAGAACGAAAAAATGATCTTAGCAGGATTGGGAATCATTGCACTAGTAGGATTACTAGTTGTAGTATCAAAGAAAAAGAGAAAATCCCAAAAAGACAAGAAGATTGTTACCGAAGCAAAAGAGCTTTTCCCTTCACAACTGCTCAAGAAGTACGAACCCCTCGAATTTCTCGGCGAAGGAGGATTCGCCAAAGTTTTCAAAGCTAAGCGTAAAAGCGACGGTAAAATAGTTGCTGTAAAAATCCCCCGCATAGATGAAAGCACAAGCAAGGTCTTCCTGAGAGAAGTAGGTACGTGGCTCCACTTGAATCACCCAAACATTGTCAAACTCTATGAGGCAGACATCCTACCGGTCCCCCATCTGGAAATGGAGTTCGTTGAAGGTGTTGATCTCAACGGGAAAACAATTAGATCCTTGGAAGAATACCCCAAGCCCACTGAGGAAGGCCTTGCACTCAAATTTACCAAGGGCATTACCCAGGCCGTGAAATATGCCCACTCCCAGAACGTTCTCCACAGGGATATTAAGCCATTAAACATCCTCCTCAAGCACGATTTAACGCCAAAGTTAACCGATTGGGGGCTTTCAAAGATAGGAGTCACTACCTCTTCGAAGACCGCCGCCGGCTACACGCCACTGTATGCGGCTCCGGAACAGTTGCTGCCGAGCCAGTATGGCCACACCGACTACAGAACTGACCTATACCAGATCGGAGCGGTACTTTACGAACTATTAACGGGACGGCCACCTTATGAGGGCCACTCCCCGGCGGAGTTGATAGGGAAAATAACCGACCCGGACTATATTCCAAAGAAGCCCAGTGAGTTCAATCCAGAGCTCTACATTTTCGATAGTTTCTTTGAAAAGGCGCTGGCAAAGAGAAAAGAGGATCGCTTCCAGAGCGCCGACCAGATGTTACAGGCCCTTGAAGAGCTCGAAAGGCTCGTTAAGAAAAGAAAAGAGCTCAAAGAGACGGTGAAAGAACTCAGGAAAACCCTTAACAGAAGTCAGCTTGAGCTGAAGAAGAGTAAAAGCACAGAAGAGGCTAAGCTGAAAACTCTCGAAATTCTTGACCTTTACCAGAAACTTGCCGCGCTTTACTGCGAGCTCAATTCGAAATCGGAGCTACTAGAGATTCTTGAAGGCCTCAAGTACTACACGAGAAAGGATGACCTAAAGAGAGATCTCGAAAAAGCCGAAGAATACCTGAGATCATACATCGAAGAGAACCTTCCAATTGGAGAAGAGTTCGCCCAGAAGCTCAACGAACTGATCTCTCACATAAAGGCCGAAGTAAGGGGTGAAATCCCATGAAAAAAGCTATTTTATTGGCTTTTTTATTTTTACTTTTCAGCAATTCTGTTGAGGCAGGGATTATTGAAGTTATCACCTTTCCAGAAAACGCCAGTGTGTATGTTAATGACAAATACTACGGCCAAAGTCCGTTAAATATCCCAATAAACCCAACAGGAAGACACTACGAATTGATTATTGAAGTTAAAAAAGAGGGATATTTACCAGAAAATAGAACACTACCCATATCTCCTGATATTTTTGATGCTCTCATACCAGTTGAATTTAACCTAACCCCATTAAACGGAACACTTTACGTCTGTTCTAACCCATCCCATGCTCCTGTTAAAATAATTGGAGTTAACGGTTATGAATTTGTTGGCAAAACTCCACTCAATGTCTCTTTAAAACCTGGAAACTACACCATGGAGATCGCTCTGGAAAACTACTCCCCTTATTCCACCAGCATAGAGATACAGCCAAATGAAACTCTTAAAGTGTGTCCTGATCTCGTTCCACTCAATGGGACCTTGGTAATAATGTCAGAACCCACTAATGCTTCAGTTTACATAAACGGGTCATTTAAAGGCAATACACCCCTAAATCTGAGTGTAGAACCAGGAAAATACATTATCAATGTCACAAAAGACAACTCCTGGAATGCCACATCTATCATAATTAATCCAAACAAAACATATTCTATCCACCTAATAATCCCAAAGAAAGGCCTGCCACTGGGGTTAATTTTGGTAATTCTTCTCGTGATTGTAGGAGGTGGAGTAGGGGTTTATTTCACGAAGTTCAGAAAAGATAGAGGAGAAAGAGTTAATCATAAAGAGCAGGAAAGAGCTCTAAAAAACATCCTTTCAAACACAGTCAAACCTTACATGACCATGAAAACCCCAGATGAAAGGACCTTCGGCATGAGTCACGTGGGGGGAAGAGAGAACAACGAAGACAACCTGCTCGTCCTCAAGCTCCAGGATGCATGCCTTTTGGCCGTTGCTGACGGCCTCGGAGGGCACAACGCGGGAGAGGTAGCGTCGAAGATAGCAGTGGATACCCTAAGGGAGGTCTTCGAAGAAGAGTATTCCCCAGGAATGAGTGATAAAGAGGTCAAAGAACTTCTCATGAAGGCCTATGAGGAAGCCCATAGGAGGATAAAAGAGAGCGCCGTTGGAGAAAGGGAGGGCATGGGGACGACCCTCGTAAGCGCCTTTGTTAGAGACGGGAAGGCTATAATAGCGAACACCGGCGACAGCAAGGCTTATCTGATACGGGATGGGAAAATCCTCGAGAGAACCAAAGACCACTCCCTCGTGCAGGAGCTTTTGGACAAGGGCGAGATAACCGAGGAAGAAGCCAAAAGGCACCCGATGAGGAACATAATCACGAAGGCCCTCGGGGTAGACTTCGGCGTTGACCTCTACGAGTGGAACCTCCAGGAGGGCGACGTCCTGCTCCTCAGCTCCGACGGACTGCACGACTACGTTGACGAGGGAAGAATTATTGAGATAACCTCAAAAGGGAAAAGTGCTGAAGATATTGTAAGAGAGCTGATTGATGCTGCTCTGCCCGTTACGAAGGATAACGTGACGGTAGTTTGTTTGAAACTATGAAGAAGGAGGATTAAAGATATGAAGGTGGTTTTGCCAAAGTTTACTTGGCTTATGAATTTCATGGGAAAAAGATATTGAGCATTAGATGGTTATTAGAAGGTGTTTTAATGCCCCCAATAAAAAACTTTTGGAGTCAAAAACTTATACTCTTTGTAAACTTGGAGATCTTGGAGGTGTAGCACAATGAAAGAAACCTCAAGATCGCAAATCTTGGCTTTTGCTTGGTTCTTGATCTCGTTTATAGTTGTTTCAGTCCTGATGTTTTTCACTTCACTTAAAGATCCACTGCTCAGATATATCTGGTGGTTGTTGAGTATAGCGGCCTCGATATTGGTGGCAAAAAACGGAAAAAAGACGGAAGGTAAAACCTTTGCAATACTGGCGATTCTTTCGGGAGTATTCTTCCTAGGTCTTCATTTGGTTTTGGTCTATCTGGTCGTAAAGTGGATGGAAAGAATGGGAAACTTCGGCATCCAAACAAATGCACTAGAACAAAAAGCTGGAGAAGCCCAAAAGACAACAAGTCCGGAAATAAAGGGAAAACACTCACTAAGTAAATCAGAAATTAGACCAGAACGGTTATTACCTACAAAGAGAGAAACACACCTAAAATCCCTTTCTGGTTTTCTGCCAGAGCTCCTCGATAAGTACGAACCTCTAGAATTTCTTGGCGAGGGCGGCTTTGCTAAAGTATTCAAAGCCAAAAGAAAAAGCGATGGTAAGATAGTGGCTGTGAAAATCCCAAGGATTGATGAGAAGACGAGCAGAACGTTTATACGAGAAGTATCAACTTGGCTTCACTTAGATTACCCAAACATTGTCAAACTCTATGACGTGGACATTCTGCCAGTCCCACATTTGGAAATGGAGTATGTTGAGGGCGTAAAACTTGGGGACAAGATAATTAGGGATTTGGATAAATATCCAAAACCTGTTGAAGAAAACACTGCCTTAAAACTCATCAAGGGCATTGCTGAAGGATTGGCTTACGCACACTTTAAGGGTATCTACCACCGCGATCTAAAGCCCCTCAACGTCCTCCTAAAGAGCGATTTAACTCCCAAAATCACGGATTGGGGACTGGCAAAAATAGGAACCATGAGTTCTGGCAGAAGCGTGTTGGGTTATACGCCACTCTATGCTGCCCCTGAGCACTTGCTTCCCGGTAAGTACGGGCACACAGATGCGAGAACAGACATCTGGCAGTTGGGAGTAATTTTCTATGAGTTGTTAACTGGAAAACTCCCGTTTGAGGGATATACTTACGAGGAAATCTTTGGAAAAATCGTGGATGAAAGCTACAAATTCACTCCACCCTCAGAAATCAACCCTGAGCTTGCTAAGTACGATGGAATCTTTGAGAAACTCCTCGCTAAGAGGAAGGAAGACCGCTACCAGTCAGTTGAAGAGTTCCTCAAAGACCTTGAGAATCTTGGGGAGGCTAAGAAGAGGAAGGCAGAGCTAGAAAAAGAGGCCGAGGAGCTTAAGAAGTCCTTGTCAAGGAGTGTCGCGGCACTAAAGCAAAGCAAGAGCACCGAAGAGGCCATCAGGAACAGGAGGATGGTCGTTGAAACCCTTGGAAAGCTGGCTCTAGTCTACGCTGAACTCAACAGGAAGGCTGAGTTACTCAACACGCTCAACGATCTCAAGTTCTACACGGTGCAAAACCTGAACGACCTCCTCAACGCCATAAACACCGTTGAAACCCTGCTCAAGGAGAACCTACCTGTGGGTGGGGACTTCATCGAAAGGCTAAAGGTTCTGGTCCACAACATCAAACGAGAAAATGAAGAGATAGTTATCGTAAAACAACCGTTCTGCCTACCCGTAAAGTGTGTGTAGGGTGTTAATTTCGTAACGGGTAGGCTTCCAGCCTCCCGTCTTCATTGGCTGGCTTTCGGGGGGAACGGAGACTCCCCACATCTTCAAGGCTCTCGACAGTCCCCATTCGGGCTTGACAAACCCCACATTCTGGGAACTGCTTCACCACAAGGAAGTATAATTAGAGACTATTTAAAAATTACGGAAAACAAAAGAATTCAAAAGTTCCATTTATCACTACCTATGAAACAGCCCCACAAAAAGAGAAAAAATCAGCCAAAAAAGAGGACTGTAGAGAATATCCCTCTAGGGTAATACCTATTGAAAAAGCCAGACATTCTCTGAGATCAAAAATTAGAGCGATACATGTTTGCCTTGATGGAAGATGGCATAGACTTGAAATTCCTGGCGGATATTGGAGCCAGACACTTAGAACAGTTGCAGAGTTCCTGATTGACAAGGGATTCCGAAACCTTCAAGTTGACAGGTTTATTGAAGACAGGCCTGAAAAGTTGGTAAGAGGAGATGGTGCTTGGGATAAGATAGATGGGTGGTACATATATCGCCCCCGTCCTTCTGAGGCCATTGACAAGCTTATAGAGCTTCAAAGAAACCTAGGTCAGAGATATCCAGATAGAGCCGTCAAATTTACTTTAGAAATGTCTCAACCTCAAACATATACAACTTCAAAGTTTTATATTGTATGAGTAATACTACCTACGAGAATGGAGTGTGATATGATGGTCCGCCTCTGGAAGTCTAAAGAGGAAAAGGAAATTGAAAGAAAGGTTAGAATGCGTAAGGCAAAAATAGCCCTCCAACAATACATAAACAACCTCGAGAATTTTAAGCACAGGGTGTTTCTGCAGGGGAAGGAGGCTGCCAAGCTTGGAGATGAAGCCCTGTTAAAGAGAAGTGCTGTCAAATACCTCGCATTAGAGCAGAGGATAAAACAGGCAAAGCGTCTCTTGCTGTTAATGGAAGAGGCCGAGCTTCAGAGAGAGTTAGTAAAAGTTTCCGCCGATTTTATTCAATTTAGCAAGGATATAGTGGCAAGCATTGCGGAAGGTCCTGGGGCAGAGGACGTGGCAAAAATTCAGGTGGAGTTTGAGAAGGCCATGGGCAAGGTAGAAAACATTGATGAAGCTTTAAACACAATGCTAGACTTAACTAGTGAAAGCATATTGACGGGTAATTTTGACGTTGAGACCATTGAGGCTGCAGAAGAGCTTATAGTTTCCTCCGCGGGAAGGGAGCTCGAGCCTGGAAAACGGCTTAAGGAAATAGAGGACATGATGAGGGAGTAGCCTTATACTATGCTAAGTAGGGTGGTGCTATGAGGAGGGCACTGGCGCTCATAATGGTACTTCTCGTCAAATAGAATTACCAGGGTGTTTATACTGCTGGGCCAAACCTGACCAGTAAACGAAAGCTTCCCGCGAGTCCCTGACAATAACCCTACGAGCCTCCTGAAAACTCTGACATAATCACCATTCGTCTCCACCCAGCTCTCATACATTCCATCCGAGACAAAAATTATTCTTCCAGTTCTCCCAGCTGCAATGGTGGCGGTAACGGCGGCAATTTCATCTCGATAAAACTTGAACTTCCCTGGAAGGTCAAGGTAAGTTCTGCCCTCAGGTGTATTAAGGATGACAACATCCCAATCCTTCTTTTCAGAATCTATCAATATCTTTTTGAGTAAATGATTGAATCCCCATGATAGTCCTCCAAGAACGGGGGCTGCTTTGTCCATATCAAATTCCCCTGTCTCCACTTTTTTGCTACTGCCAAGAAGTGAAGTGCGAAAGTCATTGGTGGAATATCAAGATTTTCAAGGACTAGTGGCTCGTCATTTATGGGTATTTGGTTGGCTAGGGTTACTCCCAAGTGTTTTTCGAGGTATTCTTCAACTTCACTTGGGACTGAGTAGTAAGAGTAAAGTTCGGTTTTTGTGCGGGGCATTTCTTTGATTAGTTTTTTGAGCTGGTTGGCGTATTGGTTTGGTTCTTCTTTGTGGATTTTGTGGTAAATTTCGATGAAGTTTATCACGTCTCCTAGGTGCATGATTGTTTTTGGCGCGAGTTTTTTGAATTCTTCTGGGGTTGGTTTTGTTGCGGCTAGTGCTGTTAGTGCGAAGATTCTTGAGAGGTGCTTTTGCCTTATTATTCTCAAGAATTCTGCTTTTTCTTCGAGCGGTATTGGCCCGAAGGCTGTTTTGATTTCTTCGATGTAATCTTCAGTGTACTTCCTCTCGAAAGAGAGGGCATCTTGAAGGTATATTTCATAGAGAGTTCGTTTTCCCGACATCATTCACACCCCCTTTAACATAAACCAAATCAGAACCCTATAATAAATGTTGTTTTTTTCGATTGTTGAACATATGTCTCGAAATAAATTGTAAAATATATTAAGATTATTAGGAATATGTAAAGAAAAGGACCAGCATATCAAGCTCTCCTAAAAAAGAAAGTATGACTTAGAAATATTTTTAAGTAGTTCAAATTAATACTTTTCTGGTGATTTGTATGAAAAAAGATTTCGGGAAAGTGGTTAGATTAACTGAAGATGCATACAACGCTTTAGACAAGATAAAAAAGACCACTAATAATACTTACAAAAAAACTTACTCTTATTCAGACATTGTATTGGCAAGCTCGTTCTTTTTAGATACTCTTTTTGAATTAAATCCAGAACTTGTAGAAAAAGTACTTGATGTCGCTAAAGAGCTTAGAACTAAAAAATCTAAGGAAGGCGAGCTTCCTGGCAAGGTAGATCTCCTTAAAGAGTTAAGAAACAATTTTGGGACGTTTTTTGATGATCTTTTGAATAATCAAAAAAGTGAGTTTTTAACTGAGATTATTGAGCGCTTATTAGATGATGGACACGCAGCAGCGGCAGCTGATCTTATTATTATGTACAAAGAGCTGATCCCTGAAGAGAAATTTAGCTGGCTAACTTATGAAGTTCTCAAGCAAAAGATTGAGGAAGAGAAGAGACAGAAAAAGTTCTTTGAGGAACATACCTTAAGGGAAAATGAGGCAGAGAGGTAACGAGGACAAGGTCTAGCTCTGGGGATTATGCCGATTTTTTCCTAATCCTTTTTTGCCCTACACAATGTCTCCTCTTTCAAATATCAAAACGAATGAAAAAACCTTTCAAAATAAAGGCATTTTTGATTCCCAAAGGCCGCTTTTGCACATCATAAAAAGACTGATACTGTCAGGATAACTGGGGTATCACCTCCTGAAGCCATTCAGTCACATCACCAGGCGGTCCACCAAACCGAGAATGAATTCTAACAAAATTATACCAGAATGAAAACAGAAAAACAAACCTGTGAACCCTCCTCCAGTCTCTAGCCCTGAAGTTATTCCAGAAACGCTTTG
>NZ_KE387149.1:393546-405394 GCF_000430485.1 Thermococcus sp. PK
TAACGCTTGTAATCCATACTGCTAGGATTTCTTTGCTCTCAACGTCGATTGCAGCCCAGAGAAATCTCTTCTGGCCGTTGATCTTTATCACTGTCTCGTCAATTGCGATGAAGTTTCTCTGTTTTTTGACTGCGAGGATTTTTGGCTGGTAGACTGCTTCTGCTATTTTTTGAATGGCTTCCCAGACGGTTGTGTGGCTGATTCCGAGGATTCTGGCGGTTTGCCTGTAGCTTAAGCCGTTTAGGTACAGGGTTATTGCCCTGATTTTCTTTTCTGGTGGGATTTTGTTTCGGCGAAAAGGTTTTAAGGCTGAAATTAATCGGTTGATAATGGTTTCGGCTTGCATGTTCCCCCCTTTCTTTTTCTGTGGTAGTGTCTGGGATTTAAACCTGACGCCCCACTGCTTATCCTGACAGTATCAAAAGACTGTTGAAAAAAATTATATACCATTGAGCATAAAATGAATTAGGAAGTATAATACTAACGTAGGGGGTATTCTCATATGTATCGGCTTGTTGGAGAAATTGAAAGTAATCTTAAAGAGCTTAAACCTGATATGGGAACAGAGGAAGCAATAAACTATTTTAGAAATATTTTCATTGATGCGTGGAAGTTCAATTATGTTGATGAGATCATCCCTGAGGACATGCTTAATGAATTTGTGGCACAAAACACTGATATGATTAAAATCATTGCAAAAACAAACCCGCCTGAAGGTGAGAGTTTCTACGTTGTCTACGCTAAAAGTAAAAGTGACACCATAAAATACAGACAAAGACTTGTTAAGGATCTTCTCGACTTCACGTATTCAGTTGGATTGGAATTCGCGAATTTTCTGATAATCTTGGACTACTCAAAATACTGGAAGCTTGTAGTTCCAATCTACAGGAGAGAGCTTGAAAATGCCAAGCTCAATATCTATGTAATTGACCCAGAGGAGGGAAAATTCAGGACTCTTGTGAAGAACTTGGCCAGTGTTGCTCAGGAGCTTGAAGAATTTTACAAGAAATCGAAAAAGCATCCACCGGCAATCCAAATAAAAGCCCTCATAGATGAATACATGCACGTTAGGCCTCTTACAGAGGAGTTTTTCAAGGAGTACAAAGAGTACTATTCCAAACTTAAGGACTCAATAAAAAAGCGTTACGGGAAAAAACTTGGGGAATCTTATGTTGGCGAGTTGCAAAAAGAGATATTTGTTGAAAGAGCCGCCAAGACCTTTGCTCATACATTCCTCAACAGATTAATGTTTGTCTATTTCCTTCAAAAGAAAGGATGGATTGTCGAGAAACCAGCTCTCAGGAAGGATCTACAGGAGAGTGTTGACGTCAAAAACTTCGTCAGATGGCTGTATGAGCAGTGGGTGGAGTATGGAGGGGAGTTTTACAAGGATTACCTTAGAATTTTGTTCCTTTATGCAATGAATACGCCAAGAGTGGGATATGCAAGAAGGGATATAAAGGAAATACAAGCGATTCCATCCCCAATAGTTAGGGACGTGTTCACCTACGGGATTCCCTATTTCAACGGTGGTCTGTTCAACCATGTTACAATAGAGGGCATTGATTTGGACGAGATCATAACTTCCCTTCCAGATAACGTTGTGAAAGAACTTATATTTGATTTCTTTGAAGAATACAGCTTCACAGTTACGGAAGATACTCCCTATGAAGTTGAGGTTGCTGTTGATCCAGCAATGTTAGGAAGAATTTACGAGTCACTTATAACCGCCGAAGAGCAGGCTGGAAGTGAGGAAGAGGAGAGAAGAGCATCAGGAATCTTCTACACGCCGAGGAGCGAAGTTGACTTCATGTGCAGGATGGCAATTTATGAGTATTTGAAGAAGAACACCAAAGTTGATGACGTTCTTCTAAGGGAGTTCGTGTTTACGCCGCTTCATGAATGGGAAGGAAGGTCACTACCAAGGGAACTACTCAGTGCTCTCGAGAGCGTTAAGATAGTCGATCCAGCAGCTGGAAGCGGAGCTTTTCTCGTGGGAATGTTTCATCTTTTAACGGAACTCTACGAAAAGGCTAGGGTAAAGGTAGATTATGAAAGAAAGCTCGCTATAATCAGGGAGAACATCTACGGCGTTGACATCAAAGAGTGGGCGATAAGGGTTGCCAAGCTCAGGCTTTGGCTGGCATTGATTGAAAAGGAAGAAGAGAGTCCAAACGAACCAATTTTACCAAATCTCGAGACGAAGTTAGCAGTTGGCGATTCACTTGTGCCTCCTCACTTTGTTCTTAGAATAAATGGGAAGAAAAGGATAATCGAAATACCCCTTGCCAAATTTAGAGAGAGTCTCAAGCTCCTTTGGGCTAAAAAGGGTGCGGGTGAAGCAATAGTCCATTACAAAGATCTAGTGAGAAAGTACTTCATGGGTGAAAAAATTGATGGAAAGCCTGTGAAATTAAAAGATATCGAGGAAGCTAAATGGGGAGCTCTTCAGGAGTTCCTAGAGACAGCACTTGAAGAAGATTTAAAGGCCAAGGAGAAGAAGGAAATAAAGCTGCTCTTAGAAGCGGTATCAAAGCAGGATTACTCGGCTCTGGAAAAACCACCATTCATCTGGGAACTTGATTTTCCCGATGTGATGCTCGAAAAGAAGGGCTTTGACATAGTAATAGCAAATCCGCCCTACGTGAGGCAGGAAAAGATTTATCCAGAGTATTACGACTTGGCAGAGTTTCAGATGCTTCCAAAGAAAGAACAGGATAGATTAAAGAAGGAATACAAGGAGAAGATAATCGAGCATATGAAGACAATAATCAAAGAGAAGTTTGAGCACGAGATGAAGCTGAACAAGAGGAGCGATTTATATGTTTATTTCTTCATCCAAGGTGTCAACCTGCTCAACCCCAAAGGAGCTCTAGTGTTCATTACCTCCAACTCATGGCTTGATGTTGATTATGGAACATCTCTGCAGGAGTTCTTCCTGAGGTTCACGAACTTGAAGAGGATTATTGACTACACGACAAGGTCTTTTGAGCAGGCCGATGTAAATACCGTAATCACCGTGCTAACTAGAAAACCCAAAGAGCTGTTTAACACCGTTGATGAGGGTTGTGTGAACTTTGTCCTCCTAAAGAGGAGCTTTGATGAACTGAGCCGTGAAATAATAGAAAAGATGCTCGAATGTTATGCCGGAAAAGTTAAGGAAGTCGAAGTCTTCGGAGGAAAAGTATACTCCTACGAGGACGATGACATCAGGGTGAGGAGCGTCAAAGCTGTAGAGCTCGCAAAGATGGGCGGGCTTGAGATCGGTACGAGGAATCCCCTTCTGGGGACTTACAACATTTCTGGAGAATACGAGGGCATGAAGTGGGGAGGAATATTAATCAGGGCGCCGAGGATATTCTACGTGATTCTGGATAAAGGTAAGAATAAGTTAGTGAGGCTGGGGAACATTGCAGATGTAAGATTTGGTATTAAAACAGGAGCAAACGAGTTCTTTTATTTGACGCCAATAACAACGCCCAAAGATCTTGAAAAGGCACTCAAAAAAGCTAGATCCAAACTAGACAGTCTAAAGAAAAAGAAAAATCGGTCGCCAGAGGAAGACAAACTTATTTCTGAACTTGAACACATAATTGAGTCTGCCAGCAGAGGGAGTTGCCCAGTGTGCGGTAGAAATCATCAGGGAGATAATAATTATCAATGGGTGTACAGTGATTCTGGATGGATTGGATACCTTGAAAGAAGTCTGCTAAAGCCCGTAGTTAAGACCTTGAAAGAAGTAGAGTCTGTTATTGTAAAAGAAGAGCTTTTGAATAACTTAGCGTTTATTTGTCCTTATTCAAAAGATAACCTTATATCTCGGGGATTCATTCATGCTTTGAATTATATTGAGTGGGGAGAGCTAAACAAATATCATACTCGACCAACATGCAAAAGTAGGAAACCTTGGTGGAATCTTGGAGTTAGAACTGGAGCTCCAATATTAGTTTCTGAGAAAGTTGGAGAAAGGTATATTGTGGCATTAAACCCGAAGTTATTTTTAGAGGACAAACTGTTCTATGGAGTTATTCCACTTTCATTCAAAGGCGAAGAAGTTGATGAGTATACACTGCTATTAGCTGCTATTCTAAACAGTGCAATTCCTCATTTGAGTATGGAAATCGAGAGTAGACAATTGACAGGAGCCCAAGCCATTGCTGATGTTGATGTCCAAAGTTGGAAACGGGTTATTTTGGTAAATCCGGAGAGTATACCTAGGGATAAGGCCAAACAAATAATTCATCATTTCACTGAGCTTTCAAAAAGAAAAATTGAGTCAATATTCATAGAAGTAGGATTACCTAAACTCAAAAGTGACATCTCAAATGCTGAGGAAGTTGACCCCTCAAAAATAACAGAGAAGAAAATCAAATCTGATAGGTTTGAACTAAATAAGGCTATATTTGAAAGTATTGGTTTGTCTGGAACAGAAGTTACTGAGGCTTATAGGGAGCTCGCTACTATTGTTAAACTCCGACTGGTGAAGGCGAAGACGTTTTCGAAGGGGAGGTAAGCCGATGGATGCCTTTCAATTTCTCCCCTACACCATCGGCGTCCTGAACAAGATATGGAAAAAGATCAAGTTGAAAAAGCTCAGAGAAGCTCTGATTGCACGGGGACAGCCGTTCTTTGATGACCTGGAATCCGCGATTCTGAAGTTTTTCAGAGATTATTCGCATGCCCTCAGTGATTACGCTGTTTATTCATACATCTTAGATCCCGAAAATCCCGACAAAAAAGCCAGGGAAATCGTGGATACCCTCAAGAATGACTATGAAGACCTGCTAAACGCCACTAAAAACCTTGTTCTTTTCTTCGTTGCCCACAAAGAGGAGTTTGAAAAGCTGTTAGAACCTGAAGACTGGCTTCTGTTAAAAGAAGTCATGGTTGCCTTTGAAGGGGATAAGCCGGGCTGGGACTTTC
This sequence comes from Thermococcus sp. PK, assembly GCF_000430485.1. NCBI lineage: Archaea > Methanobacteriati > Methanobacteriota > Thermococci > Thermococcales > Thermococcaceae > Thermococcus > Thermococcus sp. PK. The sequence continues at coordinate 398,470 of NZ_KE387149.1, forward strand.
TTTATCATGTTTCAAAATCGGTGGAATTGACTCAAAGCGAAAAGCAGGTACAATTCGAAATTACTCTAAACAGGCTTTTGGAGGAATTTAACAAACAGACTGGAGCAGATCGGCTTATGAAGCGGATCATGAAAGACCTCCGAAAGAGGGCCCATGAAGACGACGGAGAGGATTGACAAAATACAAAGGTGGAGGTCTTAAAATGCCAGCGCCTCCTCAAATGACTCTATTCGGAGACGTGTTCGACGACAGGCGAATAAACGTTTATCACGATGAAAGCGAGATAAAGAAGAAAGGGTATTTGCTAATAGGCCTCGTGTATATGCCTCAGCATAAGCTCAACTATGTGTATGAGACTCTTCACAAAGTTAGGGACAAATATGAATATTATGGTGAAATTCATTTCAGAAAGTTAAATGGAAAACCAAATCACCCAAAATCTCTAAAAGAAAAAGTAGCAATTGAATGGATGGACAAGTACTTAGATACCCTTCACAGGAACGTTAAGTTCAGTGCTCTTATTGTAGACCAGAAAAGCCCGAGCTTTATGCGAGGAAATTTCAAGGAAAACTTCCACATTTACAACAGATTTACTGCACTAGCCATAAAAGCAGGGATAAAAAAGTTCTATTCAAACTATCCAGAAATAACACTTAAAATTTACTCAGATAGCAAGGACAGAAAGACATCTCCTACGGGAGAGCTACTCGATAACTTTGATAAATATGTGCCTTTTCGAGTTTGGATGGACTCCATACTTGAAAAATTGAACAGAAGGATTGCTATTCCCAAGATTCGGTTTGAGAAAGATCCCCTGGTGCTAGTTAATTCATCAGAGAAATCACCGGACGGAGAATTAATTCAACTGACCGATCTGCTTTTAGGAAGTCTTAAACAAGTTATTGAACCGTCTAAAAAACCAACAAAGCTTGAACTTGGGAAGAAAATGTTTAACATTCTTTATGCAGATAAAGATCTGTCCCCAAACTGGAAATACATAAAAACTAGTGTTCAACTATGGCGATTCCCTGATGAAGATGGTAGACCAACAAATGACTTTCCAGTGGGGATTCTTAAGTATTTTTAGCCATTCATTATCCGGAGAAAAGGCTTTAACCCCACCTCCGAACTCATCGTGATACACCACACCCTCAGAATGAAGCGGCGCTACAGGCGATCCTTCAAAAAAGCAGCCAGACATGCCCTTAAAGAGTTCTCTCAGAAGTTCAACGAATGCCGTTTTGGAAGTTAGAAACCCTCCAAAAGGGGTCTCGGGGTTGTGTATTTTAACATAACTCTCCTAGTGATGTCCCCTCACTAGTGGTCACCCCTTCACTTAGAGTCCAATTTGAATAACAACCACTAATTTTTTATAGGTTGTTATTCAAAATTAACATCATGAGACCGATCACCCAGATACTCCTCGCTGAATTTGGGGGCAAAGTTATAACCCGGGAAGAACTCGAAAAACTCTCCGCTTATTTAAAAGTAGATGACGTTGACTACCTCGTGAATTACCTCATCCAATATGGCTATCTTATAAGGATTCTGAGGGGACTTTATTATGTTAAAACGCCAGTCGAGTTTTCTCTTAAAAGTTCACCCTCCATCTACAAGCTTCTTTTACTGGGAATGAGCAAAATAACGAAGAACTGGTACTTTGGCCTGTTCACGGCATTGGTTTTGAATGGGTTAACCCACGAACACTATACGACAATTTTCATAATTAACGATAAGATAGCGAGGACAAAAATTATTCACGTGAATGGGATACCAGTCAGGATAATCAGAACCAGAAAGGAGCTTTTTGACTTCGGAATACTCAGAAAAAACGGGATAAAAGTTTCCGATTTAGAAAAGACACTCTTAGATTTCCTTTACTTTGGGAGCTATGGAACGGTTTCACGAGAACTTGCCTTAAAAATCTGGATAGAGTATAGAGATAGTGCAAACTGGGAAAAGTTGAAGAGGTACTTGGGTAAATATCCAAAGTCTCTTGCAAAGGTGGTTGGAGATGCCAAATAATGAAATTCTGTTCAAAATCAAAGAAAACGAAAGAAAAAGCTTCGCTAACTTTGTTTCAAGGAAAACAGGCATTAAAAACATAGACTTAGTTGAGTGGGATTACATCATCCACACCCTCCTCAAGGAACTTGAAAAAGATCCCTATTTTAGGGAAAACTACATCTTTAAAGGCGGGACGTGCTTGGTTAAATGTCATTTGGGTTATTACCGCTTTAGTAGAGATCTAGACTTTGCATACAGAAACAGTGGGGAACTTCAGGAGATGTCAAGAAGCAAACTCAAGAAATTCCTGAGTGAAGAGACAGGGAGAATAGCCGAAACCCTAAACTGTGTTGCGAAAGACCTTGGATTGGAGTTCTACTACAGAGACCACAACGACTTTAACAACAACCGCTACTTCAGTTTTTTGATAGGGCCTGGATGGTTTAGAGAAATAATCGCCTATTCTCCAGCAGGAGAGAAAATAAAGTTGGAGTTCAACTATGCTGAAAGGTTCGCTTTTAGACCAAGAACTGTCAAAGCACACACTCTTCTCTCATGGAAGAAATCAAAACTGGAGGTTAGAGATTACGAAAAATACGCTGAGTTTCTTGGAAACTATTATCCCCTTAAACTCCTAGCGTACCAAGATAAGGAGATCTTAACTGAAAAAGTCCGTGCCATCCTAACGAGGAGAGAGTTTAAACTTCGGGATCTGTATGACCTTTACAAGCTCTATCAAGTTAAGGGTCTAAAGCTCAAAAAGTACAAAAAACAAATAGGCATGAAAATAGAAAATTATCTCAGCATGAGTAACAATGCCCGTGAGAACTTTTTAAAAGCTATCCAAGAGCTTAGACGGGAGGATTACTCGCATACACTCAGATCAGAAATTGAGAAGGACATCATTCTAATCGTTGAAGAGTTTGAAAAGGATAAGTTCCTTAAGTTTGTAGAGTCCCTCAGGAGAGAACTGTTGGAATTCATTGAATCAGGTGCATTCGGACATCTCATCGAGAGGAGGGAATAAAAGTGTCCGCGATTAGTCTTTTGAACAAATACGGACTTGTTGATAACCAGAAAGTAACCCTCCTTGATGTTTTGAGAGAGGTATTAACCTCTGGCAATTACAAACAAATAGATGCTGCAGTCGGCTTTCTCTTCATAAGCGGGCTAAAAGAAATTCAGCAGGAACTCGATAAGTTTTTCTCTCAAGGAGGGAGAATGAGGATAGTAATTGGAAACCAAACTGACAGAGAGACTTATGAACAGCTCAGCATGGCTTACCACTCTCTTGAAACACTGAGGGAACTCAAGGAGAAGAATCAAAGAACTAAGCCCGATCTCGATGAGCAAGCGGAAGACTTAGAAAAGAACACAAACTTCATGGAGCAAACTGAGGAGAATGAGAGGTTCCTCAACAAACTCGTCTCATGGCTTGAAAACGGAAGCATCGAGATTAAAGTGTATGTCAAGGAGTTCATGCATGCAAAAGCATATCTCTTCTATCCAAAAAGTGAGTCAATTTCCCCAATTGGCCTTGTTGGGTCAAGTAACTTCACACTTGCTGGATTTTATGGAAACACTGAGCTGAACGCGGGGCTGTTTGCAACCCACTTTGAGAGTCTAAAACAGTGGTACGAGTGGCTGTGGGAAGAAGCAGAACCGTTCAATCCAAAGTTAATTGAGGTCATCAATAGAAGCTGGTCTGGCCAGAAACCAGGAAGTTTTCCCTCTCCATATGAGGTTCTCATAAGGGGTCTCTATGAGCTCTACAGGGATATTATTGAAAAAGATACTGGATTTTTGCTCAGAAGCCTCTATGATGTCCTTTATGATTTCCAGCTGGATGCTGTCAAAAGGGGTATTTCAATAGTGAACAAGTATGGAGGAGTCTTGATAAGCGATGTCGTTGGCCTGGGAAAAAGTTTTATAGGTTTGGCAATACTGGAACACTTCTCACTTCTGGACTTGCTTAATGGAAAATCCAACAAAGTTGCAGTAATCGCTCCCCCAGAACTCGTTAGCTACTGGGAAGAGTTGCTTAAAAACTACAACATAGAGGGAAGAGTGTTCTCTTCAGGACTGCTACCGAGAAAAGAAACGTCTCCAGAAAAGTACACCGAAATGGAGAACTACATTAAAAATCAAGTAAATACAGTTTTGGTTGATGAGTCTCACCATTATGCAAATCCACAGATAAAATCCTACAAGAATCTCCAAGAGCTCCTTCTTGGAAAAAGGGCAATACTCTTAACAGCTACCCCGTATAGAAAGCAGTACCGCGATATTATCAATCAAATTCGCCTCTTCAGACCCGAAAGAAAGCATCCCTTCCCGATAACACCTCAGACGTGGGACGATTTAGTCAGGGCTATTGAAAAGGGCGAAGTGGACCCATCCTATGTCCTTAGGGAGATTATGATAAGGAGAACAAGACATGATATCTTGAAGCTCTATGGGGGAAAAGAGAATTGTATCAGAGTCAAAAACAAGAAGTTGTGCTTCCCAGAGAGAAGACTGAAAGTTCTTGAATACAAGATTTCTGAAATTTATCCCTTAGAAAAAGTTCCTAAAGAGCTTGTGGAAGAAATTTCAGAAGGCTCAACAATCCAACCAGTTGACATCTATACCTTATTTTTAGCGGGCATAAATTCAATGAAGTATGCAAGGTTTGCCCTTCATGATTACGTTAAGCCACAGTTTAAAGACAAAAACCCATACTCTGACTTATCTACCGTTGGGAGGAATTTGAGGGGATTAGAAAGAATACTCTACCTAAAACGTCTTGAAAGTTCCTGGTACTCAATGTACCAGACTCTCAAGAGAGACATTATCAAAACAGAGAACTTTTTGAAGTTTGTGAAGCATGGATTTATTGCTGCTGGTGAAGAGTTCAGCGATGTTCTGCTGGGCAAAATTAATGGTAAAGAACCCCACATCCTAAGTGACGAAGAAATAAGAGAGTTTATTGAAAATTACACGAAAACGACGGAGCCAGAATACAAAGCAGGAGCTTTTGATATAAAACGACTGATATCAGATTTAGAGTACGATTTAAAGAAGCTCAAAGCTATGGAAGAGGTGTTAAGACCTCTTAAAGAAGATCTTGAAAAAAAGCCTTGGAAAGATCCAAAATTGTCAAAACTAGCATCACTGATAGATGATCTAACGAGGTATCAAAAAAGAAAAATTTTAATCTTCAGCGAATTCGAAGAAACTGTTCAGTGGATTTATACCGGATTGGACAAACTTGGCTACACCAAAAATCACAAAATTGAAATGGTCAGCTCCAATACAAAAGGAATAGTGGACAAGATTAGGCGTTTTGCCCCCAAGTCCAATAATTATGAAACCGAGGACGAAATTGACATATTGATTTCCACAGATGTCCTCAGCGAAGGTCTGAACCTTCAGGATGCAAATGTTGTTGTTAATTACGATTTACATTGGACTCCGATAAAGCTAATCCAAAGGATTGGTAGAGTTGACAGAATTGGAACTGAGTATGATGAGATACTGGTTTATAACTTCTTCCCAGAAAAGGGACTAGAAGAAAATCTTGGTCTGCTTGAAAAGGTTAGGAGAAGAATAACTGAATTCAACAATGCGTTGGGTGCAGACGGTAAGATTCTTGAGGAAAGCGAAGAATGGAATCCTTCAGCAATTGAAGCAATTTATAGGGGACAGATTGAGGCTCTTGAAAGCACCACAGACATTTTTTCGGTAACGACATTAGCTGAAAAACTCGTTAGAGAATTTAAAGAGAATAACAGAGAGCGCTTTGAAGAGCTAACAAGAAGATACTCAATGAGAAGTGTTGCTAGATACAAAGGTAATGACTACTATGCCTTTTTTGTGTGCAGTGACGGCGTTATCTCCCAGTATTTCATTTACAAAAGGCATGAGGACACCTGGATCCAGCAGAACATTTCCTTGGAGGAGCTCCTAGAACTCACGAAACTAAATGAAAAGACAGAGCCGTTCAACGAATTTAAGGAGATGCATGTATACTATGAAGCTGCGGAAAGAGTTCTACAGGATTTCGAAGAGCTTAGGATAATTAAGGAAAGCAGCTTAACCTTCAAAAAACTAACGAAACATCCTCCAAATGTGAAAAAGATACTCGGAAAGCTGTACAACAGGATGATTAAGAGTAAAAAAGAGTCTGAAAGAGAATACCTCGGAAAACTAATAGATTTGGTTAAGTGGGGTTATGCAAATCACGAGTTGTTTGCAAGGGCGCTCAGAGAGATAAACCCGAATATGGGTGTCGAAAAGATTATATCAGCTTGTGAAAGATTAATTCAAAAGTATAGAATCCCGGCAAGAAAAGAAGAACTAGAAGCAAAGAAAAGAGAACTAGGCACTAAAGGAGTTAAGCCACATATTGTTGCTGGTATTCTCTTTGCTCCAGAGATCTAAAATTGGCTTTGGATTTCTTGATATTCTTTTTCTTTCACATACCTTCCCGAAACTGCGATAAATCGTTTTGGTTTCACAACCTTCGGATACTTTTTAACGTTCCTTAAAACTATTGCCATCCACGGTCTCTGCCTTTTTCCCTTTGTTTTCCATCGTTCAGAAGTTTTAACATACTCTTTGAACTCTTTCTCAGTTAAGAAAATTCTATCTCCATATTTCTCTAAGATCTTCGCTGGACTCTCAAAGAACTCAACCTCTCCAATTTCTGCTTCGCCATAAAATCCTTGATCTTCCCTTGAGGCATAGAATATTATTACCCTAGTTCCCATTAGATCGTTAGAGTTATAAGCACTTAAGTCTTTTGATTGATTGGTGGTTGTATTGAGCTTTCAGAGGAGAATCCTGATCATAAAATCCGAAATCTATCCGATAATCAGCAACACTACCCGAAAACACTCACAGGGAAATAATCAGCCTCTACGACCTAATAACCTTC
>NZ_KE387149.1:405494-416475 GCF_000430485.1 Thermococcus sp. PK
GGCTTGCATGTTCCCCCCTTTCTTTTTCTGTGGTAGTGTCTGGGATTTAAACCTGACGCCCCACTGCTTATCCTGACAGTATCGTTGCTGGTTTTACAAAAACATCTTTTCCCTCCTCGAAAATCCTTCTCAATAATGGCTTTGGTACGGGAAAAGTTGCTCCAATGATAGTCTCCCCTTTACTCATCAAAATCACCTCCAATCATCTTGGTTTCCTAAGAATAAATAATTTTTGGAAGAGCAATCCTTATTTAGAACTTCAACATAAAAAACTTAGGTGGTTTCAATGGCGTATTGGCTCTGCATAACGAATAGGGATAACTGGAAGGTTATCAAGGAGAAGAACGTTTGGGGCGTGCCAAGGAGGCACAAGAATACCATTGCCAGAGTAAAACCCGGAGACAAACTCGTAATTTACGTAAAGCAGGAAAGAAAAGATAAGCAAATCCTTGAGCCGAAGATCGTGGGAATTTTTGAGGTTGTGAGCGAGCCTTATGAGGATTCAAGCAGGATTTTCAAGAGCCCACCGCACTTGAACGAAACCTATCCGCTCAGGGTGAGGATCAAGCCCATAAAGCTTGGAGAGGTTGAGTTCAAGCCTTTAATTCCAAAATTGAAGTTCATTACCAATAAGAAGAAGTGGAGCGGGCATTTAATGGGCAAGGCAATGAGAGAAATCCCGGAGGAGGACTATGAGCTAATAAAGAGCTTGTTGTGAAATTCAGGAGAACTCCCAATCAAAATACCAGCGTAGCGAGATACAATAGATAACAAAAGGCTTCAATGAGCAACGGTACTTTTTTCTTTTATTTGAGAACAAGTGTGAAGAAATTTCTCCAGGAAAATTTACATGATCAAGCACGAAAATACACGGGGTAGAGGTACAAATGGGGAATCATGAAGAAAAGAAATTTGAACAGTAACCGATGACGCATAACAATTGCTGGTGAGATTGCTATGTTTGAGAAAACAAAAGATTATTAAGCTTCTTTATGAAGTACTTAACAGAGCGGGGATGACAGTGGGGTTGTAACCGATGACAACGTCTCCGAGGAAAACCGTCTGTTTGGGAAATAAAGCCTAAAGAAGGGAGTTTGATGTTAGTAACCGATGATGAGTGTCATCCCAGCCGAGTGGTGACGACGTTTATCCCCACCTGAGGTGTAGAAAATGTTCGGATTTTTTAAAAAGAAAAGGAAATACGGTTCCTTGATATACGTAAGCGAGCCCACGATTATTTATCATACTCAAACCGAGAAGGTAGTGCTGAAAGTTATTGAGGAAAAGCTTAACTCAAACAACTTCATCATCCCCTCCGATTATGGACTAAAGCCTACCCACCACATGATAAAAGACGCAGAGGTATTTGTTGCCATTGGGATAGTCGGTAAGTTTACATCTCTCGTCTGCAGAGAGATAAAAATCGCACAGGAGCTTAAGAAAAGGATATACACAATAAACGTAGCAAGGAAAGGCGATATGGTTTATTATGATTTCTTTGAAGGCATTCCTGATGATATCGAGTGGCTAAGTGAGGAAGAGACTAGAAAGCTCTACGAGGAGTTCAGAAGAGAAGAATTCTCAGGCTTCATGAAAGTCTTCCTGGGAGATAGAAAAAGACAGTGGTAAATCTTATTTAGGAGAAATCAAAGATACCTTTTGGTGAATTCCATGAAAAAATTAGTGATCTTTGCCTTTGTAGTAGTATTATTTCTGTTGCCATTTACACATGCCCATGAGCTGGAGTATCTTACATGGGGCGGTAATGAAGTCGACAGTGGAGTGGCTTACCTCCCTGGAGAAGCATACTCAATCTTGGTAGGTTCCACGAAAAGCTTCGAAGATGTGAGAGCCGGTTTTATTGTTAAAGTTGATGACAAAGGGGGCTTAGGATTTCAAAGGCTCATCTACTCCTCCAAACCAATTTCCATCAAGGACGCAGTCCTTTATGAAGACCGGATATATTTTGCGGGGCAGGTGGGTTCCATAAGCTTTCAAGATGCCAATGCATTTGTGGGAGCATTCAGTGCAGATGGTGAGCTTCTCTACTTCAAAACTTTTGGCAGGAGCCTTAATGACGGTGTCGAAGCCATAGATATAGCGAATGACAGAATTTACGTGGCGGGATATACAACTCCCACAGGAAGCATTCAACGGGCATTTCTAGCTGAGCTGTCACTCAATGGTCACGTAAATTGGGTAGTTGAATTCGGAAATGAAAATGCCAAAGCAACTGCAGTAAAAGCTACTTCATCCCATATCTACGTTGCTGGATCTTATGACAAAGGCGTTTTTGTCTGTGCCTTTGACCTAACCGGAGAACTGAGATGGGCTAGAGCATATCCACTGAAGGAAGTAAGGGCAGTGGAATTCAAAGACAACTACGTATATGTAGCCGGAAGCACAGGGGATAAGATAGGGTTTGGGAATGCATTCATACTGATAATCTCTCAAAACGGAGATACAATCTGGAAAAAGCAGTTTGGAATAGGATATGGAGATGAGTTCGTTTCCATAATGTTCAACAACTCCGAAATAATTCTTTTGGGCTCCAGCGGCAATTTTACCTCTGGCAATCACGACGCTCTTCTTTCAAAGTTCGATGAATCGGGAGAGCTGCAGTGGTTCGGGATAATCCAAGGAGGGAAAGAAGATATGGTGGCCAAAGGAATTCTAAAAGACGGTGTGATATATGCAGCAGGTTACACAGAAGATGTCTCCAAAAAGTTCATTGTTCCCAGTGTTTCAGAGGTTACATGGGAAACACTATATGGGTCTCTTGACATACCGGAAGAAAAATATTCACCTGAGCCCAAGAAAATAGCCCTGGAGTCTTCCGACTATGAAGTGCACATAAAAACGGTCAGCGGAACATTGAACTCTCCAAAAAATGGCGACGCATGGTTCTTCAGATTTGGAAAAGAGAAAACTATAGCCGAAACAACCACTTCAACAACTGAAACAACCTCTTCCACATCTACAACAATCACAACAACTCAAACTACACAATCACAAACCACCACTTCTTACACCACTACAACGGATACATCCTCCACACCCCAATCTTCCTCAACAACCCCAACATCTACCTCTTCAACTACGAGTGAGGAAAGCAAAGGTATTTGCGGACCTTCGGCACTTGTGCTCTTTACACTGGTTTCTCTGCTCTGGAGAAAGAGAAAGAGATGAAAGAAAGGCTTTTATTTTCTTTCCGTTATATTCCCGTGGTGATAAAAATGGCGAAATTTTTTGTCCCGAAGTCGCATCCCAGGTATTGGAGCCTTTACTACAGACATAAACTGGAAGAAGCCCTTGAAAAAGGCATTTTAGCTACAGCAGGGCTAATTGCTCATGGAAGGGGGGAAGCTTTTGATTATCTTATCGGGGAAACAACTATCGAACCAGCAGAAAAAGCCATGAGAGCTGCAGTCGCAAAAATTCTTTTAGCCGAGCACCCAGTGCTTTCAGTAAATGGAAATGTGGCGGCACTGGTTCCAAAGGAGACAATAGAGCTTGCAAAGGTCCTCAATGCAAAACTTGAGATAAACCTCTTCTACCGGACAGAGGCAAGGGTTAGGGCAATAGCAGAAGAGCTCAGAAAATATGACCCGGAGATTGAGCTTCTCGGCATAAACCCAACCAAAAGGATCCCAAACCTAGAAAGCGAAAGGGGCAAAGTTGATGAGAACGGCATATGGAAAGCAGATGTTGTCGTTGTACCATTGGAGGACGGGGACAGGACAGAAGCGCTCGTAAAGATGGGCAAGTTCGTTATAACAGTTGACCTAAACCCCCTCTCAAGGAGCGCAAGAATGGCGGATATAACTATAGTCGACAACATAGTGAGGGCATACCCAAGAATGATTGAGCTTGCCAAGGAGATGAAGGAACTCCCTAGAGAGGAACTTGAAAAAATAGTGGCGGAATACGACAACGGGAAGGTACTCAGCGAGGTCTTAATTCATATGAAGGCTAGGCTGGAAAAATTAGCCGAAGAAGGTATTTGGAGGAGAGAAAATCTTTAAATTTTTTCAGCTTTTTCTACTAGAGCCCTTAGGCTTACAATTAGCTCGTTTTCGTCTTTGGCATTTGATATTACCAGCGGAACTCTCTCCCTCTCCGCTATTTTTACAGCGAGTTCATCAAGCTTTTTGACTCCATGGAGGACAACTACCGCCGGCTTCAGCCCCTGAACCCTTATGGCAATCATTGGGCTTCTTCCCGTGGTCACCTTGGTAAAGACTAGTGCCCTTTCAGTAGTCCATCCATAGAGCTTCAAGAACTCGTCGCTGCTCATTTCTAAAATGGCCTGTATGCTGTCTATAACAGTATAGCCGTAGATTTTTCTCCCAAGAAGGTCTTCGTTTGCGACGATTTCTCCCTTTACTGCCTCAACTATATCAGCAACTGTAACGGGGAACGCAAACTCCCTTATGTCGAGAATAGCATCTGTGGGGAGATCACTACCTATAGTCCTGCTAAAAGCCCTTATGACATTCCCTCCCCGCTTCTCATCTATCTCAAGAAGGGCCTCAACAAACTTCCTAATCGTGGAAGCACCGGGGCTTTTCCTTCTGCCGCCTTCATAATCGCTGATAACGGAAGAGGAAACGCCAAGAAACTCGGCAAGTTCAGTCTGACTTATGCCAAATATTTCTCTCCACTTTTTCATGGTCTTTCCGGGATCAGAAGATAGGGTTATTTCCCCAGCAATTCTTTTTGCCAGAGCTTCCTTTTCTTTCTCCAACATAATTAATTCCTCACATTAAGTTGTTATAAGTCTTTCGGCAATTGACTATAAAAGGGGGTAATAACCCGCCCGAGTTCATTGACTCCGCCTTCGGCGGTGCTCCCCGGGCAGGAATACTTGGAACTTTTCATTAATAACCTTTGCTATTTCTTCATTTCCTCCTTTATTGTCTCGGCAAGCCTTTTTATACCTTCTCTGATCTTCTCCTCTGGAACATAGGTGAAGTTAAGCCTCATTGTGTTCTTGACATCCCTGTGGGCGAAGAAAGCCTCCCCCGGAACATACGCGACGCCTTTTGCAACGGCCTTCTCAAGCATTAGCTTTGTATCAATCCCCTCGGGAAGGGTTACCCAGACGAACATTCCGCCCTCCGGCTTTGTCCACTTAACGCCTTCAGGCATGAACTCTTCCAAGGCCTTCAACATTGCATCCCTTCTCGGCTTGTAGAACTCAATTATATTTGGTATGTGATTGTCGAGGTGGCCTCCCTCCACGTACTTCCACGCTATAACCTGGCTGAAGGGGTTTGTACAGAGGTCAACGCTCTGTTTGGCTATCTCGAGTTTTCTTATCAAGTGTGGCTCTGCCGCTATCCATCCAATCCTAAATCCTGGAGCAAGGATCTTGGAGAACGTTCCCAGGTACATAACTCTGCCCTCGTCGTCCCATGCCTTAATGGGTTTTACTGGTTCGCCGGAATAGCGGAGCTCTCCGTATGGGTTGTCTTCAACTATCAGGAAGTCATACTCGCTCGCAAGCTCAAGAAGCCTTTTTCTTCTCTTTTCACTCATTGTAACGCCAGCTGGGTTCTGGAAAGTGGGTATTGTGTAGACCAGTTTTACTTTCTTCCCCTCTTTCTCCAGTTCCTGCAGCTTCTCCTCGAGGAGATCAACCCTCATTCCTTCATCGTCAAGCGGTATTTGGACAAATTCGGGCTCATAGTACTTGAAAGCCTGGAGTGCGGCGAGATAAGTTGGGGCCTCGACAACAACGATGTCACCCGGATTTATGAAGACCCTGCCAATTAAGTCAAGGGCTTGCTGTGAGCCGCTTGTAATCATAATGTCTACCTTAGAGATTGGAATATCATATCTCTTTCTCATCCACTCAGCCAATGCAAGCCTCAAAGGAGTAAAACCTTTTGTAGTTCCATACTGAAGGGCTTGGGCTGCGTGCTTTTCAAGAACCTCTTTAGTAATTTCCGCAATTATCTCTACCGGGAAGGTCTCCGGTGCTGGAAGACCCCCAGCAAGTGAAATCACGTCTGAAGACTCAACAAGTTTTAAAAGCTCCCTAACCTCCGAAGCTTTCATTCCAAGGGCTTTCTTTGAGAAGTATTTTTCGTAATCCAAAGTCGGTGCCTCCAATTTTTCCTTAAGTCTCTTCTCAAGCTCCATCTCAATCGTCCTCCATGTGGTTTATTTAATGTACTAAAATGAACACATACCCTATTTTATACATTGAGAGTTTTGTTGCAATTAAATATAAAGCTTTCGGCGTTGGTCGGAAATGTGCTTTATATTTGTAAAAACTTAAAGTGCAAAATATTTATGTACATAAAAGAACATATAAAAACATCAACGAGCAGAAATTGGGACTGTAAGAGTGAGCTATATAAACCCGTTTGGGAAATTAGGATAACAACGGAGGGATCGAAATGCCCGTTATAAAAGAGGTTTTGGAAATAGCGGAGAAAATAAAGACGATGGAGATAAGAGGAGCAGGAAAAATAGCAAGGTCAGCAGCTTATGCTCTGCAACTTCAAGCTGAAAACAGCAAAGCAAAGAGTGCGGATGAGCTCTGGGAGGAAATTAAGGAAGCAGCGAAGATTTTATACCACACAAGGCCAACTGCAGTTTCTCTTCCAAATGCCCTGAGATACGTCACATATCGTGCAAAAGTAGCATATAAAAGCGGTGCTGACTTGGAGGAGCTTAGGTTCATAGTTATAAATTCAGCAAAAGAGTTTATACACAACTCAGAAAACGCCGTTAAAAGAATAGCTGAGTTTGGTGCAAAGAGAATTGAAGATGGAGACGTCATAATGACCCACTGCCACTCAAAGGCCGCTGTTGGAGTTATGAAGAAGGCATGGGAAGATGGAAAAGACATCAAGGTCATCGTAACCGAGACAAGACCAAGATACCAAGGAAAAATTACCGCAAAAGAGCTTGCTGAAGCGGGAATCCCTGTCATCTACGTCGTTGATGGGGCCGCAAGACACTACATGAAAATGACAGACAAGGTTGTTATGGGTGCAGATTCAATAACGGCCAACGGTGCCGTTATAAACAAGGTAGGGACTGCCCTACTTGCTTTAACAGCAAAAGAGCACAGAGTATGGGTGATGATTGCAGCGGAAACCTATAAGTTCCATCCGGAGACGCTCTTAGGCCAACTGGTCGAAATAGAGGAGAGAGATCCATATGAGGTTGTTCCAAAAGAAGAACTTGAGACATGGCCCAAGAACATAATTGTCAAGAACCCTGCATTTGATGTTACACCGCCGGAGTACATTGACGTTATAATCACCGAAAAGGCCGTCATTCCGCCTTATGCTGCAATAGACATACTGAGAGAAGAATTTGGATGGGCGCTCAAATACACCGAGCCATGGGAGGACTGAAGTCTTTTCTAGGCCTTTCCACTTTTTCTTCCGAAAGCCTTGCCGTTCACGTCGGGAGGAAGTCAGAACAGTTCCTCCATCTTCTCATACAGGCGGGCTCTTTTAAGGACTTTTTCTACCTTCCACTTGGGAGTGCGCATTATCATCATCTCATAGAAGCCCTCAAGGTTGCCCCAGAACTTTTGAGCCGCCATGGCGAGGTATATAACCTCCTTCGGCTTGAGCTTCCTTCCAAGGTCAACACACAGTATGTTTATGGCCCTCTCGAGACTTTTGAATGCCCTGCTACCACTGAGGATAGCCAGCATAAAATCCTCAACAGTCGGCTTTTCCCACTCTATGCAGGGTCCGAGTTTGATCCTCGTTCCTATAAGAAGGGGCACTACCACTGTTTCTCCAACCTGGAAGTTCTCACCTTGCCTTTCAGAGGCAAAGGATGACAGCTTACCAGTTATTGACTGTATAACCCCCTCCTCGTCCTCATCGATGTCAATGGCAACACCTATCTTATCCACATTAAAATCAAAAACATCCATCGCTCTGAGGAAGTTGCCAAGGTTCCTCACGACGCCAGAGTTGCCCTCACTGGGTATTATCGCAAGATATGTCCCCTCACGTACTATAAGTTCGTAGTTGTCCTTATCAAAGAGAGTTTCAATTGATTTTAGGGCCTTGGGCACGTTTCTAGAGTTTCCTCGCGTGCGTGACTCTGTGAAGCCAAAGACCTTCTTATAAGCAGCCTTAAAAAACTTGGAATCCGTTTTTCCCTCCACAAATAGAACGGAAACTTTCTCTTCCCCTTTGAAGTCACCACCACGGAGGTCGAAGTCTAGGTATTTCCTGAGTTCGAAGGCCTCCTTAAAAGTGAGCGACTTTCCGGTGTCCGAGTAAACCAGAACGTTATCTTCTCCCCTAAAGCGGGCTAATAACATGTCTATCAGCTCTAAA
This sequence comes from Thermococcus sp. PK, assembly GCF_000430485.1. Classification (NCBI taxonomy): domain Archaea; kingdom Methanobacteriati; phylum Methanobacteriota; class Thermococci; order Thermococcales; family Thermococcaceae; genus Thermococcus; species Thermococcus sp. PK. The sequence continues at coordinate 413,819 of NZ_KE387149.1, forward strand.
CTGGCAGTAACTAAAACCTCCTCGCCCGTGAGGGAAGAAACGAAGGTCTTAAGTTCCTCTCTGGTCTTGCCGTACTCAGGGAAGAGTATTTTCTCATGGTTCCTCTCTTCAAGTGCAGATTGGTAATTCTTTCCGGTAATCACTATCATTCCAACCACCACGTTCTGCAAAGCACATATGAGCACTGCAGGGATTAAAATGAGCCCTGGACTTCATAAAAGAGCTCGTCCTCCCCAATCTCCTCTTTTAGCTTTTTGAAATTCTCTCCAAGCCGTGATAATCTTGATTTGCTCCGCTCGAGCATTTCATTTGCTAATGCAATTGAAAACTCAAGGTATTCGTCGCTTATTAATATTTTCCCATCTCTGCCGAGAGGGGCGGTTAAGTATTCGGTGCCGTTTATCTCCACCAGGACTTTCTCTTTACCCAAGGCTTTGAATGTGGTGTACTTAAAGCCCGAAGAAAGGCCAATCTCATGAAGCTTTTTCCCTATTTCTAGGCTTTCTCCAACTACGTGAAAAATCGGTGGCTGAGCTTTGAGGAATATCATTCCTTTCTGAGCAGCTTTTAGACTTTCTTTTGCTTCTTCGAACGTTATTGGGGCATGTTTCTTGATGAGCCACCTTGACAGCGGCTTGGCCCCTATTTCGGGCTCTTCGATTATTCCAACCCTTCCTGAGCAGGAGCTTGTTGTGTAGACTCCTTTTATTGAGTTGATGAGCAGAAGAAGGTCCATTATATCACTATCAACTTTACCCTCGTTTATTGCTGTGAAGAGTGATTTTAGAGCTTCCCTCTTCGCTCTCATGTAAAGCTCACCCCCAAAGGCTCTTATCCTTGATAAAACTTTGACAATAGGGCCAACTGGTCATTAATCTATTCTCAGCACTTTTTGAGCATATTCTGGCGAAAAGTTTATAAAGATATCCCAGATAGCTAAAGTGGACATGGCCGGGGTGGTGTAGCCTGGTTAGCACAGGGGACTGTGGATCCCCTAGCCCGGGTTCAAATCCCGGCCCCGGCCCCAGAACAACACTTCTCCCAAAATACAACGCCTTCAAAACTTCTTCAAGCAAACGAGACATGTTAATGTTATTTTTCTTCGCAAACTCCACCAAATCAGCTCGGATTGTCACCGTCACATTCCGCTTCCTTGCACCTTTCTGTACATCACCCGTGTAAATACACGTGTTCGGTTCCATAGCCTGGCCCCAAAAAGGGTTTCCATATTTGCCCTCGGTTGCCACTCCATTATTCCCGACGTGTACAAGGGTCTTGGTAGCTATGAAGAGACCAAGAAAATCCTCACATGGGCGTTCATTATACCAACCGCTATCTACGCCCTGTTCATGGCATCATTCCTGCTCGTCTTTGGAAAGGAGACTCCCCAAATAGCCACTCAAGCTCTCGAAAACCTCTTCGGGAAAACGGGTTTCCTCGTCGGTAACTTCATACCCTTCTTTGCAATAACTACAAGCTACATTGGGCTTGGCCTCGCACAGCTAAGCAATATGGAAGAATACCTTGGCATGGATAAAAAGCTAGCGTGGGCAATAACAGTAGTTCCACCATTGGTAGTTTATCTCTTGGGAGTTGGAGACTTCGTGAGTGTTCTTGGTCTTGTTGGAGATACCGGCGATCTAATGGCGTTCATAGTGCTACCCCTCGTCCTCTACATAACGCACAAACTTGGATTTGCAAATGTTGAGGGAGAGGTAGAGGCAGGATGAGCTTTTTAAATTTTTCTTTTTTTGGGGCGTGTTTATAGTAACCTTTATTAGGGTTTTTGCTGAATTCTTTCAGGTGGTTGTCGTGATCCCCAGATGGGATCACAGACTCAAAGACCCTGAAAGCGTGGCATTCGCAATTCTTGACGTTTTAGCAGACTTCGAATCAGAAGGAAAGCTGAAGAACCTGCCAAAATCCAAAAAATTTCCAGTAAAAACAATACTGGCAATACTCCTCTTTAAACAATACTACAACCTACCCCTCAGAGACGCCCAGCACTACGGCAGAAAATTCTTCGGAGCAAACATTCACTACTCAACCCTCCACAACTGGGAGAAAAAGCTGAACCTCGAAGAACTGACAAACCACCTCCTGAAAAAACTCCAGAAATTACCCTACGCCAGCACTCAAGCAGACTCAACCATTATCACAAATAAAAAAAGGGTAGGATAGAAGTTCAGGCAATAACGAGAATCCTGCCGGGTTTACTGTATCCGGTTGCTGTGAAGATCACAACTTCTGAGAACGAGCTGATTGAACTCCTGCCGGGGGGTTCTGGGAATTTTTATGCTGATGGGGCTTATGATTCAAAGAAAGTTCTGAACACTGTGGTGGAAAAGGGTTATCGGCCGATTGTTAAGAAAACTAAGAACGCTCCAGGTGGTTTTGGTAGTAAGAAGAGAGACAGAGTGTTTTCTGAAGAAGAGTACAGGCATAGGAATCCTCATGAGGGGTTCTGGGGTGCGTTTACAACGTGGTTTGGCAGTAGGATCCCCTGTTTTCTGAAAAAGACTACTGTAACCCGAATCCTGCTTGGGGTAATGTGTTATGGTCTGAAAATCCTCCTCAGAGTCAAATACTGTTTAAATAACAGGGGGTGAAACTAAACACGCCCTCTTTTTTTGGTAGCCTATCTGTATCGAGAACTA
>NZ_KE387149.1:416575-428188 GCF_000430485.1 Thermococcus sp. PK
TGTTTTCGAAGTTTTCTGAGTTTCTTCTGAGGCCGAGCAGGAGTGTTAGTTTGAGGGGGTTGGTTGTCAGGATTTTAGGGGCGATTCTGGCCGTGAATCTGGACAGATTATACAACTTCACAGGTGGTGGGAACTAGGGTTAAACATGAGTTTTGAAAAGTTAGGACTATCAGAAAGCAGTTTAAATGCCATACGAAGAAAAGGCTTTAAAAGGCCAACCGACATTCAACGGGAAGTCATTCCAAGGCTTCTGGAAGGAAATAAAGACATAATCGGGCAATCACAAACCGGTACCGGTAAAACAGCTGCATTTGCCCTTCCCTTGATAGAGCTCATAGAGGAGGATATAAAGGATGTGCAGGCGATAGTTATAACTCCAACAAGGGAGCTTGCAATCCAGGTTGCGGATGAAATAAGGTCTCTGAGAGGAGAAAAGAGAATCTATGTTCTTCCAGTCTATGGGGGTCAGCCTATAGGGCCTCAAATCAAAAATCTAAGGAAAGGGACCCACATAGTTATTGGCACTCCTGGAAGGATAATAGGCCACATAGAGAGAGGCACGCTTTCACTTACTGGTGTGAAGTGCTTCATACTGGATGAGGCCGACAGAATGTTAGATATGGGCTTTATAGAGGACATTGAAAGGATTTTGAGGCATACAAACGAGGAAAGGAGAGTTTTGATGTTTTCTGCGACCATTCCAAGAGAGATACTTCGCCTGGCAAGGAGATACCTAAAAGACTACGAGGTCATACGGATTCAAGAGAAAAGCCTTGCTCCCGAGCAAGTTGAGCAGTACTATCTCGAAGTGCATCCAAGGAACAAGTTCAAGCTTCTGTGCAGGATTCTTGATGACGAAAACTTCTATGGAATCGTGTTCTGCCAGACGAAAAAGGAGACAAGAGAACTTGCAGCCGAGCTTAGGGCTAAAGGATACAAAGCGGAGGCTCTGAATGGCGACATTCCTCAAAAGGGGAGGGAAAGGATTTTGGAGCGCTTTAGAAGGGGCAAGACCAAAGTCCTGGTTGCAACGGACGTTGCGGCCCGAGGGATAGATGTTAAGGATTTAACGCATGTGGTAAACTATTCAGTTCCCCAGAATCCTGAGGCGTATGTTCACAGAATCGGCAGAACCGGAAGGGAAGGCAAGAAAGGAAAAGCTGTAACCTTTGTGGCTCCGTGGGAGTCCCCCAAGCTGAGAGACATAGAAAGAATTGCAAGAGTAAAGCTCAAGGAAATGAGCCATTCCCGGAGACAAAGGAGGGACGTGCTTTTGGGAGCTTCTTGAATTTCCAGATCACGTTCTTTTCATTTTTATATTCTTATTCTGTGGAGGGGTATCATCAAATTCTTTATTGCTGTAGTGAAATTCCAGCCTAGAGGACTTTTTAGAATGAAAATCCCTAGTAGAAGGGCAAGGTAAAAGGAACCACGAACCTTGATCAAACTTCGCGCAGGCAAGCAAACTTTTGGAAAAAGTTTGACCAAAAGAGTTCCCTTCTTAATAACAGGCAAAAACCAGTTGTGCACTGCTCAAAAGCACTTTTAGAGGGGTTCACTTCCTAAATACGCACTTTCAATCAGGTTTCAATCCAATTTTAGCGTCTACAGGACGCTTTCCCGAGTGAAACCCTCATAAAAGAGCATGTAAACAAGAAACCCTGTTCATTTAGTTGTAAATCCTTAGAAAAGCACTCAACATTCCGCCAGCGCTTACGCAGGTAAGGGCTGTTATGGCGGGCCCGGCGGGATTTGAACCCGCGACCTTCGCCTCCGGAGGGCGACGCTCTATCCAGACTAAGCTACGGGCCCTCGATAATATCCAGAGAAAATGGAATTAAAAATCTTTTTCCCTTCTGACCATAATTTTTTTAATTATTTCCTACAATTGACAATATGATCTCAAATGTGGTGAGCTATTATGGATGAAAGCTATCTAGCAAAATTTATTCATGTCTTTAGCATATTCGTTGCCACTGGAACCTTTGGAGTGCTCTTTCACACATATTTGGAGCACAGGATAAAAGCGCTCCTTTTTTGGTCAGCTGCATGGGTGTTTTTCATACTGATGCAGGTGGCCTTTTATACCGGAAATAAAGAGGGGGTTGCACTCTTTTATTCTTTCTTCTCAGGGACTTTGATATATGGGGCCCTAGTGTATCTCAAAGAGTATGGGGATATTAAAACATCAATAAGGCCAGAATTAATAGGAATTATACCTCCAATCTTTGCCCTTTATGGGATATTCTTAACTCATTTAGGGCTTTCTTATAGCTTTTCCTCTATCGAGGTGCCGTTTGTCGTTCTCTCAGGAATATTCTTCCTATTTTCTGGCTTTGTATTCCTGGCAATAGGTAAAAAGAAAGGGAACATATTTTACCTCAGCGTTGTGACAATTACATTTGGAATCTTTGTTATTCTCTACCCCGTAAGGCTGAGTTTTCCCAGCCTTAGGTTTGTATGGATATTCATTGGCACTGCTCTCTCTGTAGGCATGGCACTTCTTATGATAAACCTCGTAACTTCCAAAGAATTTCTGTTCTTCGAGGAGCCCATAGAGCTGAAGATTGTTCTGGAACCCGGTGCTAAGCTCATAAGCCCTGAAGAGTACGAGCAAATAAAGGAAGATCTCAAAGATTACCCGGTGTTAGCATTCGTTAGGAGCTTAAACATCCCAGAAAAATGGAATGCTTATTATTTAAGCACTGAGGAGCAAGAAGGTAGGCTCTTCCCTACAAATCTTGCCTACGTAGCTCAGACAATAAGCGAGTACTTCAGAGAAGCAAAGAAAAAGGGTCTCGAAGGTGTTGTGATAATCGATTGCTTGGAGTATTTAGCAATGTACAATGGCTTTGAATCCACTGTAAAGTTTCTGGCTACACTAAAGGACTTTGCGTTGATAAATGGGGGAGTGCTGCTTGTAGTTATCAAAGAGGATGCATGGGACAAACGCCAGCTCGCAATCCTAAAGCGCATTTTTAGTTAAAACTTCTAAGTTGTTAGGTATAAGGTATAACCTCAAAGTTAAGTTTAAGAAATTTGGAGGCGTAGAACTCTAGGTGGCCACATGAAAATCATTCCACTCGCTTCCGAAAGCCTTGGAGTGAGAAGCCTTGCAACGTTCTTAGAGATTGGAAAAGTCGGTATTCTTATTGACCCCGGAGCGGCTTTGGGACCAAAACGCTATTCTCTTCCTCCGGCCAAGATAGAGATGGAGGCCCTGCAAAGGACAAGGGAAGAGATACAGCGTTATTCAAAAAAAGCCCAGATAATAACAATTTCCCACTATCACTACGACCACCATACGCCGTTCTTTGAGGGAATTTACGAAAGTTCTTCTCCGGAAAAAGCGAAGGAACTTTACAGTGGAAAAACACTCCTCATAAAACATCCCACAGAAAACATAAACTTCAGCCAGCGAAAAAGGGCTTGGGCTTTTCTTAAGAAGGCAGAAAAAATAGCGAAAAAAATTGAGTATGCTGACGGAAAGTTCTTTGACTTTGGCGATTTCATAATCGAGTTTTCTCCAGCTGTTCCACATGGGAGTGAGGGCTCGAAGCTCGGCTTTGTCGTGATGGTTATGGTAGACGATGGGAAGAAAAGGGTTATTCACGCAAGCGACATTCAGCTTTTAAACAAAGCCTCGAAAGAGTGGATAATCAGGCAGATGCCGGACGTACTAATCACAGGAGGCCCACCTCTATATTTAGAAGGGTATCGGGTTAAGGAAGCTTGGAACACAGGGCTCAAGAACCTCAACGAGATAATAAGAGAAACGAACGCAGAAATTATCTTAGATCACCACGTGGTTAGAGATAAAAGATACCCCGAATTTTTTGCCCAGGTTGAGAAAGAGCCTCTGACCTTTGCGCGCTTCTTGAAAAAAGAGGACAAACCCCTAGAAGCCTACAGAAAAGAACTTCACAAACTTGAGAAAGGAGAGGAAGCTGAGATACCTTTTAGCATTGGGTGATGACTATGAGAATACTGGAAGAGCTTGGGACTCTCATTCTGATCGTAGGTCTTGCCATTGCAGCGCTGTTCCTCAGCACCCTCATAAGAATTCTCGCAATGTATACCAACATATTGATAACCGCAATCGGCGCGGTAGCCTTTGTGAGCTTGGTAGGGTTTATTTTATGGCTTCTGTATAGGAGGTCAAAAATCTAAAAGCTTCAACGCCCATCTCTTTGCCTTCTCTATCTCTTTCTCTCCAATATTCCCAATGCCACCCCTTAACACGAGAGTATCAACGATTTCCCCGTGAATTCTCTCCTTTAAGGGTTTTATGTAGTGGTTTTGAATATGCCATCCGACGAGGCTTCCAAATGCAACCGCAAAGCAGACGACAAAAATTGCCACCTTTTTCCCCTTAAGCTCACTGGAATGTTTCTCTAAGAACTCAAGAATGCTTTTTAGGGGTTTTTCATAGTAAATTGGAGTCCCCACGATAACGAGCTCACAGCCTTCAAGGGTTGTTACTTCACTTACCCTCTTGACCTCTACACTTGCATATCTTTCAATGGCTTCTTTTACGGCCTTTGCGACCTTTTCCGTCGTTCCGTGTCTGGAGTCGTAGACTATGCACACTTTCATCTTGCATCATTTCTTATTCTCTTCGAAGTTTAAATACTCACCTTCAACCATATCTTTTTAAATGCTCCAAGGAATTGGATTGCGATGAGGGTTCACATAGAAACTTACGGGTGCACGAGGAACAAGGCAGATGCAGAGATTATGGAAGCCCTGCTGCTCAAAGCGGGTTATGAAATAGCGGACTTGGATAGTGCGGAGTATGTTGTTGTGAACACCTGTGCCGTCAAAGACCCGACGGAGAAGCACATGAGCAGAAGGATTAAAGAGCTCATTGATAGTGGAAAAAAGGTCATAGTCACCGGCTGTTTGCCACATGTTAATCCCAATGCAATAGATGAGAGGGTCTCTGCTATTCTCGGGGTTAAGAGCATAGATAGAATCGTCGAGGCCATACAGTTAGCGGAGAGAGGAGAAAGGTTAATCAGTGTTGAAGGGTGGAACGAGAGAGCTATCGACAAACTTGAACTCCCAAGAGTGTGGAAGGGGGGAGTTGCTTTTGTAGTTCCAATAAGCGAGGGCTGCCTGAATGCCTGCACCTACTGTGCAACGAGGTTCGCGAGGGGAGTGCTGAAGAGCTATAAACCCGAGCTCATTGTAAAATGGGTTAAGGAAGCTATATCTAAAGGATACAAGGAGATTCAGCTCTCAAGCGAAGATACCGGCTGCTATGGGTTTGACATAGGCACGAACCTGGCAAAGCTTTTGGATGAAATTACGGCAATAGAGGGCGATTTTAGGATAAGGGTCGGCATGATGAACCCCAACAATGCAATCAAAATACTTGATGAGCTTGTAGAGGTTTACAAGGATGAGAAAATATACAAGTTCCTTCATTTGCCTGTGCAGAGCGGCGACAATGAAATCTTAAGGAAAATGGGGAGGACTTATACAGTTGAGGAATTTGAGGAGATAGTCAAAGAATTCAGAAAGCACATCAAGGACTTAAACCTAAACACGGACATAATAGTCGGCTTCCCCGGGGAGAGCGAAGAGGCCTTTCAGAATACGGTGGAACTGATTGAAAGGGTAAGACCAGACAAGATAAACGTTTCACGTTTCTCACCGAGGCCTGGAACCTTAGCGGCAAAGATGAAGGAGCAAATAGTGGGTTGGAAGGTAAAGGAGCGCTCCCGCTATCTGCACAGACTAAGGCTGGCAATAAGCTACGAGATAAACAAAAGATACGTAGGCAGAGAAGTGGAAGTTCTGACACACTCTGCAGGAGAAAAAGGCGGAATAGAAGGAAGGACAATGAACTATAAGGATATAATACTTCCCGATGCCCCCATTGGTGAATTCGTGAGGGTAAAGGTCACAAAGGCAACCTCGACATACCTCATGGGGGAAGTCGTAGAATAAAAAGAAAAATTCAAAACCCCATCAAGGCTCAAATAAGCTCTCTGTCTGTTTTTGTTAATCTTTTTGCACCGTTCTTTGTTATAACAATGGTGTCTTCTATTCTAACGCCGCCGAACTTTGGAATATATATTCCCGGCTCTATCGTAACCACCATTCCCTCTTTCAGCACGGTTTCATCCAGCTGGGAAACTCTGGGCCACTCGTGAACCTGAAGCCCTATGCCGTGTCCGAGGGAGTGTATGAACTTGTCTCCGTAGCCGTACTCCTCTATTATCTTTCTCGCAACGCTGTCGAGTTCTTTTGCGGTCATTCCAGGTTTTGCCTCTTCAACGGCTTTCTTCTGGGCCTCAAGGACTATCTCATAGATCTCCTTCTGCTTCTCATTTGGAGTACCCACAACTATTGTCCTCGTTATGTCGGAGTTGTAGTGCCTATATAGGGCTCCGAGATCCATGACAACGAGGTCTCCTCTCTCTATTCTCTTGTCGCTTGCGACTCCGTGGGGCAGGGCGGAGCGGTAGCCGCTTGCGATTATCGTATCGAAGGCAGGCTTCTCGGCACCTTCCATTTTCATTGCATATTCGACCTTGGCGGCAATTTCCCTCTCGCGCTTCCCTTCGCTTATCTCCTCTATGGCGGTCATAACTCCTATGTCAGCAAGTCTGCATGCGTCTTCAATGACCTTTATTTCCTCTTCGCTCTTTATCATTCTGAGCTCCTTTATCACATCATCCAAAAGCTTGAATTCTTTAACCTCAGCTTTTTCCTTTAATGTGTTTTGGAAGGAAATGCTCATTGTGCCCTCCACTGCGAGCGACTTAAAGCGCTTGAGGGATTCATAGAGCTCGTCCATCTTCTTGAACTTCTCAACGTTAACCCTTGCCTCTTCTTTTGCCTGCTCGTACTCGAGTTCAGGGACGAGCAGGGTCTCTTCATCCGGGGTCACTACCAGGTAGCCACCGACCAATGGCGCGGCGTTTGTGAAGTAAAAGAGATTTGGGGCGCTTGTTATTAAAGCAGCCTCGACTCCATTCTCTTCCAAATATTTTTTGATGGCCTTGATTCTTTCCATGTTTTTCACCAATTTAGATAACTTTTACTGCAATAAAATGCTTTCGGTGAATTTGGGAAAAGTTCAAAAACACTCTTCATAACTAATCATCGGTGAGCGAGATGTTTGAGGAAGTTGAGGTTGAAGCTTACGTTTATCCTACAGAGGATATCGAGAAGGTCAAGAGGGCCATGCTTAACCTAGTGTCACCCCTCGAGTTTGAGGCGTTTGACAAAGGAGACTACATCCTTTTGGTGGGGAGAACGAAAGACAAAAAAGCACTTCAGAGACTTTATGAGCTCTTCAGGGGGCAGCAAATCCTTGATACGGCAAGGGCAATGCTAGAAGAGGGCTACTTCGGAGAAGAGATAATAATAAAGGTGCACAAGCAGGTTGCATATGCCGGCAAGGTCAACTTTAACGAAGAATCACCCCTTGGCCCAATAACGATAATAATACGGACAAAAGACCCGCAGAGGCTCATGAAATGGCTGGCTCCGAGAACAAAAGACGGCGTGCCTATAGAGTAGTCAGCTTGGGTGCCTCAGCTCTACTCCCATTTTTGTGAGGCTTTTTATCATGCCTACTTGGATATAGGCTGAAATTCTCGTTGTTTCGCCGTATTTTACATCCAGGATTTCCCCGATGGAATTTATCAGGGCCATTACCTTGGGGACTTTTTCTTTTTCCTTGACCAGAATCTCAAAGAGCCTGTACTTTGGAAGCGTGAACATCACATCCTCAAGAGCGCTGTACAGCTCTTCTAGCTCCTTGTGCTTTGCGGAGATGGAGACAATCCTGCTTATGGTTATTCCCTTTCTGTTGATTAGCTCCTCAATTGCCTTCTTTTTGTCCAAAATATCTTCTTCGCTCGTAAGGTCTTTTTTGTTTAGGGCAATTATAATTGGCTTGTCAAGAGCTTTGAGCTCTTTCAGCACCCCTATTGATGCCAAAAACTTCCTCTTTATCTCTCTCCATGGTTCGCTAGAGTCTAAAACGAGGAGAAGAATATCTGCTTTCACGATCTCTTCAAGGGTAGAGTGAAACGCTTCAACTATAAACGGTGGGAGGTCGTCTATAAACCCAACGGTGTCGGTTATTAGAGCTTTCCTCCCGTTTATTGCAAATCTTCTTGTTGTGGTGTCGAGGGTTGTGAACATCTGGGTCTTTGCCTCTATGTCCTCATCGGCCAGAGCGTTTAGAAGGGTTGACTTTCCAGCGTTTGTGTAACCCGCTAGGGCAACAAGTACAAAGCCCACTTCCTCTCTCCTTTTTCTTTTTACCTCCCTATCAGCTTTGACTTTTTCGAGCTCTTTCCTTATCTTTCCCATCCTGTAGCGGATGTGTTTAAGGTATTGCTGGGTCTGATACTCACCCATACCCTTGAAACCAGCTCTGTCTCCGAGCTTAATCCTCCTGATGGCCTCTTTCACAAGGGGCAGTTCGTACTGGAGGTTCGCCAGTTCAACCTGGAGCTTAGCTTCCTTTGAGTGTGCCCTCTTCTCGAATATCTCAAGAACGAGCTGCCACTTGTCAATGACGTCAATTTTAAGCTCTTTCGTTATGTTAAACGCCTGAGAGGGTGTGAGAGGGTTTGCAAAGATTACCCTATCCGGATTGAGTTCTTTTATGAGTTCTCTTATTTCCTGAAGCTTTCCGGGCCCTATGTTGTATTTTGGGTGCTCCTCTCTGGTCTGTTCGACTATTGCGAGGATTTCATAACCCGCACTCCTCAAGAGCTCCTCGAACTCTTCCCTATTGGCCTTTTTATTTGGTGAATGTCTTATTACTCCAATAGCCTTCATCGATTTGAACTAAACGTGAGGGATTTATATTCTTTTGGTTGGACAGTGATACTGCCAGGACAGCCCTAGAGAGGGAGTACATATTCAGAGGCTCGGTTGTCCTAAACACTATGTGAGAGTACCCAGCAAACTTAAAATAGTATGAGAAACAAGACATTTTGGGATTCCAATGAAAAGATGGGGCTTGATATTAGTGGGCTTACTGTTTTTTGCAGGGTGTATAGAAAAGGGCCAAAAGATTTCAAGTACAGAGAGTCCTTCTTATACTACAGCTCCAATAAACACCACTATATCCCAAACATCTTCCACATCCGCTGAAGTCTCTGTGACTTTTGTTGTAGAAGTTCCGGACTATACTCCGGAAGAAGATACCATTTATATAGCTGGGAACTTCAACGGCTGGAACCCGGGGGATGAAAGATATAGGCTCAAGAAGAGGGCAGACGGAAAGTGGGAAATCACTCTGGAATTTCCTAAAGGAAGAAAAATCGAGTTTAAATTTACAAGAGGTTCCTGGGAAACCGTAGAGAAAGGTAAAAACGGAGAAGAAATCCCTAACAGAGTTCTCGTCGTTGAAAAAGAGGGAGAGTACAAATTTAAGGTTTATCACTGGAGGGATTATGTGGAGGAGGTAGGTATGGGAACGCATACAATAGTAGGAAATGTGATAACTTTCAAAATGAAAATTCCTCAGCTTGGTAACAGGGAAAGGAGAATATGGGTATATCTCCCGCCGGATTACAATCAGAGCGATAGGAGATATCCCGTTTTATACATGCACGATGGACAAAATCTCTTGGACCAGGCAACGTCCTTTGCAGGAGAATGGCAGGTTGATGAGACGTTAGAGAGGCTTTTTGAGGAAAAAGGATTCGCAATAATTGTTGTCGGAATAGATAACGGGGGAGAAAAAAGGATTGACGAGTATGCACCATGGGTAAATGCTGAATACGAAAGGGGTGGAGAAGGAGACGCTTACGTCCGTTTTATCGTTGAAACGCTGAAGCCTTACATAGACTCCCATTACAGAACTCTGCCAGACGAAACGGGCATAATGGGGTCTTCATTGGGAGGGCTCATCTCACTATACGCGGGCTTTAAGTATCCGGAGGTTTTTAAGTACGTTGGCGCCATGAGCCCCGCGTTCTGGTTTAATCCCGAGATTTACGAGTTTGTTAAAAACTCGACCGTTGGGCCAAAGAAGATTTACATTGACTGGGGCACTTTGGAACTAAAAGGCTCCAACGCATCTGCGGAGATATATGAAAAGCTCGAGATTCTCAAGGAGAAAGGATATATAGAGGGGGTCAATTTGCTGATAGTTATAGAGGAAGGTGCCGCACACAACGAATACTACTGGGCAAGGAGATTCCCCAACGCTGTGCTGTGGCTCTTTGAGGGCTAGATTTCAATTCCCACCTTAATGCCCTTTTCTTTTTCCAACCCTTTAAGTAGGAACAGTATCTTCTCTTTGCTCAGGGGGACCCCTCTTAAGTGACGATATGCCTCAAGAAGCTCGGTTTTTTCTTTTCCTTCTGCCTTCTCTGCCAAGTACAGCAACAGGGAAAGAAGAACGCCCTTCATGCTCTTCTCGATTAGAGGAACGACTTTCCATCCGTTGTCGTATAGGTAGAGGGCCCGGGGGAGTTCATCACCGCTCAGGTGCTCCAAAAGGAAGAAGCTCGGCTTTATCGTGCTCTGCAGGTATGAAAGGAGAGAATCTTTTGAGTATCCCTTCGCCCTGAGCATCTCGAACCCCCAGTAAAAAGCCTTTAGATAGTTGGCGTGCTCCTCCAGCGAGGTTATCCTGTCCTTCGAGAGAAAGCTGAGCTTCAGGGAGCTCTTCTCAAGGGCTGTTTTCTAAATGGTTAAAATCGTAAAGTTTATATATTTTGTGTCATTGTTTGTAATAGGGGTGTGCAGTATGAAGCTTTATAGGACGGGAAAAGCGGCACAGCTCCTTGGCATCAGCAAGCCGACACTCCTCAGAAAAATCAAAGCCGGCGAGATTAAAGCATACAGGGTTGGAAAAGAATACCGCATCCCGGAAAGCGAGATTAAAAGACTCCTCGAAGGCAAAACCCCCGACAAGGTTGTAATTTACGCCAGAGTATCAAGCAGAGACCAGAAAGAAGACCTTGAAAGACAGGTCGAATACCTCAAGAACTACTGCGCATCAAAAGGCTACCAAGTTGCAAAAATCATAACAGACATTTCCTCAGGACTGAACGAGAACAGGAAGGGGTTAAAACAGCTCTTCAAACTCATTGAAAGCGGGGAAATAACAAAAGTCGTGATAACTTACAAGGACAGGCTCACCCGCTTTGGATTCAAATACCTTGAGCAATACTTTAACTCTCACGGGGTTGAGGTTGAAGTAATCTTTGATGATGAAGAGAAAACGCCGGAAAAGGAACTTGTTGAGGACTTGTTAGCAATTGTTACTTCCTTTGCTGGAAAACTCTATGGTGCCCGTTCTCACAAGAAAAAACGCCTCGTCGAGGCGGTAAAGAATGCCCTCAGAGACGATTAAACTCACGGCAAAGTTCAAGCTCAAAACAGAACCCGAAGGGTTAGAAGACCTCTTCACCCTTTATTCTGATATTGTCAATTTTCTCCTTGATTATGCTTTCGAAAACAACATCACGAGCTTTTACCGGCTGAAGAAGGAGACTTACAAGGGCCTCCGGAGGGAATACCCAGACCTTCCGAGCCATTACATTCACACGGCCTGTCAAATGGCCACCTCAATCTACAAGAGTTACAGGAAGAGAAAAGACGAGGAAAAGCTAATGGAAAGCC
>NZ_KE387149.1:428288-450263 GCF_000430485.1 Thermococcus sp. PK
CATCACGAGCTTTTACCGGCTGAAGAAGGAGACTTACAAGGGCCTCCGGAGGGAATACCCAGACCTTCCGAGTCATTACATTCACACGGCCTGTCAAATGGCCACCTCAATCTACAAGAGTTACAGGAAGAGAAAAAGACGAGGAAAAGCTAATGGAAAGCCTGTTTTCAAGAAAAAAGTGATAATGCTTGATGATCACCTCTTCAAACTCGACCTTGAAGGAGGATTTATTAAACTCTCAACTCCAAGTGGAAGGCTGAAACTGGAGTTTTACCCTGCAAAATACCACGAGAAGTTTAGGGAGTGGAAAATAGGGCAAGCCTGGCTTGTTAAAAACCAGATGGGAATTTTCCTCCACGTGGTGTTCTCAAAGGAAGTTGAAGTCAGAGAGCCGAAAGTCATTGTCGGCGTGGACTTGAACGAGAATAATGTAACCCTCAGCCTTCCAGACGGCGAGTTCATCCAGATCATCACCCACGAGAGGGAGATTAGGACTGGTTACTTCGTAAAGAGGAGGAAGATTCAGAGGAAGCTTAGGGCTGGAAAGAAAAGGGAAGAGCTTCTGGAAAAGTATGGGAGAAGGGAGAGGAACAGGCTGAATGACCTTTATCACAAATTGGCTAACAAAATCGTTGAATTAGCTGAAAAATACGGTGGTATTACCTTGGAGGACTTAACGGAAATCAGGAACACAATAAGGTATTCGGCTGAAATGAACGGTCGCTTGCACAGGTGGAGTTTTAGAAAGCTTCAATCCATTATCGAGTATAAAGCCAAGTTAAAGGGTGTGAGTGTCGTTTTTGTTGATCCTGCTTACTCTTCATCCCTGTGCCCGATATGTGGGGGAAAGTTAAGCCCGAATGGGCACAGGGTTTTAAAGTGCTCGAATTGTGGTTTTGAGGCTGATAGGGATGTGGTTGGCTCGTGGAATATTCGCTTGAAAGCCCTGAAGATGTGGGGAGTTTCCGTTCCCCCCGAAAGCCCTCCGATGAAGACGGGAGGAGGGAAGCCTACCCGTTACGAAATTAACGCCCTACACGCACTTTACTGGTAGGCAGAACGGTGACTCCAAGTCTCACTAATGCTCTCGTTTCCATGCTCGAACGCTACTTGGCCACTCTGTTTCATGCCGGAACAACCGTGGTTTTGGCTTACTCCTACAAGAACGGCTTTGGGAAGAAAGCCCTGCTGGCTTTGAGCGTTGCTCACGGCATAATAGACACCTTTGCTGCATATTACCAGTTCAAGCCATCACCAGTGGTTTTGGCTGTGATCTATGTGCTCCTCTTGACTGTCTCAGTGCTCTTGCTCCGCTATGGCTTGCCCAAAGTGAAGGAGGAGAGGGAGGAAGACAGGATTGTTTGGTGACCACAAGAAAAAGGCATTGGAGAAATTCAGAAAAGAAATTAGGGCGGGAATATACGCTTATTTAGTCCTTTCTTTTTTAAAAAAAGAGAAAACTCACGGTTATGCCTTAAGAAAAGCCCTTGAAAACATCAGTGGGGGAAAATTTGTGCCAAGTGAGAGCACTCTCTACGGAATCCTCAGGACCCTTGAGAGGTATAACCTGATAAAGGGAGAATGGATGGAAGTTGGAGGGCGGGTGAGGAGGTACTATGAGATAACCAAAACAGGAGAAGAAGTCCTTGAAGAGCTGAGAGAAGAGATCGAGCTTATGAGAAAGGTGCTCGAAAAAGATTTTTGAATTTTATTTCATAAAATCTCTTTTAAACCCCCTTTTAGAAACTTTTGTTGGTGAGTCGAAATGCTGAGGAAGCTCCTTAGTTACTGGAGGGCAAGGTGCCCCGTTGTTCGAGCAATAGAAAAATGGCGTCTTGAGAGAAAGAAAAACAAATTTGAGGTAAAGAAAAAGTTCAGCTAGTCGATCCTTTCATCACCCTTCAGCGACGGGTTTGCTCATCACAGCATCTTTTTCACTTCTTCCACGGTCTTTTCTATTGGGATCGTTATTTGCTCTCCGCTTTTCATGTTTCTTATTGTGACCTTCCCCTCGGCTAGGTCTCTCTTTCCGAGAATCACCACAACTCTCGCGCCTATGCTGTTGGCGTAGTCAAGCGCCTTGCTTAGTTTTCTTCTTTGAATATCATATTCTGCCTTAATCTTTGCCTTTCTCAGCATCTGGGTTATCTCTATTGCTTTTTTCTTTATCTCAAGCTCATTTCCTATGTACACAATGAAGACGTCACTTCCAACTTTAAGCTCTGGCAGAAGTCCTTTGCTCTCCAAGATTGGGATTAGCCTTTCTATACCAATTGCAAAACCCGTTGCTGGGGTTGGCTTTCCTCCGAAGACCTCTATAAGGTTGTCGTATCTTCCCCCGCCGCCTATCGATCCGATACCAAGGTCATTTGGAGCTATTGCCTCAAAGACTATGCTGGTGTAGTAGTCAAACCCTCTGGCTATTCCGAAATCTACCAATGCGTAGTTCTCAACGCCATAGGCTTTCAGCAGTTCAAAAAGCTCTTCAATCTTCTTCAGTTCTTCTCTTGCAGTTTCACTTTCGAAAAGCTCGTACGCTTTTGGTAAAACATCATCGGGCTTGCCCTTCAGTTCTATTAGGGCGAAGACCTTTTCTATCTCTTCTTCACCGAGCCCAAACTCTCTTAGGCTCTTTGTGAAGTCCTCTCTGCTCATCTTGTCTTTTTTGTCTATCAGCCTCATGAGCCCGATATCGTCTTCCACGCCGAGCATCTTCGCAAACTCATCCAAAATGACTCTGTCCCCAATGTTGACTGTGAATTCTCTCAAGCCTGTGTTGAGGTAGCTTTCTATGAAAAGTGCGATAACCTCGGCATCAGCCTCTATGTTTGGAGAGCCTATAAGCTCAACTCCCGCTTGCCAGAACTCTCTCAGCCTTCCACTCTGCGGCTCCTCGTAGCGGAACATGTTCGCTATGTAATACCATCTTATTGGCTTCGGTGCGGTTTGAAAAGAATTAACGAAGAGCCTCGCAACGCTTGAAGTCAAATCAGGTCTGAGGGCGATGTTTCTTCCACCTTTGTCTTCAAAAGCGTATAACTGCTCAACAACCTCTTCCCCGCTCCGCAACTCGAAGAGCTTTGTGTACTCGAAAGTTGGTGTGAGTATCTCCTTAAACCCATAAGCTTCGAAAACTTCCCTTATTTTCTCAAACACGTATCTTCTCTTTGCCATATCCTCGGGAAGCAGATCTCTTGTTCCCTTAACTCGCTGAATTCTGTCCATCTCTCTCACCTACCAGATTGAAAGAATAGAGAGTTAAAAAGTTGTTGATGCCATGAGCTTTAGGAATATTCCTCCAACGCCTTCCACCATCATCTGGGCTCCAATGGCCATTGTAAAGAGACCAATTATTCTGATAAACACGCCAAGCGTTGTTTTGCTTACGTTTTCGACGGCGTAGAGGGTTATTATCATGATAAGAGCAGTGGTTAATATAGCTATTACGATTGCCAGAGCAGAGACCTCTATGCCGTATTCTGCTGTTAGTGTTATTGCGGTTGTGATTGCTGCCGGACCAGCTATTAAGGGCGTGGCAACAGGTACGGCTGCTAAGGCTAAAATATTCTTCTCCTTTTTGAGCGTTACCATACCACCGCCTTCGAGAGCTTCAAGACCTATTTTGAAGAGCACAAAACCGCCTGCTACTCTGAGGGCGTTCAAATCTATGTGGAATATATCTTGCAGTATTATCTTTCCAGCCAGGGCGAAGAGAATCAGAAGGAAGAACCCTATGAGGCTGGCTCTTATTATCAGCTGTTTTATGTCCTCTATGTGGAAGTCTTCCCTAAGCAGGCTAACCAGGAGTATTTTGTCGCTTGGGTCTATCATGATTATCATAAGCAGTGCAGATCTGAGAACTTCACTTATCATGTTCATCGAAAGATTTTCAAGGGAAGTCGCTTATAAACTTATGCTATGCTATGATGAAACCGGCACTGGATGATTGGTGATTAACGCTCGGTTGTCTGAGCATCACAGAAAGATTTATAAACCACTTCGAGATGAGTAGTGATTGAGGGCTGGGCTGTAGGGTCCCGCGGTAGCCTAGCCTGGGAGTGGCGGCGGACTGTAGATCCGCAGGTCGCCGGTTCAAATCCGGCCCGCGGGACCACCAAAAGTTTTTGACGTTTTTGGAGTCCTTAATTCCGAAACTTCAGTTCTTGTGGCCTTCAATTCCTGAAGGAGTATTCAATTGCTTTCTTGGTACTCCAAGCAGAAAACGTATAAATGACAATTTCATTTCTGGTATTATGAAGTCAAAAATAGCCCTTGTAGCACTGATTCTTCTTTCTGTGGTTGGTGGGTGCATCTCCTCTCCTAGATTATACTCTCCTTCGATAGAATCTGAAATACCCCCAACTCCCTTAGAAGCGTGTGGAGAGGAAAGTTACTACTTCTTGGATTCCGCCATAGAATGCCTGATAACTCCGGAAGAAGTGGAGACGCTTCTTCCAATTGCGGACGAATTACAAGAGGGAGACATAAGGGAAGACGTCTGGAAAATTCTTGAATGGGAAGAAGACAACATAAGGTATGATTTTGAGAAAGCATCCCTTTCACCTGCAAAAATAACAACATATCTGACGGGAAGAGTGGAAATAACCGGTGGCTCAAAAATCCAAAGCCCCTCAGAGACCGTGACCCTTGGAAAGGGGATATGCACGGATTATACAGTTTTAACAATTGCCCTACTGTTTGCAATGAACTACACTGAAGCTTACGCCCTTGAAATAAATTTCGAAAACAGCGAAACAGGCCATGCAGCAGCTTTAGCGAAGATTGGCGGGAAGTTCTTTGTTCTGGATCAGAAACCTCCCGTTATGGATTTGGGGAGCTACTACCTCCACTGGAAGAAGGTTGAAGGGAAGGCAATTTCAAATGCGACCCTTTATCGGGTTCGATGGAGCGGGGGAGCAGATGTTGAGAAGCTTGCGGTGCTCTACTCATCGGACTTCCTGAACGAAGACTACGTTTTCACGCACTTCGATGCCGTAAGGCTGACGCGGGAAGTCGTAGAAAAAATAGAGGACGAGTTTCCAAATCTAAAGAAAGACGAGAACCTTAAATCCGGAAAGCTTATCGGGTATTCTTCTGGGAAGAAGTGGACTATAACTCTCCCTAATTTTGCCATGTATTACAGTCCGGAGTTCCACGAGCAGTTTGTGGACTATATCTACTCCAGCATAAAAGACACCCCAGAAATCTTGGCAGATTTGCGGGATTACCGCTTTTTCTGGGTCAATGCTGAAACTGAGGGGGATGATCTTAAGATAGAGCTTATCCTGGCGAGGAAGTAGTCAAAAACCTTTTAACCTCTGAAATCAAGTTAAACTATGGTGTTTAAAATGAAGACCTTCCTCACGGAACAGCAGATCAGAATACTTCGTCTAAGGGCTAAGGGGCTAAAACAGAGTGAGATAGCTGAAATTCTGGGCACAAGCAGGGCAAATGTGAGTATTTTAGAAAAGCGCGCACTGGAAAAAATTGAAAAGGCTAAAAACACCCTTCTGCTGTGGGAGCAGATAAATTCCAAGGTCGCCATTGAAGTCAAAAAAGGAGAAGACATTTTTAAGGTCCCAGACAGGCTTTTCGAGAAAGCCGATGAAGTTGGGGTAAAGGTTCCCTACACAACTCCAGAAATTATAGCCTTCCTCGTTGAAAACGCTCCGATAGAGGAGAGAATAGCAAAGAAGAACTTTGTTCTGTTTTTGGACACCCGCGATAAGCTTAAGGTGAGCGAGCACTTACTGGAGGAGCTTGAGGAGATAGGGAAGGATTAAGGACGTGAAAACACCGTTTAGTGCCATTGCAAGGCCACTGACTGCCCCAGAAAGCTCATCAACCAGTATTATCCTTGCGGTTCCTAGGCCGTGAGAAGTAACTCCCATTGCAAGCCCTCTCGCAACCCGGTCCTTTATTTTGAAAGCATCTAGCATCTCAACTCCAATGGCATTTCCTAGTATTCCCGTTAGTATGACTAAAACTGCCGTTAAAGGTGGTATGCCTCCTATCTTCTCACTAACCCCTATGGCTATTGCCGTTGTAATGCTCTTAGGGGCTATGCTTAGAAGAACGCTCTCGCTACCACCAAAAATCTTTGCAACGTAAAATGCGCTTAGGATTGCTAGCGTCCCACCAAAGACTATTCCCGCGAATATCTCCTTTGAATACTCCTTTATTATTCCTCTCTGCTTATAGAGGGGGACTGCAAGGCTAACAACTGCCGGGCTTAAAAGGTAGCTTATAATCTTGGCACTCTCCATATAAGTCTCGTAGCTAATCCCTGTCAGATGTAGGATGAACGCTATTGCGATTATAGAAAGCATGACAGGATTTAAGTAGAAGGCTCTTTTCTTTTCATAAATCTTTGAAAATAAGTAGAAAACTGCAATCGTTAGAAAAATTCCGAGGGAGTTCATTTTTCGCCACCTCTTAGGAGTTCAACGAACTTCGCCGTTAAAATCAACGTAAGAGCAAAGCTTATCACCAAGGCCCCAAAAATCGGGACTGCCTGGCTTTTTATGAGCCCCCAATATGTTATGACTCCAACTCCTGGTGGGATAAACATCACGCTCATATTCTTTATGAAGAACTCTGCTTCTTTTTCAACGTCTTTCAGCTCTACAACGTTGAATAAAAGTGCAAAAGTTAGCAAAATCATTCCGATGACGTTCCCGGGTATTGGAAGATTAAATGCTTCGCTCAAGAGCTCTCCAATGAAGAGAAAACCGAAGATTATGCCAAGTCCCTTGTACATAAGCATCATAAAAAACTAAGATACAGAAAGATAAAAATCTAACGAATCACTCAAAGATTGCTATTGCTTCTATCTCTACCTTGACTCCCTTTGGAAGCTTTCCTACCTGCACCACTGCCCTAGCTGGCTTTGAATGCCCGAAGTATTCTTCATACACTTTATTGAACTCTTCGAAGTCGTTTATGTCATCCAAATAAACGTTGACCTTTACAACATCATCAACTGTCGCCCCTGCGGCTTCTAGAACTGCTATCAGGTTCTCTATTGCTTGCCTTGCCTGCTCTCTTATGTCTCCTTTAACGAGTTCCCCTGTTTCTGGGTTTATTGGAATCTGTCCTGAAATGAAGAGTATCTTATCCGGGTTTTCAACCAAGATTGCCTGGCTGTATGGCCCTATTGGCTTCGGAGCGTTCTCGGTATAGATCACATTCCTCTTCACCATTGCAATCACCTCCGAATTTTATTATGGAATTGTTATTAAAAACTTTTCGGAAAAAAGAATTAAGAATCAGCGAAGCGAAGAGTCCTCATCGGGCTCCTCGGGTGTCCTCGGCCTCATCATCTTATCCTCTTTTCAACTCTTCTCAAGATACTTTTCTAGGGACTTGGACGGAACGTCAATTGAAAGCCCAACCTTCTGCAGAGCTATCCTTAGAGCATAGACTTTTGCATGCCCCGCGAATTCTTCCGGTGCATACTGTTCTATTGGGATGGTGAGGAGCTTATCTACAAGCGCTTTTATCTCGCTATCACTTTTAGCCTTTTTGATGTCTCCAAACCATCCTTCTATTCCTTTTAAATCTATTCCGGCATATACAGGAATCTTTGAAACAGTTGTTTCATTTATGCTTGCTAAGATTCTTGCAACATCTGCCATTGGAGTTTTATCGTCTATTATAAGCCTTTTCACGACTATCCAGCTTCCATGTTTGGCTGTGAAGTTTATGTGATCCTCATTATACATGAGCGTGGTTCTAAGCTCCCTTATGGGCTCTTCCGGGTAGCTGACGGGGAACTTCTTTGAGAGCGCTTCCCTTGCTAGCAACGCTTTCGCGGCATCCAGAAGGAGCTTTTTGAGTTTTTTATCATCTTCGAATATCATTGGATTAAGTTTTCTTGAAGTTCCTGGAGATTTCAGGGTTTTTAAAACCTCCCAAGGCTCTTTCTCTCCTATCTCCTCGGCTAGATTCCTTATTCTGGCAATATCCATGACGTCTGTTAGATACTCTGGGATCTTCAGATTGACGGTATTTGAGACACTTGCAAGGAAGTGGGCTATTTTGTGGTCTTCCATCATTACCAATTTATCTCCAACTTTCCAGTCTTTGTGGTTTGCCGTGAAAGCTATGTGATCTTCAATTTTCATTTTTATCACCTCATGTCTTTTTCGGATTCTTATTATTTTAGCTTTTCTAAGCTCGTCGATTTTCTTTAAAAAAAGTTTATAAGTTCACTCAAGCAACCGTAGTTTGGGAGAGGTGAGGTATTTTGAGCGAGGAGATTAACAGCGTTGAAAAAGAGCGCTCATATGGTGAAAACCTTGAATTGGGGATGGATTTCCAGACTACTGAGGAAATTAAAGTCCCTGAAAAGTTAATAGACCAAGTTATCGGTCAAGATCATGCTGTTGAGGTAATAAAAACCGCAGCGAAACAAAAAAGGCACGTGCTGTTAATAGGTGAGCCCGGTACAGGTAAATCCATGTTGGGCCAGGCCATGGCGGAACTCCTCCCAACTGAAAATCTTGAGGATATTCTAGTCTTTCCAAACCCAGAAGACGAAAATATGCCCAAGATAAAGACAGTTCCGGCATGTCAGGGCAGACAAATAGTGGAGCGCTACAGGCAGAAGGCAAAGGAGCAAGAGAACATAAAGTCATATCTGCTGCTTTTTGTGCTTTTCGTGGTAATGATTGCGGTTCTTCTGGACCGCTCAGCCCAAACTCTGCTGTTCGGAGTCTTTGTGCTTATTGTGTCTTTGATGGCTTTATCAAACATGAGGCTTAGGAATCAAGTTTTGGTACCAAAGCTTCTTGTTGACAATTGTGGAAGAACTAAGGCTCCATTCGTTGATGCAACTGGAGCTCATGCTGGAGCTCTGCTTGGAGACGTTAGGCACGACCCGTTCCAATGTTTTAGCGGTGAAGAAAGCATTGTAATTGAAAAAGGCAAAAAGAAAAGAGTGTTCAAACTTAGGGAGTTCGTTGATAGTGCCCTCAAAGAGCCCTCTGGAGAAGGAATGGACGGAAAGATTAGGGTGGTTTATAAGGATCTTCAGGGAGAGGACGTAAAAATACTCACAAAGGATGGATTTGTAAAGCTCCTCTATGTCAATAGAAGGGAAGGAAAGCAAAAGCTTAGAAAAATAGTAAACCTTGAAAAGGATTACTGGCTTGCATTAACCTCTGAACACAAAGTGTACACGGAAAGAGGTCTTAAAGAAGCTGGAGAGATAACCAAGGATGACGAAATAATAAGGGTACCCATTACAGTTGTCGACAAGTTTGATGTTGCTAAAACCTATAATGAGGAAGACAAACTCAAAGCTTACCTCCGCTGGAAGGAGTATCACGAAAAAACTGGTAATGGTTACAAGAAAGCTGCAAAGGAGCTTGGCATCAAGGAAAGTACACTTCGCTGGTGGGCTCAGGGAGCAAAGCCAAACTCACTCAAAATGATAGAGGAGCTTGAAAAGCTCAACTTACTTCCATTAAACAGTGAAGACAGCAGACTCGAGAAGATAGCAAGGATTTTGGGTGCTCTCTTTAGCGATGGAAGCATCGATAAAAACCTCAATACTTTGAGCTTTGTTTCGAGCGAAAAGGAAGCCATTGAGCTTTTTGTGAAAACACTTGGCGAGCTCTTTGGAGATTTCGATTACGAGATTAAAGAGAACCGTGAGAGCAGAGGGAAGAGCATTCTTTTTAGAACATGGGACAGAAAAATTATAAGGTTCTTTGTTGCACTTGGTGCACCAGCTGGCAATAAGACCAAAGTCAAGTTTGAGCTTCCGTGGTGGATCAAGCTTAAGCCATCAATCTTCCTCGCCTTCATGGATGGTTTCTATAGCGGCGATGGTAGTGTACCGAGGTTTGCTCGTTACAAAGACGGCATAAAATTCAATGGAAGTCTTGAAATAGTCCAGCTTACCGATGAGCTTGAAAAGAAGCTCCCATTCTTTGAGGAAATAGCGTGGTATCTAAGCTTCTTTGGGATTAAAGCGAAAGTCAGAGTGGATGAAGCGAGAGGTAAACACAAGGTGAGGCTTATATTGTCCCAGTCCGTAGACAATGTACTCAACTTCCTTGAGTTCATTCCGATAAGCCTTTCTCCAGCAAAGAGAGAAAAGTTCCTTAGAGAAGTCGAGAAATACCTAGCGGCTGTTCCAGAATCAAGCCTTGCCGAAAGGTTTGGAGAGCTCAAGGAGCGTTTTGAAAAGATTAAAAGGGGACAGAGAAGGCACTTCATCGAAAGCTGGGAGGAAGTAGAGGTTACTTACAACGTAACTACAGAGACAGGAAATCTACTTGCCAATGGTCTATTTGTTAAGAACTCTGGAGGTCTCGGCACTCCAGCCCATGAAAGAGTTGAGCCCGGAATGATTCACAGAGCACACAAGGGTGTGCTATTCATAGATGAGGTAGCCACCCTTAGCTTGAAGATGCAGCAAAGCCTTCTCACTGCCATGCAGGAGAAGAAGTTCCCAATAACGGGCCAGAGCGAGCTCTCAAGCGGTGCTATGGTGAGAACAGAGCCTATACCATGTGACTTCATCTTGGTTGCAGCAGGAAACCTCGACACGGTTGATAAGATGCATCCTGCTCTCCGTTCGAGAATAAGGGGTTATGGTTACGAAATATACATGAGAACCACAATGCCCGATACAATTGAAAACAGAAGAAAGCTCGTGCGTTTTGTTGCACAGGAAGTTGCGAAAGACGGCAGAATACCTCACTTCACCAGGGATGCCGTTGAGGAGATAATTAGGGAAGCTCAGAAGAGAGCTGGCAGGAAAGGCCATCTTACCTTGAGGCTTAGGGATCTTGGAGGTGTAGTAAGGGCTGCTGGAGACATAGCGGTTAGGGAAGGAGCTAAATACGTTACCAGAGAGCACGTACTAAAGGCGTTACAGCTAGCCAAGCCACTCGAAAAGCAGCTGGCAGATTGGTACATAGAGAGAAAGAAGGAGTACCAGGTTATTAAGACCGAGGGCGGAGAGATTGGAAGGGTAAATGGCCTTGCAGTTATAGGGGAACAGAGCGGTATTGTGTTGCCGATTGAAGCTGTGGTCGCTCCTGCTGCGAGCAAAGAAGAAGGTAAGATAATAGTGACAGGTAAGCTTGGGGAGATAGCAAAGGAAGCCGTCCAAAACGTGTCAGCTATAATAAAGCGCTACAAGGGAGAAGACATAAGCCGCTACGACATTCACGTTCAGTTCCTGCAAACATACGAAGGTGTTGAAGGTGACAGCGCAAGCATAAGCGTTGCGACAGCAGTCATTTCAGCTCTTGAAGGAATTCCCGTAAAGCAGAGTGTTGCCATGACCGGTTCGCTGAGCGTCAGGGGAGAGGTTTTACCCGTGGGAGGAGTCACACCAAAGATAGAAGCTGCAATTGAAGCCGGAATAAAGCAGGTTATAATTCCAAAGGCAAACGAGAACGACGTTTTCCTAAGCCCTGACAAGGCAGAAAAGATAGAAATAATCCCTGTTGAGAGAATCGATGAAGTTCTTCAGATAGCCCTCGAGGACTCAGAAAAGAAAGATGAACTGATAAAGAAAATCAGGGAAGCCCTGCCATTTGCTTAATCCTCAAGAAGCTCAGACAGCCCTGCACATTCTATTATCTTTTTTGCTATTTCCTTGCTTGCTTCGATGTCGGTGAGTTCTTTTATGATTATTTTTCCACTGGGATATATGCTCGTTTCGTAGCCGTCTATTACCGCTATCGCCATCATTTTGGGAATAACGCTTTTTACCTCGTAGCCTTTATCTTTTAGGCATTCTGCAGTCCTTTTTAAATCAATCGTGACCTCTTTGTCCCACGAATAGGGCTGAACTATCATTCCCTTCATGGTTGTGCATGGTTTTGAAATGATCATACTACCACCAGTTTCTATTTCGGGGGAGTGCTTTTATAGATTTCTACAGCCCGGCTATTGAAAAAGTTAAAAGCCAAAAGTAGAATTTAGGTCATGCTGCTTGAGATGCTCTTAGCTATAATCCTCCTCTGGGATAGTTATTTTTTCGTTAACTACCTCCTTAGTCTAGTTAAGCCTTATAAAACCGGAAACTTTGCCCCTTTTGTAAGCGTATTGATACCCGCCTACAATGAGGGAGAGAACATAGTGGACTCCATAAAGTCGGCTCTCTCTCAGGATTATCCTGATTTTGAGGTTATCGTTATTGATGATGGCAGTGAAGATGACACGTTCGAGAGGGCCCTCTCTTTGAAAGACCTGAGGCTGAGAGTTTTTAGAAAGGCCCATGAAGGAAAGGCAAAAGCGCTTAACTTCGGACTCTCAAAAGCAAAGGGTGAAATAATAGTTACCACCGATGCGGACTCTATCCTTTCGCCAAACGCGTTGAAATCTCTGGTAGAGAGGTTTTATTCTATGGACGTTGTTGGGGTTGGGGGGCAAGTGAGGGTCTTGGGAAGCTCTTTCTTGGAGAGAGCTCAGGACGTTGAGCATCTCAGAATTGCTATGTTCAGACGGGCTAAGGAGCTTGAAGACCTAAGCGTTGCTCCCGGCCCAATCTCGGCCTTCAGAAGAGAAGCCTTGGAGCGGATTGGTGGGTTTGTCGAGAGTGAAGTTGAGGACTACGCAACAACAAAAGAGCTCAAGAAACTTGGGAAGGTTCTCTATGCCCCAAAGGCAAGGGTCTACACGAGAATGCCAAAGACACTTCCAGAACTTTGGAGGCAGAGGAGGAGATGGTTTCTGGGTGATTTAAAGCATCTTGGAGGAGGGCTGGAGAAAGAGCTCTTTTTCCTGATCTTGGGCGATTTCGTTGCTCTTCTCGATGTAGTAGTTCCGGTTGCACTGCTCTTAAAGGGAAACTTTGATTTATTCTTGCTGTTCTTAAGTTATGAGGTGCTTACCCTTCTTATCCCTACGGTTGTTGAGGGAGGTTCCCTCCTAAATGCCCTTCTCTTTCCAGTATTTCTGTGGTTCTGGGCTCTGTTTTATCTTTCTCTCCACCTCTATGGCTATCTCCGGACGCTGCTGGGAATTTTGCAAAGTTTGCGCTGAAGTCTCCTTAGGTTTTTAAACTCAAATTCTGAATTCTCTGTGGTGAGGAAAATGGACTTCAAATTCGAGATAAAAGCGCGAGATGCTGCGGGAAGAATAGGGAAAATTGAAGTTAACGGGAAAAAGCTCGAAACTCCAGCTATTATGCCCGTAGTTAACCCTAAGCAGCTCATAGTGACTCCTAAAGAGCTCAAAGAAATGGGCTTTGACATTATAATCACGAACTCCTACATAATTTACAAAGACGAAGAGCTGAGAGAGAAAGCCCTTGAAAATGGTATTCACAGGCTTTTGGGCTACGATGGCATAATAGAGGTCGATTCCGGAAGCTTCCAACTTATGAGATATGGTGGAGTAGAGGTTACCAATAGAGAGATTATAGAGTTCCAGCACAAGATAGGCGTTGACATAGGGACGTTTCTAGACATCCCAACAATTCCAGATGCTCCAAGGGAGAAAGCTGAAGAGGACCTTAAGATAACACTCGAGAGAGCAAAAGAGGCTGAGAGCATAAAGAGCATACCCATGAATGCCACCGTTCAGGGCTCAACATATCCCGACCTGAGAACCTACGCCGCTAGAAAATTAAGCGAAATGAACTTTGAGATCCATCCGATTGGTGCCGTTGTTCCGTTAATGGAGAGCTACCGCTATAGGGATTTGGTTGATGTTGTAATAGCCTCAAAAATTGGGCTAAGACCGGACAGACCTGTTCACCTCTTCGGCGCTGGGCATCCGATGGTATTTGCTCTGGCAGTTGCGATGGGAATTGACCTCTTTGATTCGGCAAGCTACGCCCTTTACGCTAAAGACGACCGTTACATGACACCTGAAGGAACCAAGAGGCTTGAAGAGCTTGAGTATTTCCCATGCTCATGCCCTGTTTGTTCTCGCCATACACCGCAAGAGCTGCGCGAGATGTCAAAGGAAGAGAGAACGAGGCTTCTAGCCCTTCACAACCTATGGGTCATTAGAGAGGAGTTAAACAGGGTGAAGCAGGCAATAAAAGAGGGAACCCTCTGGCAGCTAGTTGATGAGCGTTCAAGGTCTCACCCAAAAATGTTTGCCGCTTACAAAAGGCTGCTTGAATACAAGGACTACCTCGAGGAGAACGAGCCGATAACAAAGGCCTCTGCCTTTTTCAAGGTTAGTGAGGAGATCATGAAAACTCCCGTAGTTTTGAGGGCAAAGCAAAGAGCTGAAAGGGTAAAAGGGAAGTTCCCGGAGACAATCAGCCATCCCATTTTTGGCGAAATTCCAAAATACCTGAGCTTAACTTTCCCGTTTGCCCAGAGCGAGGGGGAGGAAGACTTCACAATAGAGAAGCCCTCAAAGGAGGAAGCGAAGCTTTACGTTCAGGCTGTTGCTGAATATCAGTTTGGCGAAGGAGCGAGTGAAGCCTTTAAAGATATTTTTGTCGAGCTCTCAAGAAAGACCGGAATGCCAAGACAGATAAAAGCGGGAGGCAAGCACGTGGCAACTTTTAGAGCGGAAGACGGTCTTTTGACCCTTGGAATCGAAGGAGCAAGAAGACTGCACAAGCTTCTCCCCTATCCAATGAAAAGGGTTGTTGTTAATGAAGACGCGGAGCCCTTTGCAAGAAAGGGGAAGAACGTCTTTGCGAAGTTCGTGATTGATGCAGACGAGTCTATAAGGCCATACGACGAAGTTCTTGTGGTGAATAAGAACGACGAGCTTTTGGCAACCGGACAAAGCCTGTTAAACGGCAAAGAACTTAAGATATTTCAGCAGGGCCTTGCGGTAAAAGTTAGAAGGGGAGTTGAGTGATCACTCGAGCGGAGACCTTCCATATTTTATGAAAACCCTCAGCTCTTTGTCTTTCTTTTTCAGATAGTTCATGAGGGCTTCAAGCTCAGCTCTGAAGGCTTTTTGTTCAATTTTTACCCCTTCGTGGGCTCTCTGGAGCGGTCTTATATAGCCGTTGCTCTCGTGCCACAGCAATTTTGCTATCAGCTCATCGTTGATTGAGGTGTTGGATTGGAGCAGGTATATGATGCCCCCCTTCATGGTTCTTATATACGCTGAGGGAACTCCCGTTTCTATGAACCTCTGGACGGTGGGGAAGTATTTCCTCAAAATCCTCGGCAGACGGTGGGCTATTTTCTTTTTTTCTTCAGCCCTTTCCGGGTCGTATATTACACAGTAACCGGGAAGTTCTTCGCCATGCGTTTTGACAAGATATGCATCGATAAACGGCACGTCAAGGAGATCTATGCCCAGTTTTGACGTGATTTTCCTGTTGTAGAAGCTCTTTGCGATGTAGATTAGCTCCCTTTGGAGGAGCTTCTCTAGTGAGTAGAGGTACTCCAGATAGCCTAGGACAACATGAATGGTGTTTCTTGCCTCTTCAAGGGTTAATGTCTTTGGCTCACTGTATTCATCCAGCTCTTCGGCAATTTTTATTATCTCACTTCTGGGAATCTCGGCTTTTAGCGCATCCCTCAACCTCTTTAGGGCACCGTCGTAGTTTACAATCTCTTTGCCTTCCATTGCTTTGTAGAACTCTGAGTATTCATCTATAACCTCGTCCGCGAGTATAACTCCACTGTAGAGCTCCCTTTCCTCAGCAAGGCGCTTTTCTAAATCGAGATAGTGCTCATCGAGCCTCTCCATGAAGTCCCTGATGAGTTCTCCCAGTTTATCTTCTCCCAACGTATGAATTAAGGTGGTTATCCCTTTAACGCTCTCGGGATAAACGGGAGGTCTTGTTAATGAACCGGTGAGCGTTCCGTCCATCAAAATCATATGCTCCTCATTCCCTACTAGCGCCCCGAGCTTGTTTTCTAAAGTCTCCATTTGAAGTCTTATTATCTGGTCGGAAATTCCATGGTTGTATGTCATGGCATTTGTATAGACCAGCCGAGCACTTTTACCGTTTCCAAAGGCAAAAGAGGCAACTGTATAAATTATTGTTCCACTCAGCCTTGCCTTTCCTTGACTTCCATCAACAGCATAAACTTTGCTCTCCTTTTTTTCGGGGAGAGGTCTCCAATCTACTCTGCCCTTTAGGGCTCCTTCAACTTCTTTGAGTTCTCCTTTGAGCATCTGGAGGATTTTGTCTGCTTGATATTTGGAAATGAGGCGGTACATTCATCCCACCTCTACTTCTTCTACTCTCGAAGTGCCGTTTTCAAGCCTGACTCTCACCACTCTATCTGCGGCATCCTTGAGCTCCTCGTCGTGCGAAACTATTATTACCTGGGGGATTTTCCTCAGATATCGCTCCATTATGTCCACGAGCCTTCTTCTCCTCTCCTCGTCGAGATAAGGTGTCGGCTCATCCATTATGAGGAGGGGAATCTCTCCCGCAAGGTAGAGGGATAGAGCCAATCTAAACGCCAGACCGAGGGCTATTCTCTCACCACCGCTCAAGAATGAAAGCTCCCTTTCTTTTCCATCGTATATAACCCCAAGAACAACTTTGTTCTCTTTTGCCTTCACAGTTATTCCAGAGTACTTCTCTTCTGTTAGTTCCTCAAATATTTCGCTCGCGTATTCTCCAACTTTTGCAAGTGCATCTTCCTTGAGGAGGTTTTTAAATACCCTGACCTTTTCTCTGAGCTCTTGAACTTTTTCTCTGGCTTTTTTCAGCTCTTCAAGCTCTTTTTTCTTGTTCTTAACGTTTTCCCTCTCCTTCTGGAGGCTCTCTAGGTTTTTGCTCAACTCCTCTTTTCTTTTTTCGAGGTTTTCAAGCTCAGTTTCTGCCTTCGTTAGGGCTTCTCTTGCCTCAACATATTCTCTTCTCAGCTTTTCGTGCTCTTCTTTGTTGTACTTTTTCTCGAGCTCAGCAACTCTCTCATCCAGCAGTGAAAGCTGTGCTTCAAGTTTGTGTTTTTGCTTTTCCAGAACCTTTAATTCTTTTTCTTCTCTGCTAAGGCGTTTTTCTTCTTTCTCTAGTTCTTCTTTAACGTCCAAAAGTTTGAGGTACTCCTCGTAGAGAGGTCTCAATTTTTCGAGCTCTACTTTAAGTTCGCTCTCATTTTCAAACCCAAGTTCCTTGAGTTTGTTCTCATATCCCTGAAGCTCTCTTTTGGCGTTTTCTATCTTGCCCTCTATGCTTATCTTCATTCTTTTGAACACCGGCTTCTTTTTGAGCTCTTCAACAATCCCCTTGAGCTTGCCTTCAAGCTGGTTTTTCTCCCTTGAGAGTTCTTCGTACTCTTTGGCCTTTTTCTCAAGCTCGTTGATGTTGAACTGTGCCAGTTTTTCCTCGTGTTCTTTTATCTGTTTCAATATTCCTTCGTTTTCTATCACTATGCGTTCTTTGTTCAAAGTCTTTTCAATGCTTACGAGCTCGGCTCTGAGCTTCTTTTCTTCTTCTTCGAGCTCTCTTATTTTTGCTTTGTATTCGCCGATTTCTGCTCTGTAGCTTGCGATAAGCTCTTCTCTGTGCTCATCTGTAAGCTCGGCACCGCAGACAGGACACTTTCCTTCGGCTTTCATTAGTTCTGCTATTGCTTTGTCTCTCTGTTCAGAAAGACTCCTGAGTTTTCCTTTTTCTTCCCCAATTTTTTCCAGCCTATCGCGGATTTCGTCTCTTCTTCTCTTTGCCTCTTCTATCTCGTCTTTGAGAACTTTAATGTCCTCCTCGCTAAGGGATAATCTATTCTTTAGGGTCTCTATTGTCTTCTTGATTCTCGTGGCTTCTTCGTATTCTTCTGCAGCCCGCTTCAGGCTTTCAAGCTTTTCTTCTATCCCGCCAATTTTTTCTTCAAGCTCTTTCAGCTCTTTTTCTTTCTGCAAGAGCTCTTTGAGTCTTTCTTCTATCTGAGAAAGCTTTCCTTCGTAGCCTTTAAGCTCTTTTTCAATTCTTGCTTTTACTTCACTGTATTCTCTCTGGAACTTTTCGAGCTCTTTGTACCTCTTGGCTTGGGGTTTAATTTCTTCGAGCTTTTCCAGCTTCTTCCTTAGCTCTTCTATTTTCTTTTTCCTCTCATCTATTGATTCAAGCAGTGCATTTATTCTCGTTGCTACCCCTTTGAGAGTCTTTTCGAGTTCATTTCTCTCTTCTTTTACTTTATTGAGCTGTTCCAAAAGATCGTCAAGTTGGTAGAGTCTCTCCTTTATCTTCTCGGCATTTTCTCTCAGTTTCGGGATTTTGGGGGAAATCTCGTTTATTCCCTTTATTACCTCTGTCAAGTTCTTTTGTGTTTGCTCTATTATTTCGTCAATGTTCCTCATTGCTGTAAGGTACTCCTCAATTGCGTTAATCTTCCGGTCTATAGCTTTTCTGACTTCGAGGAGGTTGTTGTACGCGTTTTCATATTTGTCCAACCCAAGAACTTTTCTAACGACTTTTTCTCTGCTCTCATCACTCTCTAAAATTGCGTCGATTTCGCCTTGCCTTATGTATATTGCATTCACAAATACATCATAGGGAATCATTTTTTCCATCCAGTTCCTCACGGGCTGCTGACCGGCTTCAGTTGCATAATGCCACTCATCACCGTCTTGATACTTGACGAAAGCTATACCTCTGGTTATGTTCCTGTGGAGCTGGTATCGTACATTATCTTTTTCAAAGAATACCGTTATTTCTGTGCTTTTTCCGTTCACCCTGAGGATGTCTTCCTTCTTGAGGTCTTTGGGCTTTGTGGGCCAATAAAGCCCGACGAGTATCGCATCGAGGAGGGAACTTTTTCCAGAACCGTTTTGTCCTATTATCAGGTTTATCCCGGGTGTAAACGTTACCTTTGTGAACTCATGTGAGCGGAAATCTCTCACTATTATTTTCTCAATCCTCATTTCCTCTCACCCTTTGAGCCAGGACAATAAGTCCGATTTCTTCTCTGGTGGCTTTTTTATCTTCTTGATTTTCTTCTCTTCAGGCTTCTTTTCCCCCTCTTCTTGTTTCATAACAACCTTTTCTTTAACTTCCTCTTTTCTCTCTTCTTTGTTGGGCGTAGATTCTTTCTCAGGTATAGAGCCTCTTAAGAAGAGCTCGATAACTTCTTCAAAAGCTTCAAATTCCTTCTCGCCAACAAGTTCGAGTATTTTGAGCTCTAGGGGATTAAAGAACCCTCTTAGATCTGTGGTTTGGGTTGGCCTGAAGGATGGTCGTTTGAACTTCGTTCTTATGTGGAGGTATTCAACTTCGAAGATTTCGTGGAGAAAAGACACGTCAAAAGGCCTCTCCCATTCAATGTCCACCCTCAAGAAAGCTTCCTTTGGTATCTTTGTGCTCAGCTTTTTGAGCTCCTGCCTTGCAGCCCTTTCGTCGGCTTTAATTTTAACATCGTAGAAAGGCCTAACGTCGAGTTTTACAAACCTTGGTTTGAAATCTTCAACTATCAGAAATCCCTTGTCCTCTCCGGCTTGGGGAACAAAAGTCTCTCCGTTCCACCTGTATCTTATTTCGTAGTCCCCAAAGTCCCACCTCTCCAATGAACCGGGATAAGCAACTACACCTAATCCTTTGTTTGTCTGCCACTTTTTGTGTATGTGCCCCATTGCGTAGTAAAGAAAGCCCTCTGGCAGGTCTTCGAGGGTTATCTCGAAGTAGTCCCTCTGCGTTTCCAGTCTCAGGCTGTCCATCATTTCCTTTATCCCCTGGTGGAGCATAAGCACAGCGTCTCCGCTTGGCTTAAAGTACTCGCTCAGCTTGTTTCTCTCAAACCATGCAGCACTCATGAACTTCAACCCATAAATCTCTAGGCTTTTGTTCCCTTTTTCGAAGACCCCTTTGACGATTAGCTTTCCATTGACTTTTTCTGTGGTTTGATACGTGTTTTCTTTTTTCTCCTCGCTGAAGCCGAGAACGTACATCAACCCCAGGGATTCTAGAAGATTGTATGCGGAAATCCTCTTTTGGGTTCTGTCGTGGTTTCCTTCAATTGCAAAAACCGGAATTCCTTCTTCTTTTGGGATCGAAAGGATGTCTATGGCTTCCTTTATTGTCTGGGGGCTTGGGTTGCTGCGGTGAAAGAGGTCTCCCGCAATAAGTATAAAGTCCACTTTTTCCTCAACTGCCTTTTTTATTGCAGTCTCAAAGGTTTTTCTAAACTCCTCGGCTCTGTAGGGCAGTCTGTACTGCTCAAACCCAAGATGTACATCTGCAATGTGGGCAAATTTAAAGGTCATACTCTATCCCCTCATCTTCATAAGCCTGCTGAATTTCTTCCTCTCTCTTCTCTTCTTCTGCTCTTTTACGCCACCTTGATACAACTCCTATGTCCTCTCCTCCATAATCGCCGCCCTTTTCTTTGAAGTTGTAAATCTTAACAAGCGCTGGAAGGGCTATTGCTTGGCCAACTATAACTGCCTCTCCTTTTCCGAGGGAGGCTATGTCAGCTAGCAAGTCGTTGCTCAACTGCTCGCTTGCCTTTAGGACATACTCTTGGTCTCTTGGGTTTACAATCCTCAGGATTATCTTGGTGTTTGTCTGGCTTAAGACGTCTTCATTAAGTTTGTTTGGTCTTTGGGATACTATTCCAAGCCCAACTCCAAACTTTCTTCCTTCCCTGGCAATTCTGCTCAAAACCCTCACGGCATCATTGTGTTCTCCTTGCGGGGCAAAGATGTGTGCCTCCTCCACTATCATGAGTATTGGCTCAGCAAGTGCTTTACTTTTCTTTTCGATGCTCTTCATAAGTTCTTTGAGCTCTTCGATTTCTTCTTCGAGTTTTGATGTTTTCGCAGCCCTGCTTTCTCTTAGCTCTTCTTCTATGCGTTCAAGAGTCTTTCTGGCTTTTTCATAGTCTACCCTTGCCTCAAATATTCCCTGGAGCAGTTTTCCGACAACGACTTTCATTTGGCCCTCGTCTAAGGGCCCGAGGTCGATAACGTTTGCCTTTCCAGGCTCAATTTGGGATATTAAGTCCTCACTGGTTAATAATCCCCCATAATTTCTCAAAAATCTCCTAAGCCTTAAAACAACTCCCCTTAACGTCTCTACCCTATCTGATTTGAGTTCTTCCGTTAGATAGTCCTTTTTTCCTTCATCCCAGTAAATTGCCGCTTTATTTCTGATCCAGTCGTTTATCGTCTCCATGAGCTTTTCGATAAGTTCTCTCCCACCCAAGTTTGGATTTTCGTATTTGATTGTTTCCCATGCTTTAGCTAGAAATTCTCTCTGTATGGTGGCGTTTTTTGCGACCTCTATTAGGTCTGCCAGCTCTTCACTATCCATTTCTTCAGGTCTTA
Source organism: Thermococcus sp. PK (assembly GCF_000430485.1). Taxonomy (NCBI): domain Archaea; kingdom Methanobacteriati; phylum Methanobacteriota; class Thermococci; order Thermococcales; family Thermococcaceae; genus Thermococcus; species Thermococcus sp. PK. The sequence goes on from NZ_KE387149.1 coordinate 449,463, forward strand.
TTTTGGCATCTATTATCTTGACGTATTTCTTCCCAGTGTCTGGAAGCTTCAGCTTTACGTAATCTCCGTGCGGGTCTAGGACAACTACCGTCCCCCTGAGCTTTTCGACGATCTGGCTTATCATCACTGCAACGGTGTTTGACTTACCTGCTCCGGTAACTGCCAAAACGGCAAAATGCCTTGATACAAGCTCGTCAGCGTTCAGATATATTGGCACGTTTTCCCTTAGGAGGAGAGTTCCCACGTTGATGTATCCCTCTCCGGGGTTGTATATTGCCTTGAGGACTTCGTCGCTTAGCCTATAAACAGTTCTTCCATTGGGGATTGGGACTCTGTTTGGTAAAACATCAATTCTCTCGCCGTTAAAATTGAGTTTGCCCAGCACCCTTACGCTAGCGATAACTTCTTCATTGTCCTCAATGCTCTCTCCGTATTGCTCCAAATCAAGCTGAAGAGATTGATATGTGCTTTTTCCACTTATGAGGAGCCAATTTATGTTTTGGAGCTTTCTGATTGTGCCGATAACCCATTCCCCGTTTCTGTTCTGGGCAACGACAAACTCCCCAAACTGTAAATTCACATCGGGGTGAGCGGAAAAATCATACCCTATGACACTTGCCTCACCTTTAACAATACCCACGGCCTCTTCCGCTATTTTCATTGTACCACCTTCATTTAATTAACTACCTCCAGGCTGGTTATAAACTTAACCCTAGTTCCCATTAGATCGTTAGAGTTATAAGCACTTAAGTCTTTTGGTTGATTGGTGGTTGTTATGAACTTTCAGCAGGAAATCCTGAT
>NZ_KE387149.1:450363-455165 GCF_000430485.1 Thermococcus sp. PK
CGAAGACCCGCTTTAACTTGGGTCTAAATGAGACCCCTCAAACCTTTCCGCCGTTGGCGAGGGGTTAACTCGTTGGAACCCTCGCCCTTCAGGGCGGGGAGGAGGTCAGGTTTATGCTCAAGGGGGCTACACTGATATATGCAGGTCAGGAGTATGCCATCGAAAAGCAGCCGAGCCTCTTTGAAAAGGACCCTATTCCCTGGGAAGAGGGGAATGAGGAGTTTTCATCTTTTATCAAGAAACTAATCGAGATTAAAAAGTCAATTGACTGCAACAGTCAAAGGGTGTATTTGGCAAAGGAAGGAGTTGCGGTTGTAGAGTGCAAAAATGCGGTTGGAATCTTCAACTTGGAGGGCAAAATCGGAGAGATAGAGATTGAAGTTAAGGGAATAGACCTTCTGACAGGTAGAAAGGTTGAAAGCAAAGATGGGAAGATAGAGGTGCCTTTTGAGCCGATAATAATCTCTCTTTGATATTCTTTTTAAATCAATAAGATTAAAAACCACTGGGCGAATATTTCAACTATGAGCCTCTCTTCAAGAGATACTTCCATCCCCAGAAAAATTCCCCTAAGCCTCGTTACGATAAGACCCGCCACTCTTTTTGACCTAAGTGAGATTATGCGTATTGAGAGGCAGTCTTTTAGGGAGCAATACCCGAGGGGCCTGTTTCTGATGTTTCTGGAGGCAAATCCGGACACGTTTCTCGTTGCAGAATACAACGGGCGGATAGTAGGATACGTAATGGGATATCTAAGACCAGATCTGGAAGGACATATAATGAGCATAGCCGTTGACCCGCTTTACAGAGGAAATGGGATTGGTAAGGCCCTTATGGAAGTTGTGATAGACAGGCTGCTGAGGAAGGGAGCTAGGTATATAGGACTTGAAGTCAGGGTCAGCAACGAGAGGGCAATTAGGCTCTACGAAAAGCTGGGCTTTAAGAAGATGAAAATCATAAAAGGCTACTACTCCGATGGCGAGGATGCCTACTACATGGTTCTCACATCAGACGCATGGGGGGACAGGAGTTGAGTGAGTTCAAATTTTACCTAAGCGGAGATAGGGTTTTCAGCACGATGGAGAGTGCTATAAACAAGCTCTACAACAAGCGGCACTATGGGGAAGTTGTAAATGGCAAGCTTTTCCTTTCTCTTATTGAAGCCGCTTATCTGTTGGACAAAGGATGGATTAAAGTTTTTGACGGTGAAAAAGAGCTCAGCGTTCAAGAGCTTTTCGAAATTGGAAGAAAAAAAGATGAGCACTTTGATCTAAAGTTTTTGGTTTACAAGAATCTTAGGAATAGGGGCTACACTGTGAAGACAGCTCTCAAATACGGTTCTCACTTTAGAGTGTACCGCAAAGGAATGGAGGAGCATGCGGACTGGCTAATCTGGGTTGTAAGTGAGAACCAGAAGATGTATCCAAACGACTTAACCGCTAGGGTTAGGGTTGCTCATGGGGTTAGAAAAAAGATGGTTCTGGCGGTGGTCGATGAGGACAATGACGTGGTTTATTATCACATAGGCAGAATAAAATTCTAGTCTGCTTTTATCTCCCCAGCTAGGATGGGTATGGTGATATAGGCAATCAATTTTCTTTTCTTTGTATCCAAATTTTTGGAATAATACCTTATTAATCCAACAATGAGAAGAATAAACCCCACAAACAGCGATAGTTGTTCTAAAGGGGTTCTAAGTCCTATCTTTGAAGGAATGCTCAATCGAAGCACTGCACTGGCGAGTCCTACAATAAGGAGGGGAGCGGAGTAAATCGTGTAAAGTTCAAGGGAAGGTGTTTTCTTTAAGATCAGAGCTAAGGTTCCAAGTAAGATTAGGGATTGCAAGGTAAATCTAAGTCCGTTAACAAGTAGAGGTAACCACAGGCGGGATATGGAAACGTTAAAAATCCTGAGCATGTGATAAAAACCGACTAACTGGTATGAGCATATTACTTCGCCCAGTATCCAAAGGGCCAGTATCCATTTAATCTTTCCCCTCATCTCTAGACCCCCTGAGAATTCCCCAGATTCCAAGTCCTACCAGTATTATGAGAATCCAAACTGGATTCTTGGTTCCTGCAATTGTCCTGAATAAGCCATCCTTATAGCTCCACCACAACTGGAGATGTTCCTTAAAGAGTCCATAACCAAGCATGAACCCAACAGGCATCCCCGCCAAGAACAGAAGGCTTGTTTTCCTTCTGGAGTAGTATTTCATTCTGGGCTTGGCTATCCAGTTTCCAATTAAGATGAGAGCAGCAAGCCACGGATGAAGTGTGGCTAAAACTCCCTCAGCTAGAAACATCAATGCTCTTACCCTCATCCACTCCACCTTCCACTACTGGTTACTGCCACTCTTAGGTTTCCAACTCGAATCCTACTTTGGGATTAATATCTCCACTAGTGTGGCAATTGCCCAGAGAACTGGTATCCACCACAAGGAGTGCCAGTTAGAAAGGTACTTCTCTGTCCCATAAATTTCCACTCCACTAGTAATTCCAAGTGTTAGTCCAATAAGCGAGAAAATCGCATCTTTGATCTTATTTTTGTTTTTAGCTTTCTGATGTTCAAATGTGAGTATGAAAGCTGTTATGACTCCTATTATTGCGGTAGCCGGATCAAACGAAATCAAAAAGCCAGTTAAAAAGAATATAAGAACCAAAATACGTAACATTTCCCCTCTAATCCTTCCTGACCCATAAAACTTCATTCTCGGCACCTCCAGAGGTTGGGCAGATCCGGTTTACATTCTTGTTGGGGTTATGTTACATAGTCATTGGAGGTGGCACCAATACGAACAAAACTCCTCCAACACTGAAAGAGATCAGGTAGGCCCTGCTGCCGGTGTAGGGCTTGAGTCTCTTTCCAAGGAGATAAAACGATATCATCCAGGCAGATATGAGAATAAGGCTCTCAATTACATTCCGGAAATATAGGGAGAGATAGAAGTAGTCAACAAGTCGGATCATTGTTATTATCCATCCAGCGTATATGAGGGGAAACAGGGATGGCAAGAGGTCTGTTCCTTGTTCGTTCAGTTTGAAAATGCGGAGCGCTAGAGTGATTGCAAGCACCCAGAGGAAAACCCTGAAAATTGCGCTTATTATCAAAATTATGGGCATTTCATAAAATCCGGCAAGCTCAAGAGCGAGCACGTGGGGGGCATAGAGGGAAACGGCAATGTTAACGATTCTGGAAAAAGTGAGAGGGGAATAAAACACTTGAAACGTGTATAACATGAGCAAGATCATGAAACTTATGGTGGTTCTCGAATAGCCCTCTTTACTAGCAATCGATGCGAGTGAGAGTGAGAGGAGGCCTAACATCACTAAAGAAAAAGTTGCAGCGTTGTATAAGGTTGCAACATTTGTTTTTCTTTCTTGTTTAATCAGATCGCGAAGGTACTCATTAAAGGCTTTCTTGCTTCTATCAACTAATAGAAGTCCTACCACTAAAATTGCTGGAAACAGGGTAGAACTAGGGAGTTTCTTGATTAGAGGTGGGGTACCAAAAATAAGTAAAAGAAGCGCTTGAAACGAAGCGATGGCCTCAAGTTTCCTGCTCCCCACAGGTCACACCTCAGTAACTTTTATGTAGTCATAACTGATACCAGAAGCCCCTAAGAGGCCTATAATGCCCCCTATAGATCCTGCCAATAGACGTCCTAAGAGGGTACCTCCGAGGTTGCCTAGAAATGTGTCGATTTCATCGTAAGTGTTTGCTCCAAGTATTAGTATACCGTAGCTTTCTCCTTTTCCTTTTGAGAACTTCATTGGGACTTTAAAGGAAGACATGGTCCAACCACTGTTTTCAATCTTGAATTTATGGAATGTTTTGCCCCATTTCTTTGTTGTCCCTTCATATCTAGCCTCGTTCCACATCCAGTCTACCTCGTTCGGATACACTGTAACCGTTCTGCCTACCCGTAAAGTGTGTGTAGGGTGTTAATTTCGTAACGGGTAGGCTTCCAGCCTCCCGTCTTCATTGGCTGGCTTTCGGGGGAACGGAGACTCCCCACATCTTCAAGGCTCTCGACAGTCCCCATTCGGGCTTGACAAACCCCACATTCTGGGAACTGCTTCACCACAAGGAAGTATAATTAGAGACTATTTAAAAATTACGGAAAACAAAGGAATTCAAAAGTTCCATTTATCACTACCTATGAAACAGCCCACTCGGGGTTCCTATCCAAACCCGATACCCTCCTATTGGTAACTTTCCAATGCCAATCACCATCGAGAGTTTGCTTCCATGCTCCACTTTATAATGTTTGTATGCGGAGAATATCAAGTGTATTATGCGGCTATTCTGAATGCCATTTCCAGTGAGATAAGCTTCTAGAGCGGCTCCAGGAGTTACTGACTGAGGTTCAATGTCTCTTGGGATACTTGGAGTTGCCATCGCGCTTCCTGCTGTCACTCCAACCATCAGCAGTCCCAGCAGGACTGCGAACAGGAGCTTCCACTTCACGAGGTTCACCCCCTTGCAGTTTTTGCATTATATTTATACCCTAGTTCCCATTAGATCGTTAGAGTTATAAGCACTTAAGTCTTTTGATTGATTGGTGGTTGTATTGAGCTTTCAGAGGAAAATCCTGATCATAAAATCCGAAATCTACCCGATAATCAGCAAACACTACCCGAGAAACACTCACAGGGAAATAATCAGCCTCTACGACCTAATAACCTTCGCAATACTAGCACACTTGCACTTCGGAGGAGTTTACAAGCACGCTTACAGAGTCCTAATCGAAGAAATGAAGCTGTTCCCCAAAATCAGGTACAACAAACTAACAGAACGCT
>NZ_KE387149.1:455265-476935 GCF_000430485.1 Thermococcus sp. PK
GGAGACTCCCCACATCTTCAAGGCTCTCGACAGTCCCCATTCGGGCTTGACAAACCCCACATTCTGGGAACTGCTTCACCACAAGGAAGTATAATTAGAGACTATTTAAAAATTACGGAAAACAAAGGAATTCAAAAGTTCCATTTATCACTACCTATGAAACAGCCCACTCGGGGTTCCTATCCAAACCCGATACCCTCCTATTGGTAACTTTCCAATGCCAATCACCATTGAGAGTTTGCTTCCATGCTCCACTTTATAATGTTTGTATGCGAAGAATATCAAGTGTATTATGCGGCTATTCTGAATGCCATTTCCAGTGAGATAAGCTTCTAGAGCGGCTCCAGGAGTTACTGACTGAGGTTCAATGTCTCTTGGGATACTTGGAGTTGCCATCGCGCTTCCTGCTGTCACTCCAACCATCAGCAGTCCCAGCAGGACTGCGAACAGGAGCTTCCACTTCACGAGGTTCACCCCCTTGCAGTTTTTGCATTATATTTATACCCTAGTTCCCATTAGATCGTTAGAGTTATAAGCACTTAAGTCTTTTGATTGATTGGTGGTTGTATTGAGCTTTCAGAGGAAAATCCTGATCATAAAATCCGAAATCTACCCGATAATCAGCAAACACTACCCGAAAAACACTCACAGGGAAATAATCAGCCTCTACGACCTAATAACCTTCGCAATACTAGCACACTTGCACTTCGGAGGAGTTTACAAGCACGCTTACAGAGTCCTAATCGAAGAAATGAAGCTGTTCCCCAAAATCAGGTACAACAAACTAACAGAACGCTTGAACAGGCACGAAAAACTCCTGCTCCTAGCGCAGGAAGAATTATTCAAAAAACACGCCAGAGAATACGTTAGAATACTGGACTCAAAGCCCATTCAGACCAAGGAGTTGGCCAGAAAAAACAGGAAGGATAAGAAGGGTTCTTCAGAAGTCATCTCTGAAAAGCCCGCAGTTGGGTTTGTTACCCCTCTAAAAAAAGTTTTACTATGGGTACAAGCTGACCTGTTACTCTGATGGAAATTTGCTGGCTTTACTGTCTGTTGATCCGGCAAACAAGCATGATGTGAGTGTTGTCAGGGAAAAGTTCTGGGTGATTGTTGAGGAGTTTTCTGGCTGTTTTCTGTTTTTGGATAAGGGGTATGTTAGCAGGGGGCTCGAGGAGGAATTTCTGAGGTTTGGCGTTGTTTACACGCCAGTAAAGCGGGGGAATCAGATTAGTAATCTGGAGGAGAAGAAGTTTTACAAGTACTTGTCTGACTTTCGCAGGAGGATTGAGACTTTGTTTTCGAAGTTTTCTGAGTTTCTTCTGAGGCCGAGCAGGAGTGTTAGTTTGAGGGGGTTAGCTGTCAGGATTTTAGGGGCGATTCTGGCCGTGAATCTGGACAGATTATACAACTTCACAGGTGGTGGGAACTAGGGTATTTATAATTTTTTCCTTTTACTAAAAGTAAGTGTTGTTCCTTTTTTTCGATTATTGAATTAATTCTGAGTTGCGTTTTTCGTTTAGAACGAATCAAAAGAAGCCCGAGTAAAGGAGTTGCACGAGGATGCAATCGAACATGTTCTCAATGCAACATTGCGGGGAAATTAAAGTAATTATGAGTGGAATTTCTAACGGTTACTCTGCCCTTTCTCTCTCAAAGCATTTAAACTCCCTCCTCAGCAGGTTCCACTCCCTCTCATTGAGAGAAGCCTTCTCGACGGGCACTAGGATCACAGTGTTATTTATAACGGCGTAGTCCTTTAGTGTTGAAAGGAACTTGAATTCTGGAACAAATTCGTTCTCGAGGATTAGGTACTCAAGGCCATCGAGATATATCAGCTTGGGAGTATCGTTTCTCTTCATGAAATTGATCAGGGTGTGGAGCAGATATTCAAGCCTTCGGGGGTTAACACAGTCATCGCTGCATTCAGCGGCTGTGAGCCACAAAATCGGAACCTCTTCAAGGTTAAGGGTCTTCCTCACACTATCTGGCTGCGTACGTGTGATTATCAGGGGAGCACGGCCCTTAATAAGCCTTGACAGAAGGTTGAGGCCTGAACCAGAGGGGATAATATACACCCCAGGGGACATCTCCTCGGGTTCGCCTTCTATTTCCACAACAGGAACGAGCTCGTACTTCCTTGTTATGGACGATATCATACCTGCCCAGCCAAAAATCAGAGGAAAGAGCCCTATGAAGAGGAGGAAGTTCCCAATAGTGCCGAGGAACCTTTCCGTACTCTGCTCTATGTGGATGAACCCGGCATCGTTGAGGTCGAGGGGTAGAAAAATAACCTTTGCCAGAGTCACGAGTGAAAAACCGAGGGTTATTAAATCGTACGAGCGGGAAAACTGCGGATAGTGGGAGATAAATTGGCGTCTATAATACAGGCTAAGCAGGGTTATAGTGAGCAGCGCCAGGAGGGGCAATCCCTGCAAGGACAATGTGTATAATGTCGACTGCCACGTCTTACACCCAAATAAGTAATTTGTGATTGGAGTATATAAGCTCTTCTGCTGACCGTTAATCTAAATCGACGTATAAAAACAGAACAAAAGACAAAAAAGTGTTCAAAATTCTTCACTTCAGGAACCCGGTCTTCTTTCCGAGGTCTTCGAACGCATCTATTACGTACTGCAGGTCTTCCTTGCTGTGGGCCGCTGAAGGCTCAAGCCTTATTCTCGCCGTGCCCAATGGGACTGTCGGATAAACTATTGCCTGGGCGAAGATGTTGTATTCATCGTAGAGTCTTCTTGAGAACTCTTGGGCTAGCTTTTCGTCATATAGCATTACCGGTGTAATTGGGTGCTTGGTGTTTCCTAAGTCATAGCCAATGTCTCTTAGTCCCTTCTGGAGGAAGTGGGTGTTGTCCCAGAGCTTCTTAACGAGCTCATCACTCTTCTGGAGAATCTCAACCGCGGCAATAGCGGCAGCAACGTCAGGCGGATTCAAGGCGGATGAGAACAGGAATGGTCTTCCCCTCTGCTTTAAATATTCTATTGCCTCCTCTGGCCCTGCAACATAGCCACCAATGACACCGAATGCCTTGCTCAGAGTTCCCATTTCAAAGTCCACTCTGTCGTGCAGTTTGAAGTGATCCACTATACCCCTCCCGTGCTCTCCCAGAACACCTTCACCGTGGGCATCATCAACATAAACCATCGCATCGTACTGTTCCGCTAATTCCACGATCTCCGGGAGTGGGGCAAGGTCACCGTCCATGCTGAATACACCATCAGTAACAATAAGCTTCTTTTTCTTGTCTTTCACTTCTTCGAGCCTCTTTTTGAGGTCTTCCATGTCGAGGTGCTTGTAAATAACTTTCTCGGCCCCGCTTAACCTCATACCATCGATAATGCTCGCGTGGTTTAGTTCTTCGCTAACAAAAACTCCATCCTCGCCTTTCTTTATGAAGGCACTTATTGCCCCAAGATTTGCATTGTAGCCGCTCTGGAAGAGAATGGCGGCTTCTCTCTTCTTGAACTTTGCAAGTTTTTCTTCAAGCTCCACGTGGAGTTCCATTGTTCCGGCTATCGTTCTAACGGCTCCAGCTCCAACGCCATAGTCAAGAATAGCTCTTATAGCCGCTTCCTTAATTTTTGGATGTGCTGCTAAGCCAAGATAGTTGTTTGAGCACATGTTTAGAACTTTCTTCCCATCAACAATCACCCAGGGGCCCTGGGCACTCTGGAGAACTCTAATTCTGACGTAAAGGCCTTTTTCTTTAAGTTCATTAAGTTCTTCAGTAATCCAATCAAGCTTTGCCATAGACAACACCGAATATAATATTCACATTTTTGTCCTATAAAAGTTTTTCATGAATTTAAATGAACAACAGAGAGCAAGTTTCCTTGAGAGGTGGGGAAGTTTTGGAAATTCTTTGGGATTCCAAAGAGTTTAAATATTCTCGTGATTATAAAGTGTTTAGGTCACGATAACAGGTGGTTGCAATGGTTGAGGAAGTAAAAGAGGTTAAGGAAGTTAAAATTCTTGAAAAACCGTGGGTTGAGAAGTATAGGCCTGAGAGGCTTGACGACATTGTAGGGCAAGATCACATAGTGAAGAGGCTTAAGCACTATGTTAAAACCGGCTCGATGCCGCATCTTCTCTTTGCAGGCCCACCCGGAACGGGAAAAACGACAAGTGCTCTTTGTTTAGCCAGAGAGTTATTTGGGGAGCACTGGAGGCATAATTTCCTCGAGCTAAATGCCTCCGTCTCCAAAGACACGCCGATACTGGTGAGAATCAACGGAAGAATCCTCAGGACCACTTTTGCCGAGCTGGACAGGCTTTACTTCGACGAAAGCGACGGCGATGTCTCCTACAAAGATGCCTCGAACCTCGAAGTACTCACCGTTGACGAGAGCTACCGTGTCAGATGGGCGAAGGTTAGGAAAATAATCCGCCACCGCGTTCCGGTCATACTTCGCGTCCACCTTGAGGGCGGTGGAAAGCTTGAACTGACCGGCAACCACTCGGTTATGGTGCTCACGGAGAACGGGCTTGAAACGGTGAAGGCAAGCGAGCTGAGCGAGGGGTCTATCGTTCTAAGCTTCACGGCGAACTTGGAGGGCTTCCTCGACGTCCTAGACATGAGAGAATATGGAATCAAGGAGAGCGCGAGAACGAGAACCTTTGAGGCGCTTCCGGTTGGTGAGGAGCTATCCTACATGCTCGGCCTATACGCGGCCGAGGGGGCAGTTGGCTTTAAGGGGAACACTTCAGGTCAGATCATCTACACCCTCGGGAGCCACGAGAGGGAGCTGATAAACCGCGTCAGGGAGTTCGCCGAGGGGCTGGGCGTCAGCCTCTACGAGAACTACACCTCCTCAGGCTTTGACCGCTCAAAGAAGAGCGCATACCAGATCAGGTTCCTGAGCACCCAGCTGGCCAAGTTCTTTGACGAGAACTTCTACGATGGCAACGGAAGGAGGGCAGAGAACAAGAGGATTCCCGGCTTTGTGTTTGAGTTCCCGGTTCACGAGAGGATAGCCTTCCTCAGGGGACTCGCCGACGGCGACGGAACCGGGGAGTGGGGCGGAGTTGTAAGGATCTCCTCGGTTTCAAGGGATTTGCTCATAGACACGGTCTGGCTGGCGAGGATTTCCGGAATTGAGGCGAGCGTCTTTGACAGAGAGGCGAGGCTTATCTGGAAGGGTGGCATGAAGTGGAGCAAGGCAGAGCTCCTCCCAGCTGAGCCGGTAGTTAAGATGCTAAAGTCCATAGAGCACGCCATAGACGGAAACTGGCGCTATGAACTGAGGCACCAGCTCTACGAGGGCAAGAAGCGCGTGAGAAAGGAGACCCTGAAGAAAATCCTCCCAATGGTGGATGAGACAAGGCTTGACACCAGAGGCAAGAAAGTCCTTGAAACGCTGAAGAAGTTAGCGGGCACTGACCTCCACGCATTGGTGGTTAAAAAGGTCGAGCTTGTTGAGTACAACGACTTCGTATATGATGTAAGTGTTCCGGGCAACGAGATGTTCTTCGCTGGTGAGATACCGGTTCTCCTCCACAACTCGGACGAGCGCGGCATAAACGTCATTCGTGAGAAAGTAAAGGAGTTTGCAAGAACGAAGCCGATAGGCGGCGCGAGCTTCAAGATAATCTTTCTTGACGAGGCGGACGCTCTGACCCAGGACGCCCAGCAAGCATTAAGAAGAACAATGGAGATGTTTTCGAGCAACGTAAGATTTATCTTATCCTGTAACTATTCGTCAAAGATCATCGAGCCGATCCAGTCAAGATGCGCCATATTCCGCTTTAGGCCGTTAAAAGACGAGGACATTGCAAAGAGGCTAAAATACATAGCTGAAAATGAAGGGCTCGAGCTAACTGAAGAAGGCCTTCAGGCAATACTCTACGTGGCTGAAGGTGACTTAAGGAGGGCAATAAACGTTCTCCAAGCTGCAGCTGCCCTAGATGTCAAAATAACTGATGAAAACGTATTTTTGGTTGCAAGCAGGGCCAGACCAGAAGACGTTAGGGAAATGATGCTTTTAGCTTTAGAGGGCAATTTCCTTAAAGCTAGGGACAAGCTTAGGGAGATACTTCTAAAGCAGGGTTTGAGCGGAGAAGACGTTTTGATTCAGATGCACAAAGAGGTGTTTAACCTTCCAATAAGCGAGCCAAAAAAGGTTGCCTTGGCAGATAAAATTGGTGAATACGACTTCAGGCTTGTTGAGGGGGCCAACGAAATGATTCAACTTGAAGCCCTCTTAGCCCAGTTTACACTGCTCGGCAAGGATTAGGTGAGCCCAAATGCTGCCGTGGGTTGAAAAGTATAGGCCAAGAAGGCTCGCGGATATAGTAAATCAAGAAAAAGCATTGGAAAAGGTTAAAGCATGGATTGAAAGCTGGCTCCATGGGGCCCCTAAGAAAAAAGCCCTCCTCCTTGCTGGTCCTCCGGGTAGCGGGAAGACTACGACAGTTTATGCTCTGGCTAATGAGTATAAGTTTGAGGTAATTGAGCTCAACGCAAGCGACGACAGAACTTTTGGTAAAATAGAGCGCTACCTCAATGCAGCTTATACAATGGATGTCTTTGGAAGGAGGAGGAAGCTGATATTTCTTGATGAGGCGGATAACATAGAGCCTTCGGGGGCAAAGGAGATAGCGAAGCTCATAGACAAGGCAAGGAACCCCATAATAATGTCTGCCAATAGATACTGGGAAGTGCCGGCAGAGATAAGGGGGAAGGCGGAGATAGTGGAGTACAAGCGTTTAACCCAGAGGGATATTTTAAAGGCTCTCTTTAGGATTGTAAAAGCGGAGGGCATTTTCGTTCCTAAAGAAGTCCTGCAGGAAATTGCAAAAAGAGCTAGGGGAGACTTAAGGGCAGCAATAAATGACCTCCAAAATCTCGTAAGCGGCGGCGTTGAAGATGCCGAGCTTGTTCTGGCATATAGGGATGTTGAGAAGTCGATTTTTGAAGCTCTAGGCACGATATTTGCCACAGATAATGCAAAAAGGGCAAAAATGGCCCTCATGAACCTTGACAATACTCCGGATGAGGTTCTCCTCTGGATTGAAGAAAACATTCCCTATGTGTATTACAAACCAGAGGACATTGCGAGGGCATATGAAGCCATAAGCAGAGCCGATATATACCTTGGAAGGGCAACAAGAACAGGGAACTACGGTTTGTGGAAGTATGCAATAGACATGATGACCGCCGGAGTCGCTGTTTCAGGGGTAAAGAAAAAAGGCTTCTTGCGCTTCTATCCACCAAAAACTCTTAGAATGCTCAGAGATACCAAGGAGGAGCGCTCTATTAGGGACTCCATAGTGAAGAAGATAATGAAGGAAATGCACATGAGCAAACTTGAGGCTATTGAAACAATGCAGATATTCAAAGCCATATTTGCTAACAACCCGGATGTTGCAGCTCATATAGCAGTTTTTCTCGACTTAGGGGATAAGGAGATTGAGCTCCTTACTGAGGATAAAGAAAAGGCGGCAAAGATCAAAGGGAAGATGCTGGCCATTCATAGAAAGTTGAAGGAAACGAAAACGGAGCTTGAAGTGAGAATTGAAACAATTGAAGCTGAGGCTATGGATGAAGAAGAAATCAGTGAAGAAGAGCCAGAGGAAGAAGAGGTTGAAGAAATAGAGGAAGAAATAGAAGAAATAAAGGAAGAAAAAGAAGCTGAAGAAAAGCCCGAGGAAAAGAAAGAGAAGAAAGGCAAACAGGCAACTCTCTTTGATTTCCTGAAGAAGTGATCAAAGAAGTTCGATATCGGCACAGACCTTAAAGACATGGGGTTTGTAGTCGGAGACTTTCTTTATCCTTACCTTACATTCCTTTCCGAGCTCTCTGCACTGGGAGATAATTCTTTCTTTAAAGTCCTCTATTTTGCTCTCGTGAACAAAATCATAGTAATGAACCCACTTTTCGGCTTTTTCAAGTGCCAAGCAGAGAGCATCAACACCTTTTGGGGTTGGGCTTATAACCCTATCAAAAGTCCCAAGCTTTGGAACAACATCAAATACATCCCCTTTGATGATCTCTATGCTACCCTTGAGTTTATCCCTGTTTAACTGAATGTTTTCAATGCCGAGCTTTACGGCATCTTCGTTTAACTCTACGGCTGTTATTTTAGCATTTTTGTATCTTGCAATCACGAGGGCATAGGGTAGAATCCCGGCAAACATTAGGAGGATTCTTTCTCCATCTTTTACAAGCTGAGCCAACCTGTACCTTTCCCCCTTCATTCTGGGGTTGAAAAACACTTTGCTTAGATCGACCTTAATCTCCACGCCGTTCTCTTTGTGCACAGTTGTCAGCCTGTTCTCTCCCCATATGATCGTGTAGTCCCTTACTCTGAAAACACCTTTGTGGAATCCCTTTTTTGCTATCACCTTTAGAAACGGATGCACTTTAAGTAATGCCTCAACTATCTCCTTCTCTCTGTGCTCTATTTCCGGCGGGATTTGAATTACCGCTATGTCCCCTACGACATCGTAACGCCTGAGAAAGTTTAGCTCCTCTTTAGTAAACTTGTCCCTTAAGATGCTCTCAAGGTTTTTGTAAATTTGTCTCTCTGGTCTGAGAGGAAGCTCAATATCCACAATCTCAAATCCAAGATTTTTGGCTTTCTCTGGATCCGTTATGGGTAGAAGAACATTTTCTTCCTCTCTTCTTGGTCTTCTTTTTCCATCATAAATCCCCACTCGCTTAAGAATCCTCTTTGCCTCTTCTGCTTCACTCTTCTTTACCCTCACCGCTGGCATGACCTTCTCCCTCTAGCAGTGCCGCGAACAATTTTTGGGAAACCTCTTTAATGAGCTCCTCTTCCTTCTTTTCCTGAAACTCTTTCAGGAGTGTTGTCTCTTGAGTTTTGTCTAGGACGTTTGGAGGCAAATATAAGATTAGCATTGACTCGTTGGAGATTACGTAATCCTTTAACGAGAACAAAAACTTTGCAACGGAAGAAAAGTCGTTGTAGAGGATTAGATACTCAATTCCCTCGAAATACACAACTGCCTTTCCACCTTTTTCTCTTAAGAATCTTAAAATAGCATCTTGAATTACGTGAAGCTTTGTAGGATCTCCTGCGCCTTCTTTCTCTAATCTGCTCAGCCATATAAACTTATCTGGCTCCAGCTGGTATTTTTTTATCCATAACTCCTTTTGAGCCCTACTCACAACAAGGAGTCCGTTTGAATGTCTCGACAAAAATGTCAGAGCATGGGGGCTTGCCGGCTTTTTAAACACATATGCCCCAGTTATTGGTGAAAGCGATATTTTTTCTGGGTATTTTCTTGGTTTTACTTCCTGGGGACTTAGAGCATTGAGATAGTAGAGAACGGACGAAACCAAAATTATGTAAGAGAGGGTGTAGAAAATTGCCATTACAAACCATAACTGCATTTCAGTTAGAGAATCGATCACAACCCCAAGTGAGCCCGCGGTGAAAAGGGAAGCGGAAATTAAAAAGTTCCTAGCTAAGTTTTTCCCAGGTTCCTCGATGTTTTTGTAGTAATGAAACGCTCTTATGCTGAGGGCTATTCCTATTGCTGTAAGACCTGAACCTGTTAGGACTCCAAAGAGATTCATGTACATTGCTTCTCCCTCTAGGTTAGAGTACTCTAAGGCATTATTTAAATACTTTTCATTTCCAATAGGGCTCCCGCATGAGAATAGCCTTTTTAAAAATTTCAATAAGTTCCTCATCGGAGGCGTTGTTCCTTATTGGAGTTAGGATATCTACGAGGTCATCCCTTCTCAAGAGGCAGGTCTTTAAATGGCCCGTTGAAGTGAGCCTTATCCTAGTGCAGTTTGCACAGAATATTGTGTTGTGCATTGACCTAACGACCTCAACCTCGGCGATGCCGTAGTCTGTGGGAATAAAGTATTTCTTTCTCCTGTGCATTCGTCTTTCCTTTACATCCACCGCGATCTCCCCAAATTTCTCTTCCAGAGGTTTTAGCGGATAAAAGTACTTTTTGAAAAACCATGAGTCCTCCATCTCCCTTGGGACTTCGATTTCAATTAGCTGAAGAATGGCGTTTTTCTGGGCAGCGTAGTTTATCATATCCCATATTTCCCCATCGTTGAGACCTTTCATGACAACCATGTTAAGCTTAACTGGATAGAAGAGCTTGACGGCTTTCTCGATTCCTTCAAGAACCTGAGGAAGCACGTCAAATCCTGTAATAGATTTATATTTCTCCCTATCTAGGGTATCGAGACTTATGTTTACCCTATCGAGTCCAGCTTCTTTTAATGGCTCCGCCAGTAGCTTTAGTGTTGTCCCATTTGTGGTCATGGAGAGGTCTTCAACGTAGGGCCGTATTCTTCTCACTATTTCCACTATGTCCTTCCTAATAGTGGGTTCTCCACCAGTTAGCTTGACCTTTTTTATACCGAGCTGGGACGCTATTCTAACTATTCTTTCTATTTCTTCTGGCTTCATATCCTCGAAATTTAGAGTTTGGCCCTCTCTATGGCAGTAGAAACAGTTTAGGTTGCACTCGTTTGTAAGAGAAATTCTCAGGTTTGTCACCGGTCTTCCAAAGCGATCAACTAAAACCATGTACTTCCCTCTACTAATTAAAACACCACTACTTTAAAAAAAGATTTTGGGTAAACAATTATGTTAACCACAAAAGCTGCGAAAAGTAAAAGAACAATGAGGGAGTATATAATGTAGGGGATGAAGGTGGACACAAATAAAATTCGTGAACTTGTTAAAGAGGCTGAGGTTCTCCACAAAGAGTTTCAGAAGGGCTTTCTTCGCGTTTATTCACTTTCTTCATCAGGCGATTTTGGGGAGTTGAGAGAGGTATTGTCCGAGCTTTATGGCATCATTGAGAGAAAATTTGATATAGCGTCTCAAATAGGGAGGGCATCTTCTCTTCTTGGGGGGGACTTTGAGCGGCTCGCAAAAGAGCTTCAAAAAAACGAACATCAAATGAAATTTCGATTAGAGGAACTCCTTCTTTTAGTTGAGAATCCGAAAATGAGCTTCACTGAAAAAGCCAAAATAAATGCATCCCTCCAGAGGTTGTTGCAGTTTTATAGGGTATATGATTACTCAATCACCCAAACAATTCAAAAGCTAACTGGGGAACTTGAGGGGCTTATATTTATAAGTGAGGAGGGGAAACTACCACCGGCCAATATTGTTGACAAAATAAAAAAGATAGAAAATTTGGATGAGAAACTTGAGCTCTTAATCTCATTCATCTACTACCTCTACACCAACCCCTCATGGGTTCATAAAGTTGAAGAAGCCTTGAGAGACTGGCATTCAAAGGGATTGCTGTGGGTTGAGGTGAGAAACGTAGAAAAGAACAGCGGAGTTGAGAGAGAACATGCTGCTAAAATCCTTGAAGGCTTAACGCTCATTGGTGTTGTGGAAAAACGGGAAAGAGGTGGTGAATATGTCTACAAACTCAGAGGTTTCGGTGAGGATTAGAGGGATATACAGCACGGCTTTGACAAAGTTGCTCCTCGATGAAGGCTTTAAGATAAGCCAGCCAAGTCAGAAGATCGCTGAAAGACTGGGAATTGAAAAGGTCTACGACGAGTTCGATGTAGATATTCAAGACAAAAAAGACTCCCATGGTGTGGTACTGGTTGGAGAAAAAGTCGAAGAAGTTAAGAAGGTTTTTGAGGAGAAATTTTTAGACGTTTTCTTCAGAAAAATGCCCTACCAGCTTTATGGCATATATAAAGGAATCGTTATCAAAAAGGACGAAAGATACGTGTATGTAGACATAGGGAATGCAATTGGAACTTTGCTAATAGAAGAGTTCCCAGATGCTGCTGAAGGGAACGAAGTGCTTGTTCAGGTCAAGAAAAACAACCTCCTTCCTCATTTGAGTGTCTTACTCACTATACCAGGGGACTATGCAGTGCTTATTCCAAAGCCCGTTGGAACCCAGAGACATGTGAAAATATCAAGGAAGATTAGGGATCAATCAGAGAGAGAAAGGCTTAGAATACTTGGATTGAGTGTCGATCTTGGAGAATGGGGGGTTTTGTGGAGAACGGCAGCTGCGTATAAAGATTGGAATCTCCTACGGGATGAGCTAATAAAGCTTTCAAAGATCGCTGAAAAGCTGAAAGAGGCTGAAAAATACTCTGCTCCTGCCCAAATAGTTGAGGGTAGAGACATCTATGAGGTTGAATTTGGCGGTGCGGCAAAGGCAAAGCTTGACGACATAAGAAATACGGTAGTCCCTACGATAGAAGGACATCACAAGTTTAAGGCATACGATCCCGAGTTTGGCTTTGCCGTTGAAATTGGGGAGGGAATTCTAAGCAAGATCCCCTCTCAGAGAAAAAAGGTTAGTGAAGGCTTTTTGGAGGCATTAATCAACAATAAGGGGCCAAAGCAGGGATGGCTTTTTAGGTTTGAGCACGTTAAGCCAGACGGTCAAGTAATCAAAATAGGCCCAGGGGAAGTGGTTGAGGTTTCTCTAAATCCCCTAAAGCTGAAGGTAAGAAGGAATCTAAAACCCGGTAGATTCTATGATGGCTTGGACTTACCAATAGAAGCTGGGGATTATGCAATAACTGAGATTGAAGAAGGAAAATGGTGGTTTAAGCATAGCTATTATGATAGAGATGGCAACCTAAAGGGAGAATACTACAACATCTGCACCCCAGTTGAAATTTATCCAGATAGGGCAAGATACGTTGA
Source organism: Thermococcus sp. PK (assembly GCF_000430485.1). Lineage (NCBI taxonomy): Archaea > Methanobacteriati > Methanobacteriota > Thermococci > Thermococcales > Thermococcaceae > Thermococcus > Thermococcus sp. PK. The sequence continues at coordinate 467,919 of NZ_KE387149.1, forward strand.
TTTAGAGGTCGATATAGTAAAGTGGCCTGACGGAAAGAAGGAGATTGTAGACAAAGAAGAACTCAAGAGGCACTACGAAGATGGGGTTATAAGCGAGAAGCTGTACAAGGCTATAGTAAGATTGACTCAGGAGCTTTTTGAAAAGATTTAGTTTTTTCCACATCTTCTATTCCTTTATCCGTTATTTTAAAGTAAACAATGCCCCCCTCTGGTTTGAATCTATGTCTTTCTAAAACTGCAATTCTGAAGCCATCCCTTAGCTTTTCTAATCTGAGGATGTCTTTACACTTATATCCCAAGGTATGCTCTGCTATCGGCTTTAGGAGATTGTGCTTTGAGTCGAAATAGACCTGATTTACAACAATAACTCCCAGATTATATTTTCTTGCAAGCCAAAGCAGAGTCTGAAGTTGCTTTCCGAGGTCAGCGGTAACTGCACTTTTGTTTTCCTCTAGTCTATAGTGGTTGGTTATTGAATCCACGACAATCAGTGAGAATTTTTCATTTACGATCTTTTTAAGGCCTGAGATAGTTTTTTTCTGCTCTTTGAAGTCAAACGGTTCAAACACGAGAAACTTCTGGAGGATTTTTTCTTTGTCAAGTCCTCTGGTTTCAGCCATTGTGGCTAATCTCTCGGGAGAAAATCCTCCCTCGGTATCTATATAAGCCACTTTTCCATCATTTAAAAGGCCCACCTGCATTGCTAGAGTGGTCTTTCCGGTAGCAAAAGCGCCGTATATCTGGGTTAATGTCCCCCTGCCTATTCCGCCGCCCAAGAGCTCGTCTAAGCTTTTACTGCCGGTGGTTAGCATTGTCCACACCGCTACACTTCGAGGGGCTTTCCAACTTCCGGGACTTTTATCAGAACCCATATTCTTCTCTCTCTAAGCTCTTTAATGAACTCTTCGACATCTCCCTCACTGTAAACGCCGTAGTGCATTGGTATTACTATTTTTGGTCGAACTACTTCAACTATGTTTGCTGCCTCCCTCACGTTTGCAGTTGACCTTCCGCTTATTGGGACAAAAAGGACATCTATTTTGCCCCGGAAATTTTTGAAAATCGGGCTGTAATATGTATCTCCGGGATGGAAGAGTGTTTTCTGCTCATTGGATATAATATACCCTACCGGATACTGGCTTGAGGGGTGCTCCACAAATATCGCCTTTACTTTAACCCCGTTCTTGAGCTCTATTTCCTGTCCCCCTTCGATCTCCATAACTTTGGTTATTCCATCGCTTATTGCCATTAGATACACGGGTTTAGGCCCTATGACGGTTGCATCTCTAAGTCTCGCCAGAAGGGGTGTTTTGCCGTAGTGGTCTGTGTGTTCATGAGTAACCAGTATGTAATCGATGCCATCTATGGCATCGTCATTGACATATTCGTAGGGGTCTATCAGAATTTTCACGCCATTTATTTCAATCCAAAAACACGCATGACCATACCAGATAATCTTCATAGGCGTAGCCTCCGAAAATAATAGATTGAAACTACACTTAAATCTTTCCCATCGAACGTTGGTTTTATAAAGGGATTATCATTATTTCGATTTGAAGGCATATGAGGGGATTAATAGTCAAAGAGCCATTTGCTTCTTGGATTGTGGAAGGAAGGAAGATATGGGAAATTAGAAAGAGCTCTACCAAGATTAGGGGAGAAGTTTACATCATAAACAAGGGTTTTGCAATAGGAAAAGCTGAACTTGTGGACGTTCTGGGGCCTTTCACACCCGAGGAATTAAAAGAACATAAAGAAAAGCATCTAGCAGAATATGAGTTCTTGAAGGAATACTCAAATGGCAAGAAGCTCTATGCGTGGGTTTTCAAAAACCCAGTAAAATTTGACAAGCCTTTGGAGGTTATAATGCCGAAAGGTGCTCAAATATGGGTTAATATCAGGGGGTTCAGGGAGTGAGGAGATACTTTTTTCTACCTTTGACTTTGCCTTTCTTGATTCTTCTGATTCTCTTGTTGCCAATCATTTTCATACTCTTTGCAGGTACAATAACACTAGCATTTCAGAAGCTGGGGCTTCCTCTTCCTGTTGCCTTTACGCTGTTTTGGGCTTCATTAATAGGAAGCTTCATCAACATCCCGGTTAAGGAGATCAGAAGCTACGGACCGATTGTAAGGGTTGCCAAAGTGTCTTTTTTTGGCATCACGTACCCCGTTCCTTACATTGACTGGGGTGAGCAAAAAACAGTAGTCAGTGTTAACGTTGGGGGAGCTCTTGTTCCCCTAAGTGTGGTTCTCTACGAGGTATTGAGGCTCATAATTCTCGGACAAAGTGACCTTTTGATTAGGGTGGTAGTTGCTGTTCTTATCTCGACGATAATTAGCAAAGCCTTTTCAAGACCTGTGAAAGGGCTGGGGATAGCAATCCCAACTTTTGTTCCTCCATTGGTTGCTGCCCTCCTTGCAATTACCATAGGTGCCCCGAACAGGCCTTTGGTAGCATATACCAGCGGCACACTTGGCGTTTTAATAGGGGCCGATCTGTTAAATTGGGACAAGTTTAAAGATCTTGGAGCTCCAATGGTCAGCATAGGCGGTGCTGGCACCTTCGATGGCATTTTTCTTGCCGGAGTTATTGCAGTTTTGCTGGTATGAAAAAGGTATTAAACGCTAAACCTATTTTCTCTGGGGTGATTGTGATGAAAGTAGTGCTGGGAAGTGGGGCTTATCACATGGCTGAAGAAGTTAAGATGAAGGCAGGCGAATACAACAAGGAAGTTTTAGACGTTGAGATAAAGAAGTTCCCTGATGGGGAAAAGTACGTCAGAGTTCTTGGAGAGGGAAAGGAAGCTGTTGTTGTTCAATCTACCTTTAATCCCCAAGATGAGCACCTTATTGAGCTTCTCCTCCTAGGGGATGCGCTTAGAGAGAGGGGGTTTGAGCATCTTAAGGCAGTGGTACCATATCTGGCTTATTCAAGGCAGGACAGAGTTACCAAAGAAGGAGAACCGATAAGCGTTAGAGCAGTTATGAGGGCTCTTGGCATCTATTACGATGAGCTTTACGTCTTTGACCTTCACAATCCAAAAACTCTGGAATACTTCCCGGGGAGGGCAGTTAACTTAAGCCCTGCCAGAGCTATAGCTGAGTATTTTGGGGAAAAGCTTGGTGAGGGGTTAGTTTTAGCTCCGGACAAGGGTGCATTGGAGAGAGCAAAGGCTGTTGCGGAGCTTCTTGGTTTAGAGTTTAGCTACTTCGAGAAGAAGCGCATCTCTCCAACTGAAGTTCAGATGACCCCTGTGGAAGTTGATGTGAGTGGGAAAAACGTGCTCATAGTGGATGACATCATAAGTACTGGAGGCACTATGGTAAAGGCCGCTAACATACTTAGGGAGATGGGCGCTGGAAAAATATTTGTTGTTGCAACCCATGGGGTCTTTGCTGAAGGGGCTATTGAGAGAGTTAGCAAAGCAGTTGATGAGCTTGCCGTTACAAATACTATACCCACTCCAGTTTCGAGGATAAGTCTTGTGGAAGACATTTTGAAACTTTAATGCTTTTTATGTCTTCTTTTTATTTCGGTTGGGGGTTTCTCTTGAGTCATGGTATAATGCTTGGTTTTTGGTGAAGTCCAGATATGGGTTTCAACTAAGAATCGACTAAGAAATAGTTTGTTGTTTTTGTCATTTATTCTTTATCATTTAAATGTTTAAAATCCGTGATAATGAAACTCGATTTTAACAGCTTCTTTGCTAAAAATATGGGCTCTCAAGGCTTTGCAAAAATTTTTCATTGGGGGGGTTTCGCCCTATAGGGTGGAGCGCCCGAACAGGGCGCCCAAAGCCCAGGCATAAAACGGCGGCGTCGGGGGGACAGGGTGCAAAGCACCCAACAATGAACCCCGCCCTCCAGCCTTGGGCACAAAAGGTGCGCTCCCGAGGAAACCCGAAAGGGGACCCCTCGGGGGTAAGGCAGGCCCAACACCCCGACCAAACCCCGGATGGGTTTTATGGTACTTCCCCTTGAGGGGAGTCCCACCGGCCGTACTCCTAATAGCAATTCCGGTTGATCCTGCCGGAGGCCACTGCTATCGGGGTCCGACTAAGCCATGCGAGTCAAGGGGGTGTCCCTCTGGGACACCACCGGCGGACGGCTCAGTAACACGTCGGTAACCTACCCTCGGGAGGGGGATAACCCCGGGAAACTGGGGCTAATCCCCCATAGGCCTGAGGCACTGGAAGGTCCTCAGGCCGAAAGGGGCTTTTGCCCGCCCGAGGATGGGCCGGCGGCCGATTAGGTAGTTGGTGGGGTAACGGCCCACCAAGCCGAAGATCGGTACGGGCTGTGAGAGCAGGAGCCCGGAGATGGACACTGAGACACGGGTCCAGGCCCTACGGGGCGCAGCAGGCGCGAAACCTCCGCAATGCGGGAAACCGCGACGGGGGGACCCCGAGTGCCGTGGCACCGCCACGGCTTTTCCGGAGTGTAAAAAGCTCCGGGAATAAGGGCTGGGCAAGGCCGGTGGCAGCCGCCGCGGTAATACCGGCGGCCCGAGTGGTGGCCGCTATTATTGGGCCTAAAGCGTCCGTAGCCGGGCCCGTAAGTCCCTGGCGAAATCCCACGGCTCAACCGTGGGGCTTGCTGGGGATACTGCGGGCCTTGGGACCGGGAGAGGCGGGGGGTACCCCTGGGGTAGGGGTGAAATCCTATAATCCCAGGGGGACCGCCAGTGGCGAAGGCGCCCCGCTGGAACGGGTCCGACGGTGAGGGACGAAGGCCAGGGGAGCAAACCGGATTAGATACCCGGGTAGTCCTGGCTGTAAAGGATGCGGGCTAGGTGTCGGGTGAGCTTCGGGCTCGCCCGGTGCCGTAGGGAAGCCGTTAAGCCCGCCGCCTGGGGAGTACGGCCGCAAGGCTGAAACTTAAAGGAATTGGCGGGGGAGCACTACAAGGGGTGGAGCGTGCGGTTTAATTGGATTCAACGCCGGGAACCTCACCGGGGGCGACGGCAGGATGAAGGCCAGGCTGAAGGTCTTGCCGGACACGCCGAGAGGAGGTGCATGGCCGCCGTCAGCTCGTACCGTGAGGCGTCCACTTAAGTGTGGTAACGAGCGAGACCCGCGCCCCCAGTTGCCAGCCCTTCCCGCTGGGAAGGGGGCACTCTGGGGGGACTGCCGGCGATAAGCCGGAGGAAGGAGCGGGCGACGGTAGGTCAGTATGCCCCGAAACCCCCGGGCTACACGCGCGCTACAATGGGCGGGACAATGGGATCCGACCCCGAAAGGGGAAGGGAATCCCCTAAACCCGCCCCCAGTTCGGATCGCGGGCTGCAACTCGCCCGCGTGAAGCTGGAATCCCTAGTACCCGCGTGTCATCATCGCGCGGCGAATACGTCCCTGCTCCTTGCACACACCGCCCGTCACTCCACCCGAGCGGGGTCTGGATGAGGCTCCGTCCTCTGGGCGGGATCGAGTCCGGGCTCCGTGAGGGGGGAGAAGTCGTAACAAGGTAGCCGTAGGGGAACCTACGGCTCGATCACCTCCTATCGCCGGAAACCCATCCGGGGGGCTTAAGGGGTGTTGGGCCTGCCTTTTCGTGGGCCGGTAGCTCAGCCTGGGAGAGCGCCGGCTTTGCAAGCCGGAGGCCCCGGGTTCAAATCCCGGCCGGTCCACCACGAAGAGGTGCACATCCCGAGCAACGCTCGGGGTGGAAGGGTCCTAGGCCCCGAATAAGGGGTCACGATGAGGACCGTGCATAGGTGGATTTGGCCCAAAAAATGTCCAGCCTCCAAGTAGGGGGTAAGAAACCTAAGCCGCCTGGTGGATGGCTCGGCTCGGGGCGCCGATGAAGGGCGTGGCAAGCTGCGATAAGCCCCGGTGAGGCGCAGGCAGCCGTCGAGCCGGGGATTCCCGAATGGGACTTCCTGCGGCTTTGCCGCACTCCCACCAGGGAGGGGGAACGCGGGGAATTGAAACATCTTAGTACCCGCAGGAAAAGAAAGCAAAAGCGATGCCGTGAGTAGGGGCGACCGAAAACGGCACAGGGCAAACTGAACCCTGAGTGGAAACACTCAGGGGATGTGGTGTTGTAGGGCCCTGCGCTGGAGCCTCTCGGGTGAAGCCGAAGTCCGCTGGAACGCGGCGCCGAAGAGGGTGATAGCCCCGTAGGCGTAAGCCCGAAGGCTCCTGCAGGGTTCCTGAGTACCGTCGGTCGGATATCCGGCGGGAAGCTGGGAGGCATCGGCTCCCAACCCTAAATACGTCCCGAGACCGATAGCGAACTAGTACCGTGAGGGAAAGCTGAAAAGCACCCCGGGAGGGGGGTGAAAAGAGCCTGAAACCAGGCGGCGATAGTTGGGTGCGGCCCGAAAGGAATGAGTCTTCCCGAAGGAAATCCCGGCGACGGGAGAGTACGAGGGAAGAGGACCGGGGTTGCACCGTCCGTCTTGAAACACGGGGCAGGGAGTTCACGGCCGTGGCGAGGTTAAGGGGAGAAATCCCCGGAGCCGTAGGGAAACCGACAGGTCCGCAGGCGCTTCGCCGAGGGACGGGGTGTGAAAGCGCCCGGAGTCACGGCCGTGAGACCCGAAACCGGTCGATCTAGCCCGGGGCAGGGTGAAGTCCCTCAACAGAGGGATGGAGGCCCGCTAGGGGTGCTGACGTGCAATTCGCTCCCGTGACCCCGGGCTAGGGGTGAAAGGCCAATCGAGGCCGGAGATAGCTGGTTCCCGCCGAATTATCCCGTAGGATAGCCTCCCCGGAGGTAGGTAGTGGGGTAGAGCACTGATTGGGTGTGCAGGGGGCGAAAGCCTCCGGCACCCTGTCAAACTCCGAACCCACTACCGCCGTAGATGGGGGGAGTAGGGTGGCGGTGTAAGCCGTCCACCGAGAGGGGAACAACCCAGACCGGGGTTAAGGCCCCAAAGTGCCGGCTAAGTATTACTCCAAAGGGTGTCCCTGGCCTTAGACAGCGGGGAGGTAGGCTTAGAAGCAGCCATCCTTTAAAGAGTGCGTAACAGCTCACCCGTCGAGGTCAGGGGCCCCGAAAATGGACGGGGTTCAAGCCGGCCGCCGAGACCCCGGCGCACGGACCGATTGGTCCGTGATCGGGTAGGCGGGCGTCCCGGTGGGGTAGAAGCTGGGCCGTAAGGTCCGGTGGACCCGTCGGGATTGCGGATCCTGCCGGGAGTAGCAGCATAGCCGGGTGAGAATCCCGGCCGCCGTAGGGGCCAGGGTTCCACGGCAATGTTCGTCAGCCGTGGGTTAGTCGGTCCTAAGCCAGCCCGTAACTCGGTGCTGGCGAAAGGGAAACGGGTTTATATTCCCGTACCGCGGTGGTAGGTGCGGCAACGCAAGCCCAGAGGGTGACGCCTCGGGGTAGGCGGACCGGCCCACAAGGCCGGCTAAGCGTATAAGCCCGGGGAGTGCCGTAATGGCGAGAACCGGGTGAAAGCGCGAATGGCCTCCCGTAAGGGGGGTTCCGCCGATCCCTGGGGCCCGTGAAAAGCCCTCTGGGAACGATCCACCGCGACCGTACCGAGAACCGACACTGGTGCCCCTGGGTGAGAAGCCTAAGGCGTGTCGGGGGAAACCCAGCCGAGGGAACTCGGCAAATTGGCCCCGTAACTTCGGGAGAAGGGGTGCCTGCGGTTGCGTAAACCGCAGGTCGCAGTGACTAGGGGGGCCCGACTGTTTAATAAAAACACAGGTCCCAGCTAGCCCGAAAGGGTTTGTACTGGGGCCGACGCCTGCCCAGTGCCGGTACGTGAAGCCCGGGTCCAACCGGGTGAAGCGCCGGTAAACGGCGGGGGTAACTATAACCCTCTTAAGGTAGCGAAATTCCTTGTCGGTTAAATGCCGACCTGCATGAATGGCGTAACGAGGTCCCCACTGTCCCCGGCTGGGGCCCGGCGAAACCACTGCCTGGCGCATATGCCAGGGACCCCCGGTGGGAAGCGAAGACCCCATGGAGCTTTACTGCAGCCTGCCGTTGCCATACGGCGGAGGGTGCGCAGCGTAGGCGGGAGGCGTCGAAGCCCGGTCTCCGGGCCGGGTGGAGCCGTCCATGAGACACCGCCCACCCTTTGCCGTATGGCTAACCCGCGGAAGCGGGGACAGCGGTAGGTGGGCAGTTTGGCTGGGGCGGCACACCCCCGAAAAGGTATCGGGGGTGCCCTAAGGTCGGCTCAGGCGGGTCAGGAATCCGCCGTAGAGTGCAAGGGCAAAAGCCGGCCTGACTGGACCCGTAACAGAGGCGGGTCCAGCCGCGAAAGCGTGGCCTAGCGAACCCCTGTGCCTCCCCGGTGGGGGCCAGGGATGACAGAAAAGCTACCCTGGGGATAACAGAGTCGTCTCGGGCGAGAGCCCATATCGACCCCGAGGCTTGCTACCTCGCTGTCGGCTCTTCCCATCCTGGCCCTGCAGCAGGGGCCAAGGGTGGGGGTGTTCACCCATTAAAGGGGAACGTGAGCTGGGTTTAGACCGTCGTGAGACAGGTCGGATGCTATCTACCGGGGGTGCTGGCCGCCTGAGGGGAAGGCGCCCTTAGTACGAGAGGAACAGGGTGCCGCGGCCTCTGGTCTACCGGTTGTCCTACAGGGCATAGCCGGGCAGCTACGCCGTATCCGATAAGGCCTGAAGGCATCTAAGGCCGAAGCGGTCCCCGAAAATAGGCGGCCACTCCCTGGCGCAAGGGGTCGGGTGACCGGCCCGTTGCCAGGGACGAGGGCACCCGTAGAAGACGGGTTTGATGGAGCGGGGATGTAAGCGGGAAGGGAAACCGACCCGTTTAGTCTGCCGCTCCCAATAGCCCGAGGTTCTTACCCCCGAAAGGGGGCTGGGCATTTGATAGGCCAAATCCACCTATGCACGGTCCTTGCGATAATCCTTCTCTGTTTTCTGAAAGACACTGTCAGGATAAGCAGTGGGACGTTAGGTTTAAGTTTCTGATACCTCTTCAGAAAAGGGGAGAGAAATGAGGACTGAAACCATTATTTACTTACTGGTTTCAGTCTTAAAAACCTTTCGCCGGAACAAAATCCCAGCAAAAAAGAAAACCAGG
>NZ_KE387149.1:477035-494140 GCF_000430485.1 Thermococcus sp. PK
TGTTAGAATTCATTCTTGGTTTGGTGGACCGCCTGGTGATGTGACTGAATGGCTTCAGGAGGTGATACCCCAGTTATCCTGACAGTATCAAAAACTGTGTTCTCGAGTCCTTTCTGGTGGTAAAATTGAAATTGTTAGTGCTTGATTTAGATGGTACTCTATGGGATCATGAGGATGCTTCACAGCTCGTTCCACCTTATAAGTTCCAAGGGGATATGCTAATTGATGCCTATAAGAAGGAGCTCCATCTGTTTCCAGGCGTTAGGGATTTCCTTGAATGGGCCAGCGAACGCTTTATCCTTACGATAGCCAGCTGGAACTTGGAAGAGAGAGTTAGACCAATTCTTGAAGGCTTTGGTCTCTGGGATTACTTCATGTTTCCAAAAATTGAAGGGCATCCCAACAAAGCTGATATGATAAAGCGAACCGTGGAAGAACTAACCTCAATAGGTTACAGTCTTGAAGAAATAATCTACGTGGACGATAGAGCTATACATATCGATGATATTAGGACTATCTTTCCCGATATTAAGTTCATCCAGATGTGGGTCGATGCAAAGTCATTTGAAGAATTAAGAGAACTTCTTGAGCGAGGTGATTGAAGTGGAACTCCTCGTGATTAAAGACAGACGTATAGACTATGATGGCTCGGCTATAAGAAGTCACTGGGCTTACAGAAACTTTGGGATTTTGGGGAATTCTCTTGTGGTCTTTAGGGGAAAATGTGATGTAAAAGTTGAGGAAATGATTGATATTGAAGACCTCAGGCAGAAGAAGGAAATTAAAAGCGATGACATGGTTCACTATATAATAGAAATCTTTGATTTTCCCAATGTCCTCCTGGCTTCTGCTCTTCAAAAGCTCTTCATAGCAAAGCTTTGCGAGCTGCTGGGGGAATATGGCATAAAAACCTCCCGGAAAGGGGATGACATCTACGTTGATGGCAGGAAGCTTAGCATTTCAATAGCTACTGTTTCACCGGTTAGCATAAAGATACACATCGGGATAAACGTTGAGGCAAAAGGAATTCCAGAGGGCGTTAATGCAATCGGGCTTGAAGAGCTTGGAATTCTTGATATTCAGGAGTTTATGGAAAAGAGCGGAAAGGCCCTGGTTGAAGAGTTCGTTAAAGTGAAAAAAGACAGCCTCAAAGTAAGATGGGCCGAATAGTTAAACTAGCGGATAGAGAAAAGTGGCCACGAGGGGGACGGCTAGGTTATCGTCTAGAAACCTTTGATACTCTGCCAGTGTTAGTATTCCGCTCCATACTATTTTTATTGCGCATGAGCTTTCCGGGAGAACTGCAAACGCTATTAAAAGAGCTGTTATGAAGTATCCCAAGCTGCCGCTCCAGTGTTTTTTGAGTTTCACATTGTGCCCGTTTCTTTTGAAATAATAAAATCTCAGAATACCGGTAATACCATCACTTATAGCCATAACAAGCAACACCGCTGTTGCGTACTCTCTTGGAAGAAAAGCAACCACAAAAGAAGCGGACAAGGCAAAGAACACCTCTCCGTAGTTCTTATCCAGCTGATACCAAGAAAGCTTTTCCTTCTTTAGATGAAATATTAACTGAACCACTGCAAAGGCAAAAGCTGCAGGGGCAAAGACCTCTTTTGGAATTTTTTCAAAATAGTAGAGTACTGCCGCAGGCGTAATGCTGAAGTGGATTATCTTTCTATTGATCCAAGCATATTCCCCTCCAAGCTTTTTTGTAAATCCTATCGTGAGGATAATGATAGTAGCCGCAATGCCGGCATAAAGTAGCCATGCAGGGGGCATTGATTTCACCAACCAAGCAATTAAATGTTGGGGAAACTAATATATCTTTTGTCCAGTTTCTTAGTGGTTTCTGAATGTTGAAGACTGTTTGATATCTTAGCTAGCCAAAGCTTAAAAAGTGTCTCTCATAATTACCTGCAGGTGAGGGGAATGGTTCATTGGGCTGACTATATGGCAGAAAAGATCATCAAAGAGAGAGGAGACAAAGAAGAGTATGTGGTGGAAAGTGGAATAACGCCGAGTGGTTACGTTCATATAGGGAACTTTAGAGAGCTTTTTACGGCCTATATTGTGGGACATGCACTGAGGGATAAAGGAAAGAAAGTTAGACACATTCACATGTGGGACGATTACGATCGCTTTAGAAAGGTACCAAAGAACGTCCCCAAGGAGTGGAGCGAATACCTAACCATGCCTGTGAGCGAAGTTCCAGACCCATGGGGATGTCACAACAGCTACGCGGATCATTTTATGAGTATCTTTGAAGAAGAAGTTGAAAAGCTTGGGATTGAGGTTGATTTTCTAAGGGCAAGCAGGCTCTACAAGAGCGGGGAATACGCAAACGAAATTAGACTTGCCTTGGAAAAGAGAAGTGAAATAATGGAAATCTTGAACAAGTTTAGGGATATGGCGAAGCAGCCCCATCTGCCGAAGGACTGGCAACCGATACAGATTTACTGTCCAAAGTGCAGAAAAGAAGCGGAGTTTGTTAAATGGGATGGTGAGTGGAAGGTCGCCTATAGGTGTTCTCACTGTGGCGCCGAGGGCGAGACCGACATAAGAGAGGGCAACGTCAAGCTCCGCTGGCGTGTTGATTGGCCAATGAGATGGGCGCATTTCAAAGTAGATTTTGAACCTGCTGGAAAAGACCACCTCGCAGCGGGAAGTTCATACGATACCGGAAAGGAGATAGTTGAGAAAATCTTTGGCTGGAAAGCTCCAATGACGCTCATGTATGAATTCGTTGGCATAAAGGGCCAAAAGGGCAAAATGAGCGGTAGCAAGGGCAACGTTATCCTACTAAGCGATCTCTATGAAGTTCTTGAGCCTGGTGTCATAAGGTTCATCTACGCAAGGCACAGGCCAAACAAGGAAATCAAGATCGACTTAGGCTTGGGCTTGCTGAATCTTTACGACGAGTTTGATAGTGTTGAGAGGCTGTACTTTGGCTTGGAGGAGGCCAAAAATCCCGAGGAAGCTGAAGAACTCAAGAGGACATACGAGCTTTCAATGCCTTCCCTCCCGAGCCGTCTGGTTGCTCAGGCCCCGTTTAGATTTCTCGTGGTGCTCGTCCAGATGCCTCACCTAACTGAAGAGAAGATAATTGAAATACTAAAAGAACAGGGTCACGTTCCGGCACAGCTTGACGAGGAAGACCTTAACAGAATTCGCCTCAGGATATATCTTGCCAAAAACTGGGTCGAAAAATATGCTCCGGAGGATGTTAAATTTGAGCTCCAGGAAGAACTCCCACAAATTGAGATAAGCGAAGAAATAAAAGATGCTCTCAGAGAAGTTGCAGATTGGCTTGAGGAAAGAGAAAAATTCACCGTCGATGAGTTTAATTCGATTATCTTTGACGCCGCCAAGAAGAGGAGCATCCCAAGCAAGAAGTACTTCAAAGTTCTCTACAACCTCTTCATAGGAAAAGACAGGGGGCCAAGACTTGCTCCCTTCTTGGCATCGCTCGATAAGGAATTCGTGATAAAGAGGCTTAGGCTTGAAGGTTGATTTTTTATTTTTTATACACATTTAGATATGACATTTCACCAAGCTTAACGCTTTCTATGGGAGTGAAGTAAAGTTTTGCAAGCAACTCTACGGCAGTTTTTCCCCATATCGTGAACTTTATCCTAAATGAATTTTTCTCACTCTTATACTCTATTACGGCGCTTTTTTCTTCGTCGTCAATCATGACGCTACTTATCCAGTACTCCTCTCCAACAACAGTTCCCATTTGGACTCTTGAAAGGAGTTCTCTCATGTCCACAAAATTTATCAGAAACAGCCCATCTTTTTTGAGAACTCTTTTAACTTCTTTAAAGACTTCATTAAGTTCTTTAGGTGAGAAGTGGACAGTTGTATTTCCGAGAAAGAGAACGTAATCAAACGTTTCATCTTCAAAGGGCAACTTTCTTGCGTCCCCAACAATAAATTCCACCTTAGAATTTTTTTCTTTTGCGTATTCTCTTGCTTTTTTAATCATCTCATCGTCTATATCAATTCCCACAACCTCAAAGCCGTACTCTTCAAGAAGGAAGGAAAATCCCCCTACGCCACATGCTAAGTCTAAAACTTTCCCTTTTTCCTTTAGAAACCTGAGCAAGTGAGGTTCAAGTTCTTCTAGTCTCCTTTGATATTCTTTGGAGTCTATGTCGGTATATGCCTTAAATTTGCGATAGTACTCTTTGAATCCCATGTTAAAGACTAAGACTGGTCACCAAATAAACCTTCCGCCAGATTTTTAACCTTTCTGCCCTTAGTTTTATTGGTGGTGATTGTGGAGTTCAATCTTATAATCGCGGGAGTTGGGGGCCAGGGTGGGCTTACTCTGTCAAGAATTATCGGAAACGCTGCGATGAAAGAGGGGTACAATGTTAGAATAGGCGAAACCCTTGGTATGAGTCAGCGCTATGGCAGTGTGCTCAGCTATCTCCGATTTGGAGAGGAAGTTTATTCTCCCCTCATCGAAGAAGGGGAAGCGGATTTGATGCTTGCCCTCGAACCGGCTGAGGCCTTGAGGAATGCAAGGTTCCTAAACCATAAGAGCCATGCAATAGTAAACGCTTATCCCGTTCATACGGCCACAACATTGGTTGGAAAAGAGAAGTATCCGAGTCTTGAGGAAATACGCAACGCCCTTTCAAAGATATGTGCCGTTGAAATGGAGAACTTCCAGAAAGAGGCAGATAAGATAAACCCACGCACTCTGGGAGTGCTGATGCTTGGGTTCGCTTATGGTAAGGGCTTGATTCCACTAAAGAAAGAGAGCATTATAGAGGGGATTCAGGAAACATTAAAGCCAAAGCTTTGGGAAATTAACATTAAGGCTTTTGAAAGGGGAATGGAACTTGCTAAATGATCCCTCTTTATCATTTTTGGTGTAACCAAAAAGCACTTAAATTATTTAGGTTAAACTAATTCAGGTGAGGTTTGTGGAAATAACAAAGAGAGAGGAAGAGTACCTTGAGACTATGTACATACTTCAAAAGAATAAGGGTGTAATCAGAGTAAAAGATATTTCAAAAAAACTGGGTGTTAGGCCACCGAGTGTAGTTGATGCACTGAAAAAGCTAAATGAAAAAGGTTTGATAAATTATGAAAAGTACGATAGGATTCTTTTAACCGAAAAAGGGCTTGAAATAGCTAAAGAGACCTACCAAAAGCACGTTCTCCTGATGAAGTTTTTCACCGAGATACTTGGAATTCCTCCAGAAATAGCGGAGGAAGATGCGTGCCAGTTTGAGCATTACGTTCATGAAATTACCGCTGAGAGGATGAAAGAGTTCGCACAGTATATCCAGGAGCATTGCCCCTATGTCCTCAAGCAATTTCTTAAAGAACACATGGAAAAAGAAGAAGCGGAAACTCAAAAGAGTCCTCCTAAGTAGGCAAAGTAGCCCATGAAGATCAATGCCAATACGTACATCAGTGGGTGTATCTCTTTTCCTCTTCCGCTGAACAGCTTTATTATCGTGTAGCTTATGAAGCCCATTCCTATTCCGTCTGCTATTGAATATGTGTAGGGTATTGTGATAAGCACTAGAAACGCCGGGATAGCTTCGGTTGCGTCGTCGAAGTCAACTCCTCTTATTGCGCTCAGCATGTAGTAACCAACTATAACGAGAGCCGGTGCGGTAGCAAAAGCAGGAATTGCTTGCGCAATGGGTGCTATGAACAATCCTATGGCAAGGAAGAGCAGACCTGTCACCAGGGCTGTCATCCCTGTTCTTCCGCCCTCTTCAATTCCAGCGGCGCTTTCTATGTACGTTGTTACTGTTGAAGTTCCAAGGAGTGCTCCAAGTGTTGTGCCTATTGCATCCGTCAAGAGGACTTTCTCTGCATCCGGCACTTTGCCTTCTTTTGTCAGGAAACCTGCTTTGGCACTTAACCCCGTTATTGTTCCAAGGGTGTCAAAGAAGTCGACCATGAAGAAGGCAAAAACTACACCAATTGCCCCTATGTTGAGGAGACCTTGAAGGTCAAGCTTTAGGAAGGTGTAGCTTATGTCTGGAGTTGAGAAGAGATGTTCTGGCCAGGGTGCAGCTCCGCTTATCCATCCCAAAATGCTTGTGGTAAGGATTGAAATTAATAGAGCACCCTTCACTCGGAGACTTATGAGGATTGCAGCTAAGAACAGCCCGAATAGGAACAAAAGACCTGCTTTTGTTCCGAGTACTGAGGCATTAAACCCGGTGAACTTGAGCACTCCGTTGTTGTCAACAAAGGCGGTTAGAAGACCAACGTCATTGAGGCCTATCAATGTCAAGAAAAGTCCTATTCCTGCTCCAACGGCATATTTCTGGCTTAGTGGAATTGCATGTATTATTGCGCTCCTAACTTTGGTAATGCTAAGTATTATGAAGATTATTCCCTCAACAAAAACTGCTGCAAGTGCCACTCTCCAATCGTAGCCCATTCCAAGCACGACACTGTAGGCAAAGTAGGCATTTAGTCCCATTCCCGGAGCCAGAGCAAAGGGCTTTTTTGCATAGACACCCATTATTATCGTGGAAATTCCTGCCGCAAGTGCCGTTACCGCCACAAGTGAGTTAAAGGCCTCTTTTCCCATTGCATCGCTTAAGATTGCGGGGTTTACGAAGAGAATGTAAGCCATTGTCATGAAAGTGGTTATTCCTGCTAAAATTTCGGTTCTCATATCCGTTCTGTACTTCTCAAACTCGAAATATCTCTCAAGAGCCCTCATTTCTCCCACCTCTAATTGATACGAAAATGATAAAACAACCAGCATATTTAAACATTTTGAACATAAAAGTGTCAAACAAATGCATGGAAAGAGTTTAATTGAAAGAAGTCTCACAAGATAGGGGATGAATTCATGAGGATTAGCGAAGAACAAAGAAAAAAGCTTGAAAGGGATGCCCTCGATTACCATCGAAACAACTTTCCGGGAAATGGAAAAATAGAGGTTATTCCGAAGGTCAAAGTTGAGGACTTCTATGGCCTAAGCCTGGCATACACTCCGGGCGTTGCTGAGCCCTGTAAGGCTATAGCAAATGGGGAGAGCCACGAAGACTATACATCCATACCAAACACTGTGGCTGTGGTTACAGATGGCTCTGCGATACTTGGTTTGGGCAACATTGGAGTTTTAGCGGGCATGCCCGTGATGGAAGGCAAATGCGTTCTCTTCAAAGCCCTGGCTGGTGTGGATGCGTTCCCAATACTGGTGGACAGCAATGACGTGGATGAGATTGTAAACACAATTAAGCTGATTTCAAAGGGCTTTGGGGGCATAAACTTAGAGGACATCTCCGCTCCAAGGTGCTTTGAAATCGAGGAAAGGCTTAAGAAAGATCTCGACATCCCGGTCTTTCATGATGACCAGCACGGCACGGCCGTTGTGGCCCTTGCAGGTTTAATGAACGCTCTCAAGCTTGTTGGAAAGGACTTTGGTGATATAAAGGTCGCCATAAGCGGCGCGGGCGCTGCAGGAATTGCCATAGCGAAGCTTCTGCACCACGTAGGGGTTAGGGAAATAGTAACGGTTGACAGAAAAGGGATAATCCACGAGGGGAGGGACGACCTGAACCCATACAAAAGGGAAGTTGCAAGGTTTAACATCCACAACATTGAGGGCGACCTTTCAAAGGCGCTTGAGGGGGCTGATGTTTTCATAGGCGTAAGCACTGGAAATATCGTCAGCGGAGAGATGATCAAAAAGATGGCGGACGATGCAGTGGTTTTTGCAATGGCGAATCCGGTTCCGGAAATTGCGCCCGAAAAGGCCAAGAAAGCCGGGGCAAGAATAGTTGCAACTGGGAGAAGTGATTACCCAAACCAGATTAACAACGTCTTGGGCTTTCCGGGAATTTTTAGAGGGGCTTTGGATGTCAGGGCAAGGGAAATCACCCTGAACATGAACATAGCTGCGGCTGAGGCTATAGCGAGCTGTGTGAGCGATGAAGAGCTGTCAGAAGACTACATAATCCCCACCCCGTTCCATCCCGATGTGTATCCCAAGGAAGCGAGGGCAGTTGCTGAGCAGGCCGTAAAAGATGGGGTTGCAAGGAGAAAAGTCAGCGGAGAATGGGTGGAGGAGCACACAAGGAAGCTGAGGGAGTTTTACCAGCGTTACATTGCCCCAATAAACAGAGAAAGAAAAAAGCTACACTTCATTTAATATCTGCTTGGGAGCATTGGCAAAGGCTACCAAATACTCCGCCTCAACTATGTGTAGCTTTCCAGGGACTATTAAAACGTGTGGCTGCTTTCCGAAGTCTTCTTTCATCATATCTCTTACATAGCCAGCTTTCAGTGTTGGGTTCAGAGAACCTGCTCTTGCTAGGACGACCACAAAGGTGTCTTCGGTAAAAACTCCTTCTTTTTTCTTCTCCTCTACCTGTAGGAGGATCTCCATAGCCTCGTTGGCAGTCATGTACCTCCCTTTGTCTGCTTTAATGTCGAGGAAGAGAAGCGTATGAAGACCGCGTTCTTTGTTTTCTTTGATTGTGTCATAGTGGCTGGTTGGGAACCAGTTCTTTTCCGGGTAGGCAACGGTGGCGCTCTTCCCAAATTTGTAGATTTGAAGTCCGGTTATGGCAACGGCAGAGTAGATGGAGGGAGCATGGATAACGTAGCTCTCTACCCCCATTTGCTTTGCCCGTATCCTTAAGTCCGCATGAGTTGTCGCTACCATCGGGTCTCCTGCCGTTAGAAAGGCAACATTTTTGGTTTTCGCCTCGCTGAGGACTATCCTCTCAAAGTTCAGCTCAACGTCTTCTCTGTTTAGTAGTCTTATTGGTTTTCCTATCTGTTCTTCTATCTTCCTTATGTCTGTACCGGCTAGGAGAGAGGTGTAAAATTCTGCAAACACCAAATCGCACTTTCTCGCTATTTCTAGACCCTTAAGGGTGATGTCCTTTTCATCATAAAGTCCCAGTCCTATAAAGTATATCGCCATTTTTCTCACCTCTTTTTCTAATGAAAGTGGGGCTAAAAATTTATTCCAAAAACTTTAAAATAGCTTTTCATGAACTTCTTTCGACGGTTTTGATGAAAGTTAATGGAGGGAGCAGAGATGAAGGCGATTGTTGAGAGAGTTAGAGAGAAAACATCAATACCCGTTTATGAGAGAACCATTGAAAACGTGTTGAGTGCAATTCTTGCGAGCAGCGATCCGTGGAGGATAGTAGACCTTAGCGAAGAACCACTTCCTCTCGTAGTTGCAGTGGTTGAAGCGCTTCACGATTTAGGCTACGTGGAGTTCAAAGATGGAATAATCCTTACCCAGAAGGGGAAGGAGCTCGTGGAGAAGTATGGGATTGGAAAGAGAGAAGACTACACCTGCAGGCACTGCCAAGGAAAAACAGTTGAACTTGATGCTTTTAGGGACCTCCTTGAGGAGTTCAAAGAAATAGTGAAAAACAGGCCCGAGCCAAAGCATGAGTTTGATCAGGCATATGTAACTCCCGAGACGACAGTTGCAAGGGTAGCCTTAATGCATACGAGGGGAGATCTTGAAAATAAGGAAGTCTTTGTCCTTGGAGATGACGACCTAACGAGCGTTGCCCTCATGCTTTCAGGCCTTCCAAAGAGGATTGCAGTCCTCGATATTGATGATAGACTCACAAAGTTCATTGAGAAAACTGCAGATGAAATCGGCTACAGCAACGTGGAGATATTCACCTTCGACCTCAGAAAGCCTTTACCAGATTATGCCTTAAGGAAGTTCGATACTTTCATCACCGATCCTCCCGAGACAGTCGATGCTGTTAGGGCGTTTGTTGGAAGGGGAATTGCGACACTCAAAGGTCCGGGATGTGCTGGTTACTTCGGAATTACAAGAAGAGAAAGCTCAGTCGATAAGTGGCACCAGGTGGAAAAGATTCTCATAACAGAGTTCAACGTAGTTATAACTGACATAATAAGGAACTTTAATGAGTACGTCAACTGGGGATACGTGGAGGAAACTAGGGCCTGGAAACTCTTACCAATAAAAACTCTACCTACCTACAACTGGTACAAGAGCTATATGTTTAGAATTCAAACTATCGAGGGATCCAGGGGCTACGAAGAGGAAATTACAGTTGGCAAGGAACTATACGATGATGAGGAAAGCTCCACAACTTAATTTCTTTTCTACATTTTTGTCCCATAAGGTTTAAATTTGTTGTTTGGAAACTTTTTTCAGGTGAGGAAAATGAGTGAAAACACCAAGCTCACAGAAGAGATGATTCTCGAAAAGCTTAAAGAAGTTATTGACCCGGAAATTGGGATTGACGTTGTCAACTTGGGGCTTATATATGAGCTCAAGATAAACCCCGACAATACCGTCTACGTTAAGATGACCATGACAACCCCTGGTTGTCCCCTTACGCTGTGGCTCCTTCAGGCTGTAGAGCAAAAAATTCTCGAAATTCCTGGAGTTAAGGATGCGGAAATAGAGCTCACATTTGATCCGCCCTGGACCCCGGATAGAATAAGCGAGGAAGTCAAGAAAAGGTTGGGAATGATCTGAGTTATTTCCTAAATTTTTTAGACTAATCTAATAGTTCGAAACCTTTATATCATAACCTTTGTTATATTAATACGGTGATTCAGATGGCCCAGTGGAAGGTTAGGGTTGATCAAGATGTTTGTATAGGAGATGCTATCTGTGCAAGTCTCTGCCCAGACATTTTTGAGATGAACGATGAGGGAAAGAGCCAACCAAAAGTTGAGATTATTGGAGAAGATCTCATTGATTGTGCCAGAGAGGCTGCCGAAGCTTGTCCTGTAAGCTGTATATACATTGAAGAGATTTGATGTTCTCATCAATTTTCTCTTTTGTATTGCTTTCTGTTTTCTTCTTTGATCCCAAGCATTGACCTTTTTCTTTAGAATGTGTAGTATAACCTTTAGTTTGAATAAAGTTTTTAAACTTAGCTTCCCCTTATTCTCTGAATCCCTTTGGAGGTGTCGGAGATGAAAGTTAGTGTTGATAAGGACACATGCATTGGATGTGGAGTTTGCGCAAGCATCTGCCCAGATGTCTTTGAAATGGGCGACGATGGAAAGGCAAACGTTATTGCTCCAGAAACAGACGCCGAGTGCGCAAAAGAGGCAGCAGAAAGCTGCCCAACAGGAGCAATTACAGTCGAATGAACTTCTTTCCTTTTTTATTAACTTCTCTTCTTTGGGATTTTGAAGCCGTTGATTGTTTTTGGATTTAGCGGTCAGGGCCCCCACCAAACATCACAGCAAAGCTCAGAGATTAAGCGGGCTCTTCATCATCCCGGCGACAAAATGATAAAAACGAGAAAACAGCTATTCGAGTGTTAATCCAAATTTCTTTGCCTGCTCAAGGACGTATTCTCTAATCTCTCTTGCTTTTGGTAATTCTGCAACTATTTCTCCGTTCTCAATTAGTGGTTTTAGCAATGGTTCAACCTTTGCTCCACAAACAGGACACTTTTCAAGCTTTTTCTCTGCTGGAACTCTGTGGTAGTGGCCATTTTCACACCTGTATATCTGTTTCCTGCCGCTCAGCTTTCCTCTCTTGGTCAAGGGCTTTCCTTCGACCTCAACAATGTCGAGGGAGAAGTCTATAGGCTTTGCACTTGCAATGCTTCCTCCAACACCGAATGCATCTGCTATGTCAGCGAGCTCTTTAATGCTCTCCTCATTAAGTCCTCCGCTCAGGAATATCTTAACGTGCTTGTAACCTCTTAAATCCAGCTCCCACCTTACTTCTTCTACTATGCGTTTGAAGTTCCCCCTTCTTGAGCTTGGAGTATCGAGTCTCACTGCGGCCAGCTTTTCTCCTAAAGCCTCGGCCGCCATTAGGGCCTCCATTTTTTCATCGCAGAAGGTATCAACGAGAGCCACCCTCGGAACTTCTTCTGGCATGACCTCATCGAAATATTTCCATGCCTTTACCTGGTCCCCGACGGTTATAATTAACGCGTGGGGCATTGTTCCTACAGGTTTTTCGCCAATCATTTCTGCACCTAAAACGCCACTAACTCCATCGCAGCCGCCTATGAAGGCACTTCTATCAATCATCGGGGCGATTGCGGGGTGCATGTGCCTTATGCCGAAAGAATACACAGGCTTGAACTTTGCCGCCATTTTGACTCTAAGGGCTGCTGTTGCTATTCCACTTGCTTGGCTCAGCATTCCGAGCAGTGCGGTTTCAAATATCCCGAATTCTTCGTAGTAGCCCTCAATCTGCATTACGGGTTCGTAGGGATGGAATATCGTTCCTTCGGGCATAGAATAAACGTTCACAGGGTGCCCTTCGAGGAGCTTTGCAACTTCTTCCACTCCAGCTAGTACTCCCCACTTCCAGCCTTTTGGAAGGGAAGTTGTTGTAATATCGGCAAAGACTTTTTTGTGTATACCTTTTTCTTCCAACACCTTCTTGGTTCGGATAAAGTAAACGTCAGTAGTTTTTCCCGATTTTATGTCATCTTCATGTGCTATGTAAAAATCTTTCATTTTTCTTCACCTCTACTACCTCCGCTTTAATAAATTTTAGCTTTTTGGTGGGATTTTAAAACTCAAACTCAACCCCATTTTCATCTCCTTCCCACAGGACGATTTTGTGCAGCTTAATATCTTTGGGTAGGTTTTCCCTAATTCTCTCGGCAATCCAGAGGGCGATGTTCTCGGTTGTGGGGTTTTCGAAAAGCACGTTTAGATTTTTATGTCTTAGCGGAGCAATTGCACTGTCCAAAATCTTTCTAAGCTCCAGAAAATCCATTATGTAACCATCTTTTATTTCTCCTTCAATGACAATTTCGCCTCTGAATGTGTGGCCGTGAATCTCTTCAGGCTCCCCGTTTATCGTTACCGCATGGGCGGCATCAAAGGCGAACTTTTCTCTAATCCTCGCTTTCATTTTCCCACCGAAAGAATTTTGGGTTTTGATAGTTAAAATACTTTGGTGGTATCATGAGTTGTGGAATTGAGGTTCCGGCGCAGAGGGTTGTAGCTGGAGGGTTAATAGTTGAGGGTTAATAGTTTACGTTGACAAGGAGAGCTTTTTCAAGCTCTTAGAGCTTAAAGAGGCACCTCTTGTAGTAGTTGGTGAGCTTTCTTCATCTGGTTTTGGTCTGAGAAAGATTAGGGTTACAATTATGCCTTTAGAGGGAGCTTTGATTGTTTACAGAGGGGAGGTGGAGTTGCCCGAAAAATGTGTGGTCATTAAGGCCTCGGAGATCAACATGGGCAAGTGATTATGCAATAATAGATATATTTCCATATGCAGAAAATAACTCACCGTAATATTTAAAATTGGCGAGAACTTATAAAGGGCAGCAAGTTAGTTCTTGGAGGTGGTAGAAATGAGGTTCACTGTAACATCTGCACTGCCTTACGCTAACGGGCCCATACATGCAGGGCATCTGGCTGGAGCCTACCTTCCAGCGGACATATTCGTGCGTTATTTGAGGCTAAAAGGAGAGGACGTTATTTTCATATGCGGAACCGACGAACATGGCACTCCAATAACTTTCAGAGCATTGAAGGAGGGCAAGAGCCCGAGGGAGATTGTGGACTACTACCACGAACACATCAAAACGACATTTGAACGGGCAAAGATAAGCTTTGATTATTTTGGGAGGACCGAGCTTCCCGTTCACTACAGACTGAGCCAGGAGTTCTTCTTAAAAGCCCTTGAGAACGGGCACCTTGTTAAAAAAGTTGAAAAGCAGGCTTACTGTGAGCACGACAAAATGTTCCTTCCCGATAGATACGTTATTGGCACATGCCCCTATTGTGGCGCAGAAGACCAGAGGGGCGACCAGTGTGAGGTCTGCGGTCACCCGCTAACCCCGGAGAAGCTTGTAAACCCAAGGTGTAATATATGTGGAAGCCCAATCACATTCAAGGACTCTGCCCACTACTACATAAAAATGCAGGACTTTCAGGAGAAGCTTAAGGAGTGGGTTTTAAACCAGAAGCACTGGAAGCCAAACGTCAGGAATATGGTTTTGGGGTGGATTAACGAGGGATTGGAAGAGAGGGCAATAACCAGAGACCTCAGCTTGGGAATTCCCGTGCCCCTGGAAGATGAGGACATCAAAGGAAAAGTGCTCTACGTTTGGTTTGAAGCTCCTATAGGATATATCTCTATAACGATTGAGTACTTTAAGAGGCTTGGAAAGGAGGAAGAATGGAAGAAATACTGGCTTAGTGGATATGACGGCGAGACGAAGATTGTGCACTTCATCGGAAAGGACAACGTTCCCTTCCATGCCATATTCTGGCCGGCTTTCCTAATGGCTTATGGCAAGTACAAGGATGAAAAAGGCGAATTTGACTGGCTTCTGCCCTATGACATCCCTGCAAATGAATACCTAAACCTCGAAGGCAGAAAGTTCTCAACAAGCAGAAACTGGGCTATATGGGTACATGAGTTCCTCGATGCATTTCCCGCAGACTACTTGAGGTATTATCTGACCTCCATACTGCCAGAAACAAGGGATAGCGACTTCAGCTTTGAGGACTTCAAGAAGAAAATCAATGAGGAGCTTGTAAACAACCTTGGAAACTTCGTGCACAGAGCGCTGACCTTCGTTAACAGGTACTTCGATGGAAAGGTTCCAGAAGCTGGGGAGCTTGATGAGCTCGATAAGAAGGCATTCGAGGAGATAGAAAAAGCTTTTGCTGAAGTTGGCGAGTTAATATCAAAGTACCAGTTCAAAGAAGCCCTCAAGAGGGTTATGGCTCTTGCAATCTTCGGCAACCAGTACTTTGACTACCAGAAGCCCTGGAAGACGGCTAAGAGCGATAGAGTTAGGACTGGAACGACTGTAAACGTCTCTCTCCAAATCGTCAAAGCTCTGGGCATCCTCCTTGAACCGTTCCTCCCGGACGCAAGTGAAAGGATATGGCACCTCTTAAACCTTGAAGAAGTCAAGAAATGGAAGTTTGAACCGCTTAAACCGGGACACAAAGTTAGAAGGGCTGAAATACTCTTTAGAAAAGTGGAGGATGCTGATATAATAGCCTACATAGTGAACTACATCGGCAGGGGCAATCCGGAGAGTGCAAGGATTTTGCTTGATAAGTATTACAAAATGGAAGATGTTGTTAAGGTAGCTAAAGAAAGGCTCGGGGATGAAGCCGAGGTAATTTTGAGGAAAATTTATGGTGAAAATGTTAAAACAAAAACACCGGAGAAAAAACAAAAAGGAGGGAAAGACATGAGCTATGTTAAGTTTGATGACTTCGCCAAGATTGATATAAGAATTGGAAAGATAATCAGCGTCGAAGACCACCCGAACGCTGATAAGCTCTACGTTGTTAAGGTCGACCTTGGGGACGAAGTCAGGCAGCTTGTAGCTGGCTTAAAGGCATACTACAAGAAAGAGGAGCTCCTCAACAAGTATGTGGCTGTTATCACAAACTTGGAGCCAAAGAAGCTTAGAGGCGTTGAAAGCCAGGGAATGCTTCTGGCAGCGGATGATGGAGAAAACGTTGCCCTTCTAACACCAGAAAAAGAAGTGAAATTGGGAGCAAAGGTTCGTTAGAGCCTTTTCTTTTCTTCCTTTGATTGTTCCATAAGAGTGGATGTTGTTTTTAGCTCTGGGCAATGCTAATTTAATCTAAATCAACATTTTAACCCCGATCAAAATGAGTATAATGGCGAACCAGCGCTTTAACCTTTCTGGATGTAAGTTGTGAGCACTTCTTGCCCCCAGATACGCCCCTATTATTAATCCCGGAGCCAAGAGAAGTGCGGTTTCAATGCCCACATTTCCCGCTTTGAAATGTCCATAAGTTCCAGCCAGGGCTGTGAAAAAGAGTGCCACGCTAGATGTTCCGATTGCGTATCTAACCGGTATGCCGACAAGAACATGGAATAAGGGGACGTTCAGAATCCCTCCGCTTATTCCAAGCAGACCAGACAAAAATCCCGAAAGCACTCCTACTATGGGGATATTCCTGTAGTTTATTCTGAGGTTTTCATCGTAATGTGGTTTTGAGGGAGTTGTGGCCATTTTGTATGCCAGATAAAACAGCAGTATTGAGAATGCCCTTCGTAGGAAAGATTCCGGTAAAGATGCCGTCATGTGGGCTCCTATTAATGCAGCAGGTATTGAAAATATTTCTTTAGCTGCCACCACTTTAAAAAGGGCTTTTCCATTTTTAATGTGAGTATAAGCGGAGGCAAAAGAGCTAATTGCTATGCATGCGAGGCTTGTTCCGATTGCAGTGTGAATAGGTAATCCTGTAAGAGTAAGTGCCGGGACTATAAGGAAACCTCCACCTACCCCAAAAAGCCCTGCTATTGCTCCTATTGCAGCCCCAAGGATGAAATAGAGGAAATAATTAATCATGAAAAAAGTTCGAAAAAACCACTTTAAATCTCTTTTCCCAAAAAGATAAGATACTGTTAGGATAAGCTGTGGGGTGTCAGGTTTAAGTTACTGGCAGTACTTTAGAAAAAGAAGGGGGAACATGAAGTCTGAAACCATTATTTACTGGGTGGTTTCAGCCTTAAAACCCTTTCGTCGCAACAAAATCCCACCAGAAAAGAAAATCAGGGGAGTAGAATTATACCTGCGAGGCCTCAGTTACCGGCAAAACCGCCAGAATACTCAAAATCAGTCACGTAACAGTCTGGGAGGCAGTCCAAAAACTCGACAGAAGCAGTTTACAAGCCAAAAAATCCTACGCAGTCAAAAAACAGACGAAACTTCATCGCAGTTGACGAAACAGTAATAAAAATCAAACGGGAAGAAAAGATACCTCTGGGCTGCAATTGACGTTGAGAGCAAGGAAGTTTTAGCAGTCTGGATTACGACTGTTAGAAACTGGTGGGTTGCCAGGGATTTCATTCTGGTTGTTTTAAAGTCGTGTGAAGGGCAGCCTGTCTTTCTGGTTGACAGGGCGAGCTGGTATAAGTCTGCTTTTAAGAGTTTTGAGGTTGGGTTATCTGCATGTGACTTTCGGGCCGAGGAACAGTGTTGAGCGCTGGTTTAGGACGTTGAAGGAGAGGACGAAGCGTTTCTGGAATAATTTCAGGGGTAAAGACTGGAGGAGGGTTCATAGGTTTGTTTTCTGTTTGCCTTCTGGTATAATTTTGTCAGAATTCATTCTAGTTTTGGTGATCCGCCTGGTGATGTTACTGAATGGCTTCAGGAGGT
>NZ_KE387149.1:494240-564037 GCF_000430485.1 Thermococcus sp. PK
ATTGAACTCCTGCCGGGGGGTTCTGGGAATTTTTATGCTGATGGGGCTTATGATTCAAAGAAAGTTCTGAACACTGTGGTGGAAAAGGGTTATCGGCCGATTGTTAAGAAAACTAAGAACGCTCCAGGTGGTTTTGGTAGTAAGAAGAGAGACAGAGTGTTTTCTGAAGAAGAGTACAGGCATAGGAATCCTCATGAGGGGTTCTGGGGTGCGTTTACAACGTGGTTTGGCAGTAGGATCCCCTGTTTTCTGAAAAAGACTACTGTAACCCGAATCCTGCTTGGGGTAATGTGTTATGGTCTGAAAATCCTCCTCAGAGTCAAATACTGTTTAAATAACAGGGGGTGAAACTAAACACGCCCCTTCAGTGGACAACAATGATCGTTAGAAAACTTAAATAGTAGTTCTTAGCAAATACAATTCCGGTGAATTAGATGGGCATAACAACCAAAACCGGAGATAAAGGAACAACGGGAATCTTTACTGGAGAAAGAATAGTAAAATTCGCCCCGATAATAGAGGCCAACGGCACAATAGATGAACTGAGCTCGTTTTTAGGAGAAGCAAAGCACTACCTCGATGAAGAGCTGAAAGAACTCCTTGAGAAAATCCAGGTTGAGCTTTATTCGCTCATGGCCGAAATTGCAAGTAAAGGAGAATACAAAAAAATTGGGGAAGAAGAGATAAGGCATTTGGAAGGGCTTATCAAAAAGTTTGAAGGCGAAGTAAAACTCGAAGGGTTCGTGGTTCCCGGAGCTACACTGGGGAGTGCAAAGCTTGACGTCTGCAGAGCAGTAGCTAGAAGGGCTGAGAGGAAAGTTGCCAAGGTAGTTTTGGAATATGGGATTGGAGAAGATGTTCTTAAATATCTCAACCGTCTGGGCGACCTGCTCTTTATAATGGCTCGCTATGTTGAACTCAAGGAAGGAAAAATCAAATACGCGAAGTGATCGAGCATGGAGAAGGTCATAGGAATTCTGGGTGGAATGGGCCCTCTTGCAACTGTAGAGCTTTTCAAAAGGATAGTACTCAAGACGCCAGCCAAAAAAGATCAAGATCACCCGAGAATAATTATCTACAACAATCCCAAAATCCCCGACCGGACAGCATATATTCTCGGAAAAGGCGAAAACCCGCTTCCAGAGCTCATTGACAGTGCAAAAAAACTTGAAAGCTGGGGAGCGGACTTCATAATTATGCCCTGCAACACTGCCCATTACTTTGCGGATGAAATTCAAAAGGCTATCAAGATACCCCTTATAAACATGGTTGAAGAGACCGCTGAATACATAAAGACCCTAAATCTAAAAAAAGTTGGTCTTTTAGCCACGGATGGCACAATAAAGGGGATGGTTTATCATAACGCCCTTTTGAAGAGGGGAATTGAGATAGCAGTTCCGGACAAAAACGGCCAAAGAGAATTGATGGACGCCATCTATGAGGGTATAAAAGCTGGTAACTTGGAATGGGGAAGAGAAAAAATGCTTGAAATTGCCAAAAAGCTTGAAAAAAGGGGTGAAGGGCTTATAGCAGGGTGTACTGAAGTTAGTGTGGTTTTAAGGCAGGAAGACTTCGACATACCGCTTATAGACCCCATGGATGTTATAGCTGAAAAAGCCGTGAAGCTTGCCATTGGCCTATAACCATCCTTTCTTTTTGAAATAGTACAGCATCCCAAGGGCTATTATGAGCATAGTCAGAAGTGTAGCCGGATATCCGTAGTACCAGTTGAGCTCGGGCATGTTATAAGGAGAGATGCGGGTATTGAAGTTCATTCCGTATATACCTGTTATGAAGGTTAGAGGGATGAAGATCGTAGAGACTACAGTGAGAATCCTTATAATGTCGTTTGTTTTCATGGGGAGGGTGGAGTAGTAGATATCTATCAATCCATTGGTCATTTCTCGGTGATTTTCAATAATATCGAGGATTTCCATGACGTGCTCATGGAGTTCTTCTAGGTATCTCTGCGTCTCTTCAGTGAAAAATTCTTTTCCTTCTACTCTCAACCGTCTAAAAATCTCTAACAGGGGAAATATTGTTCTTCTCAAAAACAGTATCCTTCTCCTAATTCCATGTATCTTTCGGAGCACTTCTCTGTCTCCACCTTTTAGCACTTTGGTTTCTAGGGTTTCCATTTGCGAGCTGATGTTCTCTAGAATTGGAATGTAATTCTCAACTATCGCATTGAGGAGTGCAAAGAGTAGGTAATCTGCACCTTTCTTCCTGAAAATTCCTTCCCCGTGCCTTATGTTTTTCCTAATCGTGTTAAACACATCGCCAGGCCGTTCTTGTATTGTTATGACAAAGTTATCTTT
This sequence comes from Thermococcus sp. PK, assembly GCF_000430485.1. Lineage (NCBI taxonomy): Archaea > Methanobacteriati > Methanobacteriota > Thermococci > Thermococcales > Thermococcaceae > Thermococcus > Thermococcus sp. PK. Next base: position 496,559 of record NZ_KE387149.1, read on the forward strand.
TAGAAAAACAGCAGTTCTTTCTTTTTTCAGGCCTCCTTTCAGCTCGTAGACCTGATGAAGCAGAAGGAAGATATGATCTTTTAGGACGGAAACCCTTGCTCTAGTGTTTGCTCTAAGAATTGACGTAATGGTAACTTCATGAAACTTGAAAATCTCTTTAAGCTCTTGGAGATACGCAAGTCCCTCCATGTTTACCCAAACTACATTGTAATCTTTGTATTTGAGGATCTCTTCAATTGTTTTAACAGTTGTTTCTTTAAATTTGTCCTCGGAATATGCAAAGACCGTTATCTTCGGTTGTTCCATCTTGAACACCGTAGTGAAAGTCGCTAATTTGAATTTCACTTAATGGTAATTATAGTTTTCTCTCTTCAAAACCTAAGGGGAAAATCAAAAATAATTTTGGTATATACTCAATTCAAGAGAATCCGCTCTTCAACGCTTCCAGAAATAAAGTCTTTAAGTTTCGTCTTCTTCATAGTCATAGGGTTTTATTCCCCCGAGTTCCATTGCTCTCAATCTGTCTGGGCTTTTATCTCTCGTACTATGCAGGAGATACGATGTTGGGACAAAGCCCTCCTCCAAAGACTTTACAACGTAAAGATACTCTTCAATAACCCCGTTCAGTCTTGTGGAAGTCACTATGACGTAATCACTAATCCTCGCAACCCAAGTGGTAAAACTCTCCGAGACGGCCTTTTTAGTCAGTGGAAGGACGAATATAGAATTGGGCCGGTACTTTCTCTCCAGCGCAAGCGTTTGGTTGAGAAGGCGGAGCGTTTCTTTTTCTCCGAACATCAATGCAGCCCCGTCGAGGGTATAAACTACCCTTACAATGCGCCTGTCCTTTACTAGGGGTTTAATGTGCTGTTCAAGTATCAGTTCAAGTTTGGGGTTTATTGTGTCTGCTGCAACGTTGTCGATGTAAAAGAGGTTTTTGCACTCGCATTTGACACCATACCTTGAGCCGAAGACGTCTATTATGGCGAGGTTGTCGTTTTCAAGTTCTTTTTTGATGTCCAGTCCAACTTGTTCTCCGCTCATGATGATGTTTTGGACGGGTGTTGTATAGTTTGTGATTATGGCAAAGGAGCCCCGTTCGAGTTCTTTTTTGATTATTGCGAATGGCATTAGCCATATGGCGGAGTAGGGGTCGTGGATTATTGTGAATGTTGTGCCTGCTGGTGGGGCCGATTTGAAAACCTCCCCAAAGATATTGAGAACCTTCTTCTTGACCATACTCACCACCAATTACGTACATTGCATTACAAACTACAAGTTGCAGTATGATTTTTCTTCAACTATTTCCATTTGTTATAATTATTTATTAATGTTTTCCCTTCTAAAAAGATACTGTTAGGATAAGCTGTGGGGTGTCAGGTTTAAGTTACTGGCAGTACTTTAGAAAAAGAAGGGGGAACATGAAGTCTGAAACCATTATTTACTGGGTGGTTTCAGCCTTAAAACCCTTTCGTCGCAACAAAATCCCACCAGAAAAGAAAATCAGGGGAGTAGAATTATACCTGCGAGGCCTCAGTTACCGGCAAACCGCCAGAATACTCAAAATCAGTCACGTAACAGTCTGGGAGGCAGTCCAAAAACTCGCAGAAGCAGTTTACAAGCCAAAAATCCTCGCAGTCAAAAAACAGCGAAACTTCATCGCAGTTGACGAAACAGTAATAAAAATCAACGGGAAGAAAAGATACCTCTGGGCTGCAATTGACGTTGAGAGCAAGGAAGTTTTAGCAGTCTGGATTACGACTGTTAGAAACTGGTGGGTTGCCAGGGATTTCATTCTGGTTGTTTTAAAGTCGTGTGAAGGGCAGCCTGTCTTTCTGGTTGACAGGGCGAGCTGGTATAAGTCTGCTTTTAAGAGTTTGAGGTTGGGTTATCTGCATGTGACTTTCGGGCCGAGGAACAGTGTTGAGCGCTGGTTTAGGACGTTGAAGGAGAGGACGAAGCGTTTCTGGAATAATTTCAGGGGTAAAGACTGGAGGAGGGTTCATAGGTTTGTTTTTCTGTTTGCCTTCTGGTATAATTTTGTCAGAATTCATTCTAGTTTTGGTGATCCGCCTGGTGATGTTACTGAATGGCTTCAGGAGGTGATGCCCCAGTTATCCTAACAGTATCAAAAGATAATAACAAAAAGCTCAGGGAATTGGGTAGCCGAGTCCTTTGAGGATCATCCTAATGGCTAGGAACGCCATCACAACAGCGAAAGCTTTTGTCAGGTTGCTCGCTTTGGTTCTTTTTGCTATTCTTGCTCCCAACTGGGCTCCAACTATTAGTCCCGGAACAAGGAGGAGCAACCATTCCACTTCAACGTTTCCCAGCATGTAGTGCTTCAAAGCCCCGCTTGTTGCTGTGAAAACTATGGCAAAGCTCGAAGTTGCCACTGCATAGTGTATTGGTAATCCCATATAAGTTAGGAACGGAACGTTTATCGCTCCACCGCCTATACCAAGCAGACCGCTGGCTATTCCGGCTATGAACCCGCCGAGAGGTACTACTTTGTAATCGAGCTTTATCTGGCTCAAATCTACTTCGTGTGGCTCTTTGCTCTTTTTGCGGTAAAGTCTTATTGCCACGAGGAATAGGACTGCACCAAAGATGACCTTTAACTGGCTTGCGCTTATAAAGCTCGTCATCCATGCTCCTATATAAGCTCCTATCACGGCAGTGCTTGCTAGGAGAAGGCCCGCTTTGTAGTGTATTCTCCTCTGCCTGTGGTACGCTATGGCGGAGCTTAGAGAAGTGAAAACAACCGCAGCGCTTGAAGTCCCAATCGCGTGGTGAATTTCAACCCCCAGAAGGTTTAGAGTGGGTACAATCAAAAACCCTCCCCCTAAGCCGAAGAGGGCTGCTAGTATGCCTATAAAAATCCCAACACCAAAATACCCTAGGTATTTAAGCAAATTACCACCTCCGCTACTCAAGTTCAAACACAAGGGCTTCTATTAGCTTTATCAGAGCTTTGAGGTCATCCAAGTGGAGCATCTCCGTTTCACTGTGGAGGTATCTTATGGGGGCGCTTAAAGCTAGGGTTTGGCTCTTGAACTCAAAAGCTGATGCGTCGGTTCCTCCACCGGTAACTCCAATCTGCACCGGGATGTTGTTCTTCTTTGCTATTTCGAGAGCCTTCCTTGCAAGGGAGGGTGTATAGATTGCTGAATTGTCAACGGCCCTTATTACAGCGCCTTTTCCGAGCCTTACATCTCCCGTAAGGAAAGAACAGCATGCAAAGGAGTCTACAGCAATTGCGTATTTTGGTGAATAGCTGTTTGCCAAAAACTTGGCCCCCTTGAGTCCTATTTCTTCTTGAACTGTAAAAGCGAAAATGTACTTTCCATCCAGATCGTGGTCAACGAGGTCTTTTATGGCCTCAACAAGGGCAACAACACCAAATCTGTCATCCAGGGAGCGCGTTGCGATATATTTGTTGTTTAAGATGCTGAAGTGCTTTTTAAATACAGCAAAGTCCAGAACCTTTACTCCCATTTTCTCAGCCTCTTCCTTTGACTCTGCGCCGATATCTATTTCGAGGCTGTGCCAGGGAATTGTGTCGAACTTTCTCTCGAGGTTTAGATGAACGGGAGTGACCCCTATAACTCCGTCCAGATCCCCTTTTCGGTTATTACTTTTACATGCCTCCCCAGAAGCAGTCTGTCGTCTATTCCCCCTATTTTTCTGAACTTTAGCTTTCCGTCGTTTGTTATCCCGGTTATCATAAGTCCGATTTCGTCCATGTGTGCCATGAAAATAGCTTTCTCCTCACCCTCTCCGAGCTCCACGATGAGGTTCCCAATTGCATCGACCTTATAGTCGGCATAGTCTTCGATCCATTCTATGGCCTTTTCCCGTATTCTCTCTTCATATCCGGAAATACCGGGAAGTTGGGTTATCTCTTTGAGCATCTCAACTAGCATAATTTTCACCAAAAAATAAATTGAGACAAACTACTTAAAGTTTTTTAATAGCGTTAAGATTTGCATTTTAATGGCCTCTCACTAAACTTTAAAAACCCCTATGGGTTTATTTATAAAGGGTTTTTAAACCCAGTGGAGGTGTAAGCCTTGGTTGATATGAGCAATGTTGAACTTAAGATAGAAAATATAGTAGCCTCTGTGGATCTTTTTGCTCCTCTTGATCTCGAAAAAGTGATAGAAATTTGTCCGCACTCAAAATACAACCCGGAGGAGTTCCCAGGGATAATATGCCGCTTTGATGAACCAAAAGTTGCCCTTCTTGTATTCAGCTCCGGCAAGCTCGTGGTCACCGGTGCAAAGAGTGTTGAAGACATAAAGGCTGCGGTTTCAAAGCTTGTTGAAATGCTCTCAAAGATCGGGACTAAGTTCACCAGAGAGCCTGAGATAGATATCCAAAATATGGTGTTTAGTGGAGACCTTAAGATGGAGTTTAATCTCGATGCTGTTGCTCTTGTCCTGCCCAACTGTGAATATGAGCCTGAGCAGTTCCCCGGTGTCATCTATCGTGTTAAAGACCCAAAGGCTGTTATCCTTCTCTTCAGCTCAGGAAAAATCGTGTGCAGTGGGGCAAAGAGCGAACAAGATGCGTGGGAAGCTGTTAGAAAGCTCCTCCACGAGCTTGAAAAGTACGGCCTCATTGAAGAAGAGTTTTAATTTTTCTTTAACTTTTCTATGGCGTGTTTCTAGTTCTGGAGACTGTTGCTAAAGTGAAGGATGTCGTTGGGCAGTGGTGGAGCCTTTAGCAGCTTTTAGAAAAATATGAAAGTTAGCTAAAGCTTGCGAACCCAATCTCGTAGAGCTGTCTCAGCATACGTAGGACTTTTTTGGCCGTGTGCTTGAAGCGGAAGTTGTCTTTGTAAGTTTCCCACTCTTCGAGCATGGCAACAATCGTATCACTGCTGAGCTTATCGATATCATCCGGTAACTTGAGCTCGATTTCTTTATCATCCACTTTAACATTCACTGTTGTCTGCTTTTCATCCTCGGTTCCAGTTACACAAAGCCTTAGAACTTCCTTCAAAGGCTTCTCAAGCTTTTTCCTGTTCCCGTGGAACTTTGGAAGGACTTTCATCAGGAGTGCCAGGTCAAAGATTTCGTCGTCATTATCAAATTTGATTATTTCTCTCTCCTCGCTATCTTTGGCATTCTTGAAGAACAGGGCAATCTCATCAACAACGCGATAGCCAAAATGAAGATCGTAAGGCTCGAGAGCTTTGTTTAATTCAATGAGGATTTGCCAGTACTCAGTATCCTTCAGCTTTTTGACGGCTTCATTTATTGAATTTTTATAGCTGGCTAAGAATTTGCCATCCTCACCACGGAGATCATCCCATATAGATTTCCACAGCTTTGCCACTTGCTCGGGGGCGAATTTGTTGTTTTCTACCTCAGGAGGATACTTCTCAAGCTCCACATCGTGGAACTCTATCGTGAAGGCCCTGTCAAGAACTTTGGGGCTGAAAGCGTAGGTGGTCTCGTCCATGTTGACAGTCCCAACGATATAGAGGTTTGGGGGAAGTTTAAGCTCTTTGGGGATTTCCAGGAACTTTTCAACCTCATCACTGTCATGTAGAGGTATTCCCTCCTTAGTGAAGCCTTCGTCTCTCCCGCTCTCAAGGACGCTCAGGAAGTCGGCAAAGTAGTACTCCACGTGAGCAAGGTTCATCTCGTCGAGAATTATAAAGTACGGCGTGGCTTTTTCCTTGTTCTGTTCATAGTCTTGGATTACCCTTAAGATAAATTCCAAGAGTTGAGTTTTGTGATATTCACCTGTCAGTGGATTATAGTAGCCGAGCAGGGATTTAGAATCGCGCCAGTCAGGACGGACTGAAAGGAAGATGTGGTTTTTTGTCACTATAAAATCATCTTTAAGGATATTTTCGTCTAATAGTCTAACTCTTGAGTACCCCTTTTGAGCCACTTGTTTTAGTGGTCTTCCTAAGTCTAACCCATAAAATCTTTCATATCCCAGCTTTTTCTCTAGCTCAATTACTTGGGTTACTTCTAGAAATATTTTGTCTTTCTTCAATTCCTCTTCTAGATGTTCATATAATCTTATAGACCATTCAAATCCTTTTTTAATTCTCTCTTTGAGATCAGGATTATTAAGAATTTCTTTTTTTAGATACTTCTTCCTAACTATGAATCCATATTGCACGCCAGACTTATACCCAATCCATAAGATAAAGGGTTCTAAAGTGCTTTTTAGAGTATTTGAGTCATCCCAAGCTAAAATTGCATATCCATTTTCACGTATAAGTCTTTTTATCCAATTAATTGCATCTTCAAACTTTTGTTCTGGATCATCACTTCCCCATGCGGTTAACAATTGTGGAAGGGGTATTTTTTCTTTTTTCCCCAGTAATTCTGCAAACTCTAAGGCAATCTTTGTCTTTCCTGTTCCAGTTAATCCGGATAGGATAACGAAGCCTTTGGTCTTGAGGGCGACGTAGAACTGGGAAACTAGATGCTCTGGGTAGAGATAGCCTTTTGAGGTGAAATATTTAGCAAGGAAACTATGTTCCCCCGCAACTGCGGAAATTATCGGATTTGCTTCTTGAACATTATTATTGGAGCCAGCATGTAATTTTAGATAGTAAGCGACTTCTAGAAGAATATGAATTCCTAACTCCTTCAGTTTGTATCGAAATTCTGGGTTATTTAACTCAAGAAAAGCGTTGGTAATGTCTTCAGGTTTCCACTGTCCATGTCCCCACAATTTTTTTGTAAAAAACTCTTGCCAAATATCTCCGAGCCAAGGTGCTATTGGCATGAACATCTTAGGGTTATAAATCGCCATCCATGACGTGATTATTGCAGGTCCTAAGTCAACTAGGTCTTCGTTCTCCTTAATTTTGCTGAGTAGATTTTTAATTTCGTTCTTATATTTTTCTAAGTCATTGTAATCACTTATCGTAGAGACTAGCTCTAGGAGATTTAAGAAATCCTCATTGGCAAAATATTTCGATATGTCCTTCGGTTTGTTGAACAGATAGAACAGCTCCTTTACATTCTCGCTTATATCCAAGCCATTGAATCTTTCCGTAATTATCCGATAAAGATCCTTGTTAGGATCGCTAGAATTTCGAGATCTCTCGGCTATCATTTTGAATTCATTGATTTTTTCAATTATTTTCTCAAAATTTATACCAGGGTATTTTTCTTTCTCCCTTTTAACGACCTCCAATATACTATCAGCTTTTACTATCATAGACATCCCTCGGAACACGTCTTAGGTAACCAATGCCCTCTAAATTTCCTATTAAAATGTCCTCAATATCAAAGTTGTTAATTCTTCCAATCTTAACATCAAAAAACTGCTCCTCCTCCCCGGGATAAACCACCACCGCAAATCTACACCTGAGGGCGTCTCGATAAGTGTGCATCTTGTAGATGTCCTCAAGCTTTGCCCATGTCTCGTAACTTCTCGTTTCTTCAGCGAGTGATGTCTCCTCATCGAATTCTTCTATCTCCTCTTGCTCATCCACTATGTCAACCTTGAACTTTGCATCGAAGACCCCTATGAGCTCGGTGTCCTTTTTCGACGGATTCCCGCTAAAGAGCGAAAAATCAGGCCTCAGCGAGACGGAGTAGCTCCACCTTTTTGGAGTCAGCTTCTTGTTGTAGTAGAGCCTCCAACCGTTGTCAAACTCGGCATAAACGTCTCCGCTCTCAGAAAGTTCGCCCGCGGGAGTAACAACGATTTTAAGCTTTTTCCTTCCAAGAATTCTTCCTAGTTCATCCACCAGCCTGAAGAACGCCCAGTATTCGTAGAGCTTCGCAATGTCCTTGTTGTCTATTGCGCGTTGAAGCCCCTCAAAGAAAGGTGAATACGCCGTAAACTCCCTGTAAAGCTCAAGCAGGTCACGGTAGCCATCTCCCTTCAGGAGGGTCTGAGAGGTGTAGGGAAAAAGCGTCATCTCCCCGACTTCGTCCCATAGCCCGTCGCTCCTCAGGAATTCAAGCTCTCCCAGAAGGTCTTCTACGGGGTTTAGGTCAACATTTGTTTTGCCAAAGGTTTCCACAACTCTCTCGCCCCACTCTATTAGCAGGTTGAGGAAATATTTGACGAAGCGGTTTTCGGGAGTATCAACGCTCTCATACTTCCGGAGAGCAAAGACGCGTGTGGGGACGTAGCCATTTAAGTATTTACCCACGAGGACACCTTCCCCCGCAGGGGCAAGGTACTCTGGGTGCTGAGCGATGGCGATGAGTGTCTCAGGGGCTACCTCATCGACCTCGTCGGGCTTCATCCATTTCTCCTCCACCACAAGCTTCCTCTTCATGCGGTGCATTACTGTCTCAAAGGCGCCGATAATACGTTCCCCGTTCGAGCGGAGGTAGTGGTAGGCAAAGAGCTCGTTGACGGGCTCATCGCTTTCCATGGTCGAGAACTCAGTTGGAGACTCCAGGTGAAATGGGAGTGTGCTTGAATACCGGAGAATCTCGTGGGTTAATGCCTCCACAAAGCTGTTCTGGAGATCTGATAACTCCTTGACTTGTTCCTTAGCCCACTTCTTGTGATATCTCTTCAAGATTGTAGGTGAAATTACCTCAACAGGCATTTTTATTGTTCTGCCCTCTTCAAAGACTAAAACCAGTTCAGAAAGGCCAATGAAATTACCGAAAGATACCAAAAAGAATCCATTTTTAAGTTTTTTTGCAGGTTTGCCGTTGATTAGAACTGTTTTGATATTCTCGCCCTCAATGTAGTGGTCCGTCCATCCCATAAGGTAAATTCTATTTTTCCCCTTAAACACCCAACAGTCTTCCTTAGCGGAGAAAATTTTCCATCCATTTAGGGACTCACTATCAATGCACTCCATGGTTCACCAAAAAGTTATTTCACCTGAAAACTAATAAGCATTTCGGGAGAAAATAAAGGAATGAGTAGGGCACTCAAAGCCCTAAAATATCTTTTGCGGCTTGTATTCCGAGGTCGAAGGCCTTCATGTTCACGTCCACAGCTTTTGGTGGAACACTTATCTTTATGACTTCCCTAACGTGCTCTGCATCGAGTGGGAACTCTGGAACCTGTGTTAGAGCTCCAATGAGGACTGTGTTGGTGGTAACCACGTGTCCCGCTTTTTCGGCAAGCTCTTCTGCGTTAAAGCCAATCCACTTCGCCTTGAAGTCCTCCTCGAAAATTCTCCTTATCTCGTCCAGGCTTGGGTACTTAGCCATTCCCATCGAAACCTGCACTGGGACTATTGGCTTTGTATTGATTACTGCCATTCCGCCCTCTTTGAGGTAGTTAACGTATCTTAGGGCTTCCACAGGTTCGAAGGAAAGTATAACGTCGGCTTTACCTTCTGGCACCATTGAACCGTAGACGTCCTCTCCAAAGCGCACGTAGGAAATAACGCTTCCAAACCTCTGGCTCATCCCGTGGACTTCTCCCAACCTCACCTTGTATCCAGCCCTTAAGGCGGCCCATCCAAGGATGTTTGCCGCGGTCAAAACTCCCTGGCCGCCTACTCCAGTAATGACTATGTTATACTCTTTCATTGTGATCCCCCCTCTATGGGTTCAAAAGCCCCAAATGGACATACCTGGGCGCAACCTCCGCATCCCCAGCACATTGTTGGCTCTACTCTTGCTTTCTTCTTCTCCTCGTCCCAGTAAATTGCTGGGCAGCCGTAGGTGTTGATACATGCCCTACATCCTGTACACTTCTCTTCGTTGACTTGGTAGATGGGCCACTTTTCGCCTTTTCTCCTCATCTGTCCTATTCTGTAGAGAGCACATGGTTGTCTTGCCACCACAACGCTAACACCCTCAACTTCTAGGGCTTTCTTCATGGTCTCGTATGTTGTTTTTATGTCATAGGGGTCAACAACAGCCACAAAGTCTGCACCCATGGCTTTTGCAACCTCTTCTATCGGGATTCTCTTACCCATGCCGTGTGGTGTTTCTCCGGTGCTTGGGTTGGGCTGGTCACCGGTCATAGCGGTAACGAGGTTATCAAGAACGACTACCAGCACGTTCGAGCGGTTGTAGATTGCGTTTGCCAGAGCGGGGAGTCCAGTGTGGTAGAACGTTGAATCACCGATTGTGGCAACTATCACTTGCTTCTCTGGGCTCTTCTGCTCTTCGCTGAGGCTTCCGTTCTGGGCTATGCTCAATCCGTGGGCAATTCCAATTGAAGCTCCCATGGCAACAGTGGTATCAACCGCTTGAAGCGGTGGGAGCAGTCCTAAAGTGTAGCACCCTATGTCGCTGGGGTAGATTGCCTTGCCCTTTGTTGCCTTCTTTATTGCGTAGAAGCTGTTTCTGTGCGGGCAGGCTGGGCACAGTGAGGGAGGTCTTGGCGGTAGGAGGGGCTTAACTTTCTCGTACTTTGCGTCGAGCTCTTCAAAGTTTATTGGCGTTTCAACTCCAAGGAACTTCGCTATGGCAGTTACTGCTCTCCTCGTTGTCATCTCATAAATCCTTGGCACGAGGTCTTTGCCGTGGATTGGAATTGTAATTCCTTTGTCATAGGCCCATGTTTTTACCTGCTCCTCAACGACTGGCTCGAGCTCCTCTACGATGAGAACCTTCTCAAGCCCTTCCAAGAACTTCTCTAATAGCCCGTAGGGAACCGGGAATGGTGTTCCGAGTTTGAGGATCTTGACGTTATCAACGCCAAGCCAGGCGAGGGCTTCTTTCACATAGGCGTAGCTCAAGCCTGGAGCGATTATACCTACCTTGGCGTCTTCTTTGCCCTCTATCCAGTTGAATGGGCAGTTGTTGAGCTCTTCCCTAATTTTCTCAATTTTCTCAAGGATTATCGGGTGGAAGTTTCTTGCGTTGGCTGGAACGTCAACAAATCTGCTTGGGTCTTTCTTGAATTTTCCAAACTTCCTCTTTCCTTGTTTTATCTCCTCTGGAAGTTCTCCTAAGACTACGTCTCCCCTTGCGTGTGATGTCCTTGTTGTTGTCCTTAAGATTACAAAGTGCTTGAACTTCTCACTGAGCTCGAAAGCATATTTTGTCATCTCCTTTGCCTCGTGAGGATCGGCTGGCTCAAGAACAGGAACGTTTGCAAACTTGGCGTAAACCCTTGTATCCTGCTCGTTCTGAGAAGACCACATGCTTGGGTCGTCTGCCACCATTATGACGAACCCGCCTTCGACACCCATTCCGACGGCGCTCATGAATGTGTCGGCGGCAACGTTTAAACCAACATGCTTCATTGCGGTCATTGCTCTGAGTCCGCTCCAGGCTGCTGCTAGAGCGGTCTCAAAGGCTACCTTTTCGTTTGTGGAGTACTCCATGTAAACGCCTGCCTTCTCTGCTACGGCAGCCATTGTATCGGTAAGTTCAGAGCTTGGGGTTCCGGGATAGGCGGCATAGACCGCAATATTTGCTTCTAAAGCTCCTCTAGCTATTGCCTGGTTTCCTAAAAGCAGAACTTTTTCTCCAGGTTTGTCCCATAGGACGATATCACTAACTTTAGCCATATACACCACCTCATTCTTTAATAACACCTTTTGCCTTAGCGAATTCAGCTAAAGCATAAGCAGCTACTCCAACGTCTTCGGGCCTTTCATAGGCTGGGATTCCCTCTTTTTCAAGAAGCTCTTTGGCCTTCTCGCTAACGTAACCTGCCATGAACAATGCCAAAACCGGTTTTCCGTTGTTGACCTCTTTTACCGCTCTTATAACTCCTTCAGCGTGCTCTGTTGGAGTCATCCCTGCAAAAGTCGGCACGACACATATTGCTATGAGCATGTCAACGTTATCATCTTCAAGAAGGAGCTTTGCGGTCTTGTAGTACTCTTCTCCCCTCGCTGAGGCAATCATGTCAACAGGGTTTTTAACTGCTGCCATTGGCGGTAAGAATGAGCGGAGCTTCTCCATGGTTTCCTCTTTTAGGTTGGCCAGCTTTAGTCCTCTCTTGTCTATCTCGTCAGCCGTTAGAACCCCCGGGCCACCTGCGTTGGTCATTATTGCGACTCTCTTTCCTTTTGGCAGTGGCTGGGTGAAGGCCCTTGCCATGCTCAGCATCTCGTCTATAGTGTTTGCAACCAGAATTCCGCTCTGCTTAAATGCGGCTTCATAGATGGCATAGCTTCCAGCTAAAGAACCCGTGTGGGATGAAGCGGCTCTTGCACCGCTTTCGCTTTTTCCAGCTTTTAGGGCTATTATTGGCTTCTTCTTGCTGGCTTTCTTAGCAATTTCCATGAATCTCTTTCCATCTTTTATGCCCTCTATGTAAAGGGCAATTGCCTTGCTGTTTTCGTCATCAGCGAGGTACTCCATCAGGTCTGCAAAGTCCACATCGCTCATGTTTCCAACGCTTATGAACTTAGAAAAGCCTATGTCTTCTTTGATGGTCTTGTAAACTATTCCTGCACCGAGGGCACCGCTTTGGGATATGAAAGCGACACTGCCCTTCTTGGCCTTCATTATAAACGTTGCGTTCAGGTTGCTGTGTGTGTCCATTATACCAACACAGTTTGGTCCGATGATCCTCATTCCATATTTGTGTGCTATTTCGACAAGTTCTCTCTCCTCTTTCTTCCCTTCTTCGCCGGTTTCACCGAATCCTGCTGTTATTACTACGGCACCTTTCACGCCTTTTTCTCCGCAGTCAATGATTGACTGCTTGACGAATTTTTTGGGCACCACTATGACGGCTAAATCCACATCGTCGGGGATTTCCTTGACGTTCTTGTATGCTTTGACTCCCTGGACTACTTCTTCTTTTATGTTCACTGGGTAAACCTTTCCTCCGTATTCCTTGAGGTTCTTGAAGACCTCATAGCCGAGTTTCAGTGGGTCATTGGATGCTCCCAATACGGCAACGCTTTTTGGGGTGAAGAAATAATCAAGCATTTTTACAATCACCGAGTTTCGTATCGGTAAAAGTCTATATAAGCTTTGCCGAGAAAGTGCAGTTAGGCAATCTTGACCATAAAAAAGCACAAATTGGTCTTTGATGAGCATAAAACAGCACGAGTGCATTATCACTTGGAGTAATATGCCTCCACAAGGCAAAGCCAAACCTGTCGTGAGAATTAATTTGAATGGGCGGAGGTTTGTTCATATTTGCTCATAAAACCTTATGACGGACAGATACCTCAGCTAACCCTCTTGTCATCATCATCAGAGTGGCTAACGCTCATCATCGGCTAACACTTTTTAAAGAATAGGGAGTTAAAAAGTTTGGGATGATGTGCGTTTACCGGTCTGAGCAGTGATGATATCGGCACTATCTGACCGTTTTATTCTCTTTTTTCGAGGAGTTCATGCTCGACTAAAGCCACAATATCTTTGTGGATGTCCTCAACAGGGGCTAGGGCGTTTACAATTCTTATCTCATCGAACCTCTCGGCAAGCTTCAGATAGTTTTCCCTTACCTTTTTTTGGAGCTCAACAATCTTATCAAACTCCGATTTGATACTTCTACCGTTTATGCGTTTTATGCTCTCCTTAACAGGCAAATCAAGGAGGATTACAAGGTCTGCTCTTGGAGCAAATGCATTTAAGTTGATAAGCCATTCCAAATCAAGGCCCCTTGCCCACTGGTAGGCTAGGGATGAGTAGAAATACCTATCCGATATAACTACCTTTCCAGCCTTTAAGGAGGGCTCTATGAGTTTTTTAACGTGCTCTGCTCTATCTGCAGCAAAGAGTAATGCCTCAGCTTCTTTGCTTATTCGTGCACCGTCTATTATTCCCTCTTTTCCTCCTGTAAGTACAAGCCTCCTTATCAGTTTCCCAAAAGCAGTATCTGTTGGCTCTTTGGTTAGAACAACTTCGTATCCTCTCTCTTCAAACCACTCTGCAAGCAATTTTGCCTGGGTTGACTTTCCCGCTCCATCAATTCCCTCTAAGACAATGAATATGCTCATAAATACACCTCCAGAGTTGCATCTCGCTTGGTTTTTGTTTATGGCTTTTGCCTTTTGTATATCTTTTTGGTGAAATCAGAGGAGAGTTTTCTTCATGTGGTCTAGGAGCTTCCACATGCTTCCAAACTCTTTTTCCTCTTCCCCTTTGTGGAACTCTACGTATCCATTCGGCTTGAAACGGAGTCCAAAAGTATACTCTCCCTTTTTGAGCTTTTGAAGGTAGACTTCTTTTGGTTTTGGTGGCAGGTAGCTGGTCATCATGTCATTGAGAAGCTCCACCTCAAACCCAAAGTGCTCATTTAGCCTGGGGAAGAAGAGTACTGCGGGAGTATTCATGCAATCTACCAGTGCAGTTCCCTCTATCTCAAAATTATAGTGTCTGAAAATGTCATGCAAAAAGTCATCTAGAGCGTTAGGATAGTAAATCGTTGCTCCTATATCATTGGGATTTGCTTCTATAAACTTCCTGCTCTCCATTATAGCCTTTATTTCATCTGGATCAAGACCGCTAACTTCTACCCTTATCCCGTTGTGGTAGTAAACATACACCAGAGGAAGGCCTTTCTTATGGGCAAAATCTTTGAGGGCTATTAGCGGGATAAGCCTGACGTCCATAGTTGCTGCTCCGGTACTTACAATCCCCACTACGAGTGCCCTCTTTCCATACCTTGAGATAGCTCTTCCGTCTCTCCCCACTATTATTGTTCCCTGTCCTACGGTTCCTATTGCCCTACCGAGCAGAGCAAGCTCTTCTGGGTTGAATTCCTCGGATTTGTAAATCTCCATAATCATCACCTCAATCTGGAAGTATTATACTTTCTTTTCCAATTCTTGACTCAGTCCAGACTTTCACATTTGCCCCAATTTTTGTGAAATCTTCAATCACGGAGTTATCTCCAATAACGCTACCACTTTCAATAACAACACCTTTTCCAATGTAAACGTTTTCCCCAATTATCGCCTCGTGTATCTCTGCTCCTTCCTCAATGGTCACATTGGAGAATATTACGGACCGCTCTATTTTAACGTTTCTGCCTATTTTAACGTTATCGCCCAAGACGGCAAATCCTCTTATATTCGGGTTTCTGATTTGACATCTCTTACCGCTGTAAATAGAGCCCCCGTGTTCCAGGTTTCCTTTTAGGGATTCAGTTTTTATTTGTGGGAGCTTCAGCCTTCCTAAGAACACATCCGCAGTTGCTTGAAGGTAGCTTGATGGCCTCCCTATGTCGTTCCAGTATTCTTTAAACGGAAAACCGTAGAGAGGCAGCTTCTCTTCGAGCATTTTGGGAAACAGATTGAGTGAGAAATCAAAGTTCTCGCCCTTTGGAACTAAATCAAATACCTCCGGCTCGAAAACATAGATGCCAGCATTTACAAGGTTGCTAAAAGCCTCTTCTGGCTTTGGCTTTTCTTTGAACTTTATTATCCTGTTCTCTGGATCCACGATCGATATTCCGTACTGGGTGGGATCTTCGACCTCCGAGAGGGCTATTGTGGCGAGGGCGTTCTTTTTCTTGTGGTACTCGTAGAGGGCTCTGATATCCAGATTAGTGAGAACATCGCTTGAAGCAACGATAAATGTGTCTTCTATTTTATCAACGACTTTTTTTGTAGCTCCTGCGGTTCCGAGCTTTATGTTGTCCCCATTTGAGTAGTGTATTTGAACACCAAACTCACTTCCGTCTCCAAAGTACTCCATAATCCTCTCTTTGAGGTACCCGACTAATACAAATATTTCCTCTACTCCCGCGTTTACTAGGGCGTTGACCATGTACTCCATCATGGGTTTGTTGAAAAATGGAATCATTGGCTTGGGGCGGTAGACTGTTAGAGGAAGCAATCTTGTTCCCTTTCCGCCCGCTAGAATCACCGCTTGCATATAGTTGCCACCATAGTGTTTAGGAATTTTTCAGTTAATATAATTTATGGTGTTCGTTGAAAAGCTTTTTAATCCATCGTTGAGCAATGTTTTACGGTGATGTAAATGGGACCTCTGGAATACCTTAAAAATAGGCTTGACCCAGAACAGTTTGAGAAAATTAAGGCAATCGACAACCCTGAACTTCATGAATTTCTGGCAAAATATATCGATCTTTTGAATCCCGCAAAGGTTTTTGTTTGCACCGATTCAAAGGAAGATGAAGAGTATGTAAGAAGAAAGGCCATTGAATACGGGGAGGAGAAACCCCTCGCAATGGACGGACACACTGTCCACTACGATGGCTATTATGATCAAGCTCGGGACAAGGCCAGGACTAAAATCTTGGTTCCTAAGGGTGTGGAGATTCCGTTCGTAAATACTATGGACAGGGAAGAAGGGCTTAAGGAGATTCACGAAATCATGAGAGACATCGCAAAGGGTAAAGAGCTTTTTGTATGCTTCTTTGTTCTCGGACCCAAGAACTCTATTTTCACAATCCCTGCTGTTCAGCTTACGGATTCGGCCTATGTTGCTCACAGTGAGTTTATCCTCTACAGAAAGGGTTACGAGGAGTTTAAGCGCCTGGGAAGAGAAGCAAAGTTTTTGAAATTTGTACACTCTGCTGGAGAACTTGACGAAAGGAAGACCAGCAAGAACATAGACAAGAGGAGGATTTACATTGACCTTGAAGGGGAGACCGTTTATTCGGCAAACACCCAGTACGGTGGCAATACAATAGGGCTCAAAAAGCTTGCTTTTAGGCTTACAATTAGAAGAGCCGTTCAAGAGGGCTGGTTGAGCGAGCACATGTTTCTTATGCGCGTGAACGGTCCCAATGGTAGAAAGACTTACTTCACCGGAGCCTATCCCTCAATGTGCGGTAAAACCTCAACAGCAATGATTTCGTGGGAGAACATAGTAGGGGATGACTTGACGTTCATCGTTGACATGAAGGGAGAAGCCAGAGGGGCCAACGTCGAGAAGGGAGTTTTTGGAATAATTCAGGGAGTCAACCAAGAGGATGACCCGATAATTTGGGAAGTGCTGCATTCACCGAATGAGATAATATTCTCAAACGTGCTCGTTAAAGACGGGAAGCCCTACTGGAATGACATGGGGATCCCAATTCCAGAAGAGGGAGAAAACCACAGCGGAAAATGGTGGAAAGGGAAGAAAGATGCTGAGGGTAACGAAATCCCGCCGAGCCACAAAAACGCTCGCTTTACCGTTAGCCTTGAAGCTTTCCCAAACGCTGACCTGGAAGCCCTTGAAGCTCCATGCGGGGTTAGGATTGGGGGAATGATATTCGGTGGCAGAGATGCAGATACTTGGCCTCCTGTGAGAGAGGCCTTTGACTGGGCACACGGAGTAGTTACCATGGGTGCAGCACTGGAAAGCGAAACAACTGCAGCTACTCTTGGAAAGGAAGGGGTAAGGGCATTCAACCCAATGGCGATTTTAGATTTCCTCAGCGTTCACATTGGAGACTACCTCAGAAACTACCTTGAATTTGAGAAGAAGCTGAGAATAAAGCCAAAGATATTTGCCGTTAACTACTTCCTGAGGGATAAAGACGGCAACTGGCTGAACCACAAGCTAGACAAAGCCGTGTGGCTCAAGTGGATGGAGCTGAGGGTTCACGGGGATGTTGATGCAATAGAGACTCCCGTTGGGTACATTCCAAAATATGAAGACCTGAAGAGGCTCTTTAAGGAAGTTCTTAACAAAGATTACCGCAGGGAGGACTACGAAAAGCAGTTCACCATAAGGGTTCCAGAGTTCCTTGCCAAGATAGAGAGGATTGAGAAGATTTATAGGGATGTTGGCAATATCCCGGAAGAGCTCTTTAAGGTCTTGGAGAAGGAAAGAGAAAGACTTCTTAAGGCTAAGGAGAAGTATGGGGACTACATATCTCCATTCCAGTTAGAAAAGAGTTAGCATGTAAGAAAAAGCTTCCTTTCTATCTTTTTTCTTCAATTAAACTCACCAAAACCTTTTTATATAACTTTTCGGAGATTCGCTATCTGAGGAGAACCAGAAGAATTCAGGGGGATGAAGCATGGAGGATGGTAACAATGGTAGTAGTTCGAGTAGGCACTTCAACAAATCTAAAGGAGTTATTGAAAGAAGGATTAACAGTTTCATTACCAGCGCTCTTTTTGTGCCTGCTGCTGGATTTCTTCGCCGGGGCAGTTCTGGGCAGGTTTTTTGAGAAGATAATGAACGAATATCCGGTAGTTCTTGTGATTCTTCCTGGTTTGATGGGTCTTAGGGGTAATATATATGGGTCTCTTGTCTCCCGATTCACAACGATGTTGCATCTCGGTGAGATGAGCCCCAGTTTAAGGGATGAAAACGTTACGAGGAACATCTTTATCTCTCTCCTCCTTTCCCTTCTCCCCGTGACAATACTCTGGTTTGTGGGTGTTGTGAAGATTAGAGATGTGAACATGGCGATTATAGTTCTCCTAGTAGTTGTGGCCTCTACGATATTCGCTGGGGTTATCCTTGGATATTCGGCAGCATTTACCACAATAATTCCGTTCAGGAGGGGTATCGATCCAGATGCAGTCGCTGGTCCAATAGTAACTTCTGTCGCTGATCTTGTTACCGTTCCCTTCTTAGTGGGATTTATACTCTTATATGAAGCAAAAACTGGTATCTTTTATTCACTCTTTGTTCTATCGCTTGTCTTTATGTTGATGCTGAGGAAGTTTTCCAAGATTAGAAAAAGAGAAAGGCGAATCTTTACAGAGGTTTTGGGAGTTGTTGGAATATTGGCTTTGCTCTCAAGTATCTCCGGGTCAATTCTTGAAAGTTACAGCGAGCTAATCTATGCCTCAGTAATATTCAGCGTAATGTATCCGGCGGTTCTTGACACTACTGGGAACCTTGGCTCTATAATAGGAATGAAGACCTCCACTAGAATACATCTGGGAGAAATAGAGAGCATTTTCAACAGGTTAATTTTTTTGGAGGTTGCAGTTTACACGATAATTGGGGCTTTGCTTGGGCTTTTGGCAAATCTAACCTCAGTAGTGATTGTTAGGATAGCTCTGGGTAAAACTGTTGGACTAGTAATCCCTTTTATATTGCTTTACCCAATGTTGTTATTCTTTGTCATGTTCATTGCGTATTTCCTTGCGATATTGTTTGACAGAGTTGGATTGGATCCCGATAATGCTACAGTTCCGACTATAACAACTTTGGCGGACATATTTTCGACACTCTTCACTGTGGGTGTTGCTCATTTGATTGTTTAGGTTAAGAAAACCTTAAAAGAAAATGGTATGTGAGATAAAAACGGGAGGACAAAGGGATGGAAGAATTTGAGGAGTTTGAGTATCAGCCTAAGAGCGTTAAAGAAATTTTCATTGAGATGAAAAACATCGTCGAGCTCATGGTTGATCTTGCTTACACAGCAATCCTCTTCGGGGATAAAGAGATAGCCGAGGAAGTGCTCGATCTCGAGGAGAGAATGGATCTTCTTAACTATCATTTGATGACTCACGCTGTTTTGGCAGCGAGAAATCCAAAAGAGGCGGAACAAATAACCTCCATTCTGCAAATGGCTAATTCGATAGAGGACATCTCAAATGCCGCCGGAGACCTTGCAAAAATGGTTCTTGAAGGGGTTGAGCTCCATCCTGTAATTTCAGAAGCAATTATGGAAAGTGAGGAGGTAATAGCAAAGATTCCTGTTTCTGCAGACTCCGTTATTGTGGGAAAGACACTTGGGGAGCTTAATTTAGCCACGAATACCGGTGTCTGGATAATAGCGGTAAAGAGAGGTAAAAGATGGATTTTTGCCCCTGATAAGGACTTCAAGATAAAGCCGGAAGACATTTTGATAGGACGGGGAACTCACACTTCTGTTGAACACCTTAAAGAGATTGCAAGAGGAATTATCAGGGTGGTTGGCGATGAAAGAGCTTGAAGAGATAAAGGATTGTCTCATAGAGATGAAAAACCTCTCTTCGCTAATGGTTGACCTTGCTTTTTCCGCCGTCATGTACGACAGCGAGGACATAGCTGATGAGGTTTATATCCTAGAAGAAAAAATGGACGAGCTTACGTTAAAGGTGAAAAAGCTTGCTTTGAGGGCCGCTAAGCATGAAGAAAATCCCGAGACACTCTTAAGTATAATTGAGATGGCCACAATAAACGAGCAGATAAGCGATTCTGCCTATGAAATAGCCGATCTTGTTCTCAGGGACGTTGAGCCACACCCCATAATAAGGAAAATAATGCACGATGTTGATGAAGAAATAGGGCGCATAAAGGTTAACAGGGGATCAATACTAATAGGACAATCCCTCAAACAGCTCAAGCTTCCGACTAAAGTGGGTGTGAGAGTGATAGCGATAAAGCGGGGAGGGAAATACATTTATAACCCCTCCAAGGACGAGAAAATCGAAGAGGGGGACATATTAATAGCTGTAGGTTCAGGAATTGATCGCCTGAGGGAGCTTTCCAATGAAAAAGGGGAGGAAGGAGAGTTCATAGAAGAAGAGGAATAGTTATAAACTCCTTTTTGAAAGGAGAAATGGAGGATTTGAAATGAAAGTTGAAGGATTTGTTGCAAGTTTGAAGGATGCCGAAACAATCGAGGAGCTCTTTGACATACTTGAAAAGAAGGGCGCACCGGTTATAGAGTTTGATGGACAGAAGACTCTCGTAGTTGTTGAAGGGGACTTTGAGGGAAAGCCGTTTTGGACTGAAATAAACGGTAAAAAGGCTAACTTTGCCCTTGGAGATGCAATGTTGAACTCTGCGAGCTTCCCCTTCAAGTGTAAGAAGCCCTACACCGGTGGAAATGCCATATTCGTGAACTTCGAAAACATAGAGAGTGAGGAATTCCTTGTTGCTTATAGGTCAGAAGATACAATAAGGGCGTTTCATGTGAAAGGTAGTGATGTTAAAAAAATAGACGAGAAAAAATACAAAGAGCTTATTGCCAAAATGCCCGAGTTCAAAGTTAAGGGCTTCTCTGAAGAGCAGATGGACATGATGGGTGCCTTCTTCGGCTAAGCCCACGGCACTTTTGTTTTTATTTTCCATATCCCGAGAAGTTTTCTTGAGCCCCAAGTCGCCTGTATTTCAAATGCCGCTATCATGTCTTCATAGATGTCTATTAAGTTGAAGGAGTTTCCAAATGGGTTTCTATGGAGCTCCCAGCTTATCGAGCCTGCGTTTATTATTGGGGTTTCCTCAACTTTTATTCCAAGCGTATTGCCACCGTGACCGGTTAAAACTAACTCTGCCTTTTCTTCTGTCAGTATTTTCAAAACGTTGCCACCATCTTCCAGAAATCCTATCTCTCTGCTTCTGGGTATCGGAATTATATTGTGGTGCATTACAACAACCTTAAACTTATCTTCGTGCTCTCTCAGATGCTGCTTCAAAATCTTCTGACCTATTCTTCCAACCACACCTATAGGAGTCTCATATTGGGCTGAGATTATCGGGATGAAGGCAAAACTGTCCATTTCCAGAATTTTTGGTTCTCCAAAATATTCTCTGAAGAGCTCGTAGCCGAGGTAAGTGATGTCGTTGTGGCCCGGCACTATAATCTTCTCCGGCTTAATTTTTTCCCAGAACTCGTAGGCCTTTGCATAATAACGCTCTGTTCCAACATCTACCACGTCTCCGCAGTGGATAACTAAGTCGGGCTTATATTTTTCGTTGATGGCTTTAATTGCGTTTTTCAAAATTCTCTCCCTGAAATAAACCCTGTCTGATACATTACTCTCGCTCATCTGGACGATTCTTAGCAGCCTTCTTTTCTTTGGAACGAAAATCCTCTGCTTTTTGATTTTGAATTCCCTTCTTGCGATTTCTCCCGTCACTCGCTTTATGCTTACCGAGATTTTTCCATCTTCCTTGATTTTAATTATGTTGTAGCTGTTTACGTCGCCTTTTCTGGTCTTTCTGCAGGAGGTACAGCCGGCATTTGCCACAACAAGCCCTTCAACTTTGTAGATGTTGGGTACGTGTTTGTGGCCGCAGATATAGAGGTTGACTTCATGCTTTAAAAGCAAGTCTAAAACATCTCCAGCATTGAACAAGACGTTCCTTTCCCTCCCCGTGTCTGGTAGAGGGACTAAATGGTGGTGGGAGGCAACAATCTTGAACTTTTTGTGGGAATACTCCTCCAGCTTTTCTTTAAGCCACTGGAACTTGTATCCGCCTATCCTTCCATCGCTTAGGTCCGGTATCGTGGAATCAACCCATATAATGACGAGGTCGTCCTTCTCATAAACGCCATTTAGCGGCCCTATATACTTCTCAAATAGCTCATAGCCGACGTTTCTTGCATCATGGTTTCCGGGAACAACTATTAGGGGCTTCTGGATTTTTTTCAACTCATAGCTTGCTCTCTCGTATTCTTCTTTCAACCCTTCATTTGTCACGTCCCCCGTGTGAACAACTATATCATAGTCGAGCGTGTTGATTTCGTTGGCTATTAAATCGTAGGCGTACCCCTTGTAGGCTTCACCGCTGGTTATGTGGGTGTCGCTTATGTGAGCTATTTTCATTTCCATCACTCTGCCGCTATCGACGTTTCGAGCTTTCTTCTGCTTGCCTCAAGCAGATCGCTCAGCGTAAAAATCCCCACTACTTTTCCTTCTTCTCTGATCAGTATGTGTTTTATCCTCTTTGCCGCCATAATTTTCAAAACTTCTTTTAGGGGAGTGTTGGCGTCTACAGTGATGAGTTCTTTTGTCATAATCTCCTTCACGGGTGTTGTGTAGGGCAGACCGGGAACGATTACCCTTCTTATAACATCGCTTTTTGTAAAGAAGCCCACTACGCTGTCGTTTTCATCAACAACCACAAGAGAACCGATGTCAAAATCCATCATCACTTTGCACGCCTCTTGGACACTATCCTCAGGTCTCACCCCTATGAGCTTCTTCGTCATATAAACTTTAATAGGTGCATTTTCATCCATGGGAATCACCGTAAAAGCTCTCAACATTAATTGGACTCAAAAAGATAAAAGAGTTTTGTCCTTAAATTGAAAGCTCAATGCCTCTTTCTTTAAGCCGTTTTGGTATCTCTTCCATGAGATTGTTCATTATTGCATTTACAGACTGTTCGAGCTCGACGTTCTCTATAATTGGAATTCCATGTTCTTTTGCTTTTTCGATTAAATACTCTTGGATGCGCATTATGTTGTCTATGTTTTTTACGTAGTATTCTGCCGGCCTGAGGCTGTAACGGGCCCTTTCATAGAACCTTGCTTCAAGTGCCTCAAGGTTTTTTACAGTTATGAGATACATAAAGCTTCTGTCGTTCAGGCTTACATAACCCGGAACTAGGTGAATTCCCTCTATTATCGTGTTGAAACCCTCCTTGTATGAACGCTCTACAACTGCGTTAATTCCTACGGTTACATACCGAACTTGACTCTCAAATCCGTATATTAGGGGATCCACGTCTTTTGGCAAGTTTCTGAGCTCTTTCCATGCTAAAAACGAGGAAGTGTGGATCGATGGTAGGAGCTCTTTGCTTATTATCTTCCTCATTACCTCTCTGACGGTATCAGTCCCTAGTATGGTTCTTATTCCAAGCCTAAAGGCCAGCTCTGTTGCTAACGTGGATTTTCCAACCCCTGTTGCTCCTCCAAGGAGGATTATCATCGGGTACTTCAGCTTTCTGAGCTCATGCCAGAAAAGGTACCTTCTGGCGGCGTCTTTTAGTCCATGATCCAGGAGCTTCTTATAGGTCATCTTTCGGATGTCCTCTTTGGTAATGATCTTTGTCTTTTTTCTCTCGAGTTCCTTTACTATCTCCGCAGCTATTGAGTAGGCAACTCCAACGTCAACACCAGCTGAGGTTATTGACCTTGTCAGGATGCCTCTTGAAAAGGGCAGCTTGGTGTTTTTCTCAGGGTCAACGACGATTATCATCTGACATCCCCTCTGAGTTCTCTTCCGATTTTCAGAATCGCTTCCTTCAAGTCCTTACCGTCCATATTCACCGGCTCGTTGTCAAGGTAAATTATTTCTTTTCCGCGCTGGAGGACTTCCTTTGTAACCACATCCACAGCCGCTGCCTTAAGCTCCACTATAACCGTATCGTAATCATCAAAGCGCTTTAGATCCTCCCTCAGTTTTGCTCTGTTTGATAGGTTCGGGCTTTTTCCAACTATCTCCACTCCATAGTTTTCTTCAAGATGCTTTGCCGCCTTCTCAAGCCCTTCTGGAGGTGCGGTCATGACAAGAAGGGCTTTTTTGCCCCTCACATCTCCCAGAGGCCTCGGCTTGAAGGCCGTTAGATGTATATCTGCTTTTGGGTTTATGTATTTCAAAACTCTCTGGAGCTCTTGAAGCTTCTCTTTGCTTACCATATCGGCAAGTGTAACCACGATTAAGTCCGCCAATCCCACTCTAAACGGACCGAAATAGCTCCTTATGAACTCAATCCTCTGAGTTGCACCAACGACGGTTATGTATTTGTCTGCCTTAACCGCGGGAAAAGTTGCGCCACTTCCCTCGAGTATCACGATATCCCCTTCAAGCTTTTCCGCAAGCTTTACTCCCTTGTCAACTATGTCAAAAAAGCTGAAGCCTGCCATTCCGCCCCCACATCTTCTGCATCCAATGGTTAAAACTCTAGCGGTTAGGGCGTCTTCAAAATGGTCAGAAGCAGCATGCTTGCCTGACTCCGCAATTTTTACCAGAAACTCGGGAGTTATCTCTATCTTATCTCCCTCAATTATCTCCGGCTCTTCCGGCCCTCCCCTGCCCATTGTTACTATTATGGGCTTTGCGATTTGTTTTAGAGTTCTTGCAACAAAACCACTTACCGCTGTTTTTCCAACTCTTTTGCCGGTTCCGAGTATTGTTATGCTCGGTTTGCTTATTTTTAACATCTTCTTGGGGGAGAACTCAAAATCAGCGCCCCTGTATTTTATTCCATGCTTTAGGAGCACTGCCGCTATTCTAAACCTGTCCTCATAGTTCACCACTGGTTCGTCGCTCAAATCAATAACTTCTTCAATTTTGTTCTCTTTGATAGCTCGCTCTATCTCAATAAGATAGTCCTCACCAGAATACAGCTTGACACCTATTTTTTTCTCAAGAGACTTAATATCTCCTATCTTTTCCGTACCTCCCAAAAACACGGCACAACATACGTCCTTGAGCTGCTTAATAGCCCAAGCCGTTACATCTGGATAGTGCTCCCCGTCAATAAGCACCATTCTCATTTTCTCACCTTTAAAAGTTTAGGATAGCTAAGTATAAAATCCTTCTGGAGTAAGCAAACTGGCTTAACTTTAACACATCTGTTTGCTCAAAATGTTTAAATGTTTAAAGTGGAGTATTCTTCTGGTGGTTTGATGAAACGGGCATCATTGATCCTTGTGGGGGTTCTCCTCTTTGCGATAATTGCCAGCGGCTGCATTGGGGATAATGGAGTTAAGGACACTGGAACGAAGGAAAGCATTGCTCCTCTATCAGGACAAACGGAACTCCAAAAATCAACTTTGAAGATTTTCCATGCTGGCTCTCTGAGTGAGCCCTTAAAAGACGTCAGCGAGGCTTTCAGGGAATATGCTAAAACCCTTGGCTATGATGTGGAAATTCAAGCAGAGGCTAGTGGAAGTGTTATGGCCGTTAGAAAGGTCACAGACTTGGGGAAAAAAGCCGATATTGTTGCCCTTGCGGATTATACCCTAATCCCTCAGTTGCTGGTGCCCAACTATACGGACTTTTACGTCCTTTTTGCGACCAATGAGATAGTCATAGCATTCACCGATAAGAGCAGATACGCTGATGAAATCAACTCCAACAACTGGTACGAAATTCTGGCGAGAGAGGAGGTTTCCTTTGGATTCAGCGACCCCAATCAGGATCCCTGTGGCTACAGAAGCCTTATGGTGATGAAGCTTGCCGATATCTATTATGGAAAGCCGATTTTTGAGACTCTGGTGGAGAGGAACACCAACATATATGCCGAAGGAAACCACATAGTTGCCCCAAAGGAAATCCAAATTAAGACGGACAAAGTTGTTATAAGGCCAAAGGAAACGGACTTAACTGGCTTGGTGGAGAGCGGTAGTCTGGACTACTATTTCATCTACAAAAGCGTTGCAATGCAGCATAACTTGAGATTCGTTGAACTGCCCAAAGAAATCAATCTGAAGGATTTTGCCTTGGCAGAGCACTACGGGCAGGTTTCAATAACACTGGGCTCAACAGGGAAAACCATCAAAGCAAAGCCGATTGTTTATGGGGTCACAGTTCTAAAAGATGCTCCCAACAGGGAGCTTGCCCTCGAGTACCTGAAGTTCTTGCTTAGTGAGAAGGGCAGGGAAATCTTTGAGAAGAACCATCAGGATTTCATATGGCCACCTGTTGGATTTGGAAACATTCCAGAGGAGATCAAAGATGGAGTGGAGGTAGAGGGCTAAACTTTTTATCTTTTTCTTCAGAGGTGAGGGTATGAGGGATTACGTAACATGGTTTTTCGCTCTGCTCGGCACGTTCCTTGTTCTGTACATCCTCCTTCCGTTAGCCGTTATCATAGGGAAGCAACTTTTCGACTGGGAGATGCTAGTAGAGACGCTCCACGATGGCCTTGTTTTGGAAGCCCTTAAAAATTCTTTCCTAACTTCCACGGCTGCAATGCTGATTTCCCTCCTTTTTGGAGTCCCCCTTGGTTATGTGCTCGCAAGGAAGGATTTTGTGGGGAAGAGTTTTGTCCAGGCGGTTGTTGACGTCCCAATAGTCATCCCACACTCCGTTGTTGGCATAATGCTTCTTGTGACATTTTCAAACAAAATTCTGGACAGCTATCTCGGAATAATAATGGCAATGCTTTTTGTCTCTGCACCTTTCACAATCAACGCTGCCAGAGACGGGTTTTTGGCGGTAGATGAGAAGCTTGAGCATGTGGCAAGAACCTTGGGGGCGAGTAAGTTAAAGGCATTCCTCACGGTTTCCCTCCCAATTGCAATGCCCTCTATTCTGAGCGGTGCCATAATGACGTGGGCGAGGGCGATAAGCGAAGTGGGAGCAATCCTAATCGTTGCATATTACCCAAAAACTGCGCAGGTTCTGGTCATGGAGTACTTTAACAACTATGGGTTGAGGGCTTCAAGGCCGATTTCCGTTATCCTTGTACTGCTGAGCTTGAGCATCTTCGTTGTTCTAAGGTGGATTGTAGGGAGGTCGAGAAATGCTTGAGGATAAAGCTTTAAGTGAATTGAATCAAATACTTAAAGGGATGCCTTATGATAACCTCTCTTGAAGTTAAAAATTTCAGGGGAATCAAAAACCTGAAGCTTGAAAACCTTGGACAGATCAATATAATTGCTGGTAAAAACAATGCGGGTAAATCAAGTGTTCTTGAAGCGTTGTCTCTCTTTTTGAGTGCTCCAGAAGGAGCTCAGGCGTTTAAAGACATTCTTCAAGAGGTTTTGATATGGAGAGGATGGTACGGGCCTCAAACGGTGGAGGACTTGTTCTATAAGAAAGCGCAATCTGCGGAAATTGCGGCAGTGCAGAAAGGTCATAATGCATTACTGCCTGACCTTTATGTTGAGCAGAAAAGTTCATGGCAGCTTACATTAAAAAAGGAGAAAAGTCATAACGCACTACTGCCTGACCTCTATGTTGAGTTGAGGGGATTCAATCTGAGAGCGCCAAAATTAAAAGCTAGATTTCCGGTATCCAATCTCGTTGATCCTAATGTGTTGTCTTCATTCCTCCTTTCAGCAAAGTTCGAACCTGGGCTGAATTTTGAGTTTATCACTCCTTTAACCCTCCGCAAGTTTGGATACGTTGAGAGTCTTTACTCCTTTGCATATGAAAGAAAGGTCGTGAAGAACAGCGTGAAGGTTCTCAAAGAAGCGTATCCAGAGGTTGAAGGCTTCAGTCCACTATTTAAGGCAAATAAATGGATACTCCACGTCGAAACGAGACATGGGGTTTATCCCTACTATCTGATGGGAGAGGGATTCAAAAATGCTATGATCATAGCCTTTCTCTCGTCACTTTTAAAGAGCGGGTACCTCCTCATTGACTCAGCAGAAGCTTTTCATCACCCAGCGTCTTTGAAAGTCATGGCTAAAACTATTATCAAGGGGGTAAAAGAAAACAAAGTCCAGGTATTTTTAACGACTCACAGCCTTGAGCTGATTGACATACTCATAGAATATGGGGCTGAAAATGGACTTGATGGAAAGTTAATTTACATGAAACGTGAGGGTGAAAAAATTAATGCGAAAGTTGAACCTTTTGAAAAGGCTAGGGAACTCAGGGAAATTCTAGGGCTGGACTTGAGGGGATGAGCTATGCAGGAGCAATGGAATGTTAGGGTACTTCTCTTGGAGGGTCCAACCGATATCAGCTTTTTTGTTCCCATCCTCAAGAGGATGTATGGATTTCAAGAAGCCCCCAAAGAGCTCTATGGCAAGATTAAGATCGGGAAAAATTATCCTAACGGGAATCGGGACAGTTTGTCCAAGCCAGTATGCATAGTAAAAAACGGGCGGGTAGTGGTTCTGTTTCATGTTGGAGGGCGAGACAAATTGCCAAAGGCTCTTAGGGGTGTTCTGACTACCCTTGATGCTTACTGGGATGAAGACTTCAGGCCCAGAATTGTGGGTGTTGTACGGGATATTGACACAGAACATAACGTCTTTAATTGGGTCAAAAGTGTCCTCCGTTCTTTAAATTTTGAAGAAAACGGGGAGGGTATCCTTCTGGTTGGCGGTATCAGAGTTGTACCTTTTGGTCTTGGTAATGTGGGCGTGGATAATCCGAACATCGAGGAAAAGAGAGAGCTTGAGCTTTTACTCACTGCACTTGTGGAAAAGGCGGGCACATTGTCTGAGTTTGAACGTTCTTTGGAACAGCTTAAAGAAGACGCCCAGAGAAAGCTCAAGCCAAAAGACGTGATGCACGTTCTGGCTATTGCCAAAGATTATGACGGGGACGCAATGTCCGGACTTTACAGAAAATTCATTGAAGAACTCATCAGAGCAAAGCCAGAACTCATAGAGGAGCTTCTTGAAGAGTCCGGTCTAAGAGGATTCCTCGACAAAATGGTGGGGTAACGGTATGCTTGAAGTTAAATCCATCTCCAAAGACTGGAAAGAGTTCAGAATTAGAGATGTCAATTTTGAGGTTAAGAAAGGGGAGTACTTCATAATTTTGGGCCCTAGTGGTGCTGGAAAGACCCTTCTCCTTGAGCTCATCGCTGGCATCTTTACACCAGATTCTGGAAAAATCTTTATGGATGGAAAGGAGATAACTTTTCTTCCACCGGAGAAGAGGGACTTAGCTTACATTCCTCAAAACTACGCTCTCTTTCCTCATATGAAAGTTTACGACAACATAGCCTACGGGTTGAAGCTCAGAAAAATTCCAAAAAATGAAATCAATAAGAGGATTAGGGAGATTGCAGAGATTCTTGAAATCTCACATCTTTTGCACAGAAAACCAAAAACGCTGAGCGGTGGTGAAGCTCAAAGGGTTGCCATTGCGAGGGCTTTAGTACTGGAGCCAAGGCTTATACTTCTTGATGAGCCTTTTGCGAATCTGGACGTTCAAACTAGGGCTAAGCTCATTCAAGAGATGAAACGCTGGAGAAGGGAGCTTAGCTTCACGGCTTTACACGTAACGCATTCTTTTGAAGAGGCTGTCAGTTTAGGGGATAGAGTTGGTGTAATGCTGAACGGAAAATTGATCCAAACCGGAGAAGTTAGAGAAGTCTTTTCCAAGCCTAAAAATGAAGAAGTCGCGAGGTTTCTTGGGTTTGAAAACATAATAGAGGGGATTGCGGAAGGGAAGATATTAAGGGCGAACGGAATTTCAATAGAGCTACCTGGAGAGTTTAAAGGGAAGCTGAGAGTTGGAATAAGGCCGGAGGACATCGTTATATCCAATGGGCCCATAAAAACCTCTGCAAGAAACGAGTTCAAAGCTAAGGTGTTAGCGGTTGAAGATCTGGGCTCTCTAGTGAGACTAACCCTTGATATTGGTGGAATTGAGCTTAGAGCTTTTATAACCCGCTCTTCTCTTGTAGAGATGGGGATTGAAGAGGGAAAAGAGGTTTACCTAAGCTTTAAAGCAACGGCGATCCATGTCTTTTAACACATTCGGGCGGGAAGTCCCCTCCCTATCGGAAGGGGATGAAAGCCCGAAACCCTTAAATACTTTCATAGTTACACAAAATTTGGGATAACTATTAAATACAAACTCGATAAAGGAGCACACTCAGTCTATTCACTCTACTACCACCTCATTTTAGTCGTAAAATACCGCAGAAAAGTCTTCACCAACGACAGGATAATAGACTTTCTTAAACAGAAAATCCACGAAATATCGGAGACCCACGAGGTAGAAGTTCTCGCTATCGAGACAGACCAAGACCACGTTCACATCCTCTTCAAGGCAAAACCCACCCTCAACATACCAAAATACATCAACGCCCTAAAGACAATCACATCACGGGAAATACGCAGGAACTTCCCGGAAGTGAAGGAAAAACTCTGGAGAAACGCTTTCTGGTCGCCCTTATACTTCCTCGCAACATCTGGGCAAGTGACCCTCGACGTTCTCAAAGCCTACGTTGAGAGTCAGGGTGAGGAAAGTTGATGCGTTCCTACCGCTTCAGAATCTATCCCTCAAAAGCACAACAGGAAAGGATGCTCTAACATATGAAACTCTGTAGCTGGCTCTACAACGAGTTATTGAGGGCAATACGGGAAGACCCTTCACTCAGGAGAACCGACACCCAAAGGCTAATCGTCGAGCTGAAGAAGGAAAAGCCAGAACTCAAGGAAGTCTACTCTAAAGTTCTCCAAATGGTGAACCACCAACTCTGGAACAACCTGACCGTCCTGAAGGTTCTAAAAAAGAACGGGCATAAGATAGGAAAGCTAAGATACAAAACCTCGCCGAATAGCTGGAAGACTCTGAACTACAATCAAAGCGGGTTCAAGCTCGATGAAGGGAGGAAGAGACTGCACCTTTCCAAAATTGGAGAAGTTCCCATAAAGCTCCACAGGAAAATTAAGGGCAGGATTAAAGGAGTAATCATAAAACGGACGAAGAGTGGAAAATGGTATGCTATCTTTCAGGTTGAGGAAGAACCAGAACCACTACCTAAAACGGGTAGAGCAGTTGGAATTGATTTGGGGGTGGCTAATTTCGTCGTTGATAGCGACGGCAACGCTTTTGAAAACCCTCTGTTCCTTGAGAAATCCCTCGAAAGGATTAAGAAGATACAGAGAAGGCTCTCAAGGAAGCAAAAAGGTTCGAAGAACTGGGAGAAGGAGAGGATAAAATTAGCTAAAGCTTATGAAAAGCTAACGAACCAGCGAAATGATTTTCTCCATAAGCTCGCCCTCTACTACGTCAGGAATTACGACATTATCGTCGTGGAGAAATTAAAAGCGAAGAATATGGTTGAGAACGGTCATAGAAGTCTCAACCGTCGTTTGCTCGATTCCTCTCTTGGTGCTTTCATTAGGACACTCCCCGACAAGGCTGAGAGAGCTGGTCGGAGGGTTGTTTTTGTTGAGCCAGCTTACACTTCGAGGACTTGCTCCCGTTGTGGGTTCGTTGTGGAGGAATTGCCTCTTTCGGAGAGAGTTTTTCACTGTCCGAAGTGTGGGCTGGTGATGGATAGAGATTTGAACGCTTCCTTCAACATATTGAGAAGGGGTTTGGATGAAGGGTTGGGACGACCCGGATTGCCTGTGGAGGGAAGACCTTTACCCCGTGTCGTGCCTTTTGAGGCAGTCATCACGGGGTAAGTCTTCCTTATGAAGCAGGAAGCCCCGCCCGAAAGGACGGGGTAGTTCACACGGATTGGGAGTTGTGATTTTTGCTTATGTCAGCCACATGGTAATCCCTGAGCTCCTTAAAGGGCTTGAAGACGTGAAAACAACAACAAAAGCAGTATTTATAGGCTACCTAGTCCCAATGGTTTTTTACGCTTTCTTTGCTCTTTCATTTGTAGGGGCCTTTGGTGCAGATACGCCTGAACTCGCAACAACTGCACTTGAGAGGTTATACGGAAGTCTGGGCAGAATTCTGGGCCTTGTATTGCCTCTTGCAGCAATATGCACGAGCTATATAGGTGTGGCGCTCTCAGAGATGGACAATATGAAAGATGTCCTGCGGATGAACAGGTCTTATGCATGGGCATTAACAGTGTTTCCACCTTTGCTGATATACTTTGCCGGTCTTAAGAGCTTTGTAAATGCCCTATGGCTGGCAGGAACTTTTGGAGGAATTCTCTATGCAGGCATACTGCCAACAGCGATGTATTTGAAGGCAAAGAGGCAGCATGGGAGCTTTCACCTTAACATTCCGCACTCAGTCGCTTACTTCTCTGGGCTGGTCTTCTTTGTGCTCTTCCTTTATTCACTCGCCTCTCTGGCGTGAATTTTATATTTTACCACATACCTTCCCTTTTCAAAATCTTCTTCCTCCTCAATGACCTCAACCGGCTCCACTTTTAGTTCAAACTCCATAGCCTCCCATTTGATGTCCTCAAAGTAATCAAAAAGCCCACAGGTCTTGCAGAAATAGCCTTTAAACTCAATTATCGCTTCATCGTCTCTTATCTCTATTATCTTGGCCTGGGCTTCGCTTCCATGAAGTCTGTTAAATTCCTCAATGGCTTTTTTAAGCTTCTCCATGACTCTCCCTGTTGGAATTTAGTTCTGGATCTTTAAATGATTCTGTTCGAAAATCGTATCAAAACTTTTAAAGTCCGGCTATAAAGGATTATCGAGGGCTATGATAAGGTTTGCGAGCAGGGAATACAGCGATGAGGAAATATACGCAATCCTTGACAGGCCTATCGGCGAGTGGTTTAGGCGTAAGTTTGGAACTTTTACTCCCCCTCAGAGATACGCGGTTGTTGAAATTCACAAGGGAGAAAATGTTCTTATATCCTCCCCAACAGGTAGTGGAAAAACCCTATCGGCTTTTCTTGCCGCAATAAACGAGCTTGTCCTCCTTGGAAAAGAGGGTAAGCTGGAAGATCAGATTTACGTTCTCTACGTTTCTCCGCTGAGGGCTTTGAACAACGATATAAGGAGGAACCTTGAGGAGCCGTTAAGTGAGATAAGGGAAGTTTATAGAGAACTTGGATATGAGCTGCCAGAGATAAGAGTGGCTGTGAGAACAAGCGATACCCCAAGCTATGAAAAGCAGAAGATGGTGAAAAAGCCGCCCCATATTTTAATAACCACCCCTGAAAGCCTGGCAATCGCCCTAAATGCTCCCAAGTTCAGTCAAAAACTTAAGACGGTTAAATATGTCATCGTCGATGAAGTCCACGCTCTGGCTGAGAACAAAAGGGGCACTCATTTGGCCTTAAGCCTCGAGAGACTTCAAAACCTTGCCGGAGATTTTGTTAGGATTGGACTAAGTGCTACAATTCATCCCCTTGAGGAAGTTGCCAAGTTCGTCTTTGGCTACAACGATGATGGAAGTCCAAGGCCGGGCATTATAGTTGATGTTAGCTTTGCAAAGCAGACTGAAATTAAGGTTGAGAGCGTTGTTGAAGACCTTGTTTACGCATCTGCAAATGAACTCAGTGAAGCCCTGTATAAAAGGCTTGACGAGCTTATAGAGCAGCATCGGACGACTTTAATATTTACAAACACACGAAGCGGTGCCGAAAGAGTAGCCTATCACCTCAAGAAAAAGTTTCCAAAATACGCTGAGCTAATTGAGGCACATCACTCAAGCCTTTCTAGGGATGTTAGGCTTGAAGTTGAGGAGAAACTGAAAAGAGGGGAGCTCAAGGCGGTAGTTTCAAGCACCTCTCTGGAGCTTGGCATTGATATCGGAAGCATTGATCTTGTTGTTTTAATAGGCTCCCCCAAGAGCGTCAACAGAGCACTTCAAAGAATTGGAAGGGCTGGGCATAGATTGCATGAAGTAAGCAAAGGAATTATTCTTGTTCTGGACAGGGATGACTTGGTGGAATGTACGGTTTTAGCCCATAACGCAAGGAATAGAAGGCTCGATAGAATAAAAATCCCCCAGAACGCGTTGGATGTCCTTGCACAGCACCTTCTTGGCATGGCTCTTGAAAGGGTCTGGGATATAAAGGAAGCATATTCCCTTGTTAGAAGGGCTTATCCATACCGCAACCTGAGTTTTGATGACTTTATGAGCGTTTTACGTTATCTTGCGGGAGAATATGCGGGCTTGGAGGAGAAGAATGTTTACGCAAAAATCTGGCTCGATGAGGAGGAAGGAAAGTTCGGCAAGAGAGGGAAAATGACGAGGGCAATCTACTACATGAACACCGGCACTATTCCAGATGAGGCAAAAATTGAAGTTTATACTCTCGATAAGCGCTTCATAGGAACGGTTGAGGAAGAATTTGCCGAGAGGTTAATGCCTGGGGATATCTTCGTTTTAGCCGGCAGGACGTATGAGTTCAGGAAATCACGGGGCAATAGAATATACGTTGTGCCGAAAGAAGGTGCAAAGCCCACTATTCCGGCATGGTTTTCTGAGATGCTGCCACTAAGCTTTGACTTAGCTTTGGACGTTCAGAGGTTTAGACGAGAAGTTAAAGGACTTTTAAACAACAGAAGGGCTAGGAGGTTCCTCATGAAAAAGTATCAAATCGATGAAAAAGCCGCAAAGGCAATTTTGGGGTATTTTAGGGAGCAGGAGAAGTATTCTATAATTCCAGATGATGAGGTTCTTTTAGTTGAAGAGGTCTTTGACGAGAAAAGGGTTAAGTACTTTTTCCACACGCTGATAGGAAGGAGGGCTAATGAAGCCATTAGCAGGGTCTTTGCATACCTTATCAGCAAGAAGAAGAGAACAAACGTGGGAATGGCAATAAGCGACAACGGATTCGTGCTGATACTCCCCAAGGAAAAGTCTCTAAGCGAAGAGGAAATTAAGGGACTGTTTCAGGTTGAGGACTTGAGGGAGACTTTAAAGAGGGCATTGGACAACACGGAGCTTTTGAAGAGAAGGTTTAGACACGTTGCCAACAGGGGGTTGCTCATCCTTAGGAGGTACATGGGGAGGAAGAAGAGCTTAAGCAGGCAACAGCTGAATGCACAAACCCTTTTGAGGCTCTTGAAGAAGAACTATCCCGATTTTCCTCTGCTCAGAGAGGTCTACCGCGAGATAATGGAAGACAAAATGGACATAGAAAACGCGGAGCTCTTTTTGAGCTGGGTGAAAGAGGGGAAGATAAAAATTATCATTGAACACAACGAGCTTCCGAGTCCATTTGCGTTCAACCTTGAGGTAATCGGAGCGAGCGACGTTGTCCTCATGGAGGATAGACGAGAACTAATCAAGCAGCTGCACAGCAAGATTATGAAGCTGATAGGTGAAAAACAAATAAAAGAAGAGTCCAAAAACGCCTAGGCTCTAAACTTTAGTGCCTAATGTCTTGACAACGAAAGCGAGCAGGTCTGTCAGTTCTTTAATCCTCGTCTCTGGTGAAGCCCCCATGTGTCCGCTCTTTGTTTCCACCCTGAGGTAAACTGGAGCCCCGAGGTCTTTGAGCTTCTTTGCGAACTTGAGCGCATGTGCCGGGTGAACCCTGTCATCATGTAGCCCGGTGTAAATCAGTGTCGGCGGATACTTTTGGGGTTTGACGTTGTGGTAAGGAGAGTACTTGAGGAGGAATTCCCTGTCCTTGGGATCATCTGGATTTCCATACTCCGGAATCCACACACTTCCGATGTAGAGCTTATGGAAGCGAAGCATGTCTATAACGGGGTAGCCTATTAAAGCAGCGTCCATAACGTCCGGTCTCTGGACTAAAACTGCCGAAACCAGAAGCCCACCATTGCTTCTTCCCCAGGCGGCGACCTTATAGCCCTCTTTTTTGAGCTTCTCGAGGACTGCAATAAAGTCGTCAAAGACGTTCTGTTTGTTTTCCCTCATTCCAGCCCTGTGCCATTCCTCGCCGTATTCACTTCCTCCTCTAAGGTTCGCCATCGCGAAAGTTCCGCCCCGCTTTATGAACGGTATCGCATGTGGGAAGAACCTCGGCTTCAGAGCGATGTTAAAGCCACCGTATCCGAGGACCCATGCCTTCTTTTCGTCCTTTTCTCCTTTTACGGTGAAGTAGTGCACCTTTGTTCCGTCCTTTGAGGTTGCAAAGTCTTCGCCCACCTTAAAGCTGCCCTCAACTTTGACCTCATCTATCAGTTCGAGTTTTTCCTTGAAGAGGTAGAGGCGGTAGGGAATTGTAAAGCTCTCATACCTCAATATCGCTTTTTCTCCGTCGGTGTCGAGGGGGTGAACCTGCCCGGGCATGTCAAATTTAATCTCCTCAATAAGCTCTCCGTCGAGTGTGAAGACCCTCAGCAGTGAAGATGCGTGCACCAGATAACCTGCGAGAATCTTGTCTCCGACGATTATTGCCCATTCCAGTGGGAAGTCACCTTCCGGGATAACCTCTTTTACGTTCCCGTTTTCAATGGCAATGACCTTACCGAATCCCTTTCCTTCCCTTGTGTAAATGTAAAGTCTTCCATCCACGTAGTCAATTGGATATGCTGGAACTTCGCTTGAATACACCTTTTCCCATTTTTCTGGCTCTTCAAGGGAGCCAAAATAAATCTCACTCTTGTTCCATCCTAGTGAGAGCGTTATTAACGCATAATTACCGTAGTTGCTCTTGTGGAGGCTCATAAAGTATCCTGAGCTTAACCCTTCTCCAAAGACCATTCTCTCTTCTCCGCCTTTTTTGAGGAAAATTCTCTCCGCAGGAGCATCAACTCCGTCTGGTGTTTTCCCCTTTCTATAGAAGCGTGCGAAGTAATAACCATCATCGAGGAAAACGATGTTCCAGAGTGATGGTTTTATCTCTTCAATTACCTCGCCTTTCTCTAGGTCAACTATCCTTGTAATGCCCTCATCAGCCCCGCCTATTGAGAAGCTGTACGCTAATCTTTTTCCTTCTCTGTCTACAGTGAAGCTTTGCAGGAGAATTTCATCCTTAAGCTCCTCTTCAAGCTTCTTGGAATCAACTATAACTTCGTTTGTTTCGAGAATTTTTATAATCTGCCTGCCCTTCTCGTTTACCCTTACAAACGTTCCTCTATCTGTTATGCGTGCCTCTACAACGTTCGGGAGGTAATAGTAGTTCCTAACCTCTTCAATTAACTTATCCGGGAGGTCTCCAAGAAATTCTCTAAACCGGGCGTTTTCTTCGCTTATGAATTCTATCACTCTTTCATCGTTTAAGTTTTCCATCCACATATATGGGTCTTCCATAGTCATCACCGCTCAGATATATGCCTCAACGTTATTAAACGTATTGTTTCGCTCAACACTTAAATATCCTATTGCCTAAATATCTTGGGTGGTTGAATGATAATCCGGGGAAAAGTTGTCGGCAGTGAGGTTCCTAGGTTCAAGCACAGGTGGTTTGGGATTCTTGAGGTAGAAGCGGAGGAGAGATATAAGCTCTACATGAGCGGTATTGCTCAATGGTTTGTAACGGGGGATGAGGTGGAAATACACGTCAAGAACAAGCCCAAAAAAGACAATGTGCTTGACTTTGATGATTATGAGCTCTACAAGTTTTACGAAGGGGACAAAATAAAGGTCTGGCCCCTGTGGGAAAAGGAGTACGAAGCAAAGCGCTTTTCTCCCCTGACTGGAGAGCTTCTCTATACTTACAAAATCCGGGCGAGGGAAGCTACTTATGAGAGAGACTTTGAGGCAATAGCGGAGCTTGAGCAGTATCACTACGCATCACAAAAGGAGAAGGTT
Organism: Thermococcus sp. PK; assembly: GCF_000430485.1. Classification (NCBI taxonomy): domain Archaea; kingdom Methanobacteriati; phylum Methanobacteriota; class Thermococci; order Thermococcales; family Thermococcaceae; genus Thermococcus; species Thermococcus sp. PK. The sequence continues at coordinate 534,060 of NZ_KE387149.1, forward strand.
GCCCTATGGAGGTGTGAGAACAATCATATCTTCGAGGCAAACACGAAGCAACCCTGCCCGGTATGCGGAAGTGAAGACGTTCATATCCTTGAGATTAAGGGTTCCACTCCAGCATCGCGTTTTTTGCTCCTTGAGCTTGAAAACCGGGAGGAATATGAGCCCAGAATATTGGCATACGTTAGAGTTGACCCACCTATTCCACTGATGCACCGTCGTTTACCCAATGGAGAAATAGAAAAGAATATAAGAGAGAAAGTTTTTCCTGAGGAGTGGTTTAAACCCTCTTTCTGGCCGGAGAGAATCATGAAGGAGCTCTATGAGGAACTGAAGAAAAAGCATACAAAAAAGATTGCACGTCACTTGCTGTGGGAAAAGGCTAAGTGGCAGGCTTTGAGGGAGAGCAACACCGCAGGAGCCAGAATAGCGAGGGTTGTTGTCCATCCCGACTACAGAAGCGATGGACTTGGACAGCTCAGCGTTAAAGCTGCCCTCGAGTGGATAAGCGAAAGAAGAATTCCCGAGATGAGAAAGAGAAAACACATTGTCGAGACTATAGCCCAGATGGCCCGCTTCAATCCGTTTTTTGAGAAAGTGGGGTTTAAGTTCCTCTGGGAAACCGCAAGCGGAAGACCCGTGCTCTTCTATCCCCTAACAGAGGAAGCAAAAGAATATATCGAAAGGTTCCTCAAAGAAGACCCCTATGCTCCTAAGGATGGAAGGCTGTGGAGGCCGAGCTATGGAAAGGTTGAGCCTTTGAAGGGGTCGATAGTGTTTAAAAACGTCAGCAAGGTGTTTGAGAGCGAGCTGGACATAAAGGGCCTTCCAGAGGAAATAAGGTTCCTTCTGGAAGCCTTTGGAGTTAGACATAGGGTAATACAGAGGCCTGTTTTGAGAAACTTGAACTTTGAAGTCAAGCCCGGAGAGTTAGTTGCGGTGGTTGGGGCAAGTGGAGCTGGAAAGACGACTCTCATTAGGCTTCTCCTTGGCGCAGCACTTGGATACTGGGAAGAGAAGTACAGACCTACGAGTGGAGAGATTAAGGTGCCGGATAACGTCAAGGTCTCAGCCCTGTTGCCCGGGGAACAGGAACCCCTCTTTGGCGATGAAAGCATTTTGGAGCATGTTTACAGAAAAATAGGGGATTTAAATGCAGCGGTGGAAGTCCTAAACCGCTCTGGTTTGAGTGATGCCGTTCTTTATAGGGCAAAGTTCAGTGAGCTCTCTACTGGTCAAAAGGAGAGGGCGAAGATAGCGTCTTTACTTGCGGAGAAGCCGAATCTTCTACTAATGGACGAATTTGCTGCTCATCTGGACACTCTCACCGCCATGAGGGTCGCCAAAAAGGTGAGTGAAATTCTAAGGGAAGCTGGCATAACAGCTTTGATAATAACCCACAGGCCGGAAGTAGTCAAAGCCCTCGATCCGGACAAAGTTCTTTTTGTGGGCTATGGAACCGCAAAGCTAACTGATCAGTTTTGACCACATTTTTCTTCTTATTTGACCACAGTATATTATATTGAGGTGATGAATATGATTGAAGTTGTTGAGAGGGAATATAAAGTGGGAGAAGGAACAAAGCTAAAGATCGGAAACATAAACGGAGCCATAAGAATTGAAGGCTACGAAGGTGAAACAATACAGCTGAAAGCCGAGAAAAAATGGGGGCTTTTGGGTGCTGAGCCAAAAATAAAGGTCAAAAAAGAGGGAAATATGTTTACGATTAAAGTTGAACAGCAAAAGACCTTTGGTGTTGGCATTGGTGGGAGTTCTGTCAATTTCAATATCCGCGTGCCGAAAGGAGTTGAAATAGAAAAAGCTGGAAACGTTAACGGCGCAATATCCATAAAGAACGTTGAAAAAGCAGGGAAAATTAGCACTGTAAATGGGAGCATTTCCATAGAAAACACTTCTGCCGAAAAAATATCTGCTGTAAACGGTTCAATCACAGCTCTGCTGTCCCGTATAAACGATAACATCAAGATTTCCACGGTTAACGGAAGAATTGAAGCTTACATTCCAAAAGATGCCGATGCCGTAATTAAGGCCACGGCTGTCAATGGGAAAATAGATTCGGAAGTTCCGGGAGAGCTTTCGAAGCCTCCGTTCCATGGTCCAAAATCTTTTAACGCTGTTCTTGGAAACGGTAAATACGAGGTTGTGCTCTCTACTGTAAACGGTACCATTACTATCAAGTCCCTATAGTGCAGAGGACGTCAAAAACAACTGCCCCGGCCCAGTGGAGAAGGAAGCTCGGCAGAAAGCTTCCGCTCTTTAAATCTATTTTCGCAAAGATTATCCCCGCTATGAAGGAGTATGGAATTTCCAGCGGTGGTTTGCCTATGTGAACCAGGGTATAAGGGATGTTCTGGGCGATTATTCCAGCCCACTCGTTTTTCTCTGCCACGGGAAAGAGGAGAATTCCTCTGTAAAACCCCTCATGGGCAAACATGATGATGCCAATTAAGAGCTCCTTGAGGAGGAAGTCCTTCCAGGAGGAGTAGGCAAATATCGGGTAATAAGCCCTGAAGCTTTCCAGATGAGAGGCATAAATGCTTATGGGGAAGGAGAGGAGAAAGAGAGCAAATGCCCAAATATAACCTTCCCTTCGTCCTATTTTAAAGCCTAATTTATGAGGCTTGAAACCAAGCAGATAAGCGGCTATGAGGGGTATAACCACATAGAAGAGGGCGTCGTAGAATGCCCACTCGTGGATGTTTTCCCCTACTCGATAGTTGATCACAATGAGAAAGCCGGCAAGAACGTAGAGGAGGAGAACATTTCTCAAAGCCTTCACCAAATAAAAAAGATAAAGGGCTCACTCGTTCTTCTTTTTGCGTCCTTTGGAGGTCCTTCTCGTTCTTCTCTTGGTTGTTTTCTTCTCTTGTTTTTCGGCTTTTTCTTCTTTTACTGTCTCTGTTGTCTCCTCGGTTTCCTCTTTTGTTTCTTCGGCTTTTTCTTCTGTTTTCTCTTCTACTTCTTCTTTGGCCTCGGCTTCCTCGATTTCTTCCTCCATTTTGGCTTCTGGTGGCTTCAAGAGCTCTTCGACACTTGGCTTGAACTCGATCTTCTCATATCCTAGGAACTTGAGGTCGCTCTCAAGAAGGATTTCTCCTAGGACAAGGGTTCTTGGGTCTATTGCCTGCTCTCCGAAGTCTATTTTAACATCGTTTTTGCCAACTTCGATCTGCACTTTCTCAAAGTCTATCCTTGGGATTCTGAGCTCGATTAGGGCTTTCACTTTCTCTATTGGGTCGTCTATCTTTTCAAGTATCTCAACTTCATAAATAACGGTTTTCCCTGCGTATGGGTGGTTGAAGTCAACCCTAACCCTACCGCTTGAGACGCTTATTATTCTTCCTTTGAGCTTTGTTCCGCTGTCGGTCTCTATCTCCACGTCAAGTCCGGGAAATGGGTAGATGCCCTGCCTTCTGAACTGGCCGATTGTGAAGGTCTTTATGAGCTTTGGATCCCTCTTTCCGAATGCCTTCTCCGGTGGAAGCTCAATGGTGTGCTTCTTTCCAACTTCCAGACCTTCAAGAGCTTCATCGAGGCCCTTTATGACGTGTCCAGCTCCGACGGCAATTGGAACCGGTCCATAGATTCCCTTCTCGTTGTATATCCCGGCTTCCTTTGCAACATCTTCATAAGTGGTATCGAATATCTCTCCTGTTTCTTTTATCTTTCCGGTGTAGTGGAGCCTTATCACGTCTTTCTTCGCAACTTTCATAATCATAACCTCCTCTTTCCTTTTTTCAAAAACTGGTTTAGATTATGGAAGGGGGTTTTTAAGCTTTGCACTTGCCGGAAGCGATAATCTAATAAAAACTTCGAAGGACTCTTTCTGGGTGATTGGAGTGAAGGTTTACAACACAATGTCCGGGCAGAAGGAAGAGTTTAAGCCTTTGAGAGAAGGAGAGGTTAGAATGTACGTGTGTGGGCCGACTGTTTACGATTACACTCATCTCGGCCATGCGAGAACTTACGTAGCTTTTGATGTTATCAGGAGATACTTGGAGCATAAAGGCTACACCGTTCTAATGGTAATGAACTTCACCGATATAGACGACAAGATTATTAGAAGGGCAAATGAAACCGGGGAAGACCCAAAAGAGCTGGCTGAAAAGTTCTTGAAGCTCTTTCTTGAGGACATGAGGGCTTTGAAGGTAAAGCCTGCCGACATTTATCCAAGGGTAACGGAGCACATTCAGGATATAGTTGAATTCGTTAGGAAGCTTGAGGAAAAGGGCTATGCCTATGAGGGAAGTGATGGGGTCTATTTTGAGGTAAGGAAGTTCAAAGATTATGGAAAGCTCAGCAAGATAAAGCTCGATGACCTTGTCAAAGGCGCGCGTGTAGAACCCGGTGAGGGCAAGAAGAACCCCGAAGATTTTGCGCTTTGGAAGAAAGCCAAGCCCGGGGAACCCAAATGGGAAAGCCCCTGGGGTGAGGGAAGGCCTGGCTGGCATATAGAGTGCTCCACAATGAGCACCAAATACCTCGGCGAGCAGTTTGACATTCATGGTGGCGGCAACGATCTAATCTTCCCGCACCACGAAAACGAGATAGCTCAAACAGAGGCATGTACGGGCAAAGAATGGGTGCGCTACTGGCTTCACACGGGCTTTGTAATGGTCAAAGGAGAGAAAATGAGCAAAAGCCTCGGAAACTTTGTTACCATCAGGGAGCTCCTTCAGAGATACTCGCCTGAGGTCATCAGGTTCTTTGTCCTTCAGAAGCACTACCGCTCTCCGTTGGATTACACGGAAGAGGGAATTCAGCACGCCAAGAACAACCTTGAGAGGCTTTACAACACCCTTGAGAATATTAGGATAGCCCTTGAAAAGGCAGAAACGCCGTTCAGATGGGACAAAGAGGAATTCGAGCTTTATGAAGTGGTGAGGGATGCAAGGAAGAAGTTCTACGAAGCAATGGACGACGACTTCAACACAGCCGAAGCTATGAAGCCAATATTCGAGGTGGCAAATGCCGTAAACAGGTATCTGGAGAGGGTTGAGAGGCCAAAGGAAAGCGTTCTCAGAAAAGCCCTTGAGTTCTTCAAGATGATAAGTGAAGTCTTCGGCATATTCGAGGACTACTTCAAAGAGGCTAAAGAAACAAAAGAGGAAGAGCTAATAGAGCTCTTAGTTGAAGTGAGAAGTGCACTTAGAAAACAGAAAAACTTTGAGCTGGCAGACAAAATAAGGAGCGAGCTCAGAGAGCTTGGTATCCAGCTTGAAGATACTCCTCAGGGGACAATATGGAAAAGAATAAACGTTTGATTACTCTTTTTTCTTTTTGAACTCTGCCAGGAGTTCTTTTGCTGCTTTTACCATTTCTTCAAGGCTTGCCTTATCGTGGGTTATGCCTATGGTTATCTTTGCGTTTGTGGTTGCGTAGGAGAAATACAGTGTGTTGCCCTTGCTCTCGGCAAAAAACTGCTCTACCGTTGTTTCTTCGTCCACTCCCTCGTCACCTTCCTCTGCTGCTATAATCTCATTGGGTATGTCCTCAAAGAGCATTGGTTTTGGCTTCATTTTCACCACCGGCTATAGTTGGTGTGGAAATTCTTAAATATCATTTCGATGAATATCTTAATGGTGTTGTCTATGGATGTTGTTGAACTCCTTTCTGAACTGGTACGATTTGACACAACGAACGACCCGGCAAAAGGTATAAAACCCCCAAAGGACTGCCCGAAGTTTATAATGGAAACACTGTCCTCCTGGGGCATTGAAGCTGAGCTGATAGAAAAGGGCGGCTATTATGCAGTTTGTGGTGAAATCGGAAGTGGAAAGCCAAAGCTCCTCTTCATGGCCCACTTTGATGTAGTTCCCGTAAACAGAGAAGAGTGGGAAACCGAACCGTTTGAGCTAACCATTAAAGGCAACAGAGCATATGGGAGGGGAAGCGCCGATGACAAGGGAAACGTGGCTGCGATAATGTTCGCACTGAAGGAGCTCTCAAAAATGGAGTTTGAGGGGAAGATTCTGTTTGCCTTTACTGGGGATGAAGAAATTGGTGGAAAAATTGCAATGCACATTGCTGAAAAGCTGAAGAGCGAAAATAAACTTCCGGAATATATGATCAATGCAGACGGCATTGGCATGAAGCCCATAATACGCAGGAGAAAGGGGTTTGGCGTCACCATAAGCGTACCCTCTGAAAAAGTCAGGGTAAGGGGATTTCTAAAAGAGAGAACCTTTAAGATAAGCACCCCGGTTATTGAGACAAGGCACGCTGCTTATTTCCTTCCTGGAGTTGATACTCACCCGATGATAGCACTTTCGCACTTTTTGAGGAATTCAAACGTTTTGGCAGTCTCTCTTGAAGGAAAGTTCCTCAAAGGAAACGTTGTGCCGAGTGAGGTAACGCTCAAGTACCTTGAGCCGGGAGAAGGAGATGAAGTTGAAGCAGATATTGGCTTAACGAAGCTTTTAAAGGCGATAGTGCCTCTGGTGAGAGCGCCTATAAAGCCGGAAAAGTACAGCGACTATGGAGTATCGATAACGCCCAACCTCTATTCGTTTAATGGCGGTAAGCATGTTTTGAGGCTCGATATAAGGGCAATGAGCCATTCTCATGAAGACATCGAGACCACAATAAAGGAGGTTTTGGCTTTCAATATACCGGAAGCGGAAGTTACTGTAAGCAATAACGAGAAAGCCGGGTATCTCTTTACCCACCCGGAGGACGAGATAGTGAGGGCAATGCTTGAAACGCTTGAAAACTTTGGCGAGAAAGCCGAACCCGTAGAAGGGCCAGGGGCGGCGGATTCAAGGTTCTTCACGCCTTATGGGGTGAAGGCGATAGACTTTGGGCCGAAAGGGGGCAACATTCATGGGCCGAATGAGTACGTTGAGATAGACTCGCTCCGCAAGATGCCGGCACTCTACACTGAGGTGGCGATGAGGTTATTGAGAGGATAGTTAGCGCCCTTTCTCTCTAACTTCGTTGAAATCCTCGAGGTCAAAGACGATGTAGCCCTCTTCCCTCAGGTTTTCCTTTCCTTCCACTCTCTTCCCGATCAGTCCGAAGTGGCTCCCAGATATTCCCGTGAGCTCCGCTTTTCTTTCAAGGTCTTTCAGGATCCCCCTCGCTTCCCTTTCGCTCAAGTTCTTCCACTTGGCCTCGAAAAACCCCGCTTCCCCGGTGATGCTGTTGAGGGCAACTAAGTCGATCTCCTCCCCCCTGTGCCACCATCTTCCGAGCTTTGTAAACCTGAAGGGCAGCTTTCCGAGACGGTTCATCCTTATTAGGAACTGTCCAGCAACGCTCTCGAAGACCTCGCCGAGGTAGCGGTTGAAGTCGCTCTGGAAATCCTCGAAGCTTATTGCTCCGATCTCTATGTCATCGCGGTAGGGGTAGACAAAGCGGAGCCAGAAGCAGTAGTAAAAGTCTTTCACCCTGTAAACGCCGCGCCCGCGCTTTCTCTGGTTTATCGGGTACTCCTTCTTCACGAGGTCGAGGGTCTCGAGGACTTTGAGATACTTTGGGAGGTTCGTCACAGCGACCCTTGTCTCATTAGCTATCTCCGTGAGCTTCGTCTTTCCGTCGTTTATGGCCTTCAGGATGTTGAGGTACGTAATCGGTTCCCTCAGCTCGTCTTTCAGCAACCTCTCGGCGTCTTCATAGAGGACGCTCACCTTATTGTAGAAGTTGTTCTCGATGTTTTTCTCCACTGGAAGAGAGTCATCGAAGTACTGGAAGTAAGCTGGAATTCCGTCTATAGTTCCATAGACCCTAACGAGCTCCTCCCAGCTGTAGCGTGGGAAAGCCTCCTTCAGGTGAAAGAATTCAAGAGGACAGAGCTTTATCTGGGCCGTCCTCCTGCCGTAGAGCGGGTTCTTGTAACTCATAAGGCTCTCCATCGTCGAGATCGAAGAGCCGAGCAGAATAAGGAAAACCTTTGAGTCTTTCAGCACTTCATCCCAGATGTACTGGAATGTCGAGGGAATCCCTTTATCTTCCTCAACCCAGTAGGGGAACTCGTCTATTACGAAGGCTATCTTTCCGAACTCTTTTACTCTCTCAAAGAACTCTTCAAGATTCCTTGCCTCGATGAAGACGTTGAACTTCCTGTTGAACGCTTTTATGAGCCGTTCAAGCTCAAGCTCCATAGGCTCTTTTTTAGCTAAGAAGTAGAAGGCCTTCTTTCCATTTATGAACTGCTTCACGAGCTCGGTCTTTCCAATCCTTCTCCTGCCGTAGATGATGATGAGGTGAGCCTTGTCCTGGGCGTAAAGCTCCTCAAGTGCATGGAGCTCCTCTTCCCGATCAATGAATTTTAGTATCATGATATTTAATATCACGTTATTAATTTTAAGATTTTCGGCTGGTTTACCTTTCGGCAACCAGCCATCCCACGGGCAGGTGTTCGGCCCCGTTCTTCCACTTTTTGTAGGCCCTGTCCCACCGCTTCAGGAGTTCAGAGCGCTTTTTCTCATCTTTTATCTGCGCTACGTACTCCCGCGGTATGTATGCGAGGTAGTGCGGCAGGTTGGGCTCAAAGGTTCCACTCTCAACGATCCTTCCTCCGGCGCGCTCCACGAAGTCCTCCAGCTTTTCCAGCGGGAAGTAGTGCAGATCGTCCTTCTCGCCGAACAGGGCTTCGAATATCTCCTGCCTCAGGTTGTACAGTTCAAGGTGTGCCTTTTGGCGTTCGTTGTTTGCTATTGGGAGGGTCTCGGCTATGAAGATCCTCTCGGAAACGCGGAGCATCTCTGAGATGACTTTGACGATGGTTTCCTCGTTTTTCAAGCTTCTGACCCCGTGGACGATAACGGCTAGATCAAACGTTTTGAATGGAAAGGGCAGTTCTTTTGCGTCGAGTTTTATGGAGAGTATCCTGTGCTTCAGCCCCCGCTGCAGACGTTAGCCAGCGGGCTTTATCCACGGCAACTACTCTGCTGGTCTCACCAACGAGGTAAGCGAGCGGAACTGTTGTTATTGCATGGGCGCCACAGCCGGTTTCGAGGACGTTCATGCCCTCTTCTAGAGGCGCGAACCTGAGTACACGGAAGCGTTCGAGTATTTCAATATGCAACCAGTCGGGAGGCAAAGGCGGCTCGTTTCGGAGTGGAATTTTTGAAAGGACATCTGTACCTAATACTTAAAGCGTTAGATTTATATTTGACAATGTTGAATTGTCGGATGCGGGCGATAGGATAAACGTTGAGGGTGTCATAATAGAATACCAAGAAGGGGACGGGGGCATGGCGCCAGTTTATGCATTTTATAAGGTTCCCGTTTACTGGGAATACATTTATGCCACAAAGGTGAGGACTATAAACACTAATATACCAATATACGTAACACATGGGTGATACTATGAGGCTTGGGGTAAGGGATGCATTGTACCTTTTCATTATTTTTCTTTTGATTGCCCAGCTTTGGTCGGTCTCACGCGAAAACGAGCGTTTGAGAGAAGAACAGAAGAGTATAAAGGAAACTCTTGTGACTTCTCAGCTCACTCACGAAATTTTCGAGGTCAGGCATCATGCAAAACTCGTGAAAAGGCTTATGGACAGTCCCCAAAATAATAAATCAGAACTCGCCCTACTTATTGAGCTAAACAACACAAAATACTCCCTTTCAAAGCTGGAGATGAACGTAGATTACTTGGGGGCTTGGCTAGGATACGAAGATGATACTCTGGCTCCCTCTGGCGGGGACTGCGTGAAGCTTCTTGATGTGGTGTATTTGTCCATCCAAAGCGGGAACATGACCAACAAAGATGTATCTCTCGTCAATAGGGGTATTGATGCGATCATGAACTTTACCTATGTTTATCCACCCACCTACGAGAACATCGTGAACGGGCTGAATGAAATGAACGGGAAGTGTAAACGGTTGCTTCAGGAGGCTAACAAAACAAACTAAAAAGAAAAGAGACCCTCACTCAACAAACACCTCCGGCTTCAGCGGCATCGCGGCCTTCTTCTTTCCACCCTTGTCCTCCTCGGGGTTGATGATTATCTCGATGCCGAGCTCCTTCTCCATGAAATCCTTCGCTTCTCTCAAGGCCTTTTCTTCATCTATGCGCTCCACCTCGAAGGCTCTCTCCTTAATTAGGCGCTGTATGAGCCTGCTAACTTCCTTGCCGTGCTTCCGCATCTCGGGGTCTTTCATCAGCTCCTTGCTACTTTGAAGTCTCTCATCTGGGCGACAACCTCGACGACCTTCCACTTCCATTTGGAGATAGTATAGATGTATGCCTTCTTCGGGAAAAGCTTAAATACTCCCTTTTCATTAACGCCAGTAAGGGAAATCATGAAGAAGTTTCCAGCATACCTAGCTTCTTGGGACGATATAGAGAAGTGGGCCAAAGAAGGAGCTATCAGGATTCTTGAAGAAGGATGGATGCCAGACGTTGTTGTGGGCCTTGCAAGAGGCGGCTGGGTTGCAGCGAGGCTTTACTGTGACTATTTGGGCATTAAAGACCTCGTCAGCATTAAGGTTGAGCACTGGGGGGTCACGGCAACTCCAGATGGGAAAGCCAAACTTAAGTACGGCACGCAATACAATTTTGAAGGTAAGAAAGTTCTGATAGTTGATGACATAGCGGACACTGGAGAAAGCTTAACCCTGGCAAAGAGTTACATTGAGAGCAAAAATCCAGCTGAAATAAAAGTTGCAACTCTTTTGACGATAAAAACCTCAAAGTTTAAGCCAGATTACTTTGGAGAGGAGATTGACTGGGCATGGATAGTCTTCCCATGGAACTTTGTTGAGGATATGATAAACCTTGTGGGCAACCTGTTTGAGGAAAAGGAAGCCCTCACTGCAGATGAAATAGTTGAGCTGTTCAAAGAGCTCCACGGTATGGAGGTTCCGAAGGAAAAGCTTGAAGAGGCTTTAAAATTTGCTCAGATGAGAAAAATATTTAAATGGGATGGGCAATCCTGGCGCAAAGCCTGAGGTTGTGATACCTTGGATAAGGAGGATGTGATAAAATCAATAAGGGAGCACAGCAACTACTCCAGGGAAATCTACAACATGCACGAGGACGCTATAAACGAAGCTCTGGAGCATTATGACAAGCTTAAGGAAGAATATTTGAACGACCATTCGCGCGCCAGAATCGTTAGAATAGTGATAAATGAAGATAACAATCTGCCGCTGGCTATAGAGTTCCACCGCAAGGATGACTCCTTCAAAGGCTTCAGCATAGCAATAGGCAAGCCATACATAAAGAATGGAAAGAACAGCGAGGATCAGGAGTAAAATCCGTCCTCAATGACTCTTCCATCATATATTTGGTAGCTTAGTAGGTAGTAGGTTGGATTTTTATACCTTCTTGTTCCGTATCTATCCGTCCCGGCGATCCATATTATGTAGTTGTCTTGCCGATATGGGTTTTGTATTGCCATTATTAGAGATGTAAGGGGTGAGTTATAGGTTTTGCTGGTAAATTCGATTTCTTTTATATTTTGATCCGTTATTAGAAACGTTCTGACGTTTTTGAATTCAGCATTTTTCTCCAGAATCCATGTTCCGTTTGAAAACACAAATCTCAAGGGAAAGCCTTCATCCAGCTGATCGACGACTTTGTTACTAGCTGGACCTCCAATGAGAATCAGATCCTTCTTTAAATCCTCGTCGGTCACTTCCAGGTCGCTCTTAACTTCTACCTTTATCTCTCCTGTCCACTGGGAATAAAACCTCTGGAGGTAATCTCTAACTATTTCCGCGGTTTTCCTGTCGTAATCCACACCACTTTTGTCCGGATTTTGCGTGCCGTAGACTATGAGCACTTCTCCTTCCTTTACCACATCATCCAAGGCTCTCAAAGGAGTCACGGGTACTCTTTCCTTATAAAGGGCTTTTGCCTTCTCTTCAGGCACTTTTTGGGCTAACTCCGTCAAAATGTTAAGCATGTACTCGTCTAGAGGCTTGTTGTTTTCAACGGCAATTCTGGCGTATTTTTCGTAGAGCTCTACAACCTCTTCGATCCAAAATTCTCCCCATGCTTTCTGCATCTCCAGAGAGAGTTCTGCATAGTCCTTATTTATTCTACTCAGGGCAAAGTATGCCCAGCCATCTGCAAAACTTTCGTATATCATTGTTGCTTCGCCCCAGAAGTGGATGTCGTATGTTGCCAAGTAAGGTATATCCTCTTCTATGGTGTCTTCAAGGTACCTAAGGGGTCTCACCTTGTATCCATAATACTCGCCGAGCTTGGGTGAGGTTAAGTCGTGCCCAAGTTCGTGGTAGATAAACTCCAAAATCCACACTCTGTCAAATTCTGAGTTGTTAACGTAAACACTATTTAGTGGAAGCCCAAAAACTGTGTCCTTTGCCCTAAGAAAGCCCCAGTATGTTTGGGGAGGGTTTCTTCTGACTAATGGATGCATTCCTCCGGAGCCGTAGATTACCGTTTCGCTTATTTTTTCTCTGAAGCTGTGCCCGTGAATACATACCAGATAGGGAAAATGAAACTCAAACCGAACTTTGGTTGAGTTCATATATGACTTCATGAATTTGTCTGGAGGAAGCAGGGCTATAGCAGAGGTGTAAACTTCCAGGTCTTCGCTGTAGTAGTTTTCATGCTTCCTGAAAAATTCTATGAAGTTTGTATCCCTGGAAAACTCCCTCAGAGCATCCACTATTTTGTCAAGCTCCTGATCCTGCCATTCTGTGTAGATTCTTTTCATTTCAGGTGGCTCTGAGAACTGCAGAAGATATGCATCAAGAACAAATAACAGATAGTCCTTCTCGGGAATTCTTTTTGCATTTTTGAAGTATTCCCTAAGTACCTCCACCGCTCTGTGGTTTTTGTACGCTCCAAACCACTTCTCTACATCGCTGATGTACTTCCCTCTGTGGATTACAAACTCATCATGCCCAAATGCGAGGTAGTAAACAATGGACAGAAGTTCCTCGTTCGGATTTATTTTCACTAAAACGCTATCTCGCTGGTATGTACTAAGGCTCAATGCCAACAGCAGAACAAGAAGGAAAGCAAGTATCCTACTTTTCATAAGCATCATGCTGTTTTTAGTCTTGGTATATTTAAACCCTCTGCAAAACTTTAAAACACAATGCATCAATTCTGTTAGGGTGACCTAAAATGAAAAAGGTAGTGGCAATGCTGTTTGCACTTATCCTTCTTTCTCCATTAACTGTTGCCCAGGAAAAGCCTTTAGTTGTTACAAGCATAGCGCCCATAGCAGAGATACTCAGGGAAGCCTTTGGGGACGCTGTTCAGGTGGAATATCTTGTTCCTCCGGGCGTGGACCCACATCAATATCAGCTTACACCGGAGCAGATTGAGGAAATCCAAAGGGCAGACGTTATAGTTACACTTGGCCACCTGCCGGCTGAAGAGAAAATAGAGGAGCTCGAGCAGGAAGGCATCTTGAAAGGAAAAGTTCTTGGGATAGGGGATTATCAAAAATATGGCTTCCGCTATCTCCCCGAGAGGTGGTATAACAACAAGCACAACCCACACGGCATTTGGCTTGACCCTTACAATGCCCTTGCCATAGCAAAGGCTGTGGAAGATGCCTTGGGATTCTCGGCTTATGATTCCCGGTTTTTAGAATTTAAGGCAAAGGTTGAGGGTATTGTTTTAGCCTACCAAAAACTGGGTCTGGAAGGAAAGAAGGCATTAGTAGAGCTTCCCTCACAACAGTATGCTCTGGAGTGGATGGGAATTGTGGTGGTCGGCTCTATCCTGCCTGAAGAAGAGGTGCCGGCCAAGAGTGTGGATGAGCTCCTTACTGTTGCAAAAACGGTTGATGTAATAGTTTACTCAGGGGAATCCCCAGAACCTTTGAAAAGTGCTGCCCTTGAGCTTTCAAAAAGAACTGGGGTTCCAGCGGTCGAAGTTTCGGTCATGTGGAGCGGAAAAGACTACACTGATATTTTAGCTCAAAATTCGGCCAGCGTAGCATCAGCATTTAGAAGCTGTGCTCCGCAACAAGGACAGGTATTTCAGCAACCAAACCTCAACACAACGTATATCCTCCTCGCCCTCGTGGTCGGCATTACCCTTGGGACAGCTGTGGGAGTAATAATAAAAAAATGAAAGGGCTCACTCTCTCTTGTAGGGCTTTCCATCGGCCTTTGGAGGCCTTACTTTTCCTATTATTCCTGCCACAATGATCAATGTCACTAGATATGGAAGTGTAGCAACGAACTGCCATGGGACGATTCTCTGGATTTCTGGATTCGTTCTTACCCACACTGAGAGGTTATCGAAGAATCCGAAGATGAATCCACCAAGGAGTGCCCTTAATGGGTTCCATCCGCTGAACACCATGTTTGCTAGGGCGATAAATCCTCTACCTGCTGAAAGCTGCTTTGTGACAGTTCCAAGCCAGTCAACGCTCATGAAGGCTCCTCCAAGACCTGCAAGCATTGCCCCGTAGACTGTGGCTAGGAATCTGTAGCGTTCGACGTTTATACCAAGAGCATCCGCTGCTTCAGGATTTTCACCCACTGCCCTTATTCTAAGCCCTAATGGAGTTCTGAAAAGAACCCAGTGGGTTAAGATTGCTATGGCAATTGTTATGAGAACCATTGGGCTTAGGCTTCCGTATGGAGTGTTTATTATCGGCGCAACTCTAACGTTCGTTGGAACTTGGTGCTGACCGGCAGTTCCCCAGTATGCTGTAATTCCAAAGGCAACTACACCCAGTGCTAGGAGGTTTACACCTATACCGGGAATTACATGGTCTCCCTTCAGGTAGACTGTGATAAATCCGTGAAGCATTCCAAGGAGCATGCCCACAAAAGCCCCACCAATAAGACCGATCCAGGGATTGCCTGTGATTTCTGCGAATATTGCTCCGAAGAAGGCACTCATGAGAATTATTCCCTCGTATCCTATGTTTACTACACCTGCTCTCTCGCTCACTGTAGCCCCCACGCTTGTAAGCACTAGTGGAACCATGGCCGTCAGTGCTCCAATAAGTATTGAAATAACTGCCTCGATCATCTTCTCACCACCTTCTTTAGAAGGTCTAAAAGTCCTGGAATTGCAATGGTCACAACTATAACTCCCTGGACAACTTTTACCATCTCTAATGGCACTCCTGCCTCAATCTGCATGCTTGTTGCTCCAGCTCTAAGCATTCCAAAGAAGATGCCGCTGAATATTATTCCAAGCGGGTGATTTCTTCCTACGAGGGAAACCCCTATTCCATCAAATCCATAGCCGTATATGTTCGCCATTCCCTGGCTTATTGCATAGCTTGGGGGCCTCCCCATGACTTCTGTTGCTCCAGCAAGGCCGCTCATGATACCTCCAAGTAAGAATGACCATATAATTGCTTTCTTCGGATTTATTCCACCATAACGGGCTGCTCTCTCATTGTACCCGCTCACTCTGAGCTCGTAGCCCAGTTCCGTGTGCCATAAGATGTAGTACGTTATGAGGGCCGCTATTACGGAAATCGCAAATGCCCATGAAAGCTCGGTTCCTTTCATTATTATTGGGAATCTTGCGCTCACCGGGACTGCCAGTGTCTTATTCGGGTCTTCTGGGTTAGGTATTTTCTGCAGGACGATGTAAAGGGCTATGAAGTATGCCATCCAGTTAAGCATGATGGTGGATACAACTTCGTTTACTCCTCTTAGAACCTTTAGAATTGCTGGAATTGCCATCCAGGCCATTCCTGCTAGTATTCCACCAAACAGGCCCATTAAAACGTTTCCCCAGAGATTTGTTAGTATGATTGCCATTATCGCTCCGAAATACACCGTACCTTCTCCACCGATATTGAAAAGCCCTGTTCTCGCTCCTATTCCAAAGGTCAAAGCTGTTAGTATTATGGGAGTTGCGGAGCTCAGTGTCATGGCTAATCCGTACTTTGAGCCTAAAGCTCCGTTGAAAAGTGCTATGTATGCTTCAGCTGGGCTGTATCCGGAGAATGCCAGTATAATCGCACCTACTAAGATTCCAATAACTATTGCTACTAGGCTCTCTACAAGTGGCTTTGTGAACCCTTTGATATCAACTCTCATTCTTGATACCTCCCATCATCAGTCCTATTTGCTCCTCAGTAACTTCTTCGGGCTTGACTATACCCACGAATTTGCCCTCGTAGATTATTGCCATTCTATCACTGAGCTGCAGCACCTCATCCAAGTCTGCAGAAACCAAAAGAACTGCTTTGTTTTCGTTTCTGAGCTTTATGAGGTAGTTTCTTATGTACTCAGTTGATGCAACATCTACACCTCTCGTTGGCTGAGAGGCGATTATAAATTCCGGCTCTTTGCTAACCTCCCTTGCAACTATGAGCTTTTGCTGGTTTCCTCCACTTAGACTCTTTGCGGGGGCTTCTATACTTGGAACAACAACTTCAAAATCCTTCACGAGCTTTGCCGCATGTTCTTTAACTTTGTCCCACCTTATAAGTCCCAACGGCCCTCTAAAGGCCTTTCTCCAGTGGAGTCCAAGAATTGAATTTTCAGCCACGCTCATTTCGATTACAAGACCCATGTGAATTCTATCTTCTGGGATATGTGCCATTCCAAGGTCGTAAAGCTCCCTCGGTGGCCTGCCGGTTATATCCTTCCCGTTGAGAATTACTTTGCCTTTTTCTACTTTTCTCAACCCGCTTATTGCTTCTATAAGCTCGGTCTGCCCGTTGCCCTCTACACCGGCTATACCGAATATCTCTCCGGCTCTCACTTCAAATGTCAGCCCTTTTACTGCGTCTTCCCCTCTGTCTCCCTTTACCCACAGGTCTTTTACTTCAAGCACGGGCTTTCCAGCTTCTTTCGGTGGCTTCTCTATTTTGAGAACAACCTCTCTCCCAACCATCATTTTGGCGAGCTCTTTTGGAGTTGTTTCTCTTGTATTGACAGTCCCGATTAGCTCTCCTTTTCTTAGAACGGTTACCCTGTCGGTTATCTCCATGACTTCTCTTAGCTTGTGGCTTATGAATATTATCGTTTTGCCCTGGGACTTTAGCTTTCTGAGAACATCAAAGAGCTCCTTGACCTCTATTGGTGTTAACACTGCAGTTGGCTCATCCAAAATAAGAACATCAACATCTCTATATAGGGTTTTTAATATCTCGATTCTCTGCTGAACGCCCACCGGAAGGTTTTCAACGGGTACATCGAGGGGAACTTGAAAGTTCAGCTCATCCATGAGTTTTTGCAACTTCTCCTTCGCTTTCTCAACATCTATCTTTGAGAAAAGACCATGACCTTCCATTCCGAGTATGATATTGTGAAGTCCATCAAAAACATCAACAAGAGTAAAATGCTGGTGAACCATGCCGATTCCATTTGCAAGGGCATCGGCAGGACTCTTAAATCTCACTTCTTTTCCATTAACAAAGATTTTACCCTCTGTTGGATGGAGCATTCCGGAGAGGATTTTCATTAAGGTTGTTTTTCCAGCTCCATTCTCTCCCAATAAACCGTGAATCTCACCTTTTTTTACGGAAAAATCAACACCTTTCAATGCTTTTGTACCATCTGGGTATACCTTGACGATTCCTTTCATTTCGATAATTGGAACTTCTTCCATGAATGCACCTCCAAGGAGCTGTAAAATTTAAAATATAGAAAGGAAAAATCAGCTGCTTTCCCATTCTTTCGCTAATTCTTCCATCTCTTGCCAGGTTTCGGCGTTTCTTATGGCTTCTATCTGGTCTTTTGTGGTTGCCATTGGAACCTTTATTTCTCCGCTCTTGATCTTCTCTTCAAGCTCGCTCACCGCTTGCCAAATCCAGTCCGGAACTTGGTTTCTTGTCTCTTCAAGTTTGGCGAAGAGTTCATCCTCGCTGTTAAGGCCGAGCTCTTTAAGTTTCTGCTCCTTGGCGTCTTCTGGCAGTGAGTTGAACATCTCCTTAACATCATCAATGCTGCTTACTCCAACACCATCCTCTTTTAGTCCGAGCTCCATTACTCCTCCTTTCCATGTTCCTTTGACGACACTTTCTACAGCCTTGTAGACACCGACGTCAACTCTCTTCATCATTGAGGCAATTATAACTCCCGGCTTAATCCAGTCTTGAGCTGAGTCGACACCTACTGCAAACGGTGGCCCCATGTCTTTTCCTTGGCTCTGGAGGTATTCATAGACCGCATCAAATACACCTAATCCCGTCGCACCTGCTATCTGGTAGATAACCCATGCTCCCTGTCCAAGCTGAGCTTGAGCAGCGGTCTTACCCTTTGCAGGGTCGTTAAAAGCACCGGTATAGGTGTATAAGACCTTGATATCAACGTCCTTTCCAGTTTTTTGTTTGTAGTAATCTTCAGCCCAGGCAACACCGAACATGTAACCGCCTTCGAATTTATAGAGTGGTGGGATTTCAACACCAAGAACAGCGCCTACTTTGTCTTTACCGTCGTTTGCAGCTATTAACCCGGCCAAAGCTCCGATTAAAGCAGAACCTTCGTTTTCTTTGAAGATAATGCTCACGACATTTGGCTTATCTGGGATATACCCATCAACGATGGCAAACTTCTGGTCGGGGAACTCCTCTGCCACCTGCTTTACGGCATCCTCCATCATGAATCCAACTGCGATAATGATATCATATTCTCCCTTTTGGGCTAAGCTTCTGAGGTTTGGTAAGTAATCGGACTCACTGTTGCTTTGTACCTCTTTAAGTTCAAGGTTGAAGTCCTTTGCAGCCCTTGAAGCACCTAGGTATGCCATATCGTTGAAGCTAAGATCACCTCTTCCACCGACGTCATAAACCAGTGCGATTTTTCCTTCATATTGGGGCGTGCTTGTTGTCTCTCCGCCTATACAGCCGCTTACAGCAACGCTAAATAGTAAAATTCCTACTAAAAGCACTGTTAATCCTCTATTTTTCATTAGTTCAACCTCCAGGGGGTTATCGTATGGGGGTGAGAATAAGGGAATATATACTTTATGGTCATTTTTGGATAATTGCCTCAGGTTTTTAAGGGGTTTAGCTCTACCAAGTGGAGGGGAAACATGCTTAAGGAGATAGCGAGCCTTGAGAAAGGTGTGGTTTTACTTACGGGGGATGCTAGGAAGCTTGCAAAGATATTTCTTAACTCGTGGCTTTCTAAAGGCAAAGTTTTTCTTGCGGAATACCTACCTTTTGAGATTGACTATCCAGAAAATGTGTTTGTAGGGAGCATTGAAGAGGGGGTTGGATTTGACGGCTATTTGCTCTATTCACTCCTCTCCAGGCCAAAATCGGAGAGGGTTAGGTATTATTCGTTCATATCAGAACATAGGGACAAGCTTATTCTCATATACGAACCCAAGTACCTTAGGGATTCCCTCTTTAGATATGCCCTCAAAGATTTTGTGGATTATCTGATTGCTTATAAGCGCGAAACGATGGGGATGGATAAAGTTGATGTTTATAAGCTCGAAGAGGGTAGAGTTGTTGAAAAGAAAACATATGTGAGAAGATTTTGATGGAGGCAGAATAAAAAATCTTTTTAACTTGTCCTTGTACTCCCTAGCGTTTAGCATTCATAAAAGGTGATCCTCATGGGAAAGTACTTTGGGACAAGCGGTATACGGGAAGTCGTCAACGAGAAATTAACCCCTGACCTTGCTCTAAAAGTCGGAAAGGCTTTGGGCACTTTTCTTGGTGATGGGAGGGTAGTTGTAGGGATGGACACCAGGACGAGCGGTGAGATGCTTAAAAATGCCTTAATTTCTGGTCTTTTAAGCACCGGAATAGATGTCATTGATATCGGCCTTTCTCCCACTCCGTTAACGGGCTTTGCAATAAAGCTGTATGAAGCCGATGCTGGCGTAACGATAACAGCTTCGCACAATCCACCCGAGTACAACGGCATAAAGGTGTGGCAGCCAAACGGAATGGCCTACACAAGCGAGATGGAAAATGAACTGGAACGAATCCTTGAAAAGGAGAAGTTCCAGCAGGCATCTTGGGATAGAATAGGGAAGCTAACAAAGGCTGATCCAAAAAAGGAGTACATAAAAAAAGCCCTCGAAATGGTAGAACTTTCAAAAAGCTATAAGGTTGTTGTTGACTGTGGAAACGGTGCCGGGAGCATAGTTTCGCCCTATCTTCAGAGAGAGCTTGGAAATAAGGTTGTCTCACTTAACTCCCATCCATCTGGATTTTTTGTAAGGGAGCTTGAGCCGAACGCCAAGAGCCTTTCAGCTCTTTCGAAGACGGTGAAGTCCCTTGGGGCTGATGTCGGCATAGCACACGATGGAGATGCAGATAGGATTGGCGTCGTTGACGATCAGGGGAACTTTGTTGAGTATGAGGTTATGCTCTCCCTCATAAGCGGCTACATGCTTAGAAAGTTTGGAAAAGGAAAGATTGTCACCACGGTTGATGCTGGCTTTGCCCTGGATGACTACGTTAGACCCTTGGGTGGAGAAGTCGTTAGGGTGAAGGTTGGAGACGTTGCGGTTGCAGAGGGGATAGCGAGGGAAAAAGCCGTCTTCGGAGGGGAGCCCTCTGGAACTTGGATAATTCCGCAGTGGAACCTTACTCCGGATGGAATCTTTGCTGGAGCCTTAGTTCTTGAAATGATCGACAAGCTTGGCCCTCTGAGTGAACTGGCGAAGGAAGTCCCGCGCTACGTAACGCTAAGAGCCAAAATCCCCTGCCCCAACGAGAAGAAAGCAAAGGCGATGGAGCTCATAGCTAGGGAAGCTCTGGAGAGCTTTGATTACAAAAGACTGATCGACATCGATGGGGTAAGGATTGAGAACGACGAGTGGTGGATTCTCTTCCGCCCGAGCGGGACGGAGCCGATAATGCGCATAACCCTTGAGGCACACACGGAGGAGAAGGCGAAGGAGCTTATGGAGAAGGCAAGGAAGCTCGTGGAGAGGGCCATAAGGGAGGCTTAGACTTGGAAATTCCCATCTACATATTTTATGCTCTCCTATCGGCAATATTTGCAGCCCTGGTTGCGATATTTGGAAAAATTGGTCTTGAGGGGATAGATTCAACTCTGGCCACTACGATTAGGGCGTTTATCATGTTCATGTTTCTGCTTTTAGTTTCAGCATTTCAAGGAAAGCTGAAGGGAGGAATAACTTCAAGGCAATTTGTCTTTATAGTCTTGTCTGGCATTGCTGGGGCGCTTTCTTGGCTTTTCTACTTTTTGGCACTAAAAACGGGAAGTGTCAAGGCTGTTGTGGCTATAGACAGGACTAGCGTGGTCTTTGCAATAGCATTTGCATGGCTCTTGCTCGGAGAAGAGGTAACTTTGAGGGCTTTCATTGGGGCTTTATTAATAGTTATCGGCGCCATTTTGGTCTCGTTGAAGTGAGGCTAGCCTTTTTGCAAACCTTCTTGCTCTTTCCAGGTCCCTATCATCCGGATGCCCTTTGTTCAGCCCGCCTATCTTCGCCAGCCAGCCGTTCGTGTCCCAGCCCCTGCAGGAGAACTCTCCAACTATTTCAAACCCTTTCCTTTTTAAAGCGTTTCTTAGCTTCCGGTGATTAATAAATGGGATATTTATCCCGGCCGTTGAGAAAATGAAGGTTTTCTTTCCTTTTACCGTCGGGAGCTTTTCTATGGGGTCGAAGAGGGCTTTGTGGTGCTTCCAGTAGTAGATTCCGGAGCCAAAGCCTATGAGGTCGTAGTTTAAGAGCTCTTCAGGCATGATTTCCCACGGCTTAACGAGTTTCGCGTTGAGAACTTCTGCCATCGCTCTGGCTATCTTTTCAGTGTTTCCGTGATGGATGGAGACGTAAACGATGATAGCGTTCATATTGCATCCTCCACAACTTTTTTCAATTTTTCAATGCTCTCTTCAATATTATCTTTGTCAAATTCTAAGTAAACAGCATCAGGGAATCTCTTTTTTAGAATTTCGAATAGCACTCCTTCTCCGGGAACTATCTCAAAGCCCTGCTCTCTCATCAGCTCTTTTGACCGCTTTATTCTTTCTCCCTTGGAAAGGTAGAAGAACTCCTGAACGGCTTTATAGGGAAACTTTTCTGGATTGCTGGAGGTTGTGTTGAACACTCCACACGTTGGCGAGCCCTTGACTCCAAGAAAAATAACCTTTTCTGGCTTTTCTTCCGTTAAAACTCTTCCAATGAAGTCCGCAATGTTTTCGGCTTTTTCTCTCATTCCAAGCTTTTCAAAAACTTCCTTGCTCATCGGAGGCCTTGGCCAGCCTATGAGCTCATATTCCGGGCAGGGATATGTTAGGATTTTTATCTCCGTCTTGTGCTCTGAGAGAAAGTTCAAAAGCTTTTCACTTGTCTTGTACTCCTTTTCTTTTGGGCCGCGATAAACGTAAAAAGGGCTGAGGAGACAGGGAGCGAGGACTATCATTATCATGAATCTCACCAGCAAAAATAACGCTCCCGAACCTTAAACTTTTTTCGAGTTCAGAGCGCTTATGATTTCCTCGACCTTTGCCTTCAGTTCTTCCAGAGTCCCCTCGTTTACGATTAGAAAGTCAGCCAAATATTTGAGCTTGCTTGTGTGATAAAGCTTCTCCTCGGCTTCGTCGGCTTTTAAAAAGTCTTCGAAGCTTTTTATCACTTTGTCCTTCCCTGCGTTTCTCTTTTTTAGGCGTTCGTACCTTTTCTCTGGGCTTGCTTCAACATAAATTATAACCCCGCCCCGCTTTTTTATTGCTTCTATTTCTCCTCTTGAGCGGACTCCATCGATGACGACATTTTCGCAGTTTCTTTTCTTATCCAGTGCAAGTCTTATCAGGATGTCCTCTCCATACTTCTCTTTCAGGTATTTGCCGTATTCGATGAGCTTATCCCTCGTTGGTTCGGCTTTTTCTGGGACTTCTGGGATCCATGAGTATTCGCTCAGGTTGTGGGTTAGAAGGTCAATTAGTGGGTCACTACATGAAACCCTGCAAAACCCCCTCTCTTCAAAAAACTTTGCGACCGTGGTTTTCCCGGCTGCGATTTTACCGACAATTCCTATTATCATTATACCACCGGGTTACTTTTTCCATGCCCACCATATTAAGTTTGCCCCATCCGTGGATTCCATGAGTCCCTCAGCTACCATATCCACTACGAAGTTGATCATAGCCTCTTTGTCAATCTGAACGGGCTTCTCAAAGCCGAAAAAGTATTTGGCCTCAAAGAATCCGATGTGGAGGAATCTTAAGGGGTTTAAGAGGACAACATCGTCAATAAACTTCAAATCGAAAGGAAAATCTGCGATGACAAGCTCAATGCCTTTATCGGTGGCAATATCCTTCAGCTTTTTCTCATCTGGGTAAAACAGCTCTCTAAGGGAGCCTTCTATTGGTTCATAACTTATTTTTGGAAATGTGTACTTGAGGCCAACTTTCTCAGCGTCCAGCCCGAGTTTTTCAGCAAAGCCTATCATTGCCTTTGCGTTGAAGCTTAGAAAAACAAGGGCTCTTTCATTTACTTTTAGCTCGGGCCACTTTCGAGGAGGAAAACTGAGCTCTGCCTCGATTATTGGGGTTAAGAACTCCAGAAAAGTCCCTTTAATTCTTTCTAGATTCTCCTTGAGCTTTTTCTGCTTTATAAGCAGGTCAAGCTTTGAATATACCGTAACCTGCTTCACACCGAGTTCTTCTCTAAGCTTCCCGATTACAAAACTGTTCCCGATTATTGCGCTTTTGTCGCTTCTGTCTCGGGCTATTATAAACAGCTTGTCGTTCTCGCTATCGTACCTAATTTCATCTATCACAAACGGCACCAGAGGAAAACCGTTTTCTTTTCTTATCTTATTGACCCGTTCTGCTATCGCTTCCGCCGTAAACATCAGCCCACCCTGTATGCCTTGATGCACTCGTAGATTTCCTGGGCAATTTTTAAAGCTTCCTCCTTGTTGTCGGTCTCCTTGACTATAATTTTTCCGCTTGGAAATATGCTTATGTCATAGGTTTTTCTAACAAGGGCTAAGAACTTGGTTACTCGCTTTATCTGGTAGCCTTTCTCCGCTAAGCATTCACAGACCTCTTCGAGGTCTAAATCAAACTTTGCCTGTGGAATAACGTTTATCGCTTTCATACTTGTACACGGCTTCGCCACCAGCATAGAATCACCAACTTGAATTTATGAACTGTACTTCATAAATCTATTGTGCTAACAGGGGACATTGCCTCTCAAGAGGGTTTAGAAAATCCCGGGCGATTCCCAAAAAGTTGAAAAAAGAAATCACTTTAAGCTTCTTACAAGCTCCTCCATTACTCCAAGGAACGTTTCAACTTCTTCAATGCTGTTATACACAT
Organism: Thermococcus sp. PK; assembly: GCF_000430485.1. Classification (NCBI taxonomy): domain Archaea; kingdom Methanobacteriati; phylum Methanobacteriota; class Thermococci; order Thermococcales; family Thermococcaceae; genus Thermococcus; species Thermococcus sp. PK. The sequence continues at coordinate 558,198 of NZ_KE387149.1, forward strand.
GGAAAGACGCCCTAACTGTTCCATTTATGCCCAACTTCTTCATTGCCGGCAGTGCACAGTGGTGGCCGCTCCTCACCATAATGTTGTGCTCATCCAGAACTGCGGCGACATCATGTGGGTGAAGCGGGGGAACGTTGAAGCTTACAACTCCCGCATGCTTTTTGAGGTCTCTTGGCCCGTACCACGGAACTTCAAGCTCCGTTAAGCCTTCAGTTGTCCTCGTCACGAGCTTGTGCTCCTGCTTTTCGATTTTGTCCAGGCCTATCTTTTCGATGTACTTTATTCCGGCAGCGAGACCTATCGCTCCGCCTATGTTGGGTGTTCCGGCTTCATATCTTTCTGGTGGATTTGTGAGCTTGTAATCGTAAATATCAACATCTTCAATCGTTCCTCCACCTATCAGAGGAGGCTCGAACACATCAAAGAACTCTTCTCTTATGTAGAGAACTCCTATTCCGGTTGGGCCCATTGGACCCTTGTGTCCCGAAAATGCCAAGAAGTCTGCGTGAAGCTTGTTAACGTCAACTTCCATATGGCCAACGCTTTGAGCTGCATCAACCACAAAGATTGCTCCCTCATCTTTTGCCATCTTTCCGATTTCTTCTACCTCGTGGATGACTCCAAGGGCATTTGAGACGTGCTGTATAGCTACAAGCTTTGCACCTTTGATTTTCTTCTCTGCATCTGTTAGGTCGAGGTTGCCCTCGTTGTCTCCCTCAATTATCTCAAGTTTCAATCCAAGTTTTTTAGCCAGCCTCTGCCAGGGCAGCAAGTCGGAGTGGTGTTCATAGGGAGTTGTCACTATCTTGTCTCCTTTCTTGAAAACTCCTTCCAGTCCGAGAGCCGCCAAATTCAAGCTTTCACTCGTGTTCTTTGTGAAAACAATCTCCTCAAACTTAGCTCCGATAAACTTTGCTGTAATCTCCCTTGCCTTTTCATACTCGTGGGTTGCCTTTTGAGAGAGCCTGTGCACTCCACGGTGGACATTTGCCCTGTATTTTAAATAATACTCATCCATAGCCTCAATAACTGGTTTGGGGGTTAGAGAAGTCGCCGTATTGTCAAAATATATGACCTCTTGGGTTAAGGGAATGTCTTTCCGGACATCTTCGGGTATTCTCATCTTGATCACCATTTAATTCCTTTTCATAGAACATATAAATGCTTTGCTTCCCATATTTGTTCTTCCAATTTTGGAACAAAATTTTATAAATATTGGAACAAAAGTAGAAGCGGTGGTTTAAATGAAGGCTAGGGAGATAGGATTGATTGGGCTGTTGTTGAGCTTATCTTTGATGCTGGAAGTTTCCCCGCTTAAAGTTCCCACTCAATGGGGAATGAGTATTGACTTTGTAGCCGTACCTATAGTGGTTGTCTACATTTTGTTGGGCTTCTGGAGCAGTATAACGGCTTTGTTCTTGCTGTTTTTGGGGTTAAGTTTGGTATCCCCTGCTTCCTGGTTGGGGGCCAGTATGAAGTTCTTTGCAACCCTGGGGGTGCTGATAGGTCTTGAAATTGCTAAAAGGATCACAAGGTTTGACTTCAAGAACTACAAGAAGGAGAGAGACCTTGTAATATTTGTGCTTGTGGCGTATCTGATAGGAATTGCGATAAGGATCCCCGCAATGGTTGCAATGAACTACTACTATGCCCTACCGCTGTGGCTGGGCATTCCAAGAGAACAAGTAATTCCAACTATTGAAGAGTGGTTCCATATTCCCTTCTGGCTGGTGATAGGCATCCCAAATGCCATCCAGAGCGTTGTAGATGTTGTGCTTAGTGTTCTCGTCTCTCTGCCGGTTGTTAGGGCTCTGCCGCATATCATTGAATGAGCCCTATTTTTATTTTTCTGCAAAGCTACCATCTCTGGAAAGGTTTATAACTTAGTTTTAAAAATGAACAACTGGTGAAGGTCATGAAGACGCCCTGTGAATTCTGGGCTGAGGAAGTTATGCCCAACCTTAGGGCGAATGTTGCTCGGATTTTATACTCCAAAGGCTTAACCCAGATGAAAATAGCGGAACATCTGGGAATTACCCAGGCAATGGTCAGCAAATACCTAACCGGGAAGTATAAGAAGTTGGGTGGTGAGCTCGGCAGAGAAATTGAAAAAGTTTCTGAAGAAGTTGCGGGGCTTATTTTGTATGGGGCTAGGAAAGAGGACGTGGTGAGGTTTCTGAACAGGAAGTTCTTTGAAATGTTTAAAAGTGGCGTTCTCTGCAAAGGTTATTTAGAATACGTCGGAAGTACGGATGAGTCGTTATGTGGGGAGATATTTACTGAAGAACCCTCAAGAACCCAAATTTTAGAGGAGCTATCCTTGGCTTTAAATGAACTGCTTCGTGATGAGAAGTTCTTAGAGCTCATACCTGAAATTAGGAGCAACTTTGCCTATTCTCTTCCAAATCCAAAAGAAAAGAACGATGTTGCTGCCATTCCAGGAAGGATAACGGTAGTAAAAGGAAAAGTTTATGCTTTGCCTCCGGAGTTTGGGGCAAGTGAGCACATGGCGGAGGTTTTAATAGGGTTGTCTGAAATTTTCCCCGAGATTAGAAGCGTTCTGAACATAAGGTACGATGAGAAAATATCTGACGCTCTTAGAAAAGCTGGCTTCAAGGTCGGTACTGTGGAAAAAAGCGAGAGGAGTGAGGAGGAAACAGTTAAGCTGATCCTCGATGAATTCAAGAAAAAAGGCGTTCTTGATGCTATAATAGACAAGGGTGGATTTGGGATAGAGCCCTGCGTTTATATCTTTGGTAAAAACCCCGTGGAGGTTGTTGAAAAGGTTAAGAAGCTGGAGAGTCTCCTATGAGGCTTTTGAGGTATCTATACCTTATCTTTTTGGCCTGTGCTAATCTCTCTCCCAAAGTCCCCTCTGCTGGAATAGCAGGAGGAGACAAAATAGCCCATTTCTTGGAGTTCTTCGCTCTTGGCCTGATGGGTGAAAAGACCTATATGGTCTTTCCGGTCGTTTTTGAATCTCTACAGCTCTTTATTCCGGGAAGAACTTTTTCTTTTATGGACATGGCCGCAAATCTAATAGGGTTCGGAGTGGGTTACTTAATCTGGAGGTGGTGGAATGAAAGTGGTAACGGAAGAACTTAGATTTTCCACGAAAGGCGAAATCGACTTGATAGATATAACCTCTGAAGTTGAGGAGATAGTGGAAAGGAGTGAAATCACAAATGGCCAGGTTCTTGTGTTTGTTCCCGGTGCTACAGGCGCAGTTGTAACGATAGAACATGAAAGCGGTCTTCTTGAAGATTTTAAAAGAATTCTGAAAGAGATCGTGCCTAAAAGTGCCGGCTACAAGCATGATTTGATAGACAACAATGCCCACTCCCACCTAAGGGCTACTCTTTTGGGCCCTTCACTGGTGCTTCCGGTTGTTGATGGGAAGGTCGTTAGGGGAATATGGCAGCAGATATTCTTTGTGGAGCTTGACGTAAGACCAAGAAGGAGAAAGGTGGTTGTTCAGGTAATGGGAGAGTGAAGTATCGCCTGAGCTTCCCGTTTTAACGATTTTTCTTTGGAGGGCCTTGTGAGGGTTCTTACTAAATTTTAAGATGCATGAAGTCCCTTCCAACTATTCCTGCCTCTCTAACTTTTTCTTCCAGCTCCTCGTGGGTGTAGTTTGAGTGGCTTATATGCACGAAGAGCGTTTTATTCGCACCAACCATCTGGGCAAGCTTAATGGCATCCTCAACTCCAAGATGAGTTTTGGGGATTGAGTGTTTGTGGGTCATCTCGGAAACCAGAAGGTCAGCTCCTTGGATATCCTGTAGTACCCTTTCATCTTTCAAGATCTCCGGTCCGGTGTCCCCGGTTATGGCGATTTTCTTTTCTCCTATCTCCAAGATAAAGCCTCCTGCAACCTCTCCTGGCTGGTGAACAACCGGAAAATGCTTCACCCTAAAGTTTCCAAACCCATACCATCTATTGAAGTCTAATGGGGTGTATCTCCACTCCCTCTCTCCTAAGAACGTTTCCTGTAATAGCTTTGCAACGTGGAGAGTTTTCTCATGGGAGTAAAAGATAACCTCTTTAAAAACCTGCAGCTCGGGAAGCCCGGCAATATGGTCAAAGTGAGGATGCGTTATGAAAACGTTCTCGACTTTTTCGTTAAGATGCCTTAGGTGGTAATATAAGTCTGGAGAGGGGTCTATGAGGGCTTTTATCTTGGGGATATACATAGAAAACCTTGTTCTTCTGTACTGCGGGAACTTTCTCGCTCTCGTGCAGTTCTCGCAGTTACACAACGCTTTAGGTGTCCCGCTATATGAGCCGGAACCCAGAAGGATAACCCTCATTTTCCTCCCTCCAAAATTTCCCTCCATACCGGGTTGTTGTGGACAATTACCCACCAATCCTTAAGTTCTTTCCTCTTTCTTCTCCAGTCTGGATGGAATTCCTCAACCAACGTCCAAAACTTTTTGGAGTGGTTCATCTCTATAAGGTGAGCCACTTCATGTGTTACGAGATAGTCAATGAGCTCCGGAGGTAAGGCCAGCATTGCTAAATTGAAGCTTAGGTTCCCCTTTGGGGAGCAGCTTCCCCATCTTGTCCTCTGTTTTCGGATGAAAATTCTTTTTGGCTTGACACCTAAACTCGTAGCACGTTCTTCAACAAGGGGCACCAATAATGTCCTAAGCTCGTTTTTTAGAGTTTTCTCAAGCTTTCTTTTGTCTGAAACGTCTAAAACTTTGTTATCAGTGAAAATCTTTCCATTTTTAAATGGGTAGAACTTTCCCAGATAAGGAAACCCTTGAAGGTTTTTTGCCCTCTCAATTTTCTCAAGCTTTGAGAGTATCCAATCCTCCTTTTCTTTTAGGAACCTTTCAACTCTTCTCGTTGGAGAGACGATATAGAGTTTTCCCTCTGGACTTACGTAGATTCTCACATATCTTACCCTTCTCACGCTGACTTCGTACTGGATCTTTTTCCCATTAAGGTCTATTTCCGGCATATTATCTCTTTGAAGCTTGAAGCTTAAGTATTTATCTAATGAGAACGATTTAATATCTTGGAGTCAAACTTCGGTGGGGTAAGCATGAAGAAGATACTTTACGCAATCCTAATAGCAGGATTTTTTGCAATAGTCGGCTCTACCATGAGTAAATCTCCAACCTTGCCACTCTATGCTCAAAGTTTGGGGTTGAGCAGGGGAGAGATTGGAATTGTTGCAGCGGCATCAACTATAACGGGTATTTTTGTGAACTTTGCCTCAGGGCTTTTGAGCGATATCTATGGGCGAAAAAAGCTTCTTAAAATAAGCGGTTTTGTATTCTTCTCTGCGCCCCTTCTTTACTTCTTTGCTAACAATGCTATAGCTTTAGCTTTGGTAAGGACCTACTATGGGATAGCAACTGCTATATTTGTTCCTGTTTCCCTTGCTTTAATCAGTGACTTATATTCTGAAAAGAAAGGTACTTTTATGGGGATTTTAAGTTCTGCAACTCTCGTGGGGAGGGCCATTGCTCCGTTATTGGCAGGAAGCTTAATATATTTCACAGGATTTTGGATTGTTTTTATTTTGTGTTCTTTCTTTGGATTTACAACCTTTGCAATAACTTTTACGTTACCTGAAGCAGAGGGCTGTTCTCTAAATGGTTAAAAGCGTGAAGTTTAAATATTTTGACTTAGTATTTCTTAATGGGTGGTTTAGTGTGCCTAAGGCGACCTTTGTTATTAGTGAGGAAACCTTAGAGGAATTTAAAAAAGTGGCTATCCAGCGTTATGGGAACAAGAGAGGCGTTCTGAGTGTGGCAATAGAAGAAGCCATTAAAGACTGGATCAAGAAAACCAAAGAGGAGCTGGAAAATGCCAAGTGAGACTATTAA
>NZ_KE387149.1:564137-571011 GCF_000430485.1 Thermococcus sp. PK
TTGTGTTCTTTCTTTGGATTTACAACCTTTGCAATAACTTTTACGTTACCTGAAGCAGAGGGCTGTTCTCTAAATGGTTAAAAGCGTGAAGTTTAAATATTTTGACTTAGTATTTCTTAATGGGTGGTTTAGTGTGCCTAAGGCGACCTTTGTTATTAGTGAGGAAACCTTAGAGGAATTTAAAAAAGTGGCTATCCAGCGTTATGGGAACAAGAGAGGCGTTCTGAGTGTGGCAATAGAAGAAGCCATTAAAGACTGGATCAAGAAAACCAAAGAGGAGCTGGAAAATGCCAAGTGAGACTATTAAACTCACGGCAAAATTCAAACTCAAAACAGAACCCGAAGGGTTAGAAGACCTCTTCACCCTTTACCAAGAAATCGTGAACTTTTTAATCACCTACGCTTTTGAGAACAACATTACGAGCTTCTACCGGTTGAAGAAAGAGACGTACAAAAGCCTTCGGGAGCAGTACCCAGAACTCCCAAGCCATTACATTCACACGGCCTGCCAAATGGCCACCTCAATCTACAAGAGTTACAGGAAGAGGAAGAGAAAAGGAAAAGCCAACGGAAAACCCATTTTCAAAAAGCAAGTAATAATGCTGGACGACCACCTGTTCAAGCTCGACCTTGAAGAGGGAATTATCAAGCTCTCAACTCCAAGTGGAAGGCTGGAACTGGAGTTTTACCCGGCAAAACACCACGAGAAGTTTAGGGAGTGGAAAATAGGGCAAGCCTGGCTGGTTAAAAATCCAAAAGGAGTTTTCCTCCACGTGGTGTTCTCAAAGGAAGTTGAAGTCAGAGAGTCAAAAGCCGTCGTTGGTGTGGACTTGAACGAGAATAATGTAACCCTCAGCCTTCCAGACGGCGAGTTCATCCAGATCATCACCCACGAGAGGGAGATTAGAACGGGCTACTTCCTAAAGAGAAGGAGAATTCAAAAGAAGATAAGAAGTGGTAAAAAGAGAAAATGGATTTTGGAAAAATATGGGATGAGGGAGAGAAACAGGATAAATGATTTATATCACAAATTAGCCAATAAGATTGTTGAACTGGCGGAAAAGTATGGTGGTATTACCTTGGAGGACTTAACGGAAATCAGGAACACAATAAGGTATTCGGCTGAAATGAACGGTCGCTTGCACAGGTGGAGTTTTAGAAGGCTTCAAGCCATTATTGAGTATAAAGCCAAGTTGAAGGGTGTGAGTGTCGTTTTTGTTGATCCTGCTCGCACTTCATCCCTGTGCCCGATATGTGGGGGGAAGCTAGTCCCGAATGGGCGCAGGGTTTTGAAGTGCGAGTGTGGTTTTGAGGCTGATAGGGATGTGGTTGGCTCGTGGAATATTCGTTTGAAAGCCCTGAAGATGTGGGGAGTCTCCGTTCCCCCCGAAAGCCAGCCAATGAAGACGGGAGGCTGGAAGCCTACCCGTTACGAAATTAACGCCCTACACGCACTTTACTGGTAGGCAGAACGGCTCGTTAAAAAGGTCTATCTTCAGAAGAACCCTATCTTCGAGAGTTGAGTTTTCTTCGAATGCCTTTACAACCTTCCACTGCACACCGTTTGTCAAGATGCCATATTTAATCCCATGGGAAAAGCAGTACTTGGCAAGCTGTCTTAGGGGCTTTTCGCTTTTCAAAACATTTACACTCAAATTTTTGGCCTCTAAATAAGCTACCACATTGTCATTGATAACGAGGGCATAATCTGCCCTCCCCTCTTCCGTCCTCTCCTCCGGTCTTACTTCTTTTGGGTTCTCCCAGTCCCATCCGAGGGCTTTAAATATCTCCCCTATAAGGTGCTGCTTCACAGCCTCTTCATTCCTTTCATAGAGTAGCCTGTGCTCCCGAACCTTTTTGAGGACGTTTATCACAGCTCCTTGCACTTCAAGCATCTCTAACACCCGTTGGACTTCGATGACATATATTTTGCTCTGCTCTCCAAACCCCCTAAAGCTTCTGAGCTTCAGGTTTATAAGGGCTTTCTCAGCATCAACAACCTTTGCATATGCCAGGATGAGTAATTTTAATACCCTCAAAGAGCTTCGGCAGTGCTTGAGCTGTTGCTCCGACAAGGATGGCTTTCTTTGCCCTTTTGCTTCTTTCAAGCATCCTATCAAGGGTGCAGTTCAACAAGCGGAGCCGCTCACGATTGCAGATTCTATTTCGGGGCAGAAGGGCGGTTAGAGATTGTTTATGATAACGTGAAGAGAATTAGGGCTATAACGTTCTTTTCCTCGTTAGTTTCGATGTGATACTGAGAAACAGCATTAATTGCTGCGGGCATTTCCTAAGTCTCCAATCTTTTTAAACTGCGCCGCCTAAAAAAAGTCTGGTGGACGAAATGTGCAGAGTGCTGTTTGCAGTTGGAAAGGGAGAGGCTATGAAAGAGCTCGTAGATGCACTGGTAAAATCTTCTGAGAACGATCTTTACAAAGTGGCACTGGGAAAGAGCCCTTCCCATAAAGACGGCTGGGGATTCTTCTGGATGTCCAAAGATAAAGCCGAACATTACAAAACGATCAAACCCATTTTTGAAGACAAAGAAGGAGTTGAAAAGCTTTTAGACTCCTTAAAAGGTTTTGGAGTTTTATTGGCCCACACAAGGGCTGCAAGCCAGGGGAGTGTTAACCTCTTCAACACCCAGCCGTTTTCCTATTCCTCACCAAAGGGTTTTACGTTCTGGTTCTACCACAACGGCGACCTGAGAAAGGATGAACTTATAAAAATGGCAGAGTTCGAGGGGGAAATGCTCAAAGATGCTTCCGACAGCTACGTGTTCGGCCTCTATCTCTTAAGGAGGCTGTCATCTCTAAATGAGAGTGAAATCCTCAACACGTTTAAAGCCGCTCTTCCCACGGTTAAGACCACGCTCAATACGGGCACCCTTTTGGTTTCTCCAAATAACGTTAGGGGGTTTGTGACAGCATACATGGTTGAGAGCAGAGAAAAAGATCCCCTATTCAAGAGGTACTCGCGCCTTTTAAAAGTTGAAGAAAGAAACCTCTTCGCTGTCGTATCCTCAACCTTCGAGCTCTATTCGTCCCTTCCCTTTGAGGAAATCCCAAACGGAAGAGCGTTTTACACGGCTATAGAGTTAAAGGAAGAAAAGTTCGAGGTGAAAGAGCTCACTCTCTAAACTTTTTTATGAAGTTCGCTACCCTTACGGCATCGAGGGTCTCTTTAACGTCGTGAGTTCTTATTATACTGGCACCGTTCCATACTGCTATCGCTGTTGCACTTAAACTTCCGGCCAATCTTTCCAGCGGGTCTTTTCTTCCAGTTATGGCCCCTATAAACGACTTCCTCGATATTCCAACCAGGATTGGAAGCCCAAAGACCTTCAGCAGGTTCAGGTTTGCGATAACCTTAGCATCCCACTCATACCATGGAGGATATTTTGGCCTTAGAAATCCAATTGCCGGGTCAACTGCTATTTTCTCCTTTTCAATGCCATGTTTGTATGCAATCTGGAGGCTCTCTTTGAGAGCATCAATAACTTCATGAACGGGGTCTGTGAAGTCCCTCACTTCTTTGTGGGCGCAAACCACAACCGCAACACCGTATTCTCTAGCCACTTCGGCCATTTTTGGGTCTCCCTTGAGACCGGTAACGTCGTTTATGATGTCCGCTCCTGCCTTGATCGCTTCCTCAGCGACTTTTGCGTTTGTTGTGTCTATGCTTATTGGGACGTTAACATGCTCCCTGATGGTGCTTATCGCCCAGACAGCCCTTCTAACCTCTTCTTCCACAGGTATCTGGGTTTCCAGGTAGGGTGCCGTGGATTTTGCACCTATGTCTATGAAAGAAGCTCCATCCTTCACCATTTGAACTGCAGTTTCTATAAGCTCTTCCTCGTTTTGCCGGACGCTTCCCTTAAAGAAGCTTTCCGGAGAGACGTTGATGACTCCCATAATTCTTGGCTCGTCTAAACTTATCCCTGCAAACCTCACGGTCTCACCGAAAAGTGTTTTAATGCCTGCCCTATAAAAACATGGGGTGGGAAAATGTTAATCGAGACGCCGAAAAGGCTGCACCTTGGCTTGATAGACCCTTCTGGATTGCTGGGGAGACGGTTTGGGTCACTCGGAGTTGCCCTCGACGGGGGATATAGGGTAAGGGTAATGCCCCACGATAAACTTGAAATAAAGGCAGATGGAGAGGACAGAGAAACAATACGCCATGCTGTTGATAAAATGAACCAGAAATTTGCAACGGGGTTCAACTACCTTATTCAAGTTGAGAGAACGATTCCAAGGCACATCGGTTTAGGCTCCACTACTCAGCTAACGCTTGCCGTAGGATTGGGAATAGCAAGGCTTAACTCCCTTAGGATTGAAATCGAAGATCTGGCTCATCTTCTTGGAAGGGGAAAAAACTCTGGTGCTGGAATTTATGCTTTTAAGTACGGCGGCTTTGTGATAGACGGTGGTGTTAAAGGCAAAATTCCACCTTTAATCATCAGGGAAGATTTTCCGGAGGACTGGGGATTTCTCCTGATAATCCCGGAAGCAAAGAGGGGCTTTGACGAGGAAGAAGAAAAACCAATAATGCAGAGCGTAAAAGGAGAAAGCAGTATAGCAAAGAAGATTTCCCACAGGATTCTCTTGGGATTGTTGCCGGCGTTAAAGGAGAGAAACATCGAAGAGTTCGGAAAGCATTTGAGTGAAATTCAAAAACTGGTTGGGAAGCATTTTGAAGAGTATCAAGGTGGAGAGTTCAGGGAGGACGTTAAGCTCATCATGGAGTTCTTGAGCGAAAACACATACGGCTGTGGCCAAAGCTCTTGGGGACCAACGGTCTACGGGTTGATAAAGAGGGATGAGTATGGGATTATAAAAGCAAAGGCTCATGACTTTCTGAAGGAGCATGGAATTAACGCTGCTCTTGAGCTGGGCCTCCCAAGAAACAGGGGAGCAACAACCGTCGAAGAAAACACCTACATCCTGAGGCTCATTAATAGAGTTGCTCAGAAGTAGTGCTGTTTTGCTTTTAAGGTCTTATTGAGACTAGGGCTCTTTCAAGCCCTTACTCCGATTCATCAAAAATAACCCGTCGACCCGGTTATTATTTTTGCCGTTGACGGGCTCGGAGGAATATGGAGGACAGGGAGGCTGGGAAGCAAAAGGGGAGAGCTCCAAAGCTGAGTGATGTGACACTCAAGCGCTACTTCAAAAAGTACAAGACTTGCCTATCAAAAGCCTATGGAAGATCATGAAGGCAGATGGGATTGATATAATCTACAATTGGCTTAGGAAGAGGATTAAGAGACTGAAAAAGAAAGAAGCTAACAAGCGCTAACTCATGCGAACCTATGATTTCTGTCTTTTTCACAAGAAGCACAATAAAAAGAAAAACTCAATTGAGAAAGTCAGACTAAGTTACAAAGTTACAAAATTGCTTTTCCGGTTTTTTTGTTGAAGACGTGCGCCTTCCGCATGTCGAAGACCACGTCAACCTCCTGACCCTCCTTAACTCTCGACTCCGACCTGAAGGAGCCGACGAAAGTCACATCACCAACACGCAAATGCACAATCCTCTCACTACCCAAATTCTCAACAATCTCAACCACAGCCCTAACCAAATTCTCCCCAGGAACCTTCACCTGAGCAAACACTGCATCGTAGAGATCCTCCGGGCGAATGCCGAAGATAACTTCCTTACCGATGAGGTTGGCCTCCCTGAGAGCCTCCACCTGCTCTGGGAGGAGCTTGAGTTTGAATTCTCCAAAGTCGGCGAAACCGTCTTCGGTAATGCTCGCGTCCATGGAGTTCATCGGAGGCGAGCCGATGAAGCCTGCCACGAAAGTGTTTGCGGGCTTATCATAAACTTCATCCGGCGAACCGACTTGCTGTAACTCGCCAGCGTTGATGACGGCAATCCTGTCGCCCATGGTCATTGCTTCAACTTGATCGTGGGTTACGTAAATTGTCGTGACGCCTAATTGCCTCTGGAGTTTTTTCAATTCGGCGCGCATTTTCACCCTAAGTTTAGCGTCCAGGTTGCTTAACGGCTCGTCCATGAGGAAGACTTGGGGCTTCCTCACAATGGCCCTTCCGAGGGCTACTCTCTGCCTCTGTCCTCCGCTTAATTCCCTGGGTTTTCTTTTGAGTAGTTCTGTTAAGCCGAGCATTTCCGCGACTTCTCTAACTCTTTGATCGATTTCTTGCTTTGGGACTTTTCTCAGCTTGAGTGGGAAGGCGATGTTGTCGTAAACCGTCATGTGGGGGTAAAGCGCGTAACTCTGGAAAACCATGGCGATGTCTCTGTCTTTTGGGGGTACGAAGACTCCTTTTTCCGGATCGGCAACGAGTTTGTCTCCAATGTAGATTTGGCCTTTCGTTGGCTCTTCTAAGCCTGAGATCATTCTCAGGGTGGTTGTTTTACCGCAGCCGCTTGGGCCGAGGAGTATCATGAATTCTCCATCCTTAATGTCTAAATTCATGTTCTTGACTGCGGTGACTTCCCCAAACTGCTTCCAGACGTTAACAAGCTTCACACCAGCCATAAAATCACCTTCTCTCTTTACTCGTTTGAACGTCCTTTGGGTAAAGGATAATTCCTACCTCTTCATAGTCCTCAAGTATCGAAAATGGCCCTCCGACAAGAACTTTTCTTTTTCCCGTGTCTAAGAGTAAATTGTTTATTATTTTGGTGTTAGTAAAATCAAGCACCTTTCCTTTGAGTGTCTCCCCTGAGGTAGTGTAAACTTCAGCATCAAATTCAACTCCCTCAGTGAACAATTGCTCAATAGTCTGGAGGGCATGAAAATATATCGCAAATGTTATCCCTTTGTTTCTTTTCAAAACGGAGGAAATAAGAGTGGATTCTTCAAAAATGTCCCTGAGGTAGATATAATACGAGAAAATTATCT
>NZ_KE387149.1:571111-602557 GCF_000430485.1 Thermococcus sp. PK
GTTATTGCCTGAACTTCTATCCTGCCCTTTTTTATTTGTAATAATGGTTGAGTCTGCTTGAGTGCTGGCGTAGGGTAATTTCTGGAGTTTTTCAGGAGGTGGTTTGTCAGTTCTTCGAGGTTCAGCTTTTTCTCCCAGTTGTGGAGGGTTGAGTAGTGAATGTTTGCTCCGAAGAATTTTCTGCCGTAGTGCTGGGCGTCTCTGAGGGGTAGGTTGTAGTATTGTTTAAAGAGGAGTATTGCCAGTATTGTTTTTACTGGAAATTTTTTGGATTTTGGCAGGTTCTTCAGCTTTCCTTCTGATTCGAAGTCTGCTAAAACGTCAAGAACTGCGAATGCCACGCTTTCAGGGTCTTTGAGTCTGTGATCCCATCTGGGGATCACGACAACCACCCGAAAGAATTCAGCAAAAACCCTAATAAAGGTTACTATAAACACGCCCTTGGTAAGATTTTTAAGTTGAATATACACCCTAGTTCCCATTAGATCGTTAGAGTTATAAGCACTTAAGTCTTTTGATTGATTGGTGGTTGTATTGAGCTTTCAGAGGAAAATCCTGATCATAAAATCCGAAATCTATCCGATAATCAGCAAACACTACCCGAAAAACACTCACAGGGAAATAATCAGCCTCTACGACCTGATAACCTTCGCAATACTAGCACACTTGCACTTCGGAGGAGTTTACAAGCACGCTTACAGAGTCCTAATCGAAGAAATGAAGCTGTTCCCCAAAATCAGGTACAACAAACTAACAGAACGCTTGAACAGGCACGAAAAACTCCTGCTCCTAGCGCAGGAAGAATTATTCAAAAAACACGCCAGAGAATACGTTAGAATACTGGACTCAAAGCCCATTCAGACCAAGGAGTTGGCCAGAAAAACAGGAAGGATAAGGAGGGTTCTTCAGAAGTCATCTCTGAAAAGCCCGCAGTTGGGTTTGTTCCCTCTAAAAAAAGTTTTACTATGGGTACAAGCTGACCTGTTACTCTGATGGGAACCTGTTGGCTTTGCTGTCCGTTGATCCGGCAAACAAGCATGATGTGAGTGTTGTCCGGGAAAAGTTCTGGGTGATTGTTGAGGAGTTTTTCGGCTGTTTTCTGTTTTTGGATAAGGGGTATGTTAGCAGGGGGCTCGAGGAGGAATTTTCTGAGGTTTGGCGTTGTTTACACGCCAGTAAAGCGGGGGAATCAGATTAGTAATCTGGAGGAGAAGAAGTTTTACAAGTACTTGTCTGACTTTCGCAGGAGGATTGAGACTTTGTTTTCGAAGTTTTTCTGTAGTTTCTTCTGAGGCCGAGCAGGAGTGTTAGTTTGAGGGGGTTGGTTGTCAGGATTTTAGGGGCGATTCTGGCCGTGAATCTGGACAGATTATACAACTTCACAGGTGGTGGGAACTAGGGTAGTAATATATGTTAAAGCTTCGTATTTTGTGAATCCAAACCTCTTTAACTTTTCTAACAGACTTTCCACGTTACCTCACCTTTACCAATGTTCCTTCTCTACTAACTACCTCCGAAGCAACTTCTACTCCAAACCATATAGCTTCTTCCATGTCATATCCTTGTGAAAGCTTTGCCAACACTGTTCCCAGGAGAGAATCACCCGCACCAGTAGGGTCGACTAACTTAACTTTCTTGGCGGGTATTTGAATAAATTTTCCATCCTCTGTTAGAGCCAAGACTCCCTTGGAGCCCATACTGAGGATAACATTATTTGCTCCGAGCTTCTTAAAATTTTGTAAGACATCTATTGGATCCTTGGTTCCAAAGAGCTCCTTTGCATCATCAAGAGAAGGCTTAACAAAGTCCGCAAGCGAAATTGCTTCAAGCAGAGCTTTTTCATCAGCTCCCCATCTTTTCCAGATCTCCCTTCTATAGTTAGGATCAATGGAGATTAGGGCCCCATTTTCCTTGGCTTCTTTTAAGACTTCTAAAATCACTTCTTTAGAAGGAAAAAGGGAGAGGGCAAAAGCAGAAGTGTGCACAATCTTCGCGTCTTTCCAGTTCTTTTCTACCTGTTCTTTTGTTATAAACCTATCAGCATCTCTGTAGATTACTGGGATAGGACTTTCTTTCTCGGTCTTTATTAGTACCAAAGTTGTATTGCTGTCGACGACTGAAAGCATGGGCTTAAACTCAAGCTCGTTGAGTTCCCTTATTATATAATCTCCCAAGAAGTCGTTGCCTATGGTACCTATAAAGGAAGAACGAGCCCCTGCCTGACTAGCATAAAAAGCAACATTGAGGCAAGAACCACCAGTGTGCATGCTAAGCTTACTGTGTATAATTTTCAGGTCAACCAATACTTCTCCAATTGAAAGTACATCGAGCATCTCTTTCACCTCACAGCTTTTGATAGAGACTGCGCATTTCTTTAGCAACAACCTTCCACGAGTACTTCTCCATGACTTTCTTGTAGGCTCTATCCACGAATACCCTCCTAAGCTCCTTGTCCTCAAGGAGGAACGCTATTTTCTTCCCCATCTCCCTTGAGTCCCTCGGGTCAATCAGGAAGCCGTCGTATCCGTCCTGGAGAACCTCCGCCGGCCCTCCAAATTTAGTGGCTACGATAGCTGTTTTGCATGCCATTGCTTCGAGCATAACTATCCCGAAGGGCTCGTAGGGAGAAGACAATACGAAGACATCCGCCGCGGAGTAGTACTTAGGAACAAGCTCTCTGGGTTCTATGGCGGGGATTATCTTGATGTGCTCCTTCACCCTGAGGCTTTCGATAAGGCTTAGGAGCTTGTTCATCTCCTTCTCCTCTTCCTTCGCTCCAGTACCTGTGCTTATGAGCACGAGGAAGTCCCCCGAGTAGTATTCCCTTATGTACGGGACGCTCTTTATGAGGAGGTCGAGCCCCTTCCTCGGGTCGAGCCTCGCTAGTGCAAACACCAGAGGGACGTCCGGGAGGCCAAGCTCCCTCTTCAGCTCTCCCTTCTCTCCCATCGGCCTGTAGAATGTTGTGTCCACGCCTATGGGAATCACGTGGATTTTTTCTCTTGGTATCTCGTAGAGGGTTGCTATGTCGTTCTTCTCAATCTCGGTCGTTGCTACTATGGCATCGCTCGTCTCGTAGATTTTCTTCTCAAGCTCTATCCTCTCCTTATAGGGCTCAAAGTCTCCTAAGGCCTTCGCCTTTAGTATTCCAAGCGAGTGGGAGGTGTGAACCATTTTAGCCCCGTGGCGCTTCTTGAGCTCCATCCCTACGAAGCCGCCATCCCAATAGTGGGTGTGAATGACGTCATAGGCTTCCCTCTCGAAGTACTCCGAGACCCTGTCTGTGAACTCCGGGAGGTAGGGCATAAGCTTCTCCTTGGGGATGAATCCTTCGGGCCCGCACTCTATCCTGATGACCCTGACGTTCTCGTTTATGTGCTCTACCTCCTTTCTTCCGCCCCTCTGCCTCGTGAATATGTCCACTTTAACTCCGAGCTTTCCGAGGTGTTTGCTGAGCTCCTTGACATAAACACACTGTCCACCAGTGTCGGGTTCTCCAAGCTTTCCAAGTGGGTCACCATGGGGAGTTATCATAGCTACCCTCATAACCTCACCCCTTAACTCCTGTTGTAGCAATACCCTTGATGTAGTACCTCTGTCCGATAAGGAACAGTAGTATCGAGGGAAGTGATACAAGTATTGTTGCGGCAGTTAAGAGATGATACTGGGCTATAAATTGCTCTTGGAAGATAATAAGGCCTAGCTGTACGTTTCTCATCTCCGGAGATTTTGTTAAGATTAGCCATTTGAAAAGAGAATTCCATTCTGCTATAAACGTGAACATTGAAAGCGTTAACACTGCAGGAGTTGCCAGCGGAAGCATTATCTGCCAAAGTATCCTAAATCTCGAGGCTCCATCTACTATAGCAGCTTCTTCTATGTCTCTTGGAATTGTTAAAAAGAACTGCCTGAATAAGAACACTCCAAATCCATTAAAAAACCATGGAATTGCAAGTCCCCTGTAACTGTCGATCCATCCTAATTTTGCCAATATTAGGTACAAGGGTACAATAATTATCTGCTCTGAAAGAAGCATTGTTGCTATTGCAATACTGAATATCAGGTCTTTGCCTTTGAATTCCATTCTGGCAAGGGCATATCCGGCCATTGCCGATGTTATAACCTGACCCAGCGTTACTGTGAAAGCTACTATTAAACTGTTTAGGAACTTTCTTGGAAACTCACCTTGGGCCCATGCCAGCTTATAATTTTCCCAGTGCCATACTTTGGGCAATAGCCCCCCTTGAGCGATCTCTATCGGGTCTTTGAGTGATGTGAAAAATGTCCATATGATTGGGATTAAGACTATTATAACCACGACCAAAATAATCCCGTGAATTACAATACTTTTCCACTTCATATCCCCCACCTCAATATATTGCTTCCTCCCCAAACGCCTTTCTCTGGAGATACTGAACAAAGAGGACAAGAATTAGGAGTATCACTGCCACAGTTGCTCCTTGGGAAAATCTAAAGCGCTCAAAGCTTAGCACGTATATGTAATACGCAAGCGTTGTAGTTGACATCATAGGGCCTCCTCCAGTCATAGCATATATCTGGTCGAAATCTCTGAAAGAGAAAATCGTGAGCATAACAAGAACGAGCACATGAGTTGGCTTTAGCAGAGGCAGTGTTATTTTAATGAACCTCTGAAGTGAGTTTGCACCATCTATGCTGGCAGCTTCATAGTAATCTTCGGGAATTGTTTGAAGCCCTGCCAAATAAATGACCATAAAATATCCAACCCTTGCCCATACCGTCGCTATTATGACGGCGACCATAGCCCACCGTGTACTTCTAAGCCAGTCTATACTTGAAATTCCAAAATACTCCAGAACTCTATTAACGAGACCATAATCTGTATTAAACATCCAAACCCAAATTATCCCTGTAGCAACAAAAGATATTGCAGTTGGAGAGAATATTGATGTTCTGTATATGCTCCTCATTCTTATTTTTGAGTTTAAGAAAACAGCAAGAAAGAGGGATATTACCATTGTGGTTGGGACAACTCCCGCCAAATAAACCAGAGTATTCTTAAATACATTCCAAAATTCAGGGCTTGTCAAGATATTTTTATAATTCTCCAGAAAAACGAATTCCTTACCTCCTAGCCCTCTCCAGTCAAAAAAACTGATGTACACTAAATAGACTACAGGATAAGCAAGAAATGATAACATGATTATAAGTGCCGGGCTTAAAAACATGTAGGCTTCAAGTTGTTGTTTGAATTCCCGGATTGCCATTTTTCTCCCTCCAAAAAATTAGAAGAGAAGTATCAAGAACCAAATAACGACATTATTTTTTCCTGTGCTTCTTTTAATGCTTGGGCTGGATCTTTCTTCTGAAGTAGCGCTGCTTCAATTGCTTCACCGATTGCGGCAGACATATCTGGGTATTGTGGAACTGGTGGTCTAGCTTTTCCGTACTGTAAGTTTTCTACATAAATCTTAATGAAGGGATTCTCCTCAAGGAATTTCTTGTATTCTGGATCCTCTGCAGCGCTCTTACAAACTGGAAGGTACCCAGTTTTTAAAGCCCATGTGACCTGGAATTCAGGACTCATAATGTATTTTGCAAATTCCCAAGCGGCTTTTTCTCTCTCAGGTGTAGTTTTAAAGATGAACAGGTTCTCACCACCAATGTTTGTTGCAATTCTTTTGTCGTAGGGCATTAGCATAACTCCTACCTTGTCGAGCCAATTTTGCTCTTTAAGGACTGGGAAGTTCCAAGGTCCGTTTATTGTCATTGCAACCCTTCCAGCAAAGAAGTCATCTAGCTTGTAACCTGCATTGGGTTCGCTAAGCTTAGCAACTTTGTCTTTGTAAACAAGATCGACCCAGTATTGAAGTGCCTTAACTCCAGCATCACTTGCAAATGCAGGTTTTCCATTTTCATCAAGTAATTCTCCGCCTGCTGACCATAAGAAAACCTCCCAAGTCCAGGCTGTCCACTCATATCTACCAAAAGGAACCATAAAGCCGTACTGATCTATTTCACCGTCTCCATCTTTGTCCCTTGTGAGTTTTCTTGCAAGTTCTCTAAATTCCTCCCAAGTTAAGGCTTTACCCATATATGCCTCGGGGTCGAGACCTGCTTCTCTGAAGAGCTCTTTGTTATAATAAATCGCCAAGTTGTTTGTATCAAAGGGGGCCGTATATATCTTTCCTTTGTATGTTCCAAGCTCCCAGAGCCCCTCGTATATGTCATCCTTGTTAAATGACGGGTCGTTCTTTATGAAATCCTCAACAGGAGCTAAAACTCCTGCTTCTGCAAAAACGCCAGTCTGAGCTGGGTTCAACCATACAAGATCTGGAGGAGTGCCTGCTTGTACAGCAGCCATAATCTTTGGAACAGCCTTATCTTGGGCTCCATAGTTGACAATCTTTATCCTAATGTTTGGGTGTTTCTCCATAAATTTGTTGACTAGTTCTTCGAGAACCTTTTGGTTTTCTGGGGCTTCAATCCCATGCCAGAATTCGAGTTCAATAATCTTCTGTTCTTCTTGGCTTGAAGACTGTGTTTGTGTTGCTGTGCTAGTTGTTTTGCCACCCCCAATGCACCCACTTGCTATTACACTAAAACCCAAAATTCCAAGGAGCAACATGACAAACACTAATTTTCTCATGTTTAACACCTCATGTACTTGTAGTAGTATATAGTACTTTCAGTAAATTAACAACCAACTTCATATATAAGCTTTTCTGAACATATGTGTACATACAATGCTAGGGTATACATTAATGTTAGCTCTTCGATTTTTCCAATTCCTGATTCTCTTTGTGATGTTTTTGCAAATGAGCTCTCAAGTTAACAGACAGTTTAACATAATCATTATGGAGAAGAAGCCATGTCTTCTACTATAGGAGCAGAAACAGGGAAGAAAGGCTCATACTCAATTCTTTTAAAGTCTTATTGGAACTTTAAACTGAAACTCAAGAGTTTCTTTAACTTTTTCCTCTTTCAATTCTTTTAAAGTCTTATTGGAACAGTGAAATATCTATATCCTGGCTGTGGTCTATTGACTTCTTTCAATTCTTTTAAAGTCTTATTGGAACGTGGTCTATCATTTCGAGTAACCTTTTAATTTTTTCCTTTCAATTCTTTTAAAGTCTTATTGGAACGCGCGAAGGTTTTCCCTCCACGCACTCACTACCTCTTCCTTTCAATTCTTTTAAAGTCTTATTGGAACTTTTTGACGGGCCTACATTACCAAGACCTTTGAGGATCTTTCAATTCTTTTAAAGTCTTATTGGAACCTGGTGGTAAAACGTATGGTTCGGTCTCTCCCGGCACTTTCAATTCTTTTAAAGTCTTATTGGAACTCACTCGATAGAATACCACCAGCGCCGGATACATATACTTTCAATTCTTTTAAAGTCTTATTGGAACTAGCACTAACGTATAATAAATACGCTTATTTTCACCACTTTCAATTCTTCTAAAGTCTTATTGGAACAGCTTTTACAGGCACACATCGATGAGGAGACTAAAGCTTTCAATTCTTCTAAAGTCTTATTGGAACTCTCCTACAGAGGCGGGCGCACGGAGGCGTTTTTTATCTTTCAATTCTTCTAAAGTCTTATTGGAACAAGGAAAAGGTCATATCGTCGGAAGAGGCGTTATATTCTTTCAATTCTTCTAAAGTCTTATTGGAACTCCGATATCGTCTGAGTGGAAATTTTTTCAACTCACTCACTTTCAATTCTTCTAAAGTCTTATTGGAACGCCGTTAAGGCTTAGCTGGGCTTCTTTGTTACCACTCCCTTTCAATTCTTCTAAAGTCTTATTGGAACATCACCTTTCTGAAATACATTGTTAAAAGCATCTCACTTTCAATTCTTCTAAAGTCTTATTGGAACATTTTTTCTACCTCTGAAGGAGGTGGAAAGGGATGTATCTTTCAATTCTTCTAAAGTCTTATTGGAACTAATTCATCAAGCGGTTTAGGGCCTCTTGTGCTGTTATCTTTCAATTCTTCTAAAGTCTTATTGGAACTTTACGGCATCCACGATCCTAAACAGTTAATGAATACTTTCAATTCTTCTAAAGTCTTATTGGAACCGTATAGGCAAGGAAGGTGAACGGGAATACGTAGCACCTTTCAATTCTTCTAAAGTCTTATTGGAACAAGCCAACACACAAAAACCAAAAGCAGTGGGAGGGCTTTCAATTCTTCTAAAGTCTTATTGGAACTGAGAAAGTGAAGGTAGATAAGAAGAAGTTTAAGGAGCTTTCAATTCTTCTAAAGTCTTATTGGAACATCGACAAGGAAATTAGTGCTGTGAAGAGGGTCTTAGCTTTCAATTCTTCTAAAGTCTTATTGGAACTTGGGGAGGGCTTAACTCCTTTTATGTTGGATCTTCAAACTTTCAATTCTTCTAAAGTCTTATTGGAACCTGATGATGCAGGTGATATGTTAGCGTCAGACACATTGACTTTCAATTCTTCTAAAGTCTTATTGGAACGCGACTTACCCGTCAGAGTAGGCGGTTACCGCACAGACGCCTTTCAATTCTTCTAAAGTCTTATTGGAACATAGATAATACAAAATTTTTGTAAGTATTACAAAATCTTTCAATTCTTCTAAAGTCTTATTGGAACTTCAGCATGAGCTTTTGATAAGGCAAACTAAACACTACTTTCAATTCTTCTAAAGTCTTATTGGAACCCATTAAAACTGAAAAACAAAAATCAAACAACTCTTTCTTTCAATTCTTCTAAAGTCTTATTGGAACTCGAAGGATACGGCTTTGTGATCCACAACGGTGAGGCTTTCAATTCTTCTAAAGTCTTATTGGAACTAAGGTGGACGAGGCCATAAGTTTAGCTAAGGCCCTACTTTCAATTCTTCTAAAGTCTTATTGGAACAGGGGCGAATTTTCCTCTAAACTCCCTACAAAGTAATTAGAGAACTTGAAATTTATAAGCCTTTCCACAAAGGGTCAATAAAAATCCCCTCAAAAAGCTCGAATCCAAGCCACTAGAGAAGACTTCAAAGCACTCACTCGCCTGAACTTACTCTTTTTCCTCCATGTCCAATCTTGTCCATGAGACTTCCAGAGACAAAATAAAAGCCAAAATCAAAAACAAAGCCTTAAAACATCCTTAAATTCAAAAAGGTTAAATTTCCACGAGGAGAGAGTATCAGAGAAGCTCTAAAAAGACCCCGTTCAAAATTCCGAAAAAATTTCGTTACAAAAACCTCAAAATTTTGTAACTCTTTGTCTGATAGTAACTTTTAGTTACTAAAGACTTCCAAAACCCTCTTATAGAATGATTTCAAATTTAATTCTCTAATACAAGAGTGAACTAAAAATAGGACTATTCTAACGTGATAACATTCCAAAAAACATAAAAGAAAGCGTGTTTAAAATTAATGTCGATGAGTTATGTATGTGATTATCGTCTATGACGTTGCTGTTGAAAGGGTTAATAAAGTTAAGAAGTTCCTCAGACAGTACCTCCACTGGGTTCAGAACAGCGTTTTTGAGGGAGAAATAACACTGGCAGAATTTGAGCGCATAAAAGCTGGTCTCAAAGAGATTATTGATGAAAATGAGGACTCTATTGTTGTTTACAAGCTCCGCTCAATGCCGAAAAGAGAAACAATTGGGATAGAGAAGAATCCATTGGATGACATTATCTAAGCCCTTTTTCCATTTCTATCATTCCAAACCCGTGCGGATTTCGCATTCCTAAACCGAGGTCGTAGGCAACGCGAAGGAGCTTTTCCTCCCCCCACATCTTAAAATCAAACTCCCATGCCTGGGTGTAGATCGGTTTCCCAGTTTTTTCATCCCTCTTTATGAAAAATCTCTTGCTCTTTGGGTTCTTTGTGAGAACTTTGATATCAAAGTCGCCATTGTAGGGTTCCCCATAAACCATTAAGTACTTAGACTTCAGATTCTCAAACACGAGCCTCTTCCATATTTCGGGCTCGTTCTTAAAGGGACTGTTAGGTTGACCAACTGGAGAAAGATCCCATTGTTTAAAGCCGTTTGGTGGGTTGTTGTAATAGACGTTGACAGGGGAAAGCGTCCTAAAGCGCTTCCCTGAGAGGTGTTCGGGCGTTTCATCAAGCTCCAGCTCGCAGTGGAGAAGCCTCTTGCCCATTACATGGAGCCTCTCCCTTCCGCGACCAAGACCATCAATGAGGGCCCTCAGCAAGGCTGTTTCCGTGGAGGCGACGTGGAGCTTCACAGCTCCGGACTCAACGAGGAGGCCGTTCTCAACTTTCTCCGCCCTCCCCTCCGGCTGAAACCTAGAGGCCACGAACTTGACATCTCTCTTATTGTTGTGGACTCTCCTGGCCACGTCTTCGTCAGATAGTCTGATGGCGTTGAGCAGGAACGAGTAGAGATAGTGGGGGTAGTTGTAGGGGATGATGAAGGGCCTTTCGAAGTGGAGGGTGATGCTAAGTCTCATGGCATCCTTCCCCCCAGAGCCGCAGATAGAGCTTTCCCGCCTCCGTAACAGCATATTTCGGAGTCCTGTCGTTGGGTGTAACAGCTCTTGCAAGGTTGTACCTCAGGATGCCCTTTAGCTCGTTGCTGATGGTAGCGGGCGAAACCCCAAGATCCTCGGCAATCTTTCTTACGCTCCATCCTTTGAGAAGACCACAAAGTATCATTACCCACCTCCTCTTGGGGGGTGCCAGAAACGCCCCGAGTTCAAGGGAGATGTGTCCGCTAAGGTTCTCAAAGTCGCTCTCAACGATCACCCTAGCATCCCTGACGCTCAGGAGGGCAAGAAGGGTAGAGACCAAGATAGGCCTCATTCCGCCGGAGAGGACTGCCAGGACAATGCGGTCGGTGGTTAGGTTCTCCCTGACGGCCTGCGCTATCTTTAGAACCATATCCTCACCGTCAGGCGGCACTTCGAGGATTTTGACGTTGTCCTCCCCAGTTATGGGTGAAGCTATGGCCTTAATCGAATTTATGGCATTGACTGCTCTCTCCTCCTTCCCATATCCCTCGGGAACTACAGCAAGGAGCCTATCACCAGGGCCAAGCCCGTCCACGCCCTCCCTTTTTCGGACCAGAGCCCTTATGATGAACTTCTCATCAAAGCCCACGGGAAATATAACCAGCAACGTCCCACCCCCTAACGTCAAGGGCTTCAAAAAGCTCCCCCGACAGGGAACTGGCCTTTCCTTTTCTGTTACAGTGAGCGGCGTAGTTATCTGCCATAGCTATCGGAAGAAGGAGCGCATAAACAGCTCTGAGGTTGCTCCCCAAAACTCTCTCAACGTAGGGATAAAACTCCTTTTTGGGGTCAACCCAGGGGACGCTTTGCGGGACTTTCTCACCGAGGAATTCTTCGATGAAGGCGACGCATTCACTGCTGAGGGTAAGGTTTTTCGGCCTTTCGGGACTCTTTCCTCGTATCCAGTTGTGGTGGTGGAGGAATACAGCAACCGTGGCGACGTCACCAGCGTCCCCGAACTTTTTGAAGACCTCCCTTGCAACGAGTGCCGAATAAAACTCGTGGAACTTAAATCCTGCCCTTCTCTGCTGAAATTCTTCGAGGCACTTCCCTACATCATGGATGACATAGGACTTTTTGAGAAGTTCGTCAGCTTCGTCCTTGGCAATCCCAAGGAGCTTCCCTAAGAACTTCCCGTAGTTCCGCGAGATGTAGAGGCCCTCTATGAGTTCGAGGCCTTTTGTGATGTGCGCTTCCATGGTCTCAATACAGATTCCCCCATCGAAAAACGCACACGGGGTCATGGAATACCACGCTCCATGTCGTACTGGCCAGTAAATATTACTTCGATGTCCTTTCCGAGTGCTATGGACTTCGCCACACTGTACGCATCGTTCAGACCACGTACTTGCAGCTCTTCTTCCCTCTGCCCACTAACCCTGACGACCCTCACCTCTCCTCTAGAATACAGCTCCATAAGCTTGCGGGGGCTTATCAGCACGGTTTCATCCCCCACCAGCAGAGGGATCAGGAAGCCACGCATAACGGAGACTCCTCCGGCAGTCAGGCTTTCTATAGTGTCCAAGACGAGGGTTGCTCTTTTAGTTGGGTCTGCCATAAGCTTGAGCAGTTCCCTCTTGAGCTCCCTGTTGACGTTTTTGTTGATTGAGCTTGGTTTTGACCCGTGAACCTCCGTGACTATACTCTGATACGTCTCGGGCACCCTTGGCAGGATTTTTGTTTCCTTCATCAGTTTCACGGTCTTTTCCACCTTATCTTCAGGGTAAGGCCCCTGGGGAGCATCTTCGAGGACTATTATCCTCGCCTTCCTCTCGCCACCATAGCGGGCAACCCTTCCAAAGCGCTGGAGAAGAGCGTTTATGGGCGCCCTGTCAGTTACCATGACATCGACCGAGAAATCCACGCCGGCCTCAACCGCCTGCGTCCCAATGAGGAGAAACTCCTCGTTTTTCCATTTTCTCAACTGCTCGATAAGCTTCCGCTTGTGGCTTGGAGTCATTCTACCGTGGATTAGGAGCACCTTCTCCCTGTCGGGCCAGAAACCGGGACTTTTCAGGACTTCGTCGTACAGCTCCACCGCCCGTTTAACAGAGTTCACTATGACCGCGTTTCTTTTACCGGGTTCTATGAACTCCAGTGGATTCCCGGTTTTAAACTCAATTTCGATCTCCTTCTTCAGCTCCCTCTCAATGAACGGGTCGCCATTTTGGGGGGTTAGGACACGGAATTCGTAGCCGTTTTTGTTTGCATATTTCTCAAAGATCTTCCTGTGGGCCTCGGAAAGGGTGGCGGTCATGACTACAACCGGGACTCTCTGGGACGTTAGGAACTCGACGACGGAAAGAAACGCCGTAACCATAGATTTGTCCTCCACAAGAAAGTGAGCCTCGTCCAAAATGACCAGCGATGTCAGTATTGACGCCTGGGTAAGATAATCGTAGCCGAACTCCAGACCGGCTTTAACCCTGTGCCACTTCTTCGTGTTGAGCTTCAGCAGATCCCACGTGAAAGTATCGGCGGTCGTTATGTTGAGGGGAAAAAGGTGGAGGAACTCGCCGCTTGAGCCCATCATTTTAGTCCTAGAGAACCTAAAGGCTTCCTCGGCAGTTTTCTGGATGTCTTCGATTATGGAGCGCATTGGGAGGACGTGGATGACCCTGTCGAAGATGGATGCATCATAAAGTGAGTGGACAGCCAAAGCGAAGCTGAGGAGGGTCTTTCCATAGCCGGTCGGAGCTTGAAGGATTAAAAAAGAGGGCTTGTCGGAAGTGGTGATAAAACGAAAGGCCTGCTCCAGCAGCGGTCTGGGTTCCGGCCTAAAGCCCTTCGCCTCTGCGAGCTTTTGGAGTGCCTCTTCAAAGGCTTTCATAGGAGTACCTCCAAGTGTTCCCGCCACATAAAGGCCTTCATGACCTTCCGGAATTCCCCACTTGCCCTTCCACTACCCTCTAGGACAGCCCTGCCCTGCCGGAATAGCCTAAAAACCGCATCTCTGATAAGCTCCTTTTTTCCGCTGTTAACTGCCCTGTACAGGTCTTTGACAAAGATGTAGGCCAGCATCTCTCCGTCGCCGTTGACACCCGTCCGGAGTTCTCTCTCTGCGATGTCCACAAGGGCCCAGAGGGGGTACTTCCTGACCGTGGCACCACCCTCCTTAAGCTCCACCAAAAGGGGCAGTCCACCTACACTGGTGGCCTCTATCCTCCTCACGTATTCAGCCATGTAGCTGCTCAGTTCACCCAGGCTGAGCTGTACGGTCTTGAGTTCGGTGTAAACTTGCCCCTCGAGGCTTATCAGGTGAAGTGTAACGGGGTAGACCTTCTCGGGGACAGTCCTCCCTTCCTCCGCGAGCTTCATCGCCAGCTTCATCTCATAGATCTCCTCCGTGCTCAGGGAAATTCTCCCCGATGCCCCAGCCCCGGTCAGTGGCAGGATGCCGCTTTCAATGACCTCCTCCACTTCATAGGGCCACAGGCCCTCAATCCCCGGCTTTGTCATCAGGTAGTACTTGCCCCCGATGAATCCGGCGAAACCCGTAAAGAAACCGAGGGCCATAAACGAGAACCACAGTGGATCCATGCGTATCTGGCCCTTTTGACCTGTTGTCGGGCTTAAAAAGCCGCTCTGGCGCTCGTAATACTCTGGCTGCTTGATTATGGCTGGTAAAATTGCCATCTCCCTGTTGTACTCGATCCCAAGGTATGTCCCGTTTTTGTCTGTTTTTACCGAAGATAGTGACTCTTCGGTGTCTATTTTCCCCTCACGGAGCAGGTCTATGGTCTCCTTAATGACAAGCTCAAAGAGCTCACCGTAGGTTTCAGGGGCACTCCTACCAAGCCAGGCTTTCAAAACCTTGTCGAAGGAACTTCTGTCATTTCTGCCCATTTTGGACGTGTGAGCGTTTATCCGGCTGGCGAGCGAGGTGAGTGCCCCCTCAAGGGCATCGGCGAGCTCTTCTTCGTCCGGCTCAAGCCCCGCGTTCATCACTACCCACGACATGCCGAGGGACAGGAGCTCTCTGGTCAGGCCCTCGTAGGGGTACCTCTCAAGGGCTTCAAGGAGCAAGGATGACCACCTCCCCACCGAGCTCTGCAACCGACAGCCTCCCGCTGACTTCAACGGTGCCTTCGGGGTAAAACATCACAACTCTTGGGGCGCTGGAGTAGTCGCCAATTCCTGAGCGCCAGTCGACAACTGTCTGAAGAACTCCAGACCCACCCCTGATGTCGATGATTCCCTTGTAAGGGAAAGCATACGCTGTTCTGACTTTCTCTGCCTGGTGAACCTCTGTCTTTCCCACCTCCACGTCCTCGACGCTGACAACCGACTCCCTTGAGCCCAGCCTGGTTATCCCCCATGCGGCTCTTTCCAGGTCTCTTTGAGTGTATGGGCTTTCTGAGAGGGCATCCTCGTCAATGATGTACGCAGCAGTTAGTGAGCCTTCCCGTTCACCGTAGATTACGGCAAAAGGAAACGAAGTCACTGCAGTTTGAGCATTTCCGCGGTAGATGGTGTTAATTTTTAGCAGAGATCCGTAGAGCTTCGGTTTAACTTCGGTCTTGATTGTGACCCACCTGAAGAGGCCCACCACTGAGTTTGCCTTGCTTTTGTAGGTTTTTTTCTCGTAGACCGTCTCGTCCCTTTCGCCGCTGATGTGAAGGAGGGGGTAGGCTATTGCTCCTATCAGCGCTGTCGGTGGAGCGTGGCGAAGGGCGGTTCTCATCTTGCTCTGGGGGAGAGAGCGGAGGGCTATTATCCCCGTGGGCCTCAGCTGAACCTTCAAAAATAAAGTCAAGGGGACCACCTCAGAAGGCTCCCCTCTCGTGTAGATAGTCAATGGCCTCCCCTAAGGCCTCCTCCGGGACTTTTTCCCCGGTGGCGACTATGAAGCGGTAGCCTTCCTTGAATCTCTCAAGGATCTTCAGGCGCTTCTGAGTCTTCTCTACGTAGTCGTCATAGATAGGTGAAGTGACCACGAAGGGGTGTTCCGTGACCGCCACGGCCACTTCGGTTATGCCGCCGACCGGGAAGAAGCGCGAGAGCTTGGCCCCGAACTGTCCCGAGGACAGCATTCTGAAGAGGGCCTTTAACGCCGCTTCCCTCCTCTTCTTTATTTCGCCCTCATCGAGTATCGGCTCCGAGGTTATCGCGCTCACACCTATCGCATCGAGGTCGAGGTTGAACGTGAAGCCGTAAAGTGCGGTGCCGGTTTCGACGTAGTATATCATCTGCTCTGAGGCGTTGCCCTTCTTGCTCGACGCGTCCATCTGGGCGTGCCTGGCGTGGAGCTGGGGTTCAGAGGTGGCAAAGAGTGCAACGGACTTCACCGGAAGCGCGTAGCTTACCTGGAAGGCTGATGTCCTTCTAACCGGCGGCTTCTCAGCATAGAGGAAACCACCAACATCTTCAACAACGCATGCCCTCACTATAGCCGTTTCGATTTCTTTTGGATCCTCTGGGATTGGATTAACTTTCTTCTGGAGATGCACCTTGTTCATGGACTTGTAGAACTCTCCCCTGTGACAGTCGTCGCAGACGGGCAGGCTCATAGAGAGGGACTCCCTGACGAGGTGCTCCTGGTACGCGTGGCCAAGGCTTTCACCACTTACAGCGGGTACATAGACGGTCTTCAGCTTCCCGTCCTCTTCCACGAGGTATGGGACGCGCCTGTGCTTGCCGTAGTTTCCGGCAGTTTCTACCATGTTGAGGGCCTCGACGTTGGCCTCAAACCGGACTCCAACGCTCAAAAACATCACTCCTCACCTCCGGAGTTTTCCTTCTTTGAGGGATATGCGAGAGCAAGAGTGGCCACGAGTTTGGCGACCCCGATGTCAGAGCGAACATCGTCGAGGAACTTCTTCACCTCTTCGTCTTTCGGAATCCCGGGGACGAGGATTTTATTGCCATTTTTGTCCTCCACATACCTTCTCCCGTTCTCATCAACGGGAGCGCTTTCCCTGATCGACCTGAAGGCCCTGAGGGCCTCAAGGAGTGCCACCTCCACGGGCTCGGGGTTCAGTGCGTTCCCAATCCTGTCCACGTAGCTGAAGTTCTTCGTCTGGACAAAGAACCTCAGCATTTTCACAATGCCCTCATACTCGGTCATGGAAGTTCACCATAATACAGTGGAGTACTTCTGAATTTAAGCTTTACGTTTATTTGTGTTTAACGAGGAACAGAAGAATGTTTAGAAAAATCTAAACACTGTTCTGAGTCTCGCTGGAAAGGCATTGGTTTGAGGGATTTTGGAGCACCATTCTAACATTTAACCCATCTGTTTATTGATTATTGAGCACTCTCTAACACACTTTAACATGCAACAGTGTGTTCCGATTAAAGCGTGGTTGAAAATGGTCTTCACGTCGCCGTCAGACTCTTTTTGCATTCCCTCTACTATCAACCTTCACCATCCCGAAGCCCAAGCTGTTCTT
The DNA here is from genome assembly GCF_000430485.1 of Thermococcus sp. PK. NCBI lineage: Archaea > Methanobacteriati > Methanobacteriota > Thermococci > Thermococcales > Thermococcaceae > Thermococcus > Thermococcus sp. PK. The sequence goes on from NZ_KE387149.1 coordinate 587,992, forward strand.
CTCCCCAAAGCCAGCTTGATAGCCAACCCTTATCAGCTCTTCATCACCATAAGCCTTGAAGACCAGATGCCAAGCCCTCTGGAAAATGCCCGGTTTTACTTCAAACCTCTTCGGCTTGACCTTGAGCACTCTAACCTCAAACTCATCCGGCGGCGCCTTGCCATAAAGCAAAACATACTTCTCCTTCAAGTTCTCCTTCAGGTTACTGTAAAACTCCTCCTCCGTTGGAGAGAGGTCGTACCGCTTAAGCTTCCCAAGCTCGGGCTTTAAAGTCGTGACGGCAATTGGGGAGAGTGTAGAGTAAGTCCTCCCACTGTAAGAATCGGGTTCCGCTAATGCCTTGACCTCCTCCACGTAGAACTCTTCGCCCCAGAGCTTTACCTCCGGCTCCTGGAGGAGCCCGCCAATGAAGGCTTCAGCGATTTCCGCTATGGGTGTGGAGAAGTAAAAGAAACCCTTGCCGCTCCCAATGAAGTACTTCTCTCCGGGAATTGTCTTCCGTTTTTCAGTCATAAAGAGTGAGTACGTGAAGAGTTTTGGTACTTTTGGGCGGTGGAGGTTTAGGCTTAGTCCGGGGTTTACTCTTTGAATTCTTCGGTAGATGAGCCCTTGGAGGTAGTGCTGGTGGTTGTATGGGACTTTAAACTCTGAACTTTTCCCATCAAGTCTTATTAGGAACCGCATGAATATCCCCATCAAGGGTTTTGATATCACTAGTTTTATGACTTCGAACTATATAAGTGTTGTCCAAAGAACAATAATAGAACAATAATACAACATTTACTATTGCTTGAAGAACTTTGCCCCTTATTAAAACAATGAAATTTAAAAGAAGGGTCAAGAAATCACACACTTGCTCCAGCCGCATTTGGGACAGGTGGCGCATCCGCTCTCCATCTTGAGCTCCACGAGCTCTCCATCTTTTTCATAGCACACCGGACAGTAGGCTACCCCAAGAAGGTCTTTTACGTTTCTTTCCTTAATGGTTTCTGCTACTGGTTTTTGGGCTCTTGAGATACTCAAAGAAAACGCCGGTGCTTCTTTTCCGTTGGTGCCGTCTATTATCGCCTCAACATTGATGAACTTTTTGAGCCACGATTCACTCTCAACGATCTCTCTGAGTATTTTCTTTGCATATTCGCTCGGCTTTGCCGGTACGCGCTTCTTCTTCTCGCCCTCCACAGAGTACACCTGAACGCTCAGGCTTCCGTCCCTGTAAACTGTAACTCCCTTACATCCAAGGGCATGGGCTAGGAGGTAAGCGGCCTTAACGTCTTCAACGGTTGCGTCGTTTGGCATGTTTATGGTCTTGCTTGCGCTATCGGTGAGCCAGAGCTGGATGCTTGCTTGGGCCAAGAGGTGGTCAAGCCAGTGAATGTCCATTGCGGTCACAAAAACTCTCTGCATGTCTTCCGGTATCTCTTCCAAGCCTTGCACGCTTCCGTAGTTGTCGCTTATCTTTTGAAGGATCTCATCGTTGTAAAGTCCTCTCTTCTTAAGCTCAGCCTCGAAGACCGGGTCAACGTAGTAAAACTCTCCAACCGTGACGCTCTTCTTGTAAACTAGTGCAAAGATTGGCTCAATTCCACTTGAGGTATCTGCTATCATTGAGACGCTTCCCGTCGGCGGGCATGTGGTTACCATTGCGTTCCTTACGCCGTATTTCTTGATTTCCTCAACAAGCTCATCCCACGGGAGGTTCCATATCTCCCTGTGGTAGTAGCCCTCCACCGGCAGCTCTCCCTCAGGATATCTGGTCTTCTCGTAAAGCGGGAAGGTTCCCCTCTTCTTTGCCGCCTCTATGCTGTACTTGTATGCGTAGAAGGTCAGGTACTCCGTTGCCTTCCTCATGAAGTCGTAGCCTTCCTTGCTGTTGTAGGGAATTCCAAGCTTGAACAGGGCATCTGCTAACCCCATCATCCCAACGCCGATTCTTCTGGTGAGCTTTGTGTTGTGGTCAATCTCCGGAAGCGGGAACTTGTTCACATCGATAGCGTTGTCGAGGTATTTGGCGACTTTCATTATAACCTGAGCATATTCGTCCCAATCGAAGTAGGGCTTTTCTTCTTCGTCGTACTTTACGAACTTTGCAAGGTTTATAGAGGCTAGATTACACGATTCGTAGTCGTAGAGGGGCTCTTCTCCACAGTTGTGGCTCATAAATCCGTTGGAGACATAGCTATGAATCTCCGGTACCGTTAAGTCATAAACAATTTCTTCTCCGATGATTTCCACACTATCAACTCTTGCGTAGGGTTCGTCAATTTTTGTTTTATTGAGCCTAATTTTTTCTTGTTTTTCTCCTTCGAAGCCAATCTTTTCTGCAAACAGCTTTCTGCTGTAGTTTGCTATAACGAGTTCATAATATCCCTGCGCTTCGTAGATTTTCTTTTCACCGTCTTTGGTTGTGTATTCAAATGTACCCTTGTATGGCCTTTCGTAGATTTTTGATAGTATACCAAAGAGAAGCAGTAAATCTTGGACGTCTCTTAAAAGCTCCCTATCCCTTGAAGTTAGTCTTATTGCACTATCATTGTCCACGTAGCCGTCAGCTGTGAAGAGACCTCTTAAAAATGCTCTGATCTCATTTGGCTTTAAGCGGTAAACGATTTCTGGAACTCTTTTTTCGTTCGTTTTGACTATTTTCTCAAAGAATCTGTAGGCTTCGCCCCTCACTCCAAGCTTGATTTCACTTCCGTATTTGTGAGGTTCGGCTTTGGAGTTAAAGTGCTTCTTGAGTATTTCAGAGATTTTATGCGCCATCTCCTCTTCTTTTTCAGCGTTGAAGTAGAACCAAACCCTCTTATCATTTGTGTTAATATATCCATCCCCAATAAACCATCCCAAGGCAAACGCTAAATCTTCACCTATACTCTCGCTTCCAAAGTCATCCTCGATCTCAAACCTTGGCAAGGCTATTAAATCACCTTCTTTAAGCTCTTCAACTGCTTTCCAGCCATCCTTTGTCATTATCTTATGGTCAAGGGTAGCGGTTATCTCGTAACCCTCTTTTGTCTTTACTCTAGCCACTTTCTTTCTTCCAACTTTCCAGACATAGGCTTTGGTTTCAATGGGGTCTGCTACAGCGAGCTGCTTTCCGTGTGCAGTCTCATAAATGACTTCTTTCTCTTCTTCATTTGGAAGTAGGATCGTTATTGGATAAGCGAACTCTTCTCCTTCCTCAGCTATTCCTTCAACTGCAACAACTTTTTCTTCGTTCCTTTCTTTTGCAATCCTAAAGAGCTCTTCAATCTTGAGGTAGCCCTCGGGTGTTAAAACCCTTGTATCCCCAACAACACATGGGTTGGTTGCACGGATTTTTTCTCCCTTTGCAGGCTCCAGAACGTTTCTTCTGTTTATTATGTCAAAGAACACTACGCCCGGATCAGCCTTTGCCCATGCCATGTAAGCTAGCTCTTCAAAAAGACTCTTAGGATCGATTTCCTTTACCTTTTTCCCTGTTCTTGGATTGATGAGAGGATACCTCTTCCCTTCTTTGAGGGCTTCCCAGAAATCAGCCCACAGCCCAACGCTTATGTTGAAGTTGCTTAAAACGTTTGTTCCAACATTCTGCTCTTTTGCATGGATGAACTTCTCAATATCTGGGTGCCACACTTCAAGGATTCCCATGTTCGCTCCTCTTCTCACTCCGCCCTGCTTTATCACATCGCTAACGGCATCGATGAGGTGCATGAACGATACGGGTCCGCTGTTAGAGGTGTAAATTCCGTTCCCAGTAAGGAGATGAACGTACTCAACCTGAAGATCGTAAACATGAGCCTTTCCGAGAGGTTCTATCTTTGAAATCTTTGTGGGATATAACTTTGAGAGCATTTCGAAATACTCTACTTCTTCCGGTTCAAGCCTAAGCTCATCTTTTAGCTCCAGTATCTTCTTTATGAATGCCCTGTGGGTGACTTTTGAGTTGTAGGCAAGAAGTTTGTAATCTCGCTGTATTTTTGCCCGGGTTTCTGGGTTCTTTATACGGTATATTGCATTGAATGGGAATGAGAATTTCTTGTTCTTTCCGTTTTCCTTTAGGTTATCTATGGCTTCATCTGCTATTTTCGAGAGCTTAACTGACTCTTTCAAGATACTAAACGCTTTAAGTTTCATATCTCTTGTTTGGATTCTGAGGGTATAAACAGTCTGGTGACCGGGAGTGGAAGGAGAATACTCTTGTATGCTCGTTACTATTCCAAGAGCTATTAACAGAAGTTGTGCATCTTTTATAAAATCCTTTGAAATAGACTTGAAAGCTATTCTATAGTGTTGATCTACTGAACCGTCCCCGTCAAAGAATCCAGCTAAGAAAGCGGCCATGACGGAAGGGTTGCTCCTGAAAATGGCTTCGGGCACACGTATGTTCTCAGATTTATCTTTTGAAAGGCCGTTTATTTCAAGGAATCTCACAATCTTAGTTGGGGGTATCATCAGTGTTAACTTGTTGCTCTCTTCCCTGAGGAACTCCTTAGGTTCTATGCCAAAGAGTTCCTTGAAATACTTTTTAACTTTCTCCTTTATCTCGGTTTCTGTTTTATTCAGATAGATTTCTATTTTAGAATTCTTTCTTCTTCCATTTTCGAAATAGTGTCTAATGTGACCATCAGCATATATTATTCCGAGGAGGTAAGCGAGCCTCTCATCAAGTAGTTCTGGTAAATTAACGTCGTAGCCTTTGCTCTTAAGTTCAACATCTGTTTTTAGTCTGATGTATTCACCACTCTCCCATTCGGATGCAAGTATGTAGATGTAATCACCAATGTTTAACTCCCTGAGGGGCTTAAGGATTGGCGTTCCGTCCTCATCAAAGACAAGGAATTTGTGATCTTCAGTAACCTTAACTTCATAACCGTCTTCAGTAACGACCCTGAAAACTTCCATTTCTCCATTATCGTACGCCTCAATAATGCTCTTCAGGCCTGCGTGGGTGACTATCCTTGGTTTTTCCCCGTGTACTATTTCTTTGATTGGTATGAAACCCTTTTCCGTAAGTATTCTAGTGTCTCCAGTAAAACATGCTGCTCCAGTCGTCGTTCCAACCAAATCTCCCTCTGGACGGAGTTTTGAGAAATTCAAACCAGTACCGCCACCCATTTTTTGGATTATAGCTACATCATGGGCTGCTTTCATTATGCTCTCCATATCATCCTCTATCGGCACAACAAAGCAGGCTGAGAGCATTCCCAACGGTCTTCCAGAGTTTATGAGTGCTGGAGTGTTGGGCATGAAAACCTGGTTGACCATCAAGTTGAAGAACTCCTCGATTACCTCTTCGTATTTGTCAAACTCTCCCCTATCGAGCATATTCAAGAATTCGTCAATGCTTACCTTCATTTTTCCCTTCTCTGCCAGTTCTCTGTAAAGGTTTATCATCCTCTCAAAATGGTACTTGTTGAGCTTGAAGCGACCTATGCTGTAAACGTTATCGAAGTTCTCAAGGTTCTGCAGATAACACTCGACTCTCTTCAAATCCTGTGTGTAGCCCCCTTCTTTGGAGAACACCCTCTCGTCATAGAGAAGATCGGGAATTGCGGCTAAAGTGGCAACTCTCTCAAATAACTGTTTTGGGCTTTCAATTATTTTTCCTTCCTCATTCTTCATGAGGTACCTGCTTGCCAGAACTCTAAGGGCATTTATTGAGAAGCGCTTGTCTATCTCGTCGAGCTTCTCTTTGTTGAGTATTCTCCTTTTCTCTTCTCTAATCTCTGCTTTCTTCTTCCTGTAGATTATGTAAGCTTTGGCAACATCAAAAAGGCCATTTCTCATCAGCTCTAGCTCTACTATGTCCTGAATGTTCTCTATGTGGGGGGTCTGCCCATCATAAAGCTCATTGATCCTATCAACAACATCCTTCACAATCTTATCGAGAAGATTCTCATCCCTTACCCCAACTTCCCACATTGCCCTTTGTATAGCCCATCTTATACGGCTCTCATCGAAAGGAACTATCCGGCCATCTCTTTTCATCACTTTTTCAACTGGCATATAAACCACCCTGTCATATTATTTTGCTATTCCGCAGTACCATAGTAAAAGTATCGGTAGGAAATAATGAGCAGGTAAGGTAAATATATCTTGCCCTTGCTGAGATTGCCAAGGTGACAAATATTGAAGACAGAGCCCGTCGGAATAATAAAGAGTAGAAAAACCCCCAAGTCGGATATTTTATCCAACTATTCCTCTAAACCCTCATAGATAATCTTCAGCCTGTAGGCATGTTTGAGCTCTTCTTGAGCCATCATGTTGAATATCTCGCTTAAAGAACCGCTAAGTATCTGGCTTAGTTTTTTGTAGAGCTCATAGCTGTGCTTTTCCCTTATGAGGGCCTCTAAGATAAGATCAGTCAGTGTCTGAGGCTCAGCCCTCTCATCCTGGAAGTATGGCTCCAGGCTTAAAGAATCCACGTAATCTATAACCGCGGTTTTTTCCAGAGTCTTCTCACTGCTGAACTTCTCAATTGTATTTTTGTGCCTCAGCTCTTCACTTGCAAGCCACTGGAAGTGTTCGATTAAAGAGGGGTGCTCATAGGTAGCAAAAGTCTCTCCAAGCTTGTAGAGGTTGTAAAGCTCGTTCTCTTGGTGAACTATCTTCTGCAGGAGCTCTTCAAGCTTCATCTTTCTCACTCCGTTATCCCTTTGATATCTACATGGACAAACGCCGCCTCAACCTCATCGAGGTCTTCGATTCTCCTTTTAACTTCTTCGCTTATGTCATGTGCTTCTTTAAGGGTGAGGTGTGGAGGAACCTCTATGTGCAGTTCAACATGCAACTTTGGACCGACGTAGTGTGCCCTCAGGTCATGCACCCCAACAACACCCTCAACGCTGAGTGCAGTTTCTTTAATCTTTTCACACAGCTCAAAGGGTGGAGAAGTTCCCGTTAGGTAGTTCACATTCTTGAAGACTATCTCAGCAGCAGCCTTACCCACAAGCAAAGCCACGACAAGTCCTGCCAAAGCGTCCCCATAGGTAAAGCCCAGCCTTTGAAGGAGTAAGCCTATTAAAACAGCGACACTGCTCAGTGCATCACTCCTGTGGTGATAAGCATCTGCAACAAGTATCTGGTTGTTGAGCTTCTTTCCCACTCTAAGGGCGTACTGGGTCATTGCTTCCTTTGAGACAATAGAAATCACAACAACGGCAAGCATGACCGAGTTCACTTCAATAACATGCCCGCTGAAGATTCTTTTCAGGGCATCTCTGGCTATTTCATAAGCAACCAGAAAGAGCAATATGCCTATAAAAAAGGCAAACAGGGATTCAAATCTGGAATGGCCGAAGGGATGGGTTTTATCGGCAGGCTTTGATGCGATCTTAACCCCGAAGTAGCCCACGATACTTGTCGCAAGATCCGAGAGAGAGTGTATACCATCGGAAATCAAAGCCAAACTGGAGTATAAGAACCCAACAAAAACCTTCAGAATAGCCAAAAGAACGTTTCCAAGGATGCTCGCTATTAAAGGCCTGTAAACCTCTTCCATAGGTTACGCCCCTCAGTCCGTCACTCCATCATCACGACTCAGGTAAGGCTGAACTCTTCATTGGGTGTTACACAATTCGCATGAGACTTTATAAATCTTTTTCAAAAGACTTTTATTGTTAATAAACAAGCAACAATCGGTGGAGTTCATGGCAAATAAGCCGAGATACACGATACGAATTTATATGGGGAGCAAGGATAAGTACCTAGCCCTAAGCCTGTGGGATGCATACATAGACCAGCATGGAACCTTCAGACCGGCAAACATAAGCATGATAATCCATAATGAGGACGTTGAGGCAAAGGCCTCGATGAGGACGGAGACAGCTGCTAGGCTTGCAGCGGTGCTTTTAAATATGGTGGCTGAGGCGGAGAAGCTGACCATGAAAGAAAAGAAAAAGATCAGTCTTGAAGAGAAGCTTGAGGAGCAGTTCCTTCTCGAAGAAGAAGAGGAGGACATTATCGAAGACGTAGAGAGAATAGATGCAAGCGTCGATGAGGAGTGATGGCTTTGAAAAAGCTCAAAGTTTACATACCGGGAATTTCTTTCCCTTCTATTTCAATTACCGGGAATTATTGTGCATTAAGCTGTGCCCACTGCGGAAAGCACTATCTCGAGGGGATGAAAAAGGTAACAAAGCAGAACCTCGTTGAATACTGCAAATCCCTTGAGAAAGAGGGATACAAAGGCTGTCTTCTAAGCGGTGGGATGGACTCGAGGCTGAAAGTACCCCTCGACCGTTATTCTTCGGAGATAGAACGGATAAAGAAAGAAACGGAGCTAAAGCTCAATGCCCATATAGGGTTTATAGAGGAGAAGGACTTGGAGTGGATAAAGCACGTTGATGTAGTCTCCCTTGATTTTGTTGGGGACGATGACGTCATTAGGAGGGTGTATAAGATAGAAAAGGGTGTCAAAGATTACCTTGCGATAATGGAGCTCCTAACGTCAAACGGGATCAGAGTTGCACCGCACATAACCATAGGGCTGGACTTTGGAAAGGTCTGGTGGGAGTACAGGGCTATTGACATGCTTGTCGAGTACCCGATTGACGTCCTGGTTCTCGACGTGCTTATTCCCACGAGAGGGACAGAAATGGAGAATGTAAAGGCCCCCTCCGTGGAGGAGAGTCTAAAGGTTATTAGATACGCCCGAGAAAGATTTGATGGGGAGCTCAGCGTTGGATGCATGAGGCCTATGGGGAAATGGAGGCTGGAGTTTGATAGAGGTGCCATAGCAGAGGGAATCGACAGAATAACAAACCCTCCAAGAAAAGTTATCGAATGGGCAAAAAAGATAAGGGAAGTTGAGATTATTTACGAATGCTGCGTTATGTGAACTGAACATAGAGGAAATAAGCATAGAGTGCCAAGAGGACTGCGCTTGTTTTTCTCCCAACTCTGTTGTTCAGCTTTAAAGAAATCGCGAGCACTGCCATTACGAGCAACGTCAGAGGCATTGTAAATGAGTAAATGCTGTAATCCACTTTTATCGGCCGTATTAAAGCAGCGATGCCGATTACCATGAGGATGTCGAGTATATTGGCTCCTACAACGTTGCCAACACTTATGTTGTGGATTTTTTTCAGCGTTGCGGTTAATGAGTTTGCCATCTCCGGGAGGGAGGTTCCAATTGAAACAAGTGTAAGTCCTATAACCACTTCAGGAATCCCAAGGGCCGTGGCGATTTTTACGGCACTGTTAACAACAAGCCTCGCTCCCAGGACAACAACAAGCCCGCTCGCAAACAAAATCAGCACATCTTTCTTGGGGCTTCCCCTGCCTTCTTGGACTTCTTCCAGCGTCACGTGCTTCTTGTAGAGGTAGTAGAGAAATCCCACATATATCAGAATCAAACTAAACCCTTCAGCTCTGGAAATCACCAGATCTCTCATCAAAATCCACGCGTAGAGCGTGACGGCGATCATAAAAAGAGCATTCTTCCAGGCGATTTCATCCACGTCAAGGGGCATAATTAGGGCAGACACTCCCAGGATCAGAGCTATGTTTGCCAGGGCACTCCCTATAGCGTTTCCGAGGGATATGTCGCTGAAGCCTTGATACGCAGCTATCGCAGAAGTCGTGACCTCTGGCAGAGTTGTGGCAACGCTGGCCAGCACTAGGGCAATTATGAACTCGCTAACTCCAAAGCCTTTTGCGACTCTTGTGGCAGCCTCAACAAAAAGGTCGCTCCCTTTTATCAGCATAATCAGTCCCAGGACAAAGGCTCCAAAAGTTATGATATACTCTTCCATCTCACATCCCGAAAGATACTGGGGGCTAATTTTAAAAGCCTTTGGGTGGAAACCCTAAAATACAACACTGCCAAACTAACGGTGAGGTGAGAAGTATGGACATTGCGAAGTATATAGACCACACAAACCTGAAGCCCTACGCCACCAAAGAGGACATAATAAAGCTCTGCGAAGAGGCGAAGAAATACGGCTTTTATGCAGTTTGTGTCAACCCATACAGGGTAAAGCTCGCAAAAGAACAGCTAAAAGGTACAGATATCAAGGTTGCGAGCGTAATTGGATTCCCCCTTGGAGCCACTCCCACGGAGGTAAAGGTCTTTGAGGCAAAGAAAGCCCTCGAAGATGGTGCGGATGAACTTGATATGGTCATCAACATCGGAGCGCTGAAGGATAAAGATTATGAGTACGTTAAAAACGACATAGCAGAGGTTGTAAAGGTTGCCCATGAGAAAGGGGCTGTAGTGAAGGTTATAATTGAAACTTGCTACCTCACCGACGAAGAAAAAGAGATAGCCTGTAAGCTTGCCATGGAAGCCGGGGCGGATTTTGTCAAAACTTCAACGGGATTTGGAACGGGAGGAGCAACCGTCGAAGACGTAAGGCTAATGCGCAGGATTGTAGGGGATAAGCTTGGAGTAAAAGCTGCTGGCGGCATAAGAACCTACGAACAGGCCCTGGCAATGATAGAAGCAGGGGCAAATAGAATAGGCACGTCAAGCGGCGTGAAAATCGTGGAAGAAGCCAGACAGAAAGCCCAGTGAGTACTTCACGGAAAATTGAAAGAAGGGGAAATTGGAAAACTCTAGATTTGAAGCGATACAAGCATGTCTTTGACTCTTCTTTTTATTATATGTCCTACTCCACCGCCCACAATAATTCCGGTAACTGCCTGAAGGGTATTTCCGGGAACGGATGTTAAAGCGTATCCCACTCCATAAAAATACACCTCAACTAAAAAGTATCCCAGAACCATTAGAACTCCACCGAGAATTGTGGCTAGGAGAATTGTTGTGAAATCGTCCTTCTTTGACGTTATGTATCCAATAACGAATCCCTCTACTCCTTTTATAACTAAAGTGAACGGTGCCCAGTGCGCGTAACCGGTAATCACATCTGCAAGTGCAGAACCAAACCCGCCAGCAAATGCTCCTATTGTAGGGCCAAAGAGGACTGCCACGAGCATTACCATGCTGTCTCCAACGTTGATATATCCCTTCGTTAAGGGTGTGGGCACCTGAATAATCATCGTTACTACTGCTACCAAAGCCGCCATTATGCCCGATAAAGCAACACCTACCGCAGCTTCGAAAACTTTCTTCTTGAGCACGAAGAGGTAGCCAAAGTAAAGCACAGTGACGACTATTAAAACCCACTTACCATATGGAGCGAGTGCTTCCATGGTCATTATCATCCCTCCACTTTAGTTAGTTTTTCAAGTTAAAACTTGAAATTGGTGCTTAAAAACCTTACCTTCAACATCTGCAGAGGAGTCAAGCAGAAGAGAAAAATAGAGGGAGTAAAATCAACCAACAACAGTTTTTATAGCCTCTTCGAGAATGTCCAGACCAATCTTGGCCTCTTCCTCGTCTATTGTCAGCGGTGGGATTAATCTCAAAGCACTCTTTCCACAGCCAAGGGTTGCGAGACCTCTCTTGAGAGCTTCAACTACAACCTGGTTTCTCTCCTTGCTTGCGTACTCTTTGGTCTTTCTGTCCTTTACGAATTCAATAGCCCACGCAAGGCCAAGCCCTCTGACGTCACCGATGATTTCATATTTATCATACATCTCCTGGAGCCTCTCTTTGAACAGTGGCTCAAGCTTTTTAGCGTTTTCAAGCAAGCCATTTTCGAGCTCGTCAATTACCGTTAATGCCGCCACACATGCCAATGCGTTTCCGCCATAAGTGTTGCTGTGTACTCCGGGGACACCAAAGTCCAGATCCTTCCTAAAGATTGTCGCTCCAATTGGCACTCCACCACCGAGGGCTTTTGCGAGGCTTATGATGTCCGGGGCAATTCCAAAGTGCTCGATTGCGAACATCTTACCCGTTCTTCCCATTCCCATCTGAACTTCGTCGTCTATGATTAGTATGCCGTGCTTGTCCGCAACTTTCTTGAGCTCCTTGAAGAAGTTCTTTGGTGGCACTATGTAGCCTCCTTCACCCTGAATTGGCTCCGCTACGAAAGCCGCAACTTCCTCTGGTGGAACATAGTGGTCAAAGAGGTAATCTTCAATATATTCAATTACCCTATTCACTAGTTCATCTGGTTCCTCATAACCATCAATGTGCCACGGGTTTCTGTAGGGGTTTGGATATGGAACGTGCTCAACACCCGGCATTGTTGGGAACATCCTTGACCTGTGGACTGGCTTGCTTGCCGTTAAGCTCATTGTTCCATGTGTTCTGCCGTGGAATGCTCCGATGAAGGCTATGAAGAGCTTTCTCTGGGTTGACCACTTCGCTATCTTCAGGGCTGCTTCATTAGCTTCTGTACCGCTGTTTGAAAGGAAGGTCTTCTTCTCAAAGTCGCCCGGAGCAATGCTGTCAAGCTTTTCGGCAAGAGCCACCTGATAGGGGTTGTAATAATCAGTTCCAGCACCGTGGATTAATTTGTCGAGCTGTTCTTTCAAAGCCTCAACAACCCTCGGGTTTCTAAGACCGGCGTTGAGTACTCCAATACCTGAGGAGAAGTCAAGAACCCTATTTCCATCGACATCAATCCAGTAGTTGCCTTCCGCTCTCTCTATAACCAAGAAGTATTCATTTGGGTCGTTTGTTGTGGTTGCCATATATTTGTGGTGCCTCTCTATTATTTCCTTGGCTTTTGGCCCGGGAATTTCCTTAACCTGGGGTCCCTTCACCATATTTGCTCACCAATGTATAGAATATTTTACACCTATATAATTTTATGCTCATTAGAATCCTTTTTTGTCCGAAAAAGTTTCGAAAATAATTGGAATTAAGCATTAGTTATGCAACAAAAATGCCAAAAAAGTTTGTAAAAAAGGACTTGGTGAAAAAATCATTCCTCATTTACGTTGGTTTTCCACTCTTCTAAAAGCTCCTTTGCGGAATTGGCAGCTATGGCTCCCTGCCCAACGGCCACCGCAATCTGCTTGAAGACGTTTGTTATGTCTCCCGCTGCAAAGATCCCCTTTATTTTTGTTCTCATGTACATATCGACAGGAATGTAGCCCTGCTCACCGGTAATGCCGAGGTGCTTAACAAAATCCGTCTTGGGCTCGTAGCCTATGAAGACAAACACACCATCGACCTTCTTCTCGAACACTTCGCCGGTCTTCACGTTCTTCAGCACTACGCTCTCGACCTTCTGGTCGCCCTTTATCTCAACGACAACTGTGTTTAAGAGTGCGGGTATTCCAGCTTTCTTGAATCTGTCCTGAAGTATTTTGTCCGCTCTGAACTGGTCTCTCCTGTGGACGAGGGTAACGTTGACGCCTATTTCTTTTAGGTATAGAGCTTCCTGCAGTGCCGTGTTGCCCCCTCCTACCACTATCACATCTTTGCCCTTGAAGAGAGGGCCGTCACAGGTTGCGCAGTAGCTAACTCCTCTTCCGTAGAACTTATCCTCGCCTGGAACTCTAAGCTTTCTCGGTTCTGCTCCAACGGCTATTATGACTGTTCTGGCAGTGTAAACTTTGCCGTTCTTTGTCTTTACCTGGAACTTGCACGGGCCTTCGTAGTATGCACACTCGGCGGGGTCTATTCTTTCAACTTCATCAAAAATTATCGGCACTCCAAGCTTCTTTACCTGCTCGTGCATTCTGCTGGCGAGCTCTGCACCTCTTATCCCCTCGGGGAATCCGGGGTAGTTCTCAATGAGGTCGGTAAGGGCAACGTTTCCACCTATGTCCTTTGAGATGATAAGAGTCTCCAGTCCGTAGCGTGCAGCATATATTGCTGCGGTAAAACCTGCTGGGCCAGCTCCTATTATCAGAACATCCCATGTTTTCTTCTCATCAACAGCTTGTGAAAGTCCACCCAAGCTAAACATGTCCCACACCTCCGGTTTATAACTTTTGGTTGAATACTTAAAAACATTATGGGACAGATTTGGGAACTAAATTACTTTTTCTTCTGAAAGCCTCGCCCTTTAGGGCGGGGATGCAGTAAACTACCCAACAGCCCTCAAACAGGAAAGCGAAAAGCATTTAAGCAATAATGCAGACCATACATTAAGGGGTTCACAATGAAACCCGAATCACCAAGAATCAAAAGAACAAGACACGCAAAACACTTCATAACCTACCATTTCGTCTGGATACCAAAATACCGGAGAGACATTCTCACCGGAAAAGTCGTCGAGAGACTCAAAGAAATGTTCAAAGAATACTCGGAAGAAATCGGGTGCGAGGTTATTGCCCTCGAAGTAATGCCCGACCACGTTCACGTCTTCCTTCAGGCAAAGCCCAACCTCTCGCCAGCCCAAATAGTGAACCACTTGAAAGGCAAAACCGCCAGAAAACTCCTCCAAGAGTTTCCAGAACTGAGGAGCAAGACGACACACGGTAGGTTATGGTCTCGCTCCTATTTCGTCGCCTCAGTCGGCTACATAACGGACGAGATTGTGAAGCACTACGTTGAAACCCAATGGGAGCGTGAGTTGAAACGAAGAGGAGCGTAACGCTCAAACTCCAGCCCTCAAAAGAAACCGAGAGAATTCTCTTCGAGTTAGCTGACATTGGGGCTAAAGTTTGGAACCAGATAAACTACCTTTCCAGGCAGGAATTCTTCGAGGGTAAACCAGTGGACTTCAACAGGACGGAGAAAATCGTCTATGAAGAATTCAAAAAGGAAATCGGCTCC
>NZ_KE387149.1:602657-617935 GCF_000430485.1 Thermococcus sp. PK
AAGGCTGTGGAAAAGATAACCCCGAATCTGGGCGGCCTTTATGCTCAGAGGAGGGGTAACGGGGGGAAGACCCTCCCCGAGGGGTCGAAGACCCGCTTTAACTTGGGTCTAAATGAAACCCCTCAAACCTCCCTGCCAATGGCGAGGGGTTAACTCGTTGGAACCCTCGCCCTTCAGGGCGGGGAGGAGGTCAGCTTCACCTCACGGTCAACTATCAGATGGAGGAAGTACCCCCAAAATGCGGCAAACCCAATAAACAGTGCCTCTCCAAAATTAAACCCAAGACCATACCCAAAGGCTGCAAAAACCAGAGCTCCATAGAGAAGTGCAAAGGCTAGGGAATGGACAACTCCCCTGTGCCTGGGCATCATGGCTGAGAATGCATACCACGACCCAAAGGCAAATAACCCCGCTACAAGCCATCTAACGGTTAAATCCAGTATTTCGTCTCCAAACGATAGAAAAGTTCCGCCTTTAACAAAAACCGCACTGCCGACCATTACAGCCACTATCGCTTTAGCTCCCCTGTGTATAAGCGCCTCTGGATGATCAAGGTCAGGCAGGTCAGAGCCTAGAACATAAACCCCATATCCCAGTATCATGGAAAGTGCGGTAAGCTCAAAGGGGATGTTTGCATAATACTTCAAAAAGGATGCAAGAAGGATAACGAGGGGATAGCTCAAGATGCCGCTGAGCACGTGCCCTTCGTAGTTCACTCCTCACCACCCTTCTGCTCTTCTAAAAACTTTCTAACGTAATCAGGCACCTTGTAGTTGCCCTTTGGATCGCCCACCAGGAATCCAAGCCGTATGAGCTCTTCAAGGTGTTCATACACCTGAGCCCCTGGCTTTTTGACTTCTTTTGCAACCTGGATATAGCTCACAGGCCCACCGTTGAACTTGTGAACTATAACCTCCACAAGGTCTCTGTAGTCCTTGGGAATTCTTGTTAGGTACTCCTCCAGGCTCTTGGGTTCTTCCAGAATCGTGGTGACTACGTAATCATCTATCGGATCGAACTTGTGCTTGCTGGCCTCGCTTAAAACGTAGTGCAAAAGTCTTAGAATCTGCCTTGGGTTGCCCTTTGCAAGCTCGTGGATTAGCCTTATAGCCTCTTCCGTAAACGGGTATATGGGGTCGTCCGTGTCCCTTATTCTAACCTTGTTGAGCCTCTTCTTGACAAGCTCAAATGTCTCTTCCAAGCTCATGGGTCTGAGCTTGAACTCATAGTGGAGCCTCATAAAGAATGCCGGGAAAAGTTTGGTGTATTCCTCATATGTCTCCGGTATGCATACAAAACCAAAGATACAGCCAGGAGGCATGTTGCTTATAAAATGCCTGAGCATCTCAAAGAACAGAATCTTATCTTCCTCACTGGCACTTTGCATGTTCTCCAGCTCATCCAAAAGGAGGGCAGAATAGGAATACCTGCTGAGCTCCTTTGTGAGCATCTCTGCAATATCTCTTGACTTATATTCTTTGGTTGAGGAGAGCATTTTTTCGAGCCTATCTACAAAGCCAATTTTCTTTGAAAGGTTCTCAAAAAAGATGTTGGTTCTTGTTTTGGGAGGCTTCAGTCCGTTAAAAATGTCTCTCGTGAGCTTCAAAATGTCGTTTGTGTCAACTTTAACGTAGATTGGTTTTCCCCCTTGTTGTAATATTGCTTTGTATATACTTTTAAGCCTCTGTGTTTTTCCCATTCCAAACGGGCCAACCAGAGAAAATGCTATTGAGCTCTTATTCCCAACTACTTCTGAGATTATCATCGAGAGACGCATATCCACCTCTTGATAAACGTGGATGCTTTCCACATCCTCTATGCCCTCACTTGCCAGCTGTTCAAAGGGATTTTTCGCTAGACCGTAGACTTCATAAGATGGAGGGGAATAAACTTTAAGTGTGCTCTGCCTTTCCATTTTACCCACCAAGTTTAGGTTTTAGGCGGGGGAATATATAAGTTTGTCCATAGGGGTGAAGAAAATGGCAACGCTACTTGTAACCGTACCCGGTGGAAGAGAAGGAGATGCTGCCCTTGAACTAGAATGGGCACTTGGAGCGGCAAGAGTAAGAAGAACAAAGTGGAGAGGAGTGCTGATAGCTAGAACTCCCTTGAGCAAAGAGGAAGCCCTTGAGAGAATCAGAGAATTCGACACGACGGCTATCTTCAAGGTAATCCCCATAGATAAGTTCGTGGAGAGTAAAAAGGAGAAAATCCTTGAAGAGGCTTTTCGGCTTGCAAAGGAATACATCAAAGAGGGGGACAGTTTTGCAGTTAGATGCAAGAGAAGGGGAAGCTGGATCTCATCAGGGAAAGAGATAGAAATAGAGCTCGGAGCAAAAATAAAAGAAGAGCTAAAGGCTAAAGTGGACCTTACAACCCCCGACTGGTACATCTGGGTCGAGGTTCTTGGAAAAGAGACCGGAATAAGCGTGATCAAGCCGGAAGAAATCGTGAAAAAGAGGGTGGAGTTCTGAACCTCCACTTTTAACTTTCGCAGGTATAAGTTTTAAGTTATACTTTGGGCTTAACTTTATAGATGGTTCTGTCTTCCCCAATGGATTCAATAAGTCCCCTGTGCCTCCGAACACAGCTCTCACATTCGCCACAGTGAATGGGCTTTCCGTCTTCTGTGAAACCCTGAGGCATGTAGCACGAATTGGAATACTCGTACTTTGCACCAAGCTCTTTCAGCAGTTTTGCTATGCCCTTTTTGTCGAGGTTTATGAGAGGGGCAACTACCCTTACTTCCGCCATGGTTCCATATTTCAGCATCTCGTTCATTCTCTCAACGAATTCCGGTGTATTGTCGGGGAAAGTCGCTCCTTCCTCTGCGTTGAAGCCTACCACAATGTCTCCTCCCCCAAGGGCGTCCAAAAGCGAAGCGGCAACGGCTATTAACACCAAATTCCTTGCTGGAACCCAGACGCTCTTTGCTGTCTCTTTAGCAACTTCTGTGCTCTCTAAATCCTTTGCAGTGACTTTCGGAGTTTCTCCCCCAACTAATGTAGTCCCTCTAAGCTTGGAAAACTTTTCTAAAAAGTCGAGTCTGACAATCCTGAGTGGAACGTTGAGCTCCTTTGAAAAAAACTCCGCTACCTTATTGGTTACCTTCTCCTCATTGCTACCGTAGTTTATGGTTAGCATGATAATTTCATCGTAATTTTTCTTTGCCCAGTATAAGCAAGCTGTTGAATCTAAACCACCACTAAACAAGACAACTGCTCTTTTCATTTTTATCCCTCCAAAGCTATTCCTATTATCTCATCTATGCTATTAAACCCTTCCTCATTTAAAAATCTCCCTATTCCTTCGTTAATTTCTTTAAATACACTAAATCCTCTCAAGGAGACAGCAGTTCCGATCTGCAGAGCCTTTGCACCTGCCATTAAGAACTCGAGGGCATCTTGCCACGTTGTTATTCCTCCAATTCCGATGATGTCAATGTCCAGAGCTTTTGCCAAATCATACACAGCTCTTAAAGCAATTGGCTTAATTCCCGGCCCAGAATAACCACCAAATTTGTTGCTTAAAATTGGTTTTCTTGCATAGATATCAATTGCGATAGCTTTGATAGTATTTATTGCAGAGACAGCATCAGCACCAGCTTTTTCTGCTGCCAGTCCAATTTTTGCTATATCATCAATGTTTGGAGTCAACTTTGCTATTACTGGTTTATCCGTTGCATCTTTAACGGCTTTGACGACCTTATACACCATCTCTGGATTTTGCCCAATTTCCATGCCATACCCTTTAGCATGAGGACAGCTTAAATTAAGCTCAAAGGCATCTGCAACTTCGCTTAGCTTTTCAGCTAAGAATGCAAACTCCCTCTCATCTTTTCCAAAGATTGAAACTATCACAGGAAAATCAAATTCCTCGTTTTTGAATTCCTCATAAAAAGCTTCCCAGCCGGGATTTGGAAGTCCCATAGCGTTGATTAAGCCATAAGGAAGCTCAACTATTGTAGGATTATCGTAGCCTTTTCTCGGCTCGATACCAATTGATTTTGTCACAACGGCCCCAGCACCTTCCTTGTGTGCTCGCCTAAGCAAATCAGGAGTCATATCTGCGACGCCAGAAGCTAAGATGAGAGGATTCTCAAGCTTAAGCTTAGCAACTTTAACACTCAGCATTTTTTACACCTAAAGAGCAAAAGAAGTAGAGAGTTATAAGGTTTTACCTCAATTAGGCTATTTCCTAATGTTTCTCCTCGTCCAATTTGCGAGTTCAGCTATTGAAGGAATCCAAAGCAGGATTATTGTGAGAACTGTAATCGGGAAGAGTAAGGTAAAAGTAAGGTCCACAATCAAATTTGGGAGTGCTGGAGGCTCTTTGCTAAACAATCGTGAAAGACTGTTAAGAGAGGGATGACCAATTAGACCAACTAAACCTAAAATAAGTGTTGAGACTATTTTTGCAATCCAAGTCTCAAGAGTAAACGATGAAAACATGAGGAGAACGCCAATAGTTATTAGGAACCATCCGAACTCATCTGCATCAGCTTGCTCAAAGTCAATTGAATAATAAGTCATAACAATACAATAAATTCCAATAAGAATCAGCGATACAGCGATAATACTAGTAAATTTTTTTGGCAAACTATCCCGTTTCATCAATCATCCCCCTGATATGCCCACCTAATTTCAGACATTTTATTTCGTGTTATAATATTAAAAACAAGGAAGGAGAGTTTATTTGTTATTCTCTTTTAGGATGTATTTTTCGTATTCCCACCAAATGTCTTCGATAAGCATGCTCTTAACTCCATGTTTTTCTGCTACATCTCTTGGTCCAACATTGATGTCAAGGACATCTTTTAAATTAGCAATCCTCACTAATTCTTCCTTTGGGGCAATAACTTTAGCGGAAATGAATCCTTCAATTAGCTTGAAGTCTTTAATGCCATTCTTTTCCTTAAGTTCTTTTCTCAAATGCTCCTCAAGCTTCATAAGCCTTTCTGATTCTTCAACTTCCATTGGATAAGGCATCTGACCGATACCCTCTGGATATGACTTGTACCTCACCGCAATAATCTTGACATTATTTCCTAAGAGCCTTAGAACTTCATATTTCCTTAATGGTCTCTTAAAAGTTATTGTGGCACTAACAATCTCACCATTCTTAGATCCCCCACGTAACTTGGTGCCCATAAGTAATTCCTACAGTCGGAAGCTGATACTTTCACAACTCCAGCAATTAACAACCCTAGCAAGACTATTGACAGTGGTTTCCACTCCACTTGACAACACCTCAAACAGTTTTTGCGTATGAATTTAACATCTTAGTATTTATAAATTTTTCCTTTTACTAGTGTTAATTTGTTACGCTTCTTTTTTCATAAGTTCTTACTTTCTAACCATAGCTTTATGAGCTCCTTTAGTCAAAAGAAAGCCGAGTAATGGAGTGGACGTTTCTGATCATTTAGCTAAATATTCAAAAATTTCGCCAAAGTTTGCTATATTGTTTACTCTAAAATAACAAACCTTGTTTGAGTGCTTCCGCATATTAAAAAGTTTCTTACGGCGGCGGACGCGCCCGAGGGTGGGAACCCTCCTCCAGCGGCTTCCACCGAGACTTGCTCGCCCCCGCTACCCCACGAGCGCCGAACGTCCCGCCTACCGCTGCTCCCTTCCGGGCCTTGCGGGGTTCGGCGGGCAAAGGGGGTTGGTGGAGCCCTTCAGCTCCACCTCCCCCACCGCCGGCCCCGTGGGACAGGGGCTCATGGCTCCTCTCGGCTTCCGCCGCTGGATTTAGGAACCGCCCCTCGGGCTTCGGCCCCCGCATATCGACGGTTTCGGGTTACAGGGGACGCCGAACCCCCCGGCCTAGTCCGCCGCCATTTAATAATATTCAGTGATGCCTATATAAAGGTTTGGTAGCATCTGCGATAAAAGCTTGGGACTTGCCTATTTAGAACAGAGATTCAGCTCAAGCCTATTCCCTCTTGGACTCTCCAGTAATCACGGCAGAAGCTATCATGTGGGCCAATCTCAAAGGTTCAGGTATGAGGGAGCTTTTCTGGGTTAGATTTATTATCTCCTCTGCCTGCTGTGGGGGGAGCCCGTAAGCCTGATAAAATACTTTTCCCGGGATCAGCTCCCTTATTTCTCCGGCTTTTCTAAGAAGAGCAATCCTCTCATCGGCATCTGCAAAGTGCTTTCTCAGGGCATCTTCCATAGCCTTTAAATCAGGTTTTTTCCTTATCACCGTTATCACGGGCAATCCGGTTTCTTTGCTTAATCTTTCCACGTCAACGACGTTAAACCCCGCATACGTTATTCCCTTGAGCATTATAACCCTTAAATCTTTGAATCGGGAGTTATTTATCGCGTCAATCATTTTTTCGGTTGAATCTTTGCCATCGATTTCAATCCACCTTGTGACTACTCCCACAACATCTTGGGAACCCTTCATGACAACGCCAACTAAAATAGTGCGGCCTTTTCTGAGCTTAGATTTAAAAGAAAAAGTGCCGTCATCGAAGCCAATAACTCTTATCTGCGGCTTTACTTTCCTGATCATTTTGTTACCTCTAAGAGCCAGTCCAGGTATTCTTTATTAACGTGATCCACATCTATCCTTATTATCGCCGGCACGGAATACGGATGCAGTTCTTTTAAGGTCTCTTTGAGCTCACTCCAGAGGTCAACTTTTGTCTTTAGTATTGCTCCAACTTCTGTGTCCTCTTCAATCCTGCCCTGCCACCAGTAGAAAGCTTTGTGCTCTCTCAAATTGGCACAGGCGACTAGCTTTCTCTCCAGCAGCTCTTTTGTTACTCTCTCAGCACTTTCCCAATCAGGAAATGTTGTGTATACGAGAATCATCTCGCTCACTCTCCCCACCAAAAAGAGTTAGCAAAGATAAACTTAAATTTTATGGGGGTTATTTTTAATGGGGGGAGCTGATGGAAATAGTAAGAGCACATCTAAGGATATACGGAAGAGTACAGGGAGTCGGGTTTAGGTGGAGCATGCAGAGGGAAGCAAAAAAACTTGGTGTCAGCGGGTGGGTTAGGAATCTCCCGGATGGAAGCGTCGAGGCTGTAATTGAGGGAGAAAGAGAGAGGGTCGAAGCACTGATAGGATGGGCCCATCAGGGGCCACCCTTGGCGAGGGTTACAAGAATAGAGGTAGAGTGGGAGGAACCAAAGGGAGAGAAGGGATTTAGAGTCGTGGGTTAACTTTTGTAGTTTACTCCCTCGATAACAACTTTTTTGGGACAGTAATTGACCTTGCAGTAACTACACACGACTTTTTCTTTGCTCTTTTCGGGAGTGTGGAGAACGAGCTTTCTAAACCCTGGGATGTCCTTTATTCTCATAAAAACCTCTACGGGCAGAGTCCCATCTATAACGATGTATGCTTTGGCGTCCTCTTGCCTAAGGTTCCTGCTGAATATCTCCATTATTGGAACATCATTCTCGTAAAGGTACCTAAGCAATTCAGAAAGGGCATGGGAGTACTCCTCCTTCTCAAGTTCTATCTCAAGAACCTCCCATCCCATAATGGGTGCCACGTTTATAAGGCTTGGAAGAGGGTCAAGCCTCTCAAATATCATCCGTAGGGGATATGTGTTTTCAATATACTCTATGGTGTGGTAGATTATTTTTCTGTTTACTCCAACTACACGTGAGAGTTCGCTTATTGGTACCTCAACGTTTCTCAGATAGATTTTTCCATTTTTCACACTTAGCCCGTTTTCAAAAAGGAACTCCGCTACCTTCCGTCTGGCTGGAAAGTTTTTAAAATAAGCATCCAATACAAGCATCACTTTTGACCACCTCTTATACAATATTGTGTACAGATGAATATTTAAGCTTTTCTCCGCAGTTCGAAGAGACAATCTTTTAAAGCGTGTATCTTAAATAAGACACGTAAGTGAAGTGAGGGTGATGCCTATTCTGATCGTAGGTATTGATATAATCAGCGAAGAGCCAATGCGCTTTGCCGTGGTTAGCTGGTTTAATGGAAAGATAATCAAGCATGGTGAGTTTACATTTTACAGGCTTTTGAAGTTCATAAGGGCCAAAAAACCCGATATTGTTGCCATGGACAACATCCACGAGCTTGGAGAGTACCTCAGGAAGTTTATAATGGCGATTCCGCAGGGGACAAAGATAGTTCAGGTAACCGGCAGACCTGGAGAGCAAAGAGCTCTGTGGAGCCTGGCTAAGGAACACGGAATCAGAATAGGAGACAAGTTCAACCCCTACGAAGAAGCAAAAGCATGTGCCCTTTTAGCCGCTAGAGGAGTAGGGTACGAGGTTCTCCCCTTTGAAGATGAGGTCATTATAAAAGTCTCGAGAGGAAGAAGCCAGGGAAAAGGTGGATGGAGTCAGGACAGGTATAGGAGGAGAGTCCACAACCTAATCCAGAATAAAGTCAGGGAAATTGAGGAGACCCTCAAACGGGCCAGCATACCTTTTGACCTTGAAATTAAAGAGAAAGACCAGGGTCTGGAGAGAGGAGAATTCAGGGTCTATGCTTCCAGAGAGGAGCTTGCAGGCCTTATAAAGCCCATGAAAGGTGGGGATGTTGAAATAAGAATCCGCCCGGTGGAGAGAAAGACCTTCGAATTTGTGCCCTTAAAAAGTGAAAGTGTCATAAAAGAAAGAAAAAGCATTATTGTGGGGCTTG
Source organism: Thermococcus sp. PK (assembly GCF_000430485.1). Taxonomy (NCBI): domain Archaea; kingdom Methanobacteriati; phylum Methanobacteriota; class Thermococci; order Thermococcales; family Thermococcaceae; genus Thermococcus; species Thermococcus sp. PK. The sequence goes on from NZ_KE387149.1 coordinate 611,294, forward strand.
ATCCGGGCATTACCGTTGGGATAGCAGCTTTAGATTTGAACGGCAAGATTTTAGCGCTTTACAGCGAGAGGAATATGGCTGTTAGCGATATTGTGAGATTTATAAGTGAGGTCGGCCACCCGATAATAATAGCCACCGACGTAAATCCCGCCCCCGGCTTGGTGGAGAAGATTTCTCGCTCTTTTAAGGCAATCCTCTTTGTTCCACGGGAGAGCCTAAAAGTTGAAGAGAAGAACGAGCTCTTAAAGAGCCTTGGAATAAGCGTTGAGGACGATCACCAGAGAGACGCTTTGGCTGCGGCTTACAAAGCATACCTCCGCTTGAAGCCAAAGCTTGACCATGTGGAAGCAAAACTCAAAGAAATGGGCATCACAAAGAAGGGAGAGGAAATAAAGGCTCTTGTGATCCAGGGATACAACCTTGGAGAGGCCATTTTGAGAGTAAAAGAAAAGGAAAAGACCAAAGAGGAAACAAGGCCCCCTGAAGCCGTTGAAGCATCTGTCGATCTTACCCCCTACGTTGAAAAGATACAGGAACTCGAAAACACCATAAGACTGCTGGAGAGGGAAAATCAAGAGCTGAGGGCTGTAATTGAAGAGCAGAGAAAAATTATAGAAAGCTTGGAGAACAAATTGGCAACCTATGACGAGAAAATCAGGGAAAAGATCATCAGAGAGAAAGAGATGGAAATTAGAGAGAAAAGAATAGCCCACCTTGAAAAAGAACTTAGAGAAGCAAAATCAATAATAGAAAAGCTCAGCAAGGATCTGGTTTTGGCAAAGAGAATGCACCTTCTGGAACTTAGGGGTACTGCCGTCCCTCTAAAGGTAATTGAAAACCTGACGTGGAAAGAAATTGAAGAGCTAGAGCGTTCTGCGGGTATTAAAAAAGAAGACGTCCTTTATGTTGTTAATCCTTCGGGGGCTGGAAAGAGCATGGCTGAATACCTCGCAGAGAAGAAGATAAAAGCGCTTATCAGCGTAAGAACACTTCCTAATCCGGTATATGAAACGCTGAGAGAAAAGAAGATACCTGTTTTCTATGAGGGCGAAATCGAAGTGAAGAGGGTTGACGACTTTGCAATAGTTGATAGAAAAGAGCTCGAAAAGGCAATAGAGGAAAAGCTGAAGCGCTGGGAAGAGGAAGAAAAAGAGAGGGAAGTTCAAGAATTCTTAAAGCTTGTTGAGGAATACCGGCTGGAGAGAATCAAGGAGCTTAAGAGAAAGGCAGAAGAGGAACATTAAGCTGCAGGGCGATAAGTGCCATAGATAGTTTACTCGACCCTAAAGACTCCCCCGCCCTGAAGGGCGAGGCTTTCAGGAAAAAGAGGTAAGGCCTTTTTCCTTTGCCTTTTCCTGCACCTGGAGCTTAAAGGTGCATGCTTTACATATCTCTCCGGTAGTCGGCTGTCCACAGATTTTGCATTTATTGAGATCCCTGTGAGCATAGCTCTTTGCCAAAAGGGGAAATATTTTATCGTAGCTCCTTAAAATTTGGTATTTGGTTCCCGGGTGCTTTTCTTCCATTTCGTTTATCCAGTCCCTGATTTCTGCCCTAAATGCCTCCACCGCATAGGGACACTCGCTGAAGTCCACCTCAATGTTGTTCACAATCGCATAAAGCACTATCTCCTTTTCCGGAACTTCTCTGAGTGGCTTTATTCTCGGAACCAGTCCCTCGTGAATAACCTCATAATAGGGACCCGTTCTTCCCAACCTGGCAACATCTCCACGCATTATGTTCATAAGAAACATCTGAACTTCATCGTCCAAATTGTGGCCAACGGCAAGCTTATCGGCGTTGACATCTTGAGCGGCATAGTTCAGCAGCCACCTCCTCCAAACGCCACAGTAGGAACATGCTCCAACTCTCTCTCCTTTCTCAAAGCTCCCCATTACACTAACTGTCTCGTCAAGGGTAAAGCCCATGTATTCCTTGAAGGAGTAGATGCGGTGCTCTATTCCAAGCATCTCTGCGTTTTTCTTCGCTATTTCAACGCTCTCCGGTCTGTATCCTTCTATTCCCTCGTCTATGGTTATGGCTATTATCTCAAAGGGAAACTTCTGGCTGAGCTTGTGGAGGATGTGAAGAAGAACAACGCTGTCCTTTCCCCCACTCACTCCCACCGCTATTCTATCTCCTCTTTTGATTAGCCCATATTTTCTCACAGTCTGCTTTACTTTGCTCTCAACCATCTCATTGAAGTGCTTGTGACAGTAGAACTTTCCCTCATATCTCGCATGATAAACAGCGTCTCTTCCACACTTTGTACATTTCATTTTTCTCTCGCCTCAGTGAAGGGAAAGAACATCCCTTAAAAAGCCTTTCCTTTGAATTCTCTTATCTCTTTTCTGAGAGGCTTGTCGCGACCCCATTATAATGGTTCCGATAATAATTTACCTGATCGTGAACACGAACAATAATGAAAAAGAGTTAAAGCTGTTGAAGGGTTAAATCTCCTCCAGCTTTTTCTTTACCTCTTCTGTGTTTTTCCGCGTTTCTTCCAGAGCGTTCTTGAGTCTCTCAATCTCAACCTTGAACTCATTTAGAGTTTTGTTCAGCTGATAGAAAGCAAACACCAAAACAACGAGGATTATTAAGCCAAGGATTATGCTTATCCATCCGCTTGGAGTTGACATATACACTCCTCCCCAGGGCATTTTCATCCCTCCAGATTTACAATCACATCGTTGTCTATAACAAGTCTGAACTGCCTTGCACGGTAGTATTTCTTGGCCCTCGGATCATCCGGCTCAAGCCTAAGTTCACTCTCGACGAGGCCGGCATTTTCAAGCTTTTTGAGATGGAGATAAAGGAGCTGTCTTGATATTTCAAGTTCTTTGGCAAGCTCGTAAACGTACCACTCTTTTTGGCAAAGTAACTTAAGTATCTTAATCCTAACTGGATTAGAAAGTGCCTCGCATATCTTTGCAAGTTCCTCGATGCTCTGAACCATGATCAACACCGCTGATTGGGCCTGAAGAAAGTAGGAAAAGGAGAGATAAAAGCTTTCCGGTCAGTCCACTATACTTTCGTATTCCTCTTCACTCAATACCTGCGGCGTATAAACAACACCATAGTTCTCTCGGAGCAGTCTTGTGAATGCCCGCAGGTGGTTTTCACTCCCCATCCTCAGACTCCCAAATACCGCTTTTATGTCCTCATTATCTGTTCTTTTGAGCCACTCGTCAAGGTCTTTGATGTCAATTTCTTCTATAAGCGCTCCCACCTTAAGGGCCTCTACTTCGCCTTCGCTCCCTTGGGCAACAAGCCTTTCATAGAGCTCCTGCATCTCTGTGCTGTTAAACTCCCCGATTCCCATCCCCTCAAGGGGGTCGGTCAGGTTGTACTTCTCTATAAGGCCAAGCACCGCATCCATGTGAGTCTGTTCACTCTTCGCTATGTTGTTGAATATCGAAAGGCCGGTCTTGTTGTAGAGTACGAGGTATACGTCCCTTGCGAGCTTCTCTTCTTCCCTCATGTAGAGGATTGCTTCAATCTCGTCCGGGCTCAGTTCCTGAACGGGGTACGTGGAGACGTCTACACTCGCTCCCTCGCCATAACCTCCATCTTCGGGAGGGCCTCTTGTGCTGGAGCCCTCTGTGGTGCTCTCATCAGTACTCGTTATACATCCTGCTCCAACTGTTGCCAGGAGTACCAAGACAACGAGCAGAAAACTTATCTTTTTCATTCACTTTCACCCCGTAGTTCGGTTATAATTTCCTCCAACATGGCCTTGAACTCTTCATGGTCCAGGCCATAATTGTACTCAATCTCGGCCAGGGTATCATCGGGAGAGGCTTCTATTCCGTTTTTGCTGAGCTTCTCAATAAGGTCCGTTACTTCCACGTTGAACTCATCGGCGAGCTGCCGGACGATGTAGTACTTCATCATGGTGCCGGTGATGTAAACGTCCCCCGTGATCTCGGAAGTGTACTCAACGTCGACGGTGGATGTGTCCTCCTCTCCGCCGTACCACGCGAAAACCGGGTAACCTGCGACGAGGAGGAGTAAAGGGACAAAAACCGCAGCCACAGTCCTGAGTTTGGACTTCCTAAATCCAGATTTTAGCATTACCAGCATGCTATTGAACCCAATGACAAGGTGAACCATAACCAGCCCTGCCATCGCAAAGCCGAAGTACGTGTGTATCAAATCGAGAGTATCCTTATCAAATCCCAGAAACGTCCAGCCTATGGTCTCGGCTATTCTCCCGCTAGGTGCGAGGTAGAGGCCGATGCCCGTGAAGAGCTCTGCTACGAAAGTCACCACTAGTAGAAGGTCTATAACACCCCTTACGAGAGCCGAAACTTTCATGTGATCACCTTCGGTAGACATTTAACTCTCCAGTCTATCTCCGTATAAAAGTTCCGCTCCATATAAATCGCCTCCTCATCAAGAAGAAAAGGGAGATCATGGAGACACTCCGACTCCCCTAGTCCCTTTGCCGGAGCCCTTCATCTGGCCCCAGGCGTGTTTGAAGGCTTGGGCGAGCCCGTCTCCATCAGCGGTTCTGCCCTGTGATCCTGCGTTTCCGCTGCAGTCGCCTGTCCTGCTCCTCATGCCATGTCCGTTGTCAGCTCTCTCTGTGGCTCTTCCCATGCCACCCATCCCGCGGGTCGGGGCTGAGCTTAGTATCTCATCAACCTGCTCCTGGGGGAGCACCTGGGCAGTGTAGTCCACACCAAGCCTTTCTAGCTGGCCGACAAAGGCCCTGAGGTGGTTCTCCGAGCCAGCCATGAGGTTGGTGTACACGGTCTTGATGTCCTCGTTGTCGGTCTGGACTATCCAGTCCTCGAGGTCTTTTATGTCGGTCTCTTCTATCAGTGCACCGACCTTAAGCGCCTCCTCCAGGCTTGCACTTCCCATCTCAACAAGCTGGTCGTAAAGGGCCTGAAGCTCCTCGTTCTGGAAGACTCCGACCTGGTCGAGCGTGTCCGGAGCGGTCAGGTTGTACTTCTCTATAAGGCTAAGCACTGCGTTCATGTGCGTCCCCTCGCTCTCCGCTATGTTGCCGAACACCGGAAGGCTCCACTGCTCGTAGAGCGTCAGATAGACATCCCTTGCGAGCTTCTCCTCCTCAACCATGTAGAGCAGGCCGTCTATCTCTTCCTGGCTGAGTTCCGCGTAATATGTCGCTAAAGTGCCGTTGAGCATGGGTGCTACAGAGTTTTGGTCTGCATATGGGCTCTTTCCAGGAGTTCCTTGCCATGCTACTACACTTCCCAGGGTGAACCCTAAGGCAGCCAACATCAATAGGGCGATACCCCAAATTTTTTTCCTCATGTTAAATCACCTCTCCATATGTAAGTCTAATATTACATATGTATGTAAAGTTTATAAAGTTTTTGGTCAGGCAATTCATGGTACTAAAATAATAGAGACATCGTTTCCAGAAGCCATTCAACTACATCGGCAGATGATTTACCAAAACCAAGAATTTTGGTGGGCAAAATAGCGGTATTCTCTCATGAAGATACTTGGAAAAAGTATAAAATCAAATCCTATGAACGCAAGCTTCATTTCCCAAAACATTAACATAACGAATGAACCTTACAATACTCATTTCTCGTTAAATATCATCATCAAAATCCTAAACCTAACCTTCTACTACTCATTCCCCTTACAGTATAAACTGAAAAATGAAGGGCGTGTTTAGTTTCACCCCCTGTTATTTAAACAGTATTTGACTCTGAGGAGGATTTTCAGACCATAACACATTACCCCAAGCAGGATTCGGGTTACAGTAGTCTTTTTCAGAAAACAGGGGATCCTACTGCCAAACCACGTTGTAAACGCACCCCAGAACCCCTCATGAGGATTCCTACGCCTGTACTCTTCTTCAGAAAACACTCTGTCTCTCTTCTTACTACCAAAACCACCTGGAGCGTTCTTAGTTTTCTTAACAATCGGCCGATAACCCTTTTCCACCACAGTGTTCAGAACTTTCTTTGAATCATAAGCCCCATCAGCATAAAAATTCCCAGAACCCCCCGGCAGGAGTTCAATCAGCTCGTTCTCAGAAGTTGTGATCTTCACAGCAACCGGATACAGTAAACCCGGCAGGATTCTCGTTATTGCCTGAACTTCTATCCTGCCCTTTTTTTATTGTAATAATGGTTGAGTCTGCTTGAGTGCTGGCGTAGGGGTAATTTCTGGAGTTTTTTCAGGTAGGTGGTTTGTCAGTTCTTCGAGGTTCAGCTTTTTCTCCCAGTTGTGGAGGGTTGAGTAGTGAATGTTTGCTCCGAAGAATTTTCTGCCGTAGTGCTGGGCGTCTCTGAGGGGTAGGTTGTAGTATTGTTTAAAGAGGAGTATTGCCAGTATTGTTTTACTGGAAATTTTTTGGATTTTGGCAGGTTCTTCAGCTTTCCTTCTGATTCGAAGTCTAGCTAAAACGTCAAGAATTGCGAATGCCACGCTTTCAGGGTCTTTGAGTCTGTGATCCCATCTGGGGATCACGACAACCACCTGAAAGAATTCAGCAAAAACCCTAATAAAGGTTACTATAAACACGCCCCGCCTCCATATGAGGATACTGTTAGGATAAGCTGTGGGGTGTCAGGTTTAAGTTACTGGCAGTACTTTAGAAAAAGAAGGGGGAACATGAAGTCTGAAACCATTATTTACTGGGTGGTTTCAGCC
>NZ_KE387149.1:618035-625339 GCF_000430485.1 Thermococcus sp. PK
AATCAAAGCAATAGCGGATGGAATCATAGAGATGAAGCTGTTTGAAGAGGATAGAACTTTGAGAAGGTACTTAAGAGTTTATGGAATGAGAAGAACGCGTCATGTTCTTTCTTGGGTTCCTTATGATATAACAGAGAATGGAATTGTACTGCAGAATCAAAGTTTATAGCCCTTTAGTGAACCTGGTATCATCCAGGGCGTGTTTAGTTTCACCCCCTGTTATTTAAACAGTATTTGACTCTGAGGAGGATTTTCAGACCATAACACATTACCCCAAGCAGGATTCGGGTTACAGTTAGTCTTTTTCAGAAAACAGGGGATCCTACTGCCAAACCACGTTGTAAACGCACCCCAGAACCCCTCATGAGGATTCCTATGCCTGTACTCTTCTTCAGAAAACACTCTGTCTCTCTTCTTACTACCAAAACCACCTGGAGCGTTCTTAGTTTTCTTAACAATCGGCCGATAACCCTTTTCCACCACAGTGTTCAGAACTTTCTTTGAATCATAAGCCCCATCAGCATAAAATTCCCAGAACCCCCGGCAGGAGTTCAATCAGCTCGTTCTCAGAAGTTGTGATCTTCACAGCAACCGGATACAGTAAACCCGGCAGGATTCTCGTTATTGCCTGAACTTCTATTCCTACCCTTTTTTATTTGTAATAATGGTTGAGTCTGCTTGAGTGCTGGCGTAGGGTAATTTCTTGGAGTTTTTCAGGAGGTGGTTTGTCAGTTCTTCGAGGTTCTAGCTTTTTCTCCCAGTTGTGGAGGGTTGAGTAGTGAATGTTTGCTCCGTAAGAATTTTCTGCCGTAGTGCTGGGCGTCTCTGAGGGGTAGGTTGTAGTATTGTTTAAAGAGGAGTATTGCCAGTATTGTTTTTACTTGGAAATTTTTTGGATTTTGGCAGGTTCTTCAGCTTTCCTTCTGATTCGAAGTCTGCTAAAACGTCAAGAATTGCGAATGCCACGCTTTCAGGGTCTTTGAGTCTGTGATCCCATCTGGGGATCACGACAACCACCTGAAAGAATTCAGCAAAAACCCTAATAAAGGTTACTATAAACACGCCCGAAAAATGAAAAAAGCTTAAATAAATAAATCCATATTGTTATTTGTATGGTGGTTATCATGGAACTCATAAAAACTAAGATTCCACAACTTGATGAAGCCCTTGGAGGGGGTATCCTAGAAGATAGTATTGTTTTAATAACATATGACACTTATTCGCAAGGTTGGACACTTGCTTTCGAGATTCTACGAAATCGAATAGAAGATGGAGACTTTGGAGTAATAATAAATTCAGTTGTTCCTATATCCATGCTCAACTTAGAATTGAAGAGGATTAACTTTGATCTCAATGAAAAAGGAGAAAATGGAGATCTGGGAATTATAGACATTTTTGCATCATTTTATGGAATAAACTACCAACAACCGTACGTCTATTATGAAAATATGGATCGAGAAACTTATCTCCCAAAGTTCATGAATCTCTACAGAAAGATGTTGAAGGAGAGAATAAAAGATAGGCGACCAATAGGGATACAGGTAACCGCAGATGGATTTGTATTCTTGTTAGGGGAAGAAATAGAACTTAGAAATCTCCAAAAGAACCTGGCTGAAAAAGAAAAGGCTCTTCTTTACGAAAAGCGAAAAAGACCGATAAACATAACCCTTCTCAACAGGGACAGAGTCTCCTCAAGATACATCTCGTGGCTCTCCCTTTACAGTCAGTATCAGATCGACTTCAGCTCGCAAGAAGGGGAAGTGGAGGAGAAGATGATTGTAAGGAAAGCACCTTCACCCAATTTTAAACCTGCCACGTATACCTTTAAAATAGAAAACGGAAAGATAATCATCGTTTAGCGAGCTTCAGCGCAAGTCTGGCGGCCTCTTTTCCATCTTTTATAAAGTGCACTTTCACGAGTTTTTTGTGGTCAAAGTAGCCATCTTGAGCAAGGAGCTCAAGTCTGTCGCTTGGATAGCCTGTGTCCGTGACCACAATAACTGGCTTTGAGTAGTTATATGCAATTAATGCTTCCACCATTGTGCCGACTCCTCCCCCAAGGACTACCAGAACATCGGCTGAATTGATCATAACCGCACTTCTCTCTGCAAAGTCCATTCCGGTTTTTATTCTGATTGTGTTGAACTCATTTCCCTCCTGCCTCTCCGGGAGGATTCCCACAACAATTCCTCCAAACCTTGCAAATTCCCTGCTCGCTATCTCCATAATGCCTTCTCTTCCTCCGGTAAGGAGAACTACTTTATCTTTGTGCTTAGTTAACTCCTCGATGAATTCTTTTGTCTTTTTGACTGCTTTTGGTAGAGGTTTATTATCACTCGATCCTACTATGGCTATTTGGATCATTTTATCACCCCAGAAGGCTTCTTAAAGCTGGGAAGAGGTTCACAGCGAGCAAGAACAATCCTATCCCTACAAATAGGTACGTTATGGATTTGGCAACTTTGGAAGGAAGGAAGGCTTTCAAAACATCGTCAAGCATCTTTCCTCCATCCAATGGAACTAGTGGGAAGAGATTCATCAGCCCTATACCAAGGTTTAGCACGTGGATCCAGTAAAGTGAAAACGCCAGAGGGAGCACGATCCCGTTAAAGCCCACCTTTGAGGTTATGTGTTGCGCTGGGTAAACTCCGAGGTATCCTTTTTCCGGATTGTCCGGATGAGAGCCCAAGGGGATGTTAATGACTTCCTTTTTTCCTTTGCGTAGTACCTCAACTTCTATCGTTTCTCCAGCCTTTGTTTTGTTCATTATGTTGAAGAATTCCTCCACTGTTGCTATCTGCTGGCCGTTTATCCCTACGATGATGTCTCCCTCTTGGAGGTAGCTTTTAGCAGGACCTTCTGGAGCCAGTTTGGAAACCTCGACTCCAGCTGGCTGTATTATGGGATTTAAAGCATAGCTCAAAAGCAGAATAGCCAGAAGAGCCGTTACAATATTCGCCATAGAGCCAGCAGCATAAACCCTTAGACGGCTCAGCAAGGGGGCTTTTGTTAACTTCTCCTCATCCGGTTCAACAAACGCACCTGGAATCACGAAGAAAAGCACAAGACCAACGGACTTTAAGGGCAAATTCTCAGCCCTAGCTACAAATCCGTGACTTAGCTCATGAACAAACATGACCACAATAAGCCCTATCAACCCATACCACAGGGGGATTGTAATGCCCGGTATAACAAGCTGGACTCCGGGGGTAGCTGCTTTTGTCCGGAGATTCTGCATGGCGAGAGTGAAGAGGGTGTAGAACACATAGGCCATCCCTATAAAGCCGACTATTATGCCTGCTGTGGAGTATCCTTTCCAGAACTTCTTATACTTCGTCCCAACTTTGTCTATGAAGTTAACAAATCTTTTAGTCCTCCATATTGCAATGAAAAGGTCAATCTGTAGACCTTCTTCTTTTTCTTCTCCCCTTCTTCCAAATGCGAGATATAGAACTCCCCAGAAACCGAGTATCAAAGCCATTGCTGTAATTAGGCTCACCATTTTGTCCACCTAATTTCACTCCCAAGGGAAGTTTAAAAAGATAGTGCATATTCTTAAAAACAAAAGCCCTCAAGAAAAGTATGCGATGATGAGTGATGGGCGAACCGAAAGATGAGGATGGAAAGGTGATCGCTGAGCATCACTTTTGGAAGTTCCACTTTTCGTTACCGTATCTTTCTTCTATGAGCTTCTCCGCAATCTCGAGTTCATAATCTGTCAGTTGTCCCTCCTCAAGCGGGAACTCTTCAAAGAACTTTGCCTTCAACAGCTCATAAGCCTCATCCCTGCTGAGCTTTACTCCTTCTCTTTCCAGTGTTGTTACCCTCTCCCAGATACTTGAAACTCCCTTATCTTGTAGTTTTTTCTGAGAAGCTTTGAGCACTGAGGCGAGAATTTCAAGCCTGGTTGCATACATGAAGGTGCCGTGTTGTAGGATGATCCCCTTTCTTCTTGTTTGCGCAGACCCGCTGATTTTCTTGCCATTGGCTGCTATGTCGTTTAGCCCGGAAAAGCCACCGTTTATTCCCAATTCCTCAAGCGCTCTGACGAGAGGAGCCGCTAAAAACCTGTAGCTCGTTTCTATGTTCCTCAAGCTCTCGTGAAAGTTTTCTCCTATGATTACACTGTAGGTTATCTCTCCGTACTGATCGTGAAAAACACTTCCACCACCTGTTATTCTTCTCACTACAGGGATGTTAAGCTCCCTGCACTTGTCAAGATTGACGTCGTGCTCAACGCTTTGAAATCTGCCGATTGTTATGGAGCTCGGTTTGAAAACGTAAAGTCTAACGGTGTCTTCAACTTTTCCTTCAATCCTTGCCCGCATTATTGCCTCATCTATGGCCATCTGCACTTCTGGTCTTGCAACTATCAGGGGAATAAACCTCAACAACATCACCAAAGAATGAAGATTGCCGGAGCTTAAAAATGTGTGCCTAAAAAAGAGCAAAAAGCAAAGAGGAATCGTCCGGTCAGGGGCCGATTAGTTCATCACACCTCAGCAACCTACCCTTCACATCATCCCAGTCCAAGCTTTTCTCTCACGATGAGGGGCGGATACCCAATTTTTGGGAAGACCAGCAGTGCTTTTGCCTCAATAGCCTCTTGAGGGATGCAGGGAAGGACATTTCCTTCAGCCAAGCCGATGTAATCTTTAAGATACGGAAAATCATCTACGTTGAGGGGGTAGAAGTCATGTATCCAGTTGTTGTCCCCCTGAATCACAAAGCACCTTTTTCCATTGTACTCAACTATATCCCTGACCCTGTGAATTATTGGATACTTCGTATAGGGTCTCTTGTAGACTACGACGTCTCCAACCTTTATTTCACTTGGAGGGACTCCCTTGAGAAGAACAACATCTCCCCTATAAAATGTTGGCTCCATCGAGCCGCTTATCACAATAACCAGTGGCGAGTCTGTATGAAGGGCAATCTTTAAACCACTATGAAGAGCAAAAACAACCACAAGGCTGATGAGAAGAAATGCAACGTCCCCTTTCCACCCACTTAGTAACTTTTCCTCCATTTTAACTCCTCCATGATTGTTCTAATCTTCGTTGGTATTGAACCTATGGCAGTGCACGTTTCCAGACTTATCCTCTTTCCATCGGTGATATCTAAATGATAGTTAGCCAACTTAAAGATTTCCTTCGGCAGTCCATGCCTCCCCAGCCCTACTACTAACATAAAGCTTTCCCCTTTAAGAGCTCTCTCTGCAATCTGGTGGGAGGAAATTTCCTTATCTTCGTTGGGCTTCCGTGTAGTTGCCACGACATGCCCGAACTGGGGAGGGAAGCCGCCTTTTGGAAACTCAATGAGATGAAACTTGTTTGCCCTTGCAAGCTCTATGAGGTATTTTCCGCCCTCTCCAATTGTTGTATTTTGGGATATCTCCTCAGCTATTTCAGCCGGTTTCTTTTTTTCAAAGGGGAACCCTATGAGGGTAAGGTGGAAATCGAAGGCATAACAGATGGGAGCCGCTCTAGCGATGGCTCTCAGATGCGCTTCGTGAAGCTTCTTGGGATCGTATGAATTGTAAAGGGCCAAGGTAAGCATTTTTGAACCCCCATATCAAGAAGGGGAGAATGTTTATTAAGTTGTTTGCCCAATATACTTTTTGATAATGATGGTCGAAATTGATGATATTGTGTTTTTAGCAAAAAACGGAAGATATGAAGAAGCTTTGGAATTGGTTAACCACCTAGACGATAATCTAGACAAAGTATTAGCCCTTAGCGGTATGGCTAGGGTGATTTACACGCAGGATATAGAGATAGCTTATGGTTGTTTAGAAGATGCGGAGTATTTTTCCAAGAAGATTAAAGATAAAGGAGAAAAATCAAAAGCACTCGCAGATATTGCTTCTGTATATTATATAATGGGGGATACTGAATACGCTCTGGGGCTGTTCGAAAAAGCCATAAAAGAAGCTGAAAAAATAAAAAAATCTGAAGACAGGATATATCCCCTGGCAAATATTGCGTATTATATGGGTATTTCCGGGCTTGTTGATTTCTCGCTGGACTTATTTGAAAAAGTTTTTGACATAGTGGTCAACCTAAGGGTAAACTATGTGAAGAAAACCGAGTACCTCATAGAGCTGGGAAGCATAATAGAAAGCGTTGGAGATGAGCTCCCCTCAGAAGAGGCTATCAAATTCTACGAGAGAGCCCATGACTTATTTGAAAAGCTCCGCGTACCAGCGAAAGCCGCGACTGTTGAAAGAAAGATCGATCTGGCGAGAACCCTGGCCACAGTTGGTTTGCCTGAAATAAGAAAAGCCGTCTCGGAAGGCAAATATATCTACGCCACCAAATTAATTATACGCACATTTAACGATGAGAAGATATTTATTGGTCTTTTAGAGGTAGCACTATGGATGAAAAAGAACGAAACCCTTGGGTATAGCCAAATAGTTGAAACAGCCCTTAAATATCTCCAAGAACTCCAAATACCCAAGCGCTATCTACACTACGTGATAAAGCTACTGACCGGACTCGAAAGATTTAAAGAAGCGTTAAAGCTTTCCATGAACATTGAAGACGTGGAGCTGCGCTCTGAAATTATGGCAGAAATAACCATGGGAATGCTAAAAAGCGGAGAAATTGAAGGTGCTTTCAAGGTAGCTAATTTGATACCCGATACCCGCATCCGCATCGCTACACTAACTGAGCTAAGGAAAATACTAAAATACTAAAGGGACGGATAATCTCATGGGTGAAAATAGTGATATTTGATGCCCATTCTGATTTACCGCTATATATCTACGAGGAAAGAAAGAACGGTAACGCGGTTTTAGAGAGAAGCTTTGAGCGGTTCTTTGGGGAAACAATAAGATCAAGAGTAATGGCTATCTGGACACCGCCAGAAAAAAGAGTCATTGCACTAAGACATGCCCTAGAAGTTCTGAACAACCTTCACAAAGACGTTATTGAAAGCCCAAGCTTTGAGCTTGTAACCAGTCTGACCTCCTTCCCGCCGTGAAGGGCGAGGGTTCCAACGAGTTAACCCCTCGCCAACGGCGGAAAGGTTTGAGGGGTCTCATTAAAGCCCAACAAGGGTGGGCTTTTCGGCCCCTCGGGGAGGGTCTTCCCCCCGTTACCCCTCCTCTGAGCATAAAGGCCGCCCAGATTCGGGGTTATCTTTTCCACAGCCTTCTTTAAAATGTTGAAAGCACCAATCAAATCCGCGTTAAAGTCAAGCCCCGTCGCGGGACACTTAAACAAACCACGAACAAAGCGGGCCCCCTCGTGGGGCTTCCCGCAAACGGGGCAGGTTTTTGAGGTGAAAGCCTCATTAAC
>NZ_KE387149.1:625439-632802 GCF_000430485.1 Thermococcus sp. PK
ATTGGCTAACTCGAAGAGGCTTTTCTCCTGCTCTTTTGAGGGTTGGAGTTTTGAGCGTTACGGTTCTTTTCATTGCTTCTCGTTATTAATTCACACGTTTTTGGTTTAAAAACATTCTTTTGCTTTCCTGCTCTCTGGCCGGTTTCTCGATTACTGCATCCCCGCCCTGAAGGGCGAGGCTTTCAAAAGAAAAAGGTAAAAGACATGAGAAATGCCATTAAGAATGGAAAAGTGGCACTCTGGCTCGGACTGGAAGGCGGAGAACCAATAGAAAACAGCTTAGACCTGCTTGAGGTATTTTATGCCCTGGGTTTAAGGGTTCTAACACTGACTTGGAGCCTGAGAAATGCCATAGGTGACGGTGTTTTTGAAAGAACAAAAGGTGGCTTAACCAACTTTGGCATAGAGGTGCTTGGAAAAGCGGAAGAGCTCGGCATAGTTGTGGATGTGAGCCATCTAAACGAGCAGGGCTTCTGGGACGTTATTGAAACAACGTCCTTCCCAATCATAGCCTCCCACTCTAACGCCTACTCCCTTTGCCCGAATCCCAGAAACCTCAAAGACGACCAAATAAAAGCCATAGCAGAGAGCGGTGGAGTTATAGGAGTCAATGCAATCCCGAGTTTTGTAGATAAGGAAAACCCAACGCTGGACAAAATGGTTGCCCACGTAGAGTACATAGTGGATTTAGCGGGCTACAAACACGTTGGATTTGGTTTTGACTTCGTTTACTACCTCAAAGGATGGAGTGGAAAAAGCATCAAGGGATTTGAAAACGAAAGTAAAATACCGGAGCTTTTGAAGAGACTAAGCGAGAATTTTAGCAAGAAGGAAGTTGAAGCAATAGCATTCAAAAACTTTGAAAGGGTTTTTGAAAGAGTCGTTGGATAACCAAAATCTTTTAACTCCTTTGCATTTCTCTCTCTTGAGTGGGGGACATGGAAGAAATTTACTTCTTAACATTCAGAGAGGCCAGAATTATACTGCTTTCTCGGGGAGAGGTTAGGGTAAACCTCGATTTGAGGAAAACGAACAGATCGCATGCAGTTCTAGTTAAAGAGGATAAGGTGGTCTTCCCTGATGGAAGTGAAGTTGAGAAAGACATCATAAAAAAGATAGCAAAGGATGAAAACACGGTTTACTTTTTGAGAGGAGGCCGTTTGTATAAAGCCGCTATTGCCACCGATGGCTTTTACAAGCTTGTTCCAACAATTCCTCCAACCATAGAAATAAACGGGATAAGAATGCACAGGACAAAGGACACCAATCCACTAAAAGACACCCGAAGTAAAGTGGATACTGTAAAGCCAAAGGAAGGAGAGTTTGTTATAGATACTTGCATGGGGTTAGGGTACACGGCAATAGAGAGCGCAAAAAGAGGAGCTTATGTTATTACGATCGAAAAAGACCCAAATGTAATCGAGCTCGCCCGGCTTAATCCATGGAGCAGGGAAGTTTTTACATCTCAGAACATCCAGCTTATTCAGGGAGATGCGTTTGATGTGATAAAGAGGCTTAACGATGAGAGCTTTGACGTCGTGATACACGACCCTCCGAGATTTTCACTTGCCGGGCATCTCTACAGCGAAGAATTTTATGCAGAGCTGTTTAGGGTCTTGAAGCCAAAAGGAAGGCTGTTTCACTACGTAGGAAATCCCGGCAAGAAGTATCGGGGAAAAGACTTCCAGAGAGGGGTTATGGAAAGGTTAAGACGCGTGGGGTTCAAGGGAGTTAGAAGAGTCGAAGAAGCCCTAGGGGTGGTGGCTTCAAAGCCATAACCGGTGATTGCCGTGCTGTCCAGGGCAATAGAGGACCTGAAGGACTTCGCAAGCAGAGAAAGCCTCTACGAAAAGAAAATTCTGCTTATGTTTAGCGGAGGCAAGGACAGCAGTTTAGCACTTTACCTCCTCAAAAAGGCAGGTTTGGATGTGTCTGCAATAACCTTCATTCACAGATGGAGCTGGAGAGAACCCCTTCCACGCATGCTTAAATTTACGTCTTCTCTTGAGGTAGAGCACTACCTCGTTGATATAACTGAAAGCCTTCTAAGAAACTCCGTCGGAAGAAAAGGGCCGATATGCATCCACTGCAAGAAAGTTATGCTTAAGAACGCTTACTGGTTCGCAAGAGCAAATGGGTTTGACATCATTGCAAAGGGGGACAACGCGAACGACAAGATAAAAGGCGCTTTGCTGGATCAGTGGGATGGGGACCACAGGCTCAGCACCATTCCAAGGATTGGAATTCCAATTTTGAGACCCCTCATAAACTACATTGCTGAAGAAGTTGAAGCCCTCGCAAAAGAGGCAAATATAAAGGTTTTTAGGATGTATGAGTACGGAAGAAGGAGGCAGTGGAGGGAAGGATGCCCTCTGCAGTATATTGACAAGGAGCAGATAATAAAGGAGGAGTACTTCGATTTGGCATATGAGGCGAACTATGAAATAAGCAAAATCGCAAGGAAGCATAAGGTAAGAATGAGCGTTATTGTGCCTTCTTTCATGGTAATGTGTCACGGGTGTAATGAAAAAGTGCTGAAAGAGGCTGAAGCTGCCCTTGAAAACATTAAAAGGAGGTTTGCCAATGCTTCCTCTGGGAAAAATTAGAAACGAAGTTTTAAGAAAAATAATTCTCTCCGATCTCCCCATTGACGATGAGAAAATTGTTGTTGGGCCAAAAGAGGGCTTTGATGCCGCTGTTCTGGAATATGATGGTGATAACTACCTTGTGATTGCCACAGACCCGGTTCTTGGAGTTCCAAGGGAGCACTTTGGATTTTTCACGTACCACTTTGCCTCAAGCGATGTAGCTGTTTTTGGAGCAAGGCCTAGATGGCTGATTGTTGACCTCCTTCTACATCCGGGAACCAAAGAGGAAGAGCTGAAGGCTATTATGGACGAGCTTAGAGGGGAGTGCAAAAAATACGGAACCTCCATAGTGGGAGGTCATACTGGTGTTTATAAAACCATTAACGACTTCACGGCCACAACAACTGCTGTGGGGATCGTGAGAAAAGATGAACTGAAGCTCCCGCTCGCTAAGCCTGGAGATGACATAGTTATCACAAAAGGAGTTGCAATAGAATTTGCGGTCGGAGCTGCGTGGTTTAAAGCCGAGGAGCTCAAGAGCGTACTCTCCCCGTCAGAAACCTCTTTTCTGAGAGAGATGTACAAGCTTGAGAGCGTTGTTAAAGATGCACTTCTGGCAAGGGAGTTTGCAAGGGGGATGCACGACGCAACTGAAGGCGGCTTAACGGCTTTACATGAGATAGCAGACAATTCCGGAGTGGGGTTTGAGGTTTATTATGAGAACCTCTACATGCATCCGCTTGTGGAGAAGGTCGTGAACTTTTACGGCGTAAACCCACTAACCGTCTCTTCAACAGGGACTTTAATCATTATCTCACCAAGAGAAAATACGAGAGAATTAATCAAAAAGCTCCAAACAAACGGAGTAGGGGCTTTTGTCATTGGACAGTTCACGGAAGAAAGGGAGAGAGTGCTGATAAAAAACGGCAGGAGAGAAGAGTTCCCGGAGTTTGAAAGAGATGCGTATGCAGAGGTGTACTACTGACCTCCTTCCCGCCGTGAAGGGCGAGGCTTGAAAAAAGAAAAAGTCACTTCACCTTATACCTCAGCAGTGCGGCAATGCCACCAAGGGCCTTGAGCTTTTCACCACCTTCGTGTTCCGAGCTCACTATCACTACCTCTCCCCTTGTGCCCCTCACGAACTCCATTATCTCCTCTATCTTTTCCTTGTGCTCTCCCTTTAGCAGTTCGTCCAGGACTAAAAGCGTCTCTATAGCCCCGTAATTTGCAGCCTCTTCGACTTCTTTTAAGCCATAGGCAACCAGCCCGTTCTTGGATATCTCTTCAATAACCCTTTCTACAAGCTGAATTTCTTTTGCAACCCTGTTTTCGTGATAAACCCTATCAACGGTGCCTCTCCTGATTACCTCATAGATGCCAGTCCTTCCCGTAACGCTTGTGTCCTCTATAACAACTTTCTTAGCTAGATCAGGATAATTCTCACTTAGGAACTTGTAGAAGTTCTCCTTTGCAAATCCCGGACCGGCAACAATAGCCTTGTCAACATTTTCTCTTTCCATTATCTCGCTCATAGTTTTGGCAAGGTCGTGGAAGAATTTTTTCTCCTCGCTCTCTCTGTCAGCGTTATACCTCTTCCCTCCAAGGTTGTGAGTCACGTTTGCTATAATGTCGACGCCATACTCCCTAACCACGGCTATATCAGCTTCCCCCTCGTCAATTACAACTATCATGACCTTGGCCCTTTGGGATGCCTTGACAGCTTCTTCTAACCTCTCAAGATGGTGCTTTTTCCACTTCTCCTTCTGTATTGTTATCGTGTCGTTCTCTTCAACTGCTATCGTGTGGTATTTGCCAAGAGGCACTTCATCTCTGGAGGTATAGACTATAGGCCCCGTTACCCTTAGAGCGTTTGCGAATCTGTGGAGGTTCACCTTCTCAACCTTGACCCCTAGGAACACCGGTATTGTTTCAACTTTTTCCGGTCTCAGCGAATCACTTCTCTGGCTCTGCTTTCTAAAGGTCTTAGCGTAAACAACATCTCCTTCCTCGATAATGTGATAGAGGTGCCAGAGATCGTCGAGCGTCTCCACCTTGACTTTGATTTTGCCCTCCTTGGGGTCTTGATGAAGTATTTTCACTCTCACCACCCACTCAAGATTTGCGGCTTGCTTTTTAAATAATGAGGCGCAACTTTTAAAAAGCAACAACCTTTATTCACCACGACTAGGCGGTGGAAACCGCGGGATGTTCCGCTCTGCGGAGAACCACAAACAGCGAAAGATGAGGTGGAAAAAATGGGAATGTACAAATACATTAGGGAAGCTTGGAAGAGCCCAAAAAAGAGCTACGTTGGAGAACTCCTGAAGCAGAGGATGATTAAGTGGAGAAGGGAGCCAAGCGTTGTTAGGATTGAGAGACCAACCAGACTTGACAGGGCCAGGAGTTTGGGATATCAGGCAAAGCAAGGTTATGTTCTTGTTAGAGTTAGAGTGAGAAAAGGCGGAAGGAAGAGGCCAAGGTGGAAGGGCGGAAGAAAGCCCTCAAAGATGGGTCAGGTTAAGTACTCACCAAAGAAGTCCCTCCAGTGGATTGCTGAGGAGAAGGCCGCGAGAAAGTTCCCCAACCTTGAGGTTCTCAACTCATACTGGGTTGGCGAGGACGGTATGTACAAGTGGTTTGAGGTTATCCTAGTTGATCCACACCACCCAGTCATCAAGTCAGATCCAAAGATTGCCTGGATTGCTGGAAAAGCCCACAAGGGTAGGGTCTTTAGAGGACTTACAAGCGCTGGAAAGAGGAGCAGAGGTCTGCTCAACAAGGGTAAGGGTGCCGAGAAGATTAGACCAAGCATTAGGGCCCACAACGGAAGAGGTAAGTGAAGTATTTGGCCTTCTTTTTTGTCCTCTTTTCTAATTAGTTTTGCCAAGCGTGTATTTTGAGAGTTAAAAGCTTTTAAACTATGTTTTCAATCAAATTTGGGGTGAGAAAGATGGCAAAGCTCCAGGCTCATCACATAAGAGTATCAACCTTTGTACATGCAACCGAAGACCCGGAGAAAGTTCTCGAAGCAATGGGGACTTTTTTTCCGGAGGATGTCCCCTCAGATGACATAGAATTTGAGATACTTGAGACCGAAGGCTACTTTGGAAATCCAATAAAGGTCATAAATGCCGAGGTGAGTAGGAGCAAAAGCGTCAGAAAGATGCTGGAGCACATCAAGGGACTTTTAAGCGAGGAGGATAAGAGGTACCTTTTAGAAAACCTCGAAGAAAAGGTTGATGACATGGGAACGTTTTTCATTCGCTTCAGCAAGCAGAAGGCATATCTGGGAGAAGCGGAGGTTAGCGAGGGAGAGGACGTCATCCAAGTTAAGATAAAGGTCAAAGCATTTCCAATGAGAAAGGAAAGTGTCGTGAAGACCATCAGGGAGTGGTTGAGCGAATGAAGTGGGTTGAGATGGACATAAGAAGCGAGGAAGCTTATGGTAAAGCTAAAGAGTGGTACGATAAGGTGGTTTTTACAAAGAAAGTTTACCTAAAAGACTCTCCAAACTTTGATGAGCTTAAACACGAAGTTAGGGAGCTTAGTGAGAAGTATGGAAAAGTCGCACTGCTGATTGTTACGGAGAAGCCTTCCCTAGTGAGAGAAGTACAAAGAAGGATTTCCAATGCCCTCATCTACGTGCAGGGAGGAAATCTGAGAGTTGTTAGATTTGCAATAGAGAACAGGGTTGATGCTGTGATAGCTCCAGAATACAGGAGAAAAGATTCCGGTTTTGACCACGTTCTTGCAAGGCTAGCAGCTAAAAACAACGTTGCCATAGGCTTTTCTCTCGCTCCTCTGCTAAGGGCAACCCCCTATGAGCGGGCAAACATATTGAAGTTTATGATGAAAAACTGGCAGCTCGTTGAGAAGTACAAAGCTCCCAGATTTTTAACTTCATCAGCAGAATCCAAGTGGGAAGTACGTTCTCCAAGAGACTTAATGAGTCTTGGAATAAGCATCGGTATGGAAATTCCACAGGCAAAGGCATCCCTGAGTTTTTACCCTGAGAGAATGTTAAAAAAGTTGAAACGGGTTAAAACCCCATTATACGGCATCTTCAAGCAGGCGGGTTAACAGTGTCCATTGCTGCTCTTCGAAGGCATCTTTCTCCGCAACGAGGATTAGAGTTCCGTTATGGCTCACAACGAAGTCCTTCAGCTTGTTCAGGAACTTTATCACGCTGGTAAATTCGTTGTACATAACAAGGTATTCCAGACAGTCTATTAGTATAATTCCTCTGCTCCCGGCTTCTTCCATTGCTTTTAGGTATTTGTACGAGAGCTCTGTCATTCTTTCTAAGTTCATGGGTGAAATAGTCTTTACCTCGCCCTCTTTGGTGGCCGTGGTTACAAAATAGTAAGTCCAATTCTCGGGAATATTATTCAAAGTTCTAACAAACGCAAGCACAGGCGCATCTTTCAGCTTTTCTTTTATCTTTTTGTACTCCTCTTGGTTTATTATCCTGACACCGGGCGCTATCTTAACTTCGTGTATTTCCATTGTTTTTAGCCTGAGGAACTCCTCAGAAGATGTGAGCTTTATTGTTAAGAAAGTTAGTCCAAGGATAAGCACCAAGGAGATAGTAGAGCCTATGATGGGCTGTTTTCTAAATGGTTAAAATCGTAAAGTTTATATATTTTGTGTCATTGTTTGTAATAGGGGTGTGCAGTATGAAGCTTTATAGGACGGGAAAAGCGGCACAGCTCCTTGGCATCAGCAAGCCAACATTAATCAGGAAAATCAAAGCCGGCGAGATTAAAGCATACAGG
>NZ_KE387149.1:632902-633918 GCF_000430485.1 Thermococcus sp. PK
ATACCTCAAGAACTACTGCGCATCAAAAGGCTACCAAGTTGCAAAAATCATAACAGACATTTCCTCAGGACTGAACGAGAACAGGAAGGGGTTAAAACAGCTCTTCAAACTCATTGAAAGCGGGGAAATAACAAAAGTCGTGATAACTTACAAGGACAGGCTCACCCGCTTAGGATTCGTGTACCTTGAGCAATACTTTAACTCTCACGGGGTTGAGGTTGAAGTAATCTTTGATGATGAAGAGAAAACGCCGGAAAAGGAACTTGTTGAGGAC
Organism: Thermococcus sp. PK; assembly: GCF_000430485.1. Taxonomy (NCBI): domain Archaea; kingdom Methanobacteriati; phylum Methanobacteriota; class Thermococci; order Thermococcales; family Thermococcaceae; genus Thermococcus; species Thermococcus sp. PK. The sequence continues at coordinate 633,177 of NZ_KE387149.1, forward strand.
TTGTTAGCCATCGTAACCTCTTTTGCTGGAAAACTCTATGGTGCCCGTTCTCACAAGAAAACGCCTTGTCGAGGCGGTAAAGAATGCCCTCAGAGACGATTAAACTCACGGCAAAATTCAAACTCAAAACAGAACCTGAAGGGTTAGAAGACCTCTTCTCCCTTTATTCTGATATTGTAAATTTACTCCTTGATTATGTTTTTGAGAACAACATTACGAGCTTTTACCGGCTGAAGAAAGAGGCGTACAAGAGCCTTCGGGAGCAGTACCCAGAACTCCCAAGCCACTACATTTACACGGCCTGTCAAATGGCCACCTCAATCTACAAGAGTTACAGGAAGAGGAAGAGAAAAGGAAAAGCTAATGGAAAACCAACCTTCAAGAAAAAAGTCATAATGCTGGACGACCACCTGTTCAAGCTCGACATTGAAGAGGGAATTATCAAGCTCTCAACTCCAAGTGGAAGGCTGGAACTGGAGTTTTACCCGGCAAAACACCACGAGAAGTTTAGGGAGTGGAAAATAGGACAAGCCTGGCTTGTTAAAAACCAGATGGGAATTTTCCTCCACGTGGTGTTCTCAAAGGAAGTTGAAGTCAGAGAGTCAAAAGCCGTCGTTGGTGTGGACTTGAACGAGAACAATGTAACCCTCAGCCTTCCAGACGGCGAGTTCATCCAGATCATCACCCACGAGAGGGAGATTAGGACTGGTTACTTCGTAAAGAGGAGGAAGATTCAGAGGAA
>NZ_KE387149.1:634018-651021 GCF_000430485.1 Thermococcus sp. PK
GTTAAAAATCCAAAAGGAGTTTTCCTCCACGTGGTGTTCTCAAAGGAAGTTGAAGTCAGAGAGTCAAAAGCCGTCGTTGGTGTGGACTTGAACGAGAACAATGTAACCCTCAGCCTTCCAGATGGGAACTTTATCCAGATCATCACCCACGAGAGGGAAATTAGAACGGGTTATTTCTTGAAGAGGAGGAGAATTCAGAAGAAGCTAAAAACGGGTAAAAAGAGAAAAGAGCTTTTGGAAAAGTATGGCGAAAGAGAAAGGAACAGACTAAATGACTTGTATCACAAGTTAGCAACCAAGATTGTTGAACTGGCAGAGAATTATGGTTGTATTGCCCTTGAGGATTTGACTAATATTAGAGACTCAGTCAGATACTCTGCTGAGTTGAATGGTCGCTTGCACAGGTGGAGTTTTAGAAAGCTTCAATCCATTATTGAGTATAAAGCCAAGTTGAAGGGTGTGAGTGTGGTTTTTGTTAATCCTGCTCGCACTTCATCCCTGTGCCCGATATGTGGGGGAAAGTTAAGCCCGAATGGGTATAGGGTTTTAAAATGCGAGTGTGGTTTTGAGGCTGATAGGGATGTTGTTGGGAGTTGGAATATTCGTTTGAAAGCCTTGAAGATGTGGGGAGTCTCCGTTCCCCCCGAAAGCCAGCCAATGAAGACGGGAGGCTGGAAGCCTACCCGTTATGAAATTAACACTTTACACACACTTTACGGGTAGGCAGAACGGCTAACGCTACCAGAGGACATCAAAAACGACATACAGGTTATTTTGGTAGGTGGAGAGACGTTGAGTCAGGAAATGGCCAATGCTATACTGGACAGCTTCCCAAATGCCGTTATCTTAGATGTATTTGGAAACTCTGAAGACGATGCCACAGGGAGAAGAATTGTGACCAGAAAAGGAATGGAACCTTTCACTTTCCCAGAATCACTAATACTCTTAAAAGAAGATGCGGATCCGGAGTATAAGGACTACTACGAAATATATATCACCAAAATCATGAGAGAGGGCGAACTTACTGGGTTGCCGCTCTTCAACTACAAGATTGGGGATTTAGCAAGGGTCATTGATGGGAAAGTGATTAACATCATCAGGGTAAAGGATGTAATAAGCCTTAGCGGAGCAAAGCTCCACATAGATCAGGTTATGGACATCGTTCACAGATACCGTTCTGCCTACCCGTAAAGTGTGTGTAGGGTGTTAATTTCGTAACGGGTAGGCTTCCCTCCTCCCGTCTTCATCGGAGGGCTTTCGGGGGAACGGGAACTCCCCACATCTTCAGGGCTTTCAGCAGTCTCCATTCGGGCTTAACTTTCCCCCACATATCGGAGACTGCCACACCATCAAAAAATATGACTCAAAACCATTTAAGCTTTACGGAACCAAAAATATTCAAATGTTCCGGTAGTTATCGTTTAAAGAACAGCCCTTCTTAGTGGACTTCGTGATAATCTACCACCCCCTCTCACCGGACAATCCAAAACCAAAAGCCATAATAAAAGTCGGATACGTGGGAGAGAAGCCAGCTGGCATAGAAGATGAGATAAGAGGGCTGATATACGAAGCAAACAACCCAGTTAGATATGAAGTAGAAGAGGCCAAGTCATCGGAGCTAATAGTTGAAGCTGTGCCAGCGGAGAAAGTAAGAGAAGGTTTGCCCCAAAAGCCGGGAAAAACAAAGAGAATTTTTATAGTCGGAAGGGACATTTAATCCCATTTTCTCTTTTTTCATGGTAAATTATTTAACTTAAAAGTCCCAAGTCTATTCTAGGTGAGAATTATGAAGCCAAAGATAATTCACGACCCCATTCATGGAAGTATGAAGATAAGCGGGCTCATTTTGGACCTCATAAAAACTCCGGAATTTCAGAGGCTTAGAAATATAAAGCAGCTTGGGCTTGCGTATCTTGTCTACCCCGGCGCAAATCACTCTCGCTTTGAGCACTCATTAGGCACATACAACATTGCAAAAAGGCTTGCCATGGAACTGGGACTTAGCGAAGAGGAAAAAACCCTCCTAGAGACAGCAGCGTTGCTTCACGATATTGGCCACGGTCCGTTTTCACACACCTTCGAGCAGATATACGAGCACTATGTGAGGGAATACGATCATATGCATCTCGGCCAGAACATCATCCTTGGAAAGATCGACATAATAGACGGGGAGATAGAAGAAAGGCAGTTCATACCTGAGATACTGGAATTTTACGGCTATGAGCCAAAGGAAGTTGCCGACCTTATTCTGGGCAAATATGGAAAAAGATATCTCGGACAGGCACTGCATGGAGACGTGGATGTAGACCAGCTAGACTACCTCATTAGGGACGCCCACTATACCGGGGTGGCCCATGGAATAATCGACCTTGAGAGGCTTCTGAAGGTTCTAAGAATTCACAACAATGAGCTTGTTGTTGACGAGAAGGGAGTCGAGGCAGTTGAGGGTATGATGGTGGCCAGAGCGCTCATGTACTCTAGGGTTTATTTCCACCACACGGTAAAGATAGCAGAGGGAATGCTGACCAGAGCTCTGGAATTTGCCCTTGAAGACGGCCACCTCTGGGAGTTCTGGAAGATGACAGACTGCAGAGTCCTTGTAGAGCTTGAAGATTTGGAGGGCTATCCAAGGGAAATCGTAAAGCGCATTAAGTACCGCGACTTGTTTAAGGCCGCACTGCTGCTGGGGGCTGATGAACTTACCGCCGAGGAAAAAAGAGAACTGTTGGCAGTTTATAGAGACATAAAGAAACGCCAAGAGCTCGAAAGGAAACTAGCAGATGCTGTGGGAGCGAAGGAAGGAGAGGTAATTATAGAATTCTCAACGGCTGACCTAATGCTTACCGAGCCGAGATTGAAGTCAACGGAAATTGGTGTGGTAATGCACACTGGAGAAATAAAGCCTTTAACAAAGGTCACCCCCCTAGCAAACGCCCTCAAGAGAAGGCAAACACCCAGATGGGCAGTAATGGTTGCCTCGCCATCAAAATATGTCGACAAGATTAGAGACGTGTGGAGAAAGGTTTTCTTCAGCTGAATATCTTTCTCTTTATCTCTTTCTTGAGTTCTTCAATCATCTCAATAAGCTCGTCGGCATCCCTAATCTCGTTGAGCTTCTCCTTTGGGATGAGAGGAATTTCTCCCACAACCTCGGTTTTAGTCCTTTCGAGGATAAACAGCCCGTCGCTCTGGATAATTTTGCTAACTTCATCTACTATTTGAGCCCTTTTCACAGTCGATAACGTCTTTCTTTCACTTATGCCTGTTAAAATCTTCACTCCCCCTTCCTTTGAGATGGCATCAAAAGGAGCTTTTTTGATTTTTATGACCCCCATTCCAAACTCTTCCAAGCGTTTGAAGACTTCCCTTTCAAGGTCTGTCTCCGGTTCAACCTCCATCTTGGCCTCGACTCTTGCGTTAAGAACATCGATGGGCTTTGCAACCGGGGCATCGAACAGCTCCTCAAGCCTCAGAGCAACCTCAAGGCTCATGGCCTGCTCTCCTTTCTCATAGTTCTGGAGGCTCTTCCTTGAAACTCCAAGAAGTTCAGCGAGCTCTCCAACGCTATAGCCGTGTCTCTCTCTAAGCTCTCGCAGATATTCACCGTTAACCCTTACGTAAAAACCGCCCCTCTCGGCAAAGATTGCAGGCAGTTCGTTTTCCACAAGGATATCATAAAGAGTCTGTGGGTTTAGAGCATAGATTCCGTGTCTTTCGTAAACAACCCCTTCTTCGAGTTCTTCGTTTTTAGACTTTAACCCCACGATCAGAGGAGAGGCCCCAAAGAGCTTGGCTAGGCGCTTCAAATCCTCTGCCTGCTCCTCCGTAAAGGAGTCTATATTTTGGAGAACTTTCACGAAGAGCAGCAAAAAGAGCCTACTAGCAACTAGGTCAAAGCACGAGCCTTTAAACTCCATTCTCGCAACCTTAAATCCAGTCCCCTTGAATATGGTTTCAACAATTCGTAGCAGTCTCTCTTTCTCCATCATATCATTTATAAATAGGGGTAGGGGATTTAAAAGTTTCCTCTCAATGGATAAACTTTTAACCATTCAGCATATCCTAAGGGAATGATGAAGCTTCACATAGGCATTGACGACACGGATTCACCAGATGGGATGTGCACCACTTATCTAGGTGCCCTGCTGTATAGAGAGATCTCCAGGGTAGCGGAGCCTTTAGACCTTCCAAAGCTCATCCGTCTAAACCCAAACGTACCGTACAAGACAAGGGGAAACGGAGCTGTGGCAATGAGTTTCGAAGTGGAAGATGAGGAGATTCCAAAGATAAAAGAGCTTGTTCTGGATATGGTTGAGGAGTTATCAGACTTTAATCATGAGAACACAAACCCCGGAGTTGTATTTCTGGAGGGAGAAATTCCCAAAGAACTGGAAGAGTTTACGTATAAGGCTATATGGGATCACGTTACCATTGAGGACGCTGAAAAAGTTGCGAGAGGAGTAAATGCAGAAATCCACAAGTTCAAGCTCGGCAGGGGTATAATTGGAGCCCTTGCGGCAATCGGCCACCCGCTGAAGAACTTTACCTATGAACTCCTAGCATACAGGAAAAGGGAATTCTGGGGAAGTAAAAGAAGAGTCAAGGAAGATAGTGTTTTTGAAACCGATAAATTAACTTATCCCTTCACATATGATAACGTCGACCCCTTCAAGGGGAGCGTTCTGATAACTCCCCACGGAAAAGACCCCGTTCTGGTTGGAATTAGGGGAATAGATAAGAATCGGGTTTTGTGGACATTTGAAAACATCATTATTGAAGAACCCGTAGAGTTCTTCCAGATTTATAAAACAAACCAAAATACAGACGACCATTTGAGGTTTAAAAAGATCGGCGAATTAAAGCCCTTGGAGAGTGCCGTTGTAAGAGGAAGAGTTAGTAGAGAATACTGGGAGAAAGGAAGGCACGTGTTTTTCGAGCTGAGTGATGATACCGGCACAATCAGGGTTGCAGCCTTTGAGCCCACCAAGGGATTTAGAAAATACGTTAGGATGTTAATTGAAGGCGACGAGGTCATTGCAGCCGGAGGAGTAAAGGAGTTCGAGGGTGTTTTGACCCTCAACTTGGAAAAATTCTACCCGATAAGGCTTGCCGAAAAAATAGTTTATGAAAAGCCAAAATGTCCAAAGTGTGGGGGAACAATGAAAAGCAAAGGGGACTACCTGAAGTGCAAAGAATGCGGACACAGAATGCCAAAAGTTCTGATTCCAAAAAGATTACCCCGCCAGCTTGAGAAAAAAATCTATGAAGTGCCACCTGATGCAAGAAAGCACCTTTCCAGACCGCTCGTCCTTCCGCTTGGAGAGGAAAAAATTTTGGAAGCAGCTGAGAGGAACTAACTTCTCTCTCTTCTCTCGACCTCTTCTATGTAGGCTATTACGTTGTCCACTATCTGGGGAGCCAAGCCTATGTAGTTTTCTGGCTTTAGGGAGTTTAAATCGTCTTCAGTGAGATATTTCATAGCTTCACTCTCTTTAACCACTTCTAACAGATCTCTTCCCTCTTCAAATGCTTTCATGGCGAGTTTTCTCACTAGTTCGTGAGCCTCCTGCCTCCCCATGCCCTTCTCCGTAAGCTTGAGCATCAGCGGTTCGGCCATTATCAGGTTCTTTGTGAGGTAAAGATTTCTCTTTATATTCTCAGGGAAGAACTCCAGGCCGGATAAGACCTTCTTCATACTCTTCAACATCTCATCCAAGAGTATAAACGTCTCTGGAAGGATAACACGCTCAACTGAAGAGTTAGTAAGGTCTCTCTCGTGCCACAGCGGATTGTTGAGTAAGGCTGGAATAACGTTGGAATAGATAACCCGTGCAAGCCCGCTGACTTTTTCACACCTTATCGGGTTCCTCTTGTGCGGCATTGTTGAAGAGCCAACCTGCTTCTTTCCAAAGGGTTCGCTGACTTCAAGAATCTCAGTTCTCTGGAGGTTTCTTATTTCAAGGGCTATTTTGTCGAGGGTTGAAGCTATTAAGGCCAGAATGCTCATGAGTTCTCCGTAGATGTCTCTCTGAATTATTTGGTTGCTTATTCTTGCAGGCTTAAGGCCAAGATCCTCCATAACTAAACGCTGAAGTTCAAGCCCTTTTTCGCCAAAAGATGCCATTGTTCCAACAGCACCGCTCATCTGCCCTACAAGGATTCTCTTCTTGGCCTCTTCAATTCTATCAATATGTCTTTGGATTTCATCTAGCCAGATGGCAAACTTCATCCCATATGTGGTTGGAACGGCATGCTGGCCGTGAGTTCTTCCAATGCACACAGTATATTTGTGCTCCTTTGCTAGCTTTTTGAGTATTGAACGGAGCTCCCTAAGATCTTTTAAAACAATCTCCAAAGAGTCTTTAATAAGAAGAGCGTTGGCGGTGTCTATTATATCATTGGAAGTCGCTCCAAGATGGACGTATTTCCCATGTTCTCCACAAACTTCACTTAAAGCCTTAACGACTGCCATTATGTCATGATGTATTTCCTCCTCAATTTCGTTGACCCTTTCGACTTTTACCCAGTTAGTATTGGCCCTTTCACTGATTATTTTTGCACTTTCTTCAGGGATATTACCTAGTTGTGCGTGAGCCCTAGCTAAAGCAGCTTCAACATCAAGGAGTTTCTGAAGCTTATTTTCTTCCTCCCAAATGCGTTTCATCTCCTCACTACCGTACCTGTAATCAATTGGATGAATAGCCATCGTATCACCAATTTTTTGTAATAATCAACCTTAAAAAGATTTTCTAATGTACACAAAGATGTTAAAACTAAAACTCGGTTTCTTGAGTTTTTAGGACATATTTGGAAACTCTGGTATTTAACCGAAAAGTATTTAACCACATATCCAAAGTTTGCTATTGACAAAACTTTCGGAGGGTGTCAAAAATGGCAGAGGAGCATGTTGTCTTCATAGGAAAGAAGCCTGTTATGAACTATGTATTGGCCGTAATAACCCAGTTCAACGAGGGTGCAAAGGAAGTTAGCATCAGAGCAAGAGGTAGGGCTATCAGCAGGGCCGTTGACGTTGCAGAGATCGTCAGGAACAGGTTCCTCCCAGAAGTTAGGGTCAAGGAGATAAAGATCGGCACAGAGGAGCTCCCAACAGCTGATGGAAGAACAGCCAACACTTCAACAATCGAGATCATCCTCGAGAAGCCATGAACTTAGCTTTTCTTTCCTTTTCATAACTTTACTCAGATTTTTTATTTCAACCCCTTTTGAAGTGAAAACAAAGGTTTTAATATTTTTATTGCCAAATAATCCTGGTGTAGCAGGTGGAATTTGAAACAATTGATGTGAGAGATGAGAAGGCTAAAGAACTGGCCCAAATTCTTGCAAATGAAACTTCACTTCTAATACTGGGACTCCTGCAAGAAAAGACGCTTTCAATGTCAGAAATAGCAAAGGAGCTCGGACTCCCAATGTCAACCGTTTCTTATCACATAGATAAAATGGTGAGGGTAGGGCTTGTAGAGATTGCAGGGAAGAAATACGGGAAGAGGCTACAAGAGGTGAAGCTTTACAGGGCTGCATCAAAGCCAATTCTTCTGCTTCCTAGAGGAATGTCAGTTAAAAAACGTTTTCTAGGAGTTCTTGAGAAAATACAGATTATAAGCTTGGGAATAGCCGGGCTTCTAGCTTCGGGAGTTTATGTACTATTTGACAGGCTCCTCCAAGAAGAACCCCAGTTAGCTGCCAAGAATGCAACATACGCTATTGAACGAGCCCCTTCTCCAGGGCTTGAGGATATTAACGAAACGGTTACACCCAAGTTAGTTGAGAGTTCACCAATACCATACATTTTGGCGATTTTAGTATTTATGGTAGGATTTTTCTTAATTTCTCGATACCTAATGAAAAAGAAAATTTAATCCCAAAACATTTTTAAGTTTCTTATCGTAGTTCAATATGAATCAGGAGGGAATAACAATGATGCCCAAAATTACTGTGGAGCAAATAGTTAAAAGGAAGGCAGTTGTTGTTAGACCAACCGAAACTGTTGAAAAAGTTGCGAAAATTCTCGCAAGGAACAAAGTAAGCAGTGCGGTTGTTATGGACAAAGACGAGATAATAGGTATCGTTACGGACAGAGACATTCTCAACAAAGTAGTTGCCAAGGGGAAGAATCCCAAAGAGGTAAAAGTTAGTGAAATAATGACAAAAACCCCCATAACGATAGAATACGACTATGATATTCAGGATGCAATCGAGCTTATGATGGAGAAAGGAGTTAGAAGGCTCCTCGTAACAAAGCTTGGAATGCCAATGGGATTTGTAACAGCGGCAGATCTCCTTGCAGCGGTAAATACTTACAATCACAAGGAAGAGGAAGCTGAAAAAGAAGAGGGAGAAGTCTATGGGATATGTGAGGTCTGTGGGCAGTATGCTCAGCTCCACAGGGTTGTCCACGAAGGCTATGAAAGATGGGTCTGCGAGAGCTGCAAAGACATGCTTGAAGGTTGAATACTCCTTCGATTATTTTTAAATCCGCTTTAGCTTAGCTTATATTCCCAAAGGTTTAAAACTCTTCTAAGGAATACACATCTAGAGGTGAGAGGATATGGAAAAGAAAACCGGAACAACCACTGTTGGAATTAAATTGAAAGATGGAGTAGTATTGGCAGCGGATACTCAAGCTTCTCTCGATCACATGGTGGAGACACTCAACATAAAGAAAATTTTGCCAATAACTGACAGGATAGCAATAACAACCGCAGGAAGCGTTGGTGATTTGCAGGCTTTAGCGAGAATGCTCGAAGCTGAAGCGAGGTATTACCAGTTTACCTGGGGAAAACCAATGACAGCAAAGGCTATGGCAAACCTTCTTAGCAACATACTCAACGAGAGCAAATGGTTCCCCTACATGGTGCAAATAATCATCGGCGGCTACGTTGAGGAGCCAACACTTGCAAGCCTCGATCCTTTGGGAGGGCTTATCTTTGATAACTACACTGCAACGGGCTCTGGGAGTCCGTTTGCAATAGCGATACTTGAAAACGGGTACAAGGAAGATATGACAATCGAAGAGGCTAGAGAATTGGCTATAAGGGCAGTCAGGACAGCGGGTAAGAGAGATGTTTACACAGGAGAAAGGAAAATTCAAGTGGTTACAATAACCAAAGATGGCATGAAGGAAGAATTCGTCGAGTTTAAGGAGTGATTTTTGCATTTCTGGTGGTTAAATGAGGAACAAATCTCTCCTTGCCCTTTTTCTCATAGGCATTTTCTTTATTGCGTTTTTGTATCACAACTACTCCTATCCAAGCGAAGATGCTCAGCAAGTGCTTCAGATAGCCTCCAACATATCGAAAGAAGTTGAGGAAATAAGAGGACTTAGTTTTAAGGAGAATCCAAAAATAATTGTCCTTACTAAGGAAGAAGCCCTTAAAAAATGGGGTCCAAGCAGAGAGGATTACCAAGAGATCAAAAAGTGGGAACTAATATACAAGATGACTTTTCTTGTTCCGCCCGACTATAACCTCACAAAAACAAGAGAAAAAGAAACTGCCTCATGGATAGCAGTTACCTCCGGGAATAAAGTTTACATAATCTCGGAAAACTTTTTTAAAACAGGAGATACCGCCAAAAGAGTTCTGGCTCATGAATTTACCCACGTGATACAAAAGCAGTACTTCGATCCAAAGTACCCAGAAACACTTGACGGTAGCCTTGCTATTAAAGCCCTAATTGAGGGTGATGCAGACTTAACTGCCGACCTTTATTGCAAGAAGCACGGCATCAGAATAGAAAAAATAACCTCCTTATACCTCAAAGACCCTCCCATAAACTTTGGGTACTTTCCCTATGTTTTTGGTGACAAATTCGTCGAGTACCTCTACCAAAAAGGAGGTTGGGAGCTTGTTAATGAAGCCTACACCAATCCACCACAAACAACCCAGCAGATAATGCATCCAGAACTTTATTTAGCCAAAGTTCTTCCCCAAGAAGTAGAGATAAGCTTAGGCAGGGATTACAGAATAATCCACGAAGATCGACTCGGGGAGTTCTATTTCTATCTCCTTCTTGTGACTAATGGCGTAGACCAAGAAGAAGCTTCAAGAATATCTATAGCATGGCGGGGAGATAGAATAATCCTAGCGGAAAACTCCACACACTATCTGGTGATATGGAAGAGCCTTTGGAACGATGATAGAGCTCTTCAGGAAATCCAAAACCTTCTCACTAAAAAGGCTAATGAGTCAACCAAAGTGGAAGCCCAAGTAACGGTTAGTGGAAATGAGCTTATGCTTAAAACAATACTACCAAAACAATAGGTGTTCTCTTATGTCTAGTTTTGTACTGTTCCCCTCGAGGTACTCGTCCGGGCAGATAACGGGAAAAGTTTCTTCACAAGCTTAAGCTGAAAAGGAAACCTGTTTCAGAAGAAAAAATAAGCTGCTGGGATTTTTGACGACTTCTATCCGCGGAAAGATTTATAAGTTCTCTTTTTGAACATCCCCTCATGTTCAATGTCATAGTCAGGGCGAGGAAAGACTCCAAGGCGGTTAAATATATAAATGAGCGAAACTATGGCGGTTTTCTGAAGGTCTCAAGTCTCGGCGGTGGAAGGAGATTTGAAGAAGTAGAAGATAAGCTTAAAGAGGTCTTAGAGCATCCTTACATTCCCATTCTTCTCTTTGGGGAAAAGGAGAAGGAGTTAATGAGAGATGTCATAAGGTTTGTTATGGAAACGGAAAGACCCTTCTATGCACGCTCATTGAGAACCAAAAAGGTCAGAAACATGAGGGTTGATGAGCTTTATGCCAACCTTGAGGAGATAAAGGCACGCTTTAGGCTAGGACTTGAATGGAAAGAAACCTACGTCCTCAACCCCAAAAATACATTCGGAATTGAGATACACCCGGATTACGACCTGTATCTGGCTGTTGGAGATGACTTTAGGAAGTCCATGAAAGAAATCCTCGATGTAGACCTTGGGGAGACTTCTCTTGTACTAAGAAAGCTCTTAAACCAAGAGGTCTACTTTTCTGGCCCAAACAAAGTTGCTGAAGTGAGCAAAAAGCTTGGAGTGCTTACTGAAGTCTTATGGAAATGTCCCTGTACTGAAGATGTATCTCTCGAATCGATCATTGAGGCGAACAAAGGATATATTGAAGCATTTGTGGAAGCCAGCATGACCTTTCTGAGGCAGTTTGAGGGATACGATATAATCGTGCCGTGGAGTGGGGGTAAAGACTCAACAGCTACACTTATACTTGCTAGCGAGGTATTTAGAAAAGTTAGCGCGGTTTATGTTCATATGGAGTATGAGATGCCTGAAACTGAGGATTACGTAGAGAAAGTTGCTAAAAAGCTTGGTGTGGAACTCATTAAGGTTGATGTCCCAATGCCCATAGACAAATTTGGAATGCCCTCTCATAGGAACAGATGGTGTACAAAGATGAAGGTAGAGGCACTCTACAGTGTGGTAAAAGAATTCGAAAATCCCATTATTGTTGTTGGCGATAGGGACAGTGAGAGCGCCAAGAGGAGGTTAAAACCACCGGTCATCGAGAGGAAAACTCAATTTGGTAAAATTTTGGAGATTATGCCGATAAAGTTCTGGAGCGGAATGATGGTTCAGCTCTTCATTCTTATGAGAGGGTTTAAACTCCATCCACTCTATTATGAAGGCTTTTATCGCCTTGGTTGTACAATTTGTCCGAGCTTAGCAGAGTGGGAAGTTGAACTGCTGAAAAGAAGAGGAATAAAGAATCTTCCCAAAGGCTACTGAGGAAGGCAGATTATAGCTCTTAGATGGAAAAATATTCTGCTCCAGCTTATGAAGAAGCTAGATACAATCCCTATGGTTCCTCCCTTAAATCATCTCACTTTGGGACAAATCACGAGGATTACTAAGCATTTCTTGAATGTTTTTCAGTTTTCTCTTGCTCATACCGAAGAGTTCACGCCAGAAACTTGCATCATTAAACAAAAATAGTTATAAATGCCAAAATTCAAACACTATTCGCCTAAATCAAATATTTTGAGGTGATAGAAATGGCCGAAAAGAAAAGAAAGAGGGTCGTAATTCTTGGTGCGGCAGGAAGGGATTTCCACAACTTCAACACGTTCTTCAGAGACAATCCCGAATATGAAGTGGTAGCTTTCACAGCCACCCAGATTCCAGACATCGAGGGTAGAATTTACCCACCAGAGCTTGCTGGTGAGCTTTATCCAAACGGAATCCCAATATGGAACGAAGATGACCTTGAAAAGATAATCAAAGAACACGACATTGACATAGTTGTGTTCGCTTACTCAGATGTTTCCCATGAACACGTTATGCACCTTGCCTCAAGGGCACATGCCGCTGGTGCTGACTTCTGGCTTCTCGGACCAAAGAGCACAATGATAAAGAGCACCAAGCCAGTTGTAGCAGTTACAGCCGTTAGAACAGGTTGTGGAAAGAGCCAAACATCAAGGAAAGTTGCCCAGCTCCTCCAAGAGATGGGCTACAAAGTAGTTGCCATAAGACACCCAATGCCCTATGGAGATTTGAGAAAGCAGGTTGTCCAGAGGTTTGCAACCTTTGAAGACCTCGACAAGTACGAGTGCACTATCGAAGAGAGAGAAGAATACGAGCCATACATAGAGAGGGGCATGGTCGTCTATGCTGGCGTTGACTACGAGAAGATACTCCGCGAGGCGGAGAAAGAAGCCGACATAATCCTCTGGGACGGAGGAAACAACGACTTCCCATTCTACGTTCCAGACCTCTGGATAGTAGTTACCGACCCGCACAGACCTGGACACGAGCTTAAGTACCACCCAGGTGAGACCAACTTCAGAGCAGCCGATGTGATAATTATAAACAAGATTGATACAGCAAACAGAGATGACATTCAAAAGGTAAGGGAGAGCATAGAGAAAGTCAACCCGAACGCCATTGTAATCGAAGCCGCTTCCCCAATCTTCGTTGACAAGCCAGAGCTCATTAAGGGCAAGAGAGTTCTCGTGGTTGAGGATGGTCCAACACTCACACACGGTGGAATGAAATACGGAGCAGGCTACGTTGCAGCCAAGAAGTTTGGAGCCAAGGAGATCATCGACCCAAGACCCTACGCCGTTGGCTCAATAGTTGAAACATACAAGAAGTACCCACACCTCGACGTTATCTTACCAGCAATGGGCTACGGTAAGAAGCAGATCAAGGAGCTTGAGGAGACCATCAACAGAGCAGATGCAGATGTGGTCATCATGGGAACCCCAGTTGACCTTAGAAGATTCATGAACCTCAACAAGCCAGCCGTCAGAGTCAGGTACGAGCTTGAGGAGATAGGATATCCAAAACTCAAGGACATTCTCAAGGAATTCGTAGAAAAGCACGTTAAGAAGGAGTGAATTCTTTCCTTTCTTTTATATTCTGACTTCTAAGTCAAGTTTGACACCATGCTCTTTTGTCCTATACTCCAATTGGTGCCCCATGATTTGTGTTTTGTTTTCGTTTACTCTTTCTAATTAGAAATCTTTATAAAGTTCGATGGTAACAAGGTGAAATCATGCTGGGAATGTGGTGGACAATAAGTTTGATAATTGGGCTTTTGAGCCTCTTATGGGTGGCTTACGACATCGCCAAAAACCAAAAAGACATGGGCACTGGCAGAAAGGTTCTATGGATAATTGTGGCACTGCTGTTCGGTCTAATTGGAGCTGCTGCATACTACATTGTGGAGAAGAGGGATTAAGTCCCTTCAACTTTAATTTTTTCTCCCCTATAAAACTCTATAAGGTGTCTCTTCATTGACGCTAAAGTTACAGGCTTTAGTGTTTCTCTCATCCAATCCGGCAAATCCCTTTGAATTGACCTCCAGAGCAAGCGGTAATCCAAGACTATTATCGCACCTTTTTCGTCTTCACTTCTGTGCACCCTTCCGGCGGCCTGAACAAGCTTCCTGTGGGCCGGCAAGATGTAACCATAGTACCTTCCCTTTCCGGGGAACTTGTTTTCGAAGTACCTTATTTGGGCTTGAACTCTCGGCGTTGGCCTTGCGTAGGGAATACCCACAAGAACAACACCGTTCATTTCATCTCCGCTGTAATCCTGCCCTTCACTGTTCCTTCCACCCATGACTCCAAGCAAAACAGCCCCCTCTCTTTTTGCCTCCTCCTTAAATGCCATAACCAGAAGGTCATTCTCCTTTGAAGAAGCCCCCTTCTGCTCAATGAACACCTTTTTTCCGCTCTCTTCCTGTATCTGCACATCCACATTTGCCGATAAAAGCCCCTCAAGGACTTCATAAGAAGCCGTAAAAACGCCCACGTTCTTTGGGATGAGCTTCACCGCTTCGACAATATATCTTGCAAGCTTCTTGTAAAGTTCAAGGTTCCTCTCATCTCCTCTAGTAGAAACATCTTTTGCAACCAGGACAAGAGCGTTTTCCCTCTTAACCATCCTCGGGAATTTTTTAAGTTTGCCCTCTACTCCCATTATATCCGCAAAAGCTTCTAGAGGGCTCAGCGTTCCTGACATGAAAACTGCTGACTGAACATGCCTGATAAAGCTCAAAGCCTTTGAGGGATCCAACGCCACAAGCTCAAGAGAAAACCCTTTATCTCTGCTCATCAAAAACAGGTAATCCTCCTTCCCGATAAGGGCAAACCAAAGGAGCAAAAACTCCCCTACCCTTCCGACATAGCTCCTCGGAGGAAGGTTTCTCTCGATTTTGTCTTCTCTTATCGCATCTCCTGCCTTTACCATCTGATCGAGAATCCTAATGAGCTGCTTCTCGTTGATCCCCAAGACGTCAAAAACATGGTAAAAAATGCTTTCGGGGAGTATGGGAACTTCTTCAACCTTCACATCCTTCAATTTTTCCTGGTAAAGATTTTCCAGCCCCTTCAGAAAAATACTCAAAAAATTCGCTATTTCGTGCTCCTTATACTCGTCAGCTTCCTTTATGGCCCTGTTGATGCTGTGGATGCTTATCCTATCACTGAGGGCGTTTATTGCCTGATCGGGTAGGTTGTGCGCCTCGTCGAAGATCAATATCAGGTCAGAATAATCAAAATCAAAGTAGCTCATAAAGTTCTCCCTGATGGAGGGATTTATCATATAAAGGTAGCTAGCCACTATTACATCAGAGCTCAGCGCAATCTTTCTGGTAACTTCATAAGGACAGAAGTCAAACATTTTAGAATATGTGAG
Source organism: Thermococcus sp. PK (assembly GCF_000430485.1). Taxonomy (NCBI): domain Archaea; kingdom Methanobacteriati; phylum Methanobacteriota; class Thermococci; order Thermococcales; family Thermococcaceae; genus Thermococcus; species Thermococcus sp. PK. Next base: position 649,173 of record NZ_KE387149.1, read on the forward strand.
CACCGCTATGGGCTCTGCAGGCGTCTGAATGAAGTACTGGACAAGTTCGTCAAATTCTTCCTTCTTTTTCTTTAAGTTTTCAAAAAACTCGCATTTGCCAAGCTTTTTGAGATTTTTGCAGACTATCATCGCGTTGTAAGCGTCGGGGGCAAAGTTTTGGATATACTGGTGAAGGCAAAGTTCTTTTCTGCTCCTGAACTCAACTCCGCTTACATGGGTTTTCTTGCTTATGGCTTTGAGCTCTTCTATAACTCTGTCCATCTGCTTATGCGTTCTTGCGAGGTAGATTATCTTGTATCCCATCTCCTTGGCATAGGGCAAAGCTCCAGCCAACACACTTACAGTTTTTCCAAAACCGGTGGGGGCTTCAACGACAAGATTTTCCCCATTTCTTACTGCACTGTCAACTAACTTGATGAATTCTTCTTGATTTGGCCTTAAGGACTGGTATGGGAAATATTCGCTCATCTTAACTCAACAAAAAAGTTATTAATGAGGGTTTTTAACTTTTCCCAAAGTGAGGAGGATACTGTTAGGATAACTGGGGCATCACCTCCTGAAGCCATTCAGTAACATCACCAGGCGGATCACCAAAACTAGAATGAATTCTGACAAAATTATACCAGAAGGCAAACAGAAAAACAAACCTATGAACCCTCCTCCAGTCTTTACCCCTGAAATTATTCCAGAAACGCTTCGTCCTCTCCTTCAACGTCCTAAACCAGCGCTCAACACTGTTCCTCGGCCCGAAAGTCACATGCAGATAACCCAACCTCAAACTCTTAAAAGCAGACTTATACCAGCTCGCCCTGTCAACCAGAAAGACAGGCTGCCCTTCACACGACTTTAAAACAACCAGAATGAAATCCCTGGCAACCCACCAGTTTCTAACAGTCGTAATCCAGACTGCTAAAACTTCCTTGCTCTCAACGTCAATTGCAGCCCAGAGGTATCTTTTCTTCCCGTTGATTTTTATTACTGTTTCGTCAACTGCGATGAAGTTTCGCTGTTTTTTGACTGCGAGGATTTTTGGCTTGTAAACTGCTTCTGCGAGTTTTTGGACTGCCTCCCAGACTGTTACGTGACTGATTTTGAGTATTCTGGCGGTTTGCCGGTAACTGAGGCCTCGCAGGTATAATTCTACTCCCCTGATTTTCTTTTCTGGTGGGATTTTGTTGCGACGAAAGGGTTTTAAGGCTGAAACCACCCAGTAAATAATGGTTTCAGACTTCATGTTCCCCCTTCTTTTTCTAAAGTACTGCCAGTAACTTAAACCTGACACCCCACAGCTTATCCTAACAGTATCGTGAGGAGAGGGAGTAAAATGGAAGAATATCAAAAAAAACTGATAGAGGCTGGAATTGAGGGAGCTATAATCACGGTTTTAGCTTACCTTTTCTACTACCAGAACTACCTTCTCTACAAGTGGCATCGCGGTCTTCTGTTGCCGTCAAAAATTCCCTTCGTAATAGCTGGAATTCTCACAGGAGCGGCTTATTTCATTTACAAACTCTACAAAATCTACCCCATGATGCAAAAGGAGAAAATAGCGAATGTAATAAGAGAAGAAGAAAACTTAGAAACCATTTAATCAAATCTCAAGCTCGTGTATGTGCTCAAGGATCTTTACCATGAGCTTAACGCTTGCATCTACGTCCCTCTCATCAACGACTTCAGCGTTCGAGTGGATGTATCTTGAGGGAATGCTTATTGCCCCGGTTGGCACACCAGCCTTGTTAAGGTGTATTGCACCGGCATCAGTTCCTCCGCCGAGAAGGATGTCCCACTGGTATGGAATCTCGTACTTCTTCGCGAGCTCTTCCATCCATCTGACTATCTTTGGATGGCA
>NZ_KE387149.1:651121-663581 GCF_000430485.1 Thermococcus sp. PK
AGATAACCCAACCTCAAACTCTTAAAAGCAGACTTATACCAGCTCGCCCTGTCAACCAGAAAGACAGGCTGCCCTTCACACGACTTTAAAACAACCAGAATGAAATCCCTGGCAACCCACCAGTTTCTAACAGTCGTAATCCAGACTGCTAAAACTTCCTTGCTCTCAACGTCAATTGCAGCCCAGAGGTATCTTTTCTTCCCGTTGATTTTTATTACTGTTTCGTCAACTGCGATGAAGTTTCGCTGTTTTTTGACTGCGAGGATTTTTGGCTTGTAAACTGCTTCTGCGAGTTTTTGGACTGCCTCCCAGACTGTTACGTGACTGATTTTGAGTATTCTGGCGGTTTGCCGGTAACTGAGGCCTCGCAGGTATAATTCTACTCCCCTGATTTTCTTTTCTGGTGGGATTTTGTTGCGACGAAAGGGTTTTAAGGCTGAAACCACCCAGTAAATAATGGTTTCAGACTTCATGTTCCCCCTTCTTTTTCTAAAGTACTGCCAGTAACTTAAACCTGACACCCCACAGCTTATCCTAACAGTATCGTGAGGAGAGGGAGTAAAATGGAAGAATATCAAAAAAAACTGATAGAGGCTGGAATTGAGGGAGCTATAATCACGGTTTTAGCTTACCTTTTCTACTACCAGAACTACCTTCTCTACAAGTGGCATCGCGGTCTTCTGTTGCCGTCAAAAATTCCCTTCGTAATAGCTGGAATTCTCACAGGAGCGGCTTATTTCATTTACAAACTCTACAAAATCTACCCCATGATGCAAAAGGAGAAAATAGCGAATGTAATAAGAGAAGAAGAAAACTTAGAAACCATTTAATCAAATCTCAAGCTCGTGTATGTGCTCAAGGATCTTTACCATGAGCTTAACGCTTGCATCTACGTCCCTCTCATCAACGACTTCAGCGTTCGAGTGGATGTATCTTGAGGGAATGCTTATTGCCCCGGTTGGCACACCAGCCTTGTTAAGGTGTATTGCACCGGCATCAGTTCCTCCGCCGAGAAGGATGTCCCACTGGTATGGAATCTCGTACTTCTTCGCGAGCTCTTCCATCCATCTGACTATCTTTGGATGGCATATGACTGAGCGATCCATTATCTTTATTGCCGTTCCCTTACCGAGCTGGGTAACCTGCTTGTGCTCTGGAGTGCCTGGGACATCGGCAGCGATTGTTACATCTATGGCAAATCCGTAGTCGGGGTCAATGCCAAAAGCGCTTGTCTTTGCTCCCCTAAGCCCGACTTCCTCTTGAACTGTTGCCACGAAGTAGATGTCAGCGTTTGACTCTTTAAGTTGCCTTGCGGTCTCAACGAGGGTGTAGACAGCTATTCTATCGTCAAATGCAATGCTAACAAAGCGGTGCTTGCCAAGCCTCTCGAGCCTTCCATCCCATGTAATCACGGTTCCAATCTTAACGCCCATCTCTTCGGCTTCTTCCTTTGATTCAGCCCCTATGTCAATGAAAATCTGATCCCAATCTGGAGCCTTTGTCCTTTCTTCTGGCTTTTGGATGTGTGGTGGAACACTTCCACCAACTCCGTAGATGAACTTGTCCTTGTCAATCCAGACCTTGAAGCGCTGGGCAACTAAAGTTCTTGGGTCAATTCCACCTATTGGGGCAACCCTCAAGAAACCGTTCTTTTCAATGTGAGTTACCATAAGTCCTATTTGGTCCATATGGCCGGCAATCATAACCTTCGGACCATCGCCCTTCTTGTGGGCAATAACGTTTCCGAGCTTGTCGACTTTGATTTCATCGACATAATCCTTCAGGGCTTCAATAACAACATCCCTAACTCCCATAAACTCATATCCTGTAACTCCCGGGGCTTCGACTATCTTCTTTAACAGCTCGTAGTCCACCATCACTACCACCTCATTTAGATATTCATCGTAATGTTGAATGAATAATATTTAAGGTTTTAGGTCGAGAATTTTGACGGGAGGCATTATGTTGCTGAACCTTCAGGTAATAAATTGCACCTTCATAACAAGGCTTAACAGATTTGTGGGGCTGGTGGAGGTTAACGGAGAACTCAAAAAGGCCTTAATAACAAATACCGGCAGGTTAGAAGAATTCATGGTGAAAGGAAAGAGGGCATTTTGCATCCCCAAACAAGGAGGAAAGACGGATTTCGTTTTGATTGGATTTCTAGAAAAGGATGGAAAAGGAGCAGTTATAGACACGAGAACTCAGGCAAGGGCCTTTGAAAGAGCTGTTGAGCTGGGACTAATCAGGTGGCTTAAAGGATGTAGAATCAAAAGGAGGGAAGTTAAAGTTGGAAACTCCAGGCTGGATTACCTTCTAGACTGCAGTGGTGAAGAGGTCTGGATAGAGATGAAAAGCGCCGTTCTAAGAGAGAAAGACTATGCTATGTATCCTGACTGCCCAAGTTTAAGGGGACAAAAGCACATAAAAGAACTGATACAGTTAAGGGAAAGCGGCAAAAGGGCTATGATAGTCTTCATAGGGGCGCTACCCGGAGTCAAAAAGTTCAAACCCTACGTTAAAGGCGATCCCAAGATTGCTGAGCTGTTAAAAGAAGCAAAGAAAAAGGGAGTAGAGATTAGAGGAATATCGATAAGCCTCCTCCCCAACGGAGAAGTAATTCTAGAAAACGACGACCTTATAATTGAGGTGTAGCCCAAAGACTTTTATAACGCTCGCCCTATACAAGCTCGGGGTAACACCCCGTGGAGGTGTTGGGAATGACTATTGTAGATGTGAGAATTTTAGTCGAAGGAGCAAGTGATGTGGAGGTTGTAAGTAAAGCCCTTCAAGGCTTAGCCCTTGGCAGCGAGTACAACATAACAATCTCTGCAATAATTCCAACAACAAATCTGGAAATAGCAAAAAGTGCCGTGGCAGGAGCAGATTTGCTAATAATAGCCACCGATGCAGATAGGGTTGGACGGGAACTGGCAGAGAGAATGTTCAAGGAACTCGGCGAACTCGTTGGGCACGTAGAAAGAATGAAAATACCTATGGGGCACGACCTAGAGCACATAGATGTCGAACTTGTCAGAAAAGAACTCAAGAATACCCTCGTAAGAGCAGGTCTAAAGAGTCTCCAGATTTTACCGGAATACATGGCACTGAGAAATCAGCTTCTTGACCTAAAAGGAAAATACGAAATGCTTATGCAGGAAAACGAGAAACTCAAAAGTAACTACCAAGAACTCGAGAGCAAGTATGGAGAGCTCCTTGAAGAATACAGCAAACTGGTTGAGGAGAACAACAAACTGAAAGAATCCTTAAAGAAAAGAGCCAATGTTTTTAAGATAAGTGAGATATGGAAAGAGCTCTTCGGAGAGACAGAACCTCCGGAAGAGAAATACATAGCAGAGGCAGTTGAGAAACTCAACCTTGGCGGAAAAATCATTGTCGGGCAGGGGTACATATATTCAGATGATGAAGACCTAGTAATCGAGCTGCTTAGAATAGTCCACTTAAGCCTCAGCATAGCAGAAAGCAAAGAGGAGAAAGCTAAAGAAAAGGAAGAAACTACAGAAAAATTAGAGGAACCCATAACTGAATTCGAAAACTTCTGAACCTTTAAAATTTATTTTTGTGATTTATATGGACGTTATAGAGGAATTCAAAACGTATCTTGAACTCGAGGGGAAAAGCCCTCATACCGTCAAAATGTATGCTTACTATGTTGAGCGTTTCTTAAAAGAAGCTAAGACTCCAAACTATCGCTCTGCACTCCGATTCTTGGCAAATCTTAAACAAAGCGGGTATTCCAACAAAAGTCTCAACCTTGTGGTTCAAGCACTAAAGGCGTACTTTAGGTTTGAGGGATTGGAAGAAGAAGCGGAGCGATTGAAATCCCCAAAAGTGCCCCGAAGCCTGCCAAAAAGCCTAACAAGAGAAGACGTGAAAAAGCTCATAAAAGCAGTTCCGCCCACAAGAAAAAGAGACAGACTAATAATTCTGCTCCTCTACGGTACTGGATTAAGAGTAAGCGAAGTTTGCAACCTTAAAATAGAGGATATCGACTTCAACCGGGGAGTTTTAGTTGTAAGGGGAGGAAAAGGCGCAAAAGACAGAATAGTTCCTCTCCCGGAGTTTCTCTTAAAGGAAGTCGAGGATTATCTGAAAACAAGGGAAGATGGAAGTGAGTACCTTTTTGTTGAGGTCAGAAGAGCAAAGAAGGATAAGCTCTCCCCAAAAACAGTATGGTACATTCTCAAAAAGTATGGAAGCAAAGCCGGAGTGAAGGTAACTCCACACATGCTCCGCCACAGCTTTGCAACTCACATGCTGGAAAAGGGTGTGGATATAAGGGTTATCCAGGAAATTCTTGGCCATTCAAACCTCTCAACAACGCAGATATACACAAAAGTCACGGTGGAACACCTAAAGAAAGCGCAGGAAAAAGCAAAGCTTGTTGAAGAAATAATGAGAGACTGATATTCGTTTCCCCTAAAGGGCAGGATCTCCAAAAGAAAAAAGTAAATCACTCTTTCCTTCTCAACATGCTCAGATAGCTTGCAAAAGCCCCAGCAGATATTGTGTCTCCCAGCCCGACTGTAGATACCGGGTTCTTTACAAGCCTTGTCGGGATAATAACTATCTTGTATTCCCTTGTTCTCATTTTGGCCTTTGCCTCTTCAAACCTCAGCTTCACGTATTCCCCCTTTTCGTTGAATGGGACACTCAGACCGACCTTGATGTCCTCCGGCCTTTTGATATCCCCAAGAGATGCTCTTGCAGCTGCAAGGGTCGTCCCCACTTCCAAGGACTTCATCAGCTCTTCCTCACTGAGCGGATTGTCGCTGTGGGTTATGTACATGAGGTAGTAGATTGTGTGCACCTGAAGGATTTCAAGGTTCAATTCATCGAGGAGGATTTTGGCTCCTAAAACAGCATCCTCAATTCTGTTGTATGTGAAAATCCTATCGCTTAGCTCTCTATACCCCAGAACGCTCAGTATGTGGGCTATCTCGGCCTCGTCCATCCCTACGCTGTCAACGAGAGGAAAGATGTTGTAGATCACCTTCTTCCTGAGTTCTCTGTCCTGAATGGATGCAAATTCTACGTGAATCTTTATGTCCTTTTTCTTCTTCAGCAGTTTTATATCCTCTTTGGCCTTCCTTAGATAGTAGTTTGCATCCTTTCCGTCGCTGTAGTATTTTCTTAACCCCTGATAGCCTGAAAGAATGGCGCCATCTACCATCTCGCCTATCTCGGGCAGATGTGGTTTTAGCTCCGGGGAAGTTTCAATTCTCGCAAACTCCTCGAATCTGGAAGCAACGATGAACCTTCCGGAGTAGGGGACTTCGATAGTCTCATTTCCAAGCTTGAATCTTGTGCCGGCTCTAAACTCAAAAATTCTGTTAATCTTCACCGGGTCGTTCTCTCTATAAGCTTCGACAGGCTTCTTTAAGACAAGCTTTCCTTCTTCGACAACCGGATAGAGGAGGTTATCCTTATTTACGAACATCTCAGCTTGTTTTTTTCCAAGATAAGGGGAGTAGGCAATTACTTTATTAAAGTCCAAGTTGGCAAGGAGATTTGCTATTACCCCCACTTGTCCCCCAATTCTCTCAGAATCGTATTTAAAGCGGGAATCAAACCATCTATCGGTCTCAACACTCACCAGAGGCACGGCTTGAGGTTTTCCGGTCTTGAGGGCATGTATTAATCTCGCAACAAAGTCTAAAGGCTCGTTTATCTCTCTCGGGTATTCATCAATTCGTTTCTTAATGTTCTCTGCTCCAAATTCCTTTATGAGGTTCTCTATGTGCTTTTCGTTCAAATATACTATTGCGTCAACGTTGACGTTGTAGGCCAAGTAAATGTTCATTCTCTGGAAGTCCTTGATGAACTCCATCATTTTATCACCCTCAGTGAGTACTCTAAGAAAATTTACAAGAGAGTGCTTAAAAATATTTTCATGAAGATAAAGAAAATCGGTAAAAGAATTAAAACTCCATAAAAAGCTTTCCGAGCCAGGGGATTTTCTCCCCTACGTCAAGTTCCCTCAAAGCAAGCCACAGAGAGGCCTGATTGCTTGTAACGACTGGAACACCCAGGTCCTCTTCGAGAGCCTCGATTATTTCAAAAGTCCTCAAGTTGGTGCAGCTTATGAATATTGCATCTGCCTCATCTGTAAAGAGTGCCTTGACCATCCGGTAGGCTTCATAGGGTTCGAGCCTTCCGATTTTGGTATTGTCGACTATTCCAAGTCCTCTGATGTCTATGACCTCAAACTCATTTGCCTCCAAAAACTCCTTCTCTCTCTGGTTTATCTCATCAGTGTAGGGGGTTATGACAAGTATTCTCTGGGAGTCGAGAATCTTGAGGGCCTCGACAACTGCTGTACTCGTCGTCACAACCGGCAGCTTAACCTCGCTCTCTATCTTCTCCTCAATCTCCCTGTCAAATTCTCCACCGCCTATGAAAGAGCCACTCGTACACCCGTAGAGAATTAAGTCAACGTCGGCATCTTTCAACATCTTTGCACTTTCCACTGCAAGCCCGCTCATTGCTAAAAGCTCCTCCTCTGTAACGTTCTTCAAAGGCATTCTCGCTGTGTGAAGTGATACTCCCTCAGGTAAAGCTGAATGCAGCTCCATCTCCATCGTTGTATTTGAGGACGGAACTATCAAGCCAATTCTACCTCTCCATCCGTACATATTTTCACCTAAAAGGAGCTTTATTTCTCACCTATATTAAAGTTTTCCAAAAATTCTAATAAACTTCAAGTGCAAATGGACTCTGGTGATGAAAATGATAAGATACCCCGCAGTTGCCGGGAGCTTTTATCCCTCTGGAGAAGAGCTAAGACTCATGCTTGATGAGTTTTTCAGTGACCTTGGGGAGCTTGGAGAAGAAAGGAAGATTACCGCGGGAGTTGCACCTCACGCAGGATATATTTTCTCGGGCTACACAGCTTCGAGAACATACAAAGCTATCTATGAGGATGGCCTCCCGGAGACGTTTGTAATTATAGGGCCCAACCACACCGGCCTCGGTTCCCCCGTGGCAGTTTACCCTGAAGGCATTTGGAGGACCCCAATGGGAGATGTTGAAGTTGATGCTGAGCTAGCAAAGACTATCGCAAGACACTCCGGTTTGGCAGATTTGGACGAGTTCGCCCACAAATACGAGCACTCTCTGGAAGTGCAGGTACCCTTTATTCAATACATCTCCGAAAAAGCAGGAAAAGAAGTGAAGATCGTCCCCATAGCCCTCGGACTGCAAGATGAAGAGGTTGCCGAAGATCTGGGAAGGGCAATATTTGAAGCAAGCCAAGAGCTTGGGAGGGATGTAGTTGTTATAGCAAGCACGGACATGATGCACTACGGCTATGCCTACGGCTACGTGCCTTTTAGGGCAAGAGGAGACGATTTGCTGGGAAGAATTAGGGAATGGGACTTCAGAGTAATTCAAAAGATTCTCGAATTTGATTATAAAGGAATGTTCGACGAGATAAGGAAAATGAACCATACAATGTGCGGTCCGGGAGGAGTTGCAACGGCAATAGTCTTCTCAAGACTCAGCGGGGCAGTTGAAGCGGAGGTTTTGCACTACACAACGAGCTTTGAGGTAAGCAGGTCAACAGATGCGATAGTTGGTTATGTGAGTATTGTCATGAGGAAGGCATGAACTGCTAGGAAGGCGTTTTGCAAATTGAGGGATGGGGAATGGAACAAGCAATTCAAAAGTTGATTCGACTTGTGGGAGTTTCCCTTTTTATATTAGCTGCACTTTATTTAGGTGAGCTTTTGTTCAACTTAGATAATCCCTACTTTAACGACGCCGATGCCATAGAGCTCATTGTAAAGTCTGCCATGTTCTTTCTCCTGCTTGGAGGGGCCCTAATAGCATTTTCAGTATTCTACCCTGAGGGCAGTAAAACAACAAAAACATTGGGTACAACAGGCCTATTAGCCTTAACAGCCCTTTTAGGATATGGGATTGGTGTTGAAAGCTTCACAAAATGCTCTTCCTCGTGCGGTACATTTGAGATGCACTGGAGTGTAAACGTTCTTGGCTTAGTAATCCTCGTGCTCTCAATTGCCGGCATAGTCCTTGCATGGATGCAGTTTCTAAAATCTGAAATTTATTAGAAGGATACAAGAACAACCAAAAGAAAAATAAATTTGGAGTGTATATCTTGGATCATGAATACTGAAGAAGCAATAGGTAGAATGCTCTCCCTTGACAAAGAAAAAAGATTTTTTACGGCTCACATGCAAGAGGACAGGCTCGAAAAGATACTGACATCGATTTATGTATTCATTAATGCGAGAAGTATTACTACGATTATCTCGAACTGGAGGCGGTAGGATGAGGACTCTTGAAGAGATACAAAAGATACTTCAAGCTCATAAAAAGGAGCTTTATGAAAAATTTGGGGTCAAGAAAATTGGTATCTTCGGATCTTATTCAAGAGGAGAGCAAAAGGAAACAAGCGACGTTGACATTTTAGTTGAATTTCATAGACCTATCGGGTTTATTGAGTTTATTAAGCTCCAAGAATATCTTGAAACTCTACTCGGAGTTAAAGTTGATTTAGTTACAAAAAAAGCATTGAAAAAACAAATTAGGAAGCAAATTCTCCAAGAGGTGAAATACGTATGAGAAATCCATATTTGTACATTGAGGATATTCTCAACTCAATTAAAAAAATAAAACGTTACACTGCCGACATGTCATTTAGAGATTTCGTAAGAGATGAAAAGACTATTGACGCAGTTTTGAGAAACTTGGAGGTTATAGGGGAAGCTGCCAAGAATGTCCCCAAAGAGATTCGGCAAAAATACCCTCAAATTCCTTGGAAAGAAATTGCTGGAATGAGAGATAGACTTATTCATGCTTACTTTGGAGTTGATCTAGAGATCGTCTGGCACACCATAACCTCAGACTTACCGAAGTTAGAATCTGAATTATCGAAAATTATCAAGAGGGAGGGTTAAAAATGAGAGTTCTTGCTTCCGCACCCGCTAAAATTATTCTCTTTGGAGAGCACAGCGTAGTTTATGGAAAGCCTGCTATAGCTGCAGCCATTGATTTGAGGACTTATGTAAGAGCAGAGTTTAATGAAAACGGAAGGATTAGAATAGAGGCTAAAGACATAAGAACCCCTGGCTTGACGGTATCATTTTCCGAAGACCAGATTTATTTCGAGACAGACTATGGAAAGGCTGCAGAAGTTTTGAGTTATGTTAGAGAAGCCATAAACCTCGTAATGGAAGAAGCAGGAAAGCAGAAGGGAATAACTGTTTCAATAACCTCTCAAATTCCTGTAGGGGCAGGATTGGGAAGTTCAGCTGCCGTTGCAGTAGCGACAATAGGAGCCGTATCAAGGCTTCTTGGGCTTGAGCTGAGCAAAGAAGAGATAGCAAAGCTCGGACACAAGGTAGAGCTCCTCGTACAGGGTGCATCGAGCGGCATTGACCCAACGGTTTCAGCTGTTGGGGGCTTTCTCCACTACCAAAAGGGCTCTTTCGAGAGCTTGCCTGTAGTTGAACTGCCGATAGTTGTGGGCTACACCGGTTCAAGCGGCTCGACAAAGGAATTAGTGGCAAAAGTTAGAAGAAACTACGAAGAAATGCCTGAGATAATTGAACCTATTCTCAATTCAATGGGTAATCTCGTAGAAAAGGCAAGAGAAGTTATTCTCGCAGAGTACGACAGGGAAATCAAGTTCCAGCTGCTTGGAAGGTTGATGAACATAAATCACGGCCTGCTTGATGCCCTTGGTGTCTCAACAAAAAGCCTGAGCGATTTGGTTTACGCTTCAAGGGAGGCCGGGGCTCTTGGGGCGAAGATAACAGGTGCCGGAGGGGGAGGATGTATGTACGCCTTGGCTCCAAGAAAGCAGAGCGAGGTGGCAACGGCCATAAAGATAGCGGGTGGAGTGCCAATGATAACAAAGATAAGCAGAGAAGGACTGAGAATTGAGGAGGTCGAAGAATGATAGTCCTCAAGCTCGGGGGAAGCGTGATAAGTGACAAAACCGTGCCCTACTCATTTAATCGAGAAGTCCTTGAGAACATAGCAGAAGAACTCTCCCGGTTTTACCCCGAGGAGAGCTTTATCCTTGTTCACGGTGGCGGAAGCTTCGGACATCCAAATGCCAAAGAATACAACATTCGTGAGGGTTTGGTTGGAGATATGGAGAGAAAGAGAATCGGCTTCTCAAAGACTCATCAAGCTATGCTAAAGCTCAACGACTTGATAATTCAGGTGTTTTTGGAAAAAAGATTGCCAGCTTATTCAGTCTCATCTTCCTCAATGTTCCTTATAGAGAACGGTCACGTTGTTTATGGAGATGTTGAAGTTTTAAGAAAGCTCTTTGAAAATGGATTTATCCCCATTTTGTTTGGAGATACAGCAATAGCTTTGGATAAAGGCATTGACATCCTTTCGGGAGATCAGATAGTGAGTTATTTAGCTAAGATGCTAAAGCCGAGCAAAGTTATCTTTATGATGGATGTTGATGGAATTTATGACAGGAATCCGAAGGAAAAAGATGCGAAGCTAATTGAAGAGCTTAATGCTGAAGAAATTAGACATTTGCTGAAAAGTCCAGAGTCAGCTGGAATTGATGTAACTGGAGGAATTGGAAACAAGCTGAGAGAGGCTTTAAAGATAGCAAAGCACAGTGAAGTTTATTTCATAAATGGGAAAGTTAGGGGGAATCTGAGCAGGGCAATACGGGGAGAGAAAGTGGGGACAAGGCTTAGATTTTAATGTTCATTCTTTTACTTGGGTTTTCTTTCAACCAAAATTAAATGGAAAACTTAACTCGGAATAAATTTATACCCGAAACAAAAAGGAGGAATCTTTACTTTAAGTAAAAGGAAAGATTTATAAGAGTTAGTTTCTTATTAAACACTGCAAACAATTCGAGGAGATAAACGTTATGAAGTGGAAGGGGTTGCTGGCGGTCCTGTTGGGACTGCTGATGGTTGGAGTGACGGCTGGTAGTGCAATGGCAGCACCAATACAAAAGGAGCCCATACAGCCCCAATATTTTGGAGATAAAGATCAGCTTCACCTTGAATTTGATCCAGATTCATCTTATGTTTACAGAGGTACCATCTACTTGGCATATTGGTGGCACTGGGATGGATTAACCGAGATTTTTGATGGAAGTAAGGACTATATTGTAATAGAAATTCCATGGGAAATCAAAATTAATGGAGAATGGAAGCGACTTTTTGAAAATGACGTTCCTTATGTATACGTGAGTGTTTGGGATGAGTATAAATCTTCAGTGGGAACTCCTATTATTAGCATGGATCTGAATCCAAAGCTCATCGGGGATTATGAATTTACTTTTGCTAAAATTAAAATTCCAGTTGATGACGACGTTCCGGGAGGAATTGTTTATGTTGGAGTTCACCCAAAGCAGGAATATCAAGGGATGGAATTAACGACTTTAGAACTGTATTATCACACATGGGATGGTTCAGATGCCGTAGGACTAACTGTGAGTATTGGAATGTCTCTTTTCTTCCCAACAGAGACTGCTGAGGCTTTGTTTGGGACAACAGGCTCTAAAGTAATATCCGGAACTGTTTCATGGGGCATAAGTGAACTCCTTGGCAGTCATTTTAGTGGAGGCTGGGAAAAGCATATCAAGGCACAAGTTGAAATTTCATATGATGCGTACCCAGAGAGAAGCTATCCTCCTCCAAATCCTCCATGCATTGGGGAGATTTGTCCAACAAGCATCCTGGGGGATAAAGAATGAATGAGGGAGATCTTTATTTGGCTCGTTTTCTTCATAATTTTTTGATTGGAATAATCTCGGCAGAAATGCTTAGTTTGATTTTTGGTACTGTTGATCCTCAATTTGGATTTAAATTTGGCGTTTTGTATTCGCTCGTCATGAGCCCCTACATTCTGCTCCTGTATGATAAAGAGAGGGAGGCGCTTATTAAAAAGTATGGGTGGAGGGGTGGTGGGTACGCGGTAAGGTTGTTGATTACGAGGTATTTTGGTGGTGGGGTTGCCATCACTGCGGCAACCGTGGAGAAGTACTTTGGTGAGAGTATTCCCCTCTTGTTATTATTAGGACTTGTCTGGGCATTAGTGTACGCGAAACTGCTTGCCGATGCTAATCATCCTGATGTTCCGCATTACTGGGTGATGAAGCTTACTGGCAAAGCAGAATATTAGAATAACTGTGGTATAACCTGCATCCCGGCAGGTAGGTGGCAACAGCAATAAAAATCAGCTTAGGATTGAGGATGCTATCCAATAAGTTCTTTTTTGTTCATTCTTTTACTTGGGTTTCTTTTGGTTAATTGGGTTCTTGAAGATTCGGTTGGAAAGTAAGAACTCACGAAAAAAAAAGCGTAACAAATTACAACTAGTAAAAGAGAAGGATACTGTTAGGATAAGCTGTGGGGTGTCAGGTTTAAGTTACTGGCAGTACTTTAGAAAAAGAAGGGGGAACATGAAGTCTGAAACCATTATTTAC
>NZ_KE387149.1:663681-666368 GCF_000430485.1 Thermococcus sp. PK
TACAAGTACTTGTCTGACTTTCGCAGGAGGATTGAGACTTTGTTTTCGAAGTTTTCTGAGTTTCTTCTGAGGCCGAGCAGGAGTGTTAGTTTGAGGGGGTTGGCTGTCAGGATTTTAGGGGCGATTCTGGCCGTGAATCTGGACAGATTATACAACTTCACAGGTGGTGGGAACTAGGGTAAATATTATTGCAATATTTTGATGGGGGTGCAAGCATGAAAAGATTGCTTGCACTACTTATTGGATTGTTACTAATTGCTGTAGGGATACAACAAGTAATAGCTGATGGCAGTTGTACAGATTGTAATTGGGCACCAAGCTCGTGGACTTCTGTTAGCGTAATTATTTATCCAGATTCTCCAAATTATGCAGAAACACAGCAAAGTTTTGTTTGGTATTACGAAAATTTAGAGGCATTTTTGGCACTAGATGCATATTATCAATACGAAATTAGAAGAGATAGGGATGTCTGGGACTATATGACAATTGGGGAGTGGGGAGATATAATCGTCGTGGGTTCTTACTGGACTACACTTCCAAACCCTACTGATACATGGACAGAAGAAGCAGACTCTGGAGGAGATGAGGAGTTCGAACTTAAAATACTAAGCCCTGAAGACCTTAGTCCAGACACTTGGTACGTTGTGTATGTAGAATTCTGGAGGGATCCGGAGGATAGGGGGACCACTTTCACTTTATGGAGCGAGTCCGAATATTGTGGCAGAGGTTGGCCATTCTGTGACTTTGGGAGACTTGATTGGTGTGTAATGACTGAACAAACTGAAGGAGCTTGAGGTGATGAAAATGAGAAAAACCATAATATTGGGAGTATTTGCTGTGCTATTAATAGTATCATCGACATTGTTGCTTGAAGCTTCATCTCTACGAAACACAAGTAGTATCCCGGAGACTGTTATTCCATACAGTAAGAATATGGGAGTCCTAAAACTTCAACATGAGGTTGTTTTGGTTAGAAATGGTTACTTTGCTGTTATTCCAAATGTGACCAGTAAGGAGGAACTTCTTGCTTTCGTTCAACAGAACAAAGAACGTTTGAATAGCTTAAGAGATGGAGAGGTTGTTAGTGCTACAATTACGTTTAAGAGACCCCTTAGGAAGTCAGAGTTACTGAGGCTTTTAGGAAATAACGTTAAAATTATTGCAGTGAGATATAAATCATATCCTAAAGGCATTGGTCAGATGCCATACCCTATGGAAGTAAATGAGTCGAAGGAACTAGAGCATCTAGAAGAAAAGTTGAGAGTAGAACTCAAGGAGAAAAGTGGAATCAAGGAATTTAGATTAATTGAAGGCTTTATTTCGGCAAAAGTTATTGCACCAAAAGAGGAGATACTGTCAGGATAAGCAGTGGGGCGTCAGGTTTAAATCCCAGACACTACCACAGAAAAAGAAAGGGGGGAACATGCAAGCCGAAACCATTATCAACCGATTAATTTCAGCCTTAAAACCTTTTCGCCGAAACAAAATCCCACCAGAAAAGAAAATCAGGGCAATAACCCTGTACCTAAACGGCTTAAGCTACAGGCAAACCGCCAGAATCCTCGGAATCAGCCACACAACCGTCTGGGAAGCCATTCAAAAAATAGCAGAAGCAGTTTACAAGCCAAAAATCCTCGCAGTCAAAAAACAGCGAAACTTCATCGCAGTTGACGAAACAGTAATAAAAATCAACGGGAAGAAAAGATACCTCTGGGCTGCAATTGACGTTGAGAGCAAGGAAGTTTTAGCAGTCTGGATTACGACTGTTAGAAACTGGTGGGTTGCCAGGGATTTCATTCTGGTTGTTTTAAAGTCGTGTGAAGGGCAGCCTGTCTTTCTGGTTGACAGGGCGAGCTGGTATAAGTCTGCTTTTAAGAGTTTGAGGTTGGGTTATCTGCATGTGACTTTCGGGCCGAGGAACAGTGTTGAGCGCTGGTTTAGGACGTTGAAGGAGAGGACGAAGCGTTTCTGGAATAATTTCAGGGGTAAAGACTGGAGGAGAGTTCATAGGTTTGTTTTTCTGTTTGCCTTCTGGTATAATTTTGTCAGAATTCATTCTAGGTTTGATAGGCCTCCGGGTGATGTTATTGAATGGCTTCAGGAGGTGATGCCCCAGTTATCCTGACAATATCAAAAGAGGAATTGGTAAGAATTTTAAAGTCAAAGGATGTCTTTGATGTTAACATTGGACCAAGAGACATTGCAGAAGAACATGGGACAAAACAAATGATAATTGAAGATATCTGGTGGTATTATGAGAAATATGTTCTTGGTCAGAAAAGGTAACTTTTTATTTTTTATTCCAATGTTCGGGATTTAAAGCTACGGAAGTGTTAGTAAGGTGATAATTATGCGAACGGTCACCATACTAACACTTCCGTAGCTTTAAATCCCGAACATTGGAATAAAAAATAAAAAGTTACCTTTTCTGACCAAGAACATATTTCTCATAATACCACCAGATATCTTCAATTATCATTTGTTTTGTCCCATGTTCTTCTGCAATGTCTCTTGGTCCAATGTTAACATCAAAGACATCCTTTGACTTTAAAATTCTTACCAATTCCTCTTTTGATATTGTCAGGATAACTGGGGCATCACCTCCTGAAGCCATTCAATAACATCACCCGGAGGCCTATCAAACCTAGAATGAATTCTGACAAAATTATACCAGAAGGCAAACAGAA
>NZ_KE387149.1:666468-694265 GCF_000430485.1 Thermococcus sp. PK
GCCTGTCTTTCTGGTTGACAGGGCGAGCTGGTATAAGTCTGCTTTTAAGAGTTTGAGGTTGGGTTATCTGCATGTGACTTTCGGGCCGAGGAACAGTGTTGAGCGCTGGTTTAGGACGTTGAAGGAGAGGACGAAGCGTTTCTGGAATAATTTCAGGGGTAAAGACTGGAGGAGAGTTCATAGGTTTGTTTTTCTGTTTGCCTTCTGGTATAATTTTGTCAGAATTCATTCTAGGTTTGATAGGCCTCCGGGTGATGTTATTGAATGGCTTCAGGAGGTGATGCCCCAGTTATCCTGACAATATCAAAAGAGGAATTGGTAAGAATTTTAAAGTCAAAGGATGTCTTTGATGTTAACATTGGACCAAGAGACATTGCAGAAGAACATGGGACAAAACAAATGATAATTGAAGATATCTGGTGGTATTATGAGAAATATGTTCTTGGTCAGAAAAGGTAACTTTTTATTTTTTATTCCAATGTTCGGGATTTAAAGCTACGGAAGTGTTAGTAAGGTGATAATTATGCGAACGGTCACCATAGCTCGTGGATTTTTACTGACTGTAGCATTTCTTCTAATTCTCTTGGGACTAACCTATGTGATTGATTATCAGCTTAACAAGGACGACCCGTATTTTGAAGACCCTGATACGGTTGAGCTTACTTATGGCGTTGCCACATATTTCTTCGTGATAGGTGGAATATTGCTACTTTTTGGTATATTTTATCGTGAGAATGTAGATCTTGTAGTGAACTTAGTTGTCACCTTTTTCTTGGTATTGGCAGTATATACTGGACATCGTTTAGCTGTTATTGGTATGAAGAGAGACCTTCTATCATATGGGAGTTACAAACGACCGGAGCTTATCATATATCTAGGGGCACTCCTCTTTCTGGTGGGTTTAGTTGCTTTGATATTAGTATGGATTCACGTTGCTATAAAGCTATTCAGGAAAAGTGCTAACTAATAGAAACCTTGGGCACCCAAAAACCTCTTAACTTATTCTTGCACTTTTCATTTAGGAGGTGCTTTTATGGACAAGGAGGAGCTCACGATAATCAGGAAGTTTGAGCATATCGAGCACTGTTTAAAACGGCAAGTTGAGGCTCATGTAACGAATCAATTCGAAAATATCCACTTTGTCCACATTTCTCTTCCGGAAATTGATAAAGATGAGATTGATATGAGCGTCGAGTTCCTCGGGAGGCGTTTCGATTATCCCATTATGATTGCGGGGATGACGGGAGGAACTAAAGGTTCGCAGCTCGCTGGAAAGATAAATAAGACCCTAGCTAAAGCTGCTCAGGAGCTCAACATACCAATGGGAGTCGGAAGTCAGAGGGCAATGATTAGGAAGCCAGAAACATGGGAAAGTTATTATGTTAGGGATGTTGCACCGGACATCTTCCTCATTGGGAACCTTGGAGCTCCCCAGTTTGCCGAAACAATTCCGGAACGCTATGGTATTGAAGAAGCACTAAAAGCTGTCGAGACAATTCAAGCCGATGCTTTAGCTATTCACATGAATCCTCTCCAAGAGAGCGTCCAGCCCGAGGGGGATACGCAATACAGAGGAGTTCTCAAGGCGCTAGCTGAACTTAAAAACGAATTTCCCTATCCCATAATAGCCAAGGAAACGGGTGCGGGTGTTTCAATGGAAGTCGCGATAAGGTTAGAAAGCATTGGTGTAGATGCAATAGATGTCGGTGGGCTCGGCGGCACGAGCTGGAGCGGTGTTGAGTACTACAGGGCAAAGGACGAAAGGAGTAGAGATCTTGCCTTAAAGTTCTGGGACTGGGGAATTCCAACGGCTTTAAGCGTGGCTGAAGTTCGCTATGCAACGGAACTCCCAATAATTGCCACCGGCGGGATAAGGGACGGCATAATGATTGCAAAGGCTTTGGCACTTGGAGCAAACTTAGCAGGAGTCGCTTTGCCCTTGCTCAAACCGGCAGTAAAGGGAGACGTGGAGGGAGTGATTAAGATCCTCCAGCGCTACATAGACGAGCTGAAGAATGCAATGTTCCTTGTGGGTGCGAGAAACGTTGAAGAACTCAGAAAAGTGCCGCTTGTGATTACGGGCTTTGCAAGGGAATGGCTTGAGCAGAGGATTGACCTGTGGGAGTTCTTGAAAAAGAGGGCCTAAACAGTTTCAAATTTTTTGTTTGTTTTTTTATTGGCAGTTATTGCTCTTACCCCATATTCCAAAAATCTGAAAAGCAACCTAAAAACTTCAATAAAGAATGAAATAAAAGAGAAATCAGCCGTACATAACTTCATGTGAAGCCATCTGGTGGGCTAACTTCTCTTCAGAGCCAAGAACCTTCTCAACAGCCTTTATGAAGTCCTCGTGTGTTACGTATTCTCTTCTCGCCCTAATTGCAAACATTCCAGCTTCAGTTACGATGGCCTTAAGGTCGGCACCGCTTGCCCCTTCGGTCATCTCCGCTATGGCTTTAAGGTCAACGCCCTTAAGGTTCATCTTCCTTGTGTGGACTTTAAGGATTTCCAGTCTTCCCGTGAAATCTGGCAATGGGACTTCTATCAGCCTATCAAACCTTCCAGGTCTGAGCAGGGCAGGGTCTAAGATGTCAGGCCGGTTTGTAGCAGCAATAACTTTAACGTCACCTCTTGGGTCAAATCCGTCAAGCTCAGCTAATAACTGCATTAAAGTCCTGTTAACCTCCCTTTCCCCACCTGTTGTTTCGTCAAGTCTCTTCGCACCTATTGCGTCGATTTCATCAATGAAAACTATCGAAGGTGCTTTTTCTCTTGCTAATTCAAAGAGCTCGCTGACAAGCCTTGCGCCCTCTCCTATGTACTTCCTTACGAGCTCGCTGCCAACAACCCTTATGAAGGTCGCATTTACTTCACGGGCTACTGCCTTTGCCATTAGGGTCTTCCCACAACCGGGGGGACCGTAGAGCAGAACACCCTTAGGTGGCTCAATTCCGATCTTTTCAAAGAGGTCGGGGTGCTTGAGGGGGAGCTCTATGGCTTCTCTTAGCTCCATAAGCTGCTTTTTCAGCCCACCTATGTCATTGTAAGAAACGTTTGGCTTCTCAATTACCTCAAATCCCAGTACAGATGGGTCCTTTTGGGAAGGCAAAAGTTCTATAACTGCCATTGTTCTTTGATCCAGGGCAACTCTGGCACCGGGCTTTAGCTTTTCTTTCTCTATCCATGGGGCGATTCTAACAACGAATCTCGGCCCGTTGTAGTTCTGAACAATTGCCCTATCCTCGTCCAAAAGTTCAATCAAAGTGCCAGCAAAGGCCGGAGGCTGCCTTAGTCTGGACATCTCCATCCTTAAGCGTGAAAGCTCTCTCTCAAGTCTCTCCTTGTCAGCTTCAAGTGTTCTCACCTGGAGTTCAAGCTGCCTTATTCTACGCTTGAGATAGTAAACGTAATCGTCATACTCCTCCTCGTGCTTCACATTAATATCTTCAACATCACTCATACTCTAACCCTCCTTTTATATGTTTTATATGATTGTTAAGAAGAACTTCTTTATAGCATTAACATTTAACCTATCCATGCAATCTCCCTGTGAATAGGAATTGCAGAAAGCTTATAAACTTTTGGTTTATGAATGCTTCTTCAAAAGCGCAAAATTCTCTCTGTGGATAAATTAGCAATCATGGCCTTGATTCTGGCTAATAGCATATGGAAAAGACAAACTCCACATCCAAATTGGTCGAAAGGTTTAAGTAATCTTTTGTTATTATTTGAACTTGGACGTTTATGGAGGTGGATGAGATGGTGAAAGTGAGGTTTCTGGGGCATGCGGCATTTGAGATAGAGGGAGATGGAAAGAGAATACTGGTAGACCCATTCTTAACCGGAAATCCAACGGCAGCAGCAAAGCCGGAGGACTTTGATAAGGTTGACCTTATTCTTGTGACCCACGCACATGGAGACCACCTCGGGGATGCAGTAAAGATAGCCCAGAGGACAGGAGCGAAGATAGTTGCAATGTACGACATAGCCAACTACCTCGTGGAGGGCAATAGGGGCATAACAACAGTGGGAATGAACTATGGTCCAACCGAGGTTGATGGCGTTAAAATAGTTCAGGTTCCAGCATGGCACTCAAGCAGCGACGGAAAATACAGCATTGGAAATGCCTGCGGATACATAATAGAACTCGAAGGAAAGAAAATCTACCACGCAGGAGATACTTACGTTTTCAAGGACATGGAGCTCTTTGCTGAACTCTATGGAATAGACCTTGCTCTACTTCCAATTGGAGGGCACTTCACAATGGGGCCCAAAGAAGCTGCAAAAGCAGTTGAGCTCCTCAAGCCAAAATACGTCATCCCAATGCACTACGGAACCTTCCCACCAATAGCTAAGAACCCAGAGGAGTTCAAAGAACTTGTTGGAGACAAGGCAGAGGTCATCATACTAAAACCTGGAGAGGCCTTTGAGCTTTGAAAAAACCTTTTAAACTTTCTTTTTTAGGTTCAATCTGGTGAGCAGATTGAAGACTAAGTACATTGCACTGGCACTCGTGGCAACTTTGATTATTGTATCTTTCATAGCTGTTCCTATTTATGCCCAGCAAGAGGAAAATAGGCCTGAGTATGATCTGATAATAGTTAGAAACGACGATCTTATAGATTATATTACTGTACAGCCGTATGCAAGACTCCTTAATATTCCTGTTCTTCCCGTTGATCCCCAAAAGCTGGATGAAAAAACATGGGCTCAGCTTTATTCGTACATCCAGCTGGGGTGGAAAAAAATCCTGATAGTTGGGAACTCAAACGCGGTCAGCAAGGAAGTTGAGGATGAACTCCTTAAGATGGGGTACAGCGTCACCAGGATAGGTGGAGATGTAAGGACTGAAACAGCGGAAAAATTGGCCGTTCACTTTTATCCCCATGGCTCGGAAGCAGTTGTGTTAGCTAGTGCTTTAGATTACGGCTCCGCCCTCGCCGCATCAAAGTTTGCAATGGAGTATTCCTTACCGCTTTTGCTGACTTTAGAAAATGACCTCTCAGAGCATGCAGTTATAGGTTTGGACAATCTAAAGCCAGAACTTGTCATTCTGGTTGGAACAGGATTGAATGAGACTATTGAAGCAAAGTTGAGAAATATGGGATACCAAACCTACTGGCTTGGCAAGAACGTGGAAAAGCCCCCGGTATCTCCGCCAGAGGAGCCGTCCCCATATAAGTACTCCCTCATAGGTGCTGTGTTATCGCTGGCAATTGCATTGCCAATAACCCTATACTGGGCAAAGAAGAAATGGTACTCCAACAGAATTCCTGTAGAAGTGCTGACAGAAAAAGAGAGAATCGTTGTAAAAGCCCTGATGGAACAGGGTGGGAAAGTGAAACAAGAGGATCTCCCAGAGCTTACTGGCTACTCAAGACCCACGGTGAGTAGAATAATCCAGGAGCTCGAAAAGAAACAGCTGATCGAGAGAGAGAAAGTTGGCAAGACCTTCATCGTCAAGCTTGTGAAAGAAATAGACCTTAAGGAATAAAGGTCAGAAAGCCCTACCGTTCATCACACTTCAGCGTCCTGACTTTTCTTCATCCCTTATATAAAAGGAGAGAAGAACAAAATCACTCTTTTCTAAAGAGGTGCCCGTGGGCCTTGTTTATATGCCTGGTGTAGTCTTTACTCCTTCTAAAGACCATACCACACCTGGGGCATCTAAAGAGAATCTCCCCATCCCTGTCCTTGAGCTTTATTGCCTTAAGCACCGCCATTCTCCTCCACCCCATGCCCTAATTTAGTGATTAATTTTTAAGCTTTATCCCCACCATTAAATCCATATCCTGTTCCCTTTTACCTTTAAATATCCCATCTTCTGCAGTTCTTTTAATATATCTTCTATTGCTTCATCGTCAAAGTATATGTTTATCTTTTCTCTTTTCCCCTCTACGGTCAGCGGCTCATGCTCCAAGAGAGTTTCAATTAATTCGATTTTTGTATCCTTCTTTTCAGCTATTTCAAGTATTGCATTTGCCAGTACTGACTTTCCAATTCCCACAAACATGGCCTCGACCAAAGAATCTTCGGTGGCATATTCCTCCGCTATTTCCAAAGCCCTCTTTATCATTTCTTCCTCGATTTCAAGAACCTCGACAAAGTATTTTCTCATAAAGGGGAGCTCAGTTGTGAGTGTTGCGTCGAGCTTATCCTCTATCTCCTCCAGCACATCCTCAAGCTCATCGATGTTAAACCTGAGCTCAATTTCAAGTTCATCAAGTTTAGGCTTATTAAGAAGCCTGAGCTTCTCCTCTCCCTCAACATATCCGTTCTCGATCAATGCGGTTATGAGCGTCAGCTTGGGAACATTTACCTCATCGAAGAGCTCCTTAAATTCTTTCTCTTCTCCCACATTCCATTCATCCATAAGAGCATCAAAAGTTGCTCTTATTTCTTCGAGAGTATCCTCAATTACTTCAATGCCTTCAGATTTCTTAACAAGTTCACTAAACTTTCCCTTAATTACAATGATGTGATGAAGCTCCCATCCGAGTTCCTCCCGGGTTTTGTTCATTATTCCCTCTTTGCTGAGCTCTTTTGAAAGTTCTATCATATCTTCCTTACTAAGCACTTCAAACCTCACGGTCATTCACCAAAAAATAGGAAGGGTTCCTAAGTTATAAACCTTGAGCCTAGGTAACTTTTACGATTCTCTCTGCCCAGGGGGATATCCTCACCTTTATGTACCCTTTAAGCTTCTCATCAACCTCTTTATCTCCGGTGTAAACTCTTATTGTCCCTTTGACTTTTGAGGGAGTGGCCACTACAATAATGTTTTCCTTTGGTATATGCCTCAAAACTTCCGGAGATAACTGCTGGTTGCCCCTGCCAAAAAGAAAGTTCAGGCCCCCCACAACAGTTACAATGATTTTTGGATTTCTATGGACATATTTCAGCAGGTCTTTTTCTTGAGCGTCTTTTACAAGAAGCTTTGCGTTTCCGTTTTCTATTTCAACTATATCTACTCCCAGAAGTGTCCCGTCTATTCCAAGCTTATCCTTAATCTTTTTAATTGTCGAGCCAGCTCCCAGAAAGTAAACCCCATCCTCAAGCTCCTCTACAATAGCTTCAGCTATTGCGTCGAGTTCTTCTTCCTCATCTACGGGAATGCTCTCTTTTGCTCCCTGCACGAGGGTTTCCATATAGGGAGTTAAGGCCTTTCCATAGGGCTTTGCTCTCACTTCATCGTGTCTGTATGCATTCTCATCAAGGTCGAGGATTTCCCTTTCCACAAGCTTTGCGTTTCCCTTTGCAAACTCGACAAGAAGCCTTGCAGCGTCTTCTGGGGAAGTTGCAAAAACTCCGGAGAACATCTTAACTCCAGTTGGAATTCCAAGGATGGGCTTTTCACTGTCTATCGCCTCGTATATATTCCTCGCCGTCCCGTCTCCCCCTGCAAAGACCAGTATGTCCACTTCATCTTTCATAAGCTTTGCAAGCGTTTTTGTATCCTCCTCAGTAGTGTCGGGAATTTTAACACCGGATATTTCTTTATGTTTGATTTCTCTGTGTTTAATAACCCTATATGGGAAGCTAAACTCCTTAACAGCATCCTCCCCAAGCCCATCCGGGCCAGTCAAGAATTCGACCTCGACATCATAATGAGAAAGCTCACTCAAAAAGAGCTTTGTAAACTCAAGCGCCACAGGCTTAGCCCCTCTTTTTATGGCCTCTTCAACCACCCCATCTGTGCCTTTTAGGGCAACTCTACCGCCCATTCCGGCTATTGGATTGACTATCAAGCCAACTATCATTTTCATTTCACCCTCACCGCATGTATTTCCTTGCAAAGACCGTCAGGAAGACAGCCCACATGAACATACCGAAAAGGGCCTCGACTGAAGCAATTACCCGTCCAATACCAACGGGATGAAGGTCTCCATAACCGAGGGTTGTTGCCGTCACTACACTAAAATATTCATAGTCAAGAAAGCTCTTCAGCGGCACACCGGAGCTTGTGACGCTTCTTGTGAAATAAAAGAGAACCGGAAATACAATGTTAACCATGAACAACCAGATAACAATTGGTCTTTTCCAGTCTGTCCCATATTTGCACGTTAAGTCAGCAAAAAACCACTCAAAAAGGCCTTCCAAAAGATGGAAGTAGTGTTTTATTTTGGTTCCAATTCTACCAAGAGGGAGGTGCGGGAGGCGTACTCTGATTCCGAGCTTGGGCAGGTATGTCACGTATCTTCCCATCTTCTGCTTTCTTCTGGCAAGCATCTCCAAATAGTAATATTCATCCGCCTTTTCTTTGTCACCGCTTTTTTCCCACGTAATCCTTGCCAGACGGTAGAAAAATTCCTCCATTGCCGGGTTATTGAAGCTGCACTCTTCAAGGATTACAAATCCTATTACACTCAACTCAGCTAAAAGGTTTGGAAGCACTGTCAGGTTCCACGTTGTGTTCCCGTAGAACGCGACGCTCTTAAAGACGAGGTTGTTGTAAATTGTAGTGTGTACAAACTCGGGGACTTTTAACCGCCCTCCTCTTATCTCTACATGTCCCGGAACTTCAAGGTTTTCAAGTTGAAGGACTCCATCAAAGTTTCTGATGAATATTCTGACCTGTCTCTTAAACCTGGGGCTTGGATCAAACACCACATTTTTTATTAGGAAGATTCTGGCCTTTACGTGCTTTTTCGAGATTCTAGATAATGTTATCCCGTGTTCATCCAAAAGTTCTTTAAGCAAGGGGTATCTGGAATTTATTGCTATCTTCCTAACGTTTTTGAGGTCTGAAAGCTCTATTCTCCCGTGGATTGTTTCCTTTTCCCCATATTCTTCCTCACCTGATATGGCTCGCTCAGCATACTGAACGGAGTTCATCATTAAATATCGAACCGTGCTGTTCTTTACAGAAATCGAGTTCTCAAATTTGACGTCAAGAATATTGAAACCAAAAAAGGTGGAGTTCTTTACCCAAATCGTCGCTATAGATGACGCTATCAATACGACCCTCTCAATCTCACAATTGAAAATAGAAAGCCCTTTCAGGTCAGAATTTTCGACAATAAGAGTCTTTATTTTTGAGTTCTTAAAAATGAGGGGTTTTTCGCTCTTTAGGTCAGAGATTTTAGCCTCATACAGCTGAACCCCTTCAAAGTACCTAACTCCCCTATTCAGCTTCCTCTTAAATGCACTCTCCTTGATCTCCTTTATCTTTTCTCCATAGAGTAACTCGCCCTCATCAAAAGGAATATGGAGTGAGCAGTACTTTGAACCCGCTAAGGACTTTGTTTTGCATTTTTCACCATTTTCAAAGGTATATTCGCACATGCTCTCACCAAAATTACTCCTTAGCTATCACAATATCGTCGAGACTTTTTAATTTTGCTTTTTTCACTGACTCCTCAATTTTTGTAGGGATTTCTTTGATGGGTCTAAGGATTATTGCCTCGATTTGTGAAAAGCCCAGCTTTTTCCTCGCATACGCTCTGTGGTGTCCGTCTAAGATGTAGTACTTTCCCCTGTGTTCTAAAACTATGACGGGAGCATCGTAGCCGTGGACTATCTCTTGAAGCACTACTACCAGCTTTTTCTCACTCAGCTCCCATTGGGTCGGTATGAGAACATCGAGGGGGAGATACCTGTGCTCTAGTTCAAATGGTACACCATAGATGGCTTCATTTTCTTTCTTTATCCTCTCTGCTCTTTTAAATGCCTCTTCTCTGGTTATAAGTCTAATCACCTTTAACTCCCCTAACAACTATAAACGCCCCAAAGTTCTTTAGCTTATCGCTGAACTTTTGGTCAAGCTCCTCAGCAAGCCCTAATAATGGGAAAAATGAAGGAAAGTATATAATTCCCCTGCTTTCAACGTCTCTAAAACCTGCCTCCTTCATTAGTCTTTCAAGCTCTTTGGGCGTATAAAACCTCGCATAGCGATATGCAGTTTCCACGAAAAGACTTTTTAAGCGCTTGAAGAGGAACCATAAACTTCTGCCGTTCATTGTGCCAATGATTGCTTCTCCTCCGGGCTTTAAAACACGGTAAATTTCTCCAAGAGCTTTCTCAGGCTTATGGATAAACTCAAACATTGTAACACTCAAAACTAAATCAAATGTGTTGTCTTCAAAGGGTAACGAATATGCATCTGCTCTAATGAACTTAACAGTTGGGAGCTTTTTTCTTGCTATTTTCAGCATTTCTTCACTTACGTCCACCCCAACAACTTCAAACCCTCTTTTATAGAGCTCAATTGTATAATTGCCGGTTCCACATCCAAGGTCAAGGGCTTTTCCGCTTTTGGTCTTTATCATAGAGAACACTAGCCGTTTTTCCGTTTTATCCACATAACGCCCGACTTTAGTATTATACCACTCATCGTAGCGAGGAGCTATCTTATTGAAGTATTCCATCTTACACACCAGCTCCGCAGTACTTCTTAGTAACTACTTCCCATACGGTCGATGTTTGGATTTCAAGAAAAGATTAAAAATTTTAGCCGATATTTCTTATCATCTAAACTCTTTTCTCTTTCGTTCCCTGTTCCATATGTAGTCCAATAGGGGCCTTATTCTCTCCCAGACTTCCTCAATTCCCCCGTGCCCGTTTATCTGCACGTAAACTCCCTGCTTCTTGTAAAACTTAATGATAGGTTCCATGTTGTTGATATAAATGTCGTATCTTCTGGAGACTATCTCTGGTCTGTCGTCATCTCTCTGTGCAACCTCTCCCCCGCAAATGTCGCATTTTCCGGAAACTTTTGGCGGGTTGTATTTTATGTGGTATACTGCCCCACAGTTCTTGCATATCCTCCTTCCAGAGATTCTCGTTATGCTTTCCTCCTTTGAGATGAAAATGTCTATTGCGAGGTCTATCTTAATGCCGTGGTCGTAAAGGAAGTTCTCAAGAGCCAATACTTGCTCAGCTGTCCTTGGGTAGCCATCAATGATGAAGTTCTCTCTCTTTCTTCTTAATTTCGACAGTACTAGGGTGTTTATAACTGTATCAGGCAGAAGCTCTCCCTTTTCTATGTATTTCTTCATCTCCAGGCCAAGGGCGCTTCCTTTGTTTATCTCCGCCCGGATTATATCCCCAGAAGCTATGTATTCAAGGCCGTATTTCTCAACAATTCTCCTAGAATGTGTCGACTTCCCAGAACCCGGAGGACCAAAAATCAAAATGTTCATGTGATCACCAATATGGATATATATTTCCAGTACATTAAAGCATTATGGTGATGCTTCATGCCCAAACTTTCAACTGGGTTTGTTAGGGCAAGCGGCTATGCCAACAAAATTAGAAAAGTCCTCTTTGCATTAACACGCGGTAAGCTCAACCCTGAGGAGGTTATAAGGGCATCTGCCCAGCTAAACCAGTATCTGTTTGATAAATTCCAAGAGATGGGCATAAAAAAGGAAGACGTTGTAAGAATTTCGATAGAGTTTAACATCAAAGACGGAACAATAGAATGGAACTACGATACGCTGAAGATTGAGGTCTACAAGAAGGAGGAAGAAGAAAAGCTTGCAGAGGCCATGAAGGAAGTCGAAGAAAGCGAAAAAGCCTTAGAGATTGCGATAGAAGAACTGAGCAAACTTTCAGAGAAACTAAAAGAGCTCAGCGATGAAATTGCTCAAACTATCGAGAGGCTCAAAAGAGAGCACACATCCTTAAAGCTTGAGTTCGAAAAGTAGCTACTCTTCGTATCCTTCGCTCTGGTCGCTCTTGCCCTCCATCTTTATTACGTAATCGGCTGCATTCTGCAGCGCAACACTAAATCCGGGTTCAACCCCTATAACTACGGTTTCTTTGCCTTTTCTCTTTGCCTCGTTTATTATCGGGAGGAAATCTGCATCCCTTGTGGCCAAGGCTATGATCTCTATATCGCTGTTGTATATTAGCTCCATCGCCTCAATGGCAATCCTCACGTCAGTATCTCCAGCAACTATTATTGGCTCAAATCCCTGGTTAACAACTGCCTCAATAAGTCCCCGAGGAGCGTATTGGTTTAAAACGACCTTTGCAACCCGGATTTTTCCAATCTTCTCAAGCGCCTCTTTGATATTCTCAAGCTTAATCCCAAATTCCTTCCTCAGTATGTTGGGACCGTCTATTATCAGCCCTATGCTTTTCTTGGGAGTTTCAACTTTTTCCGGCTTCTCTTTTTCTTTAGGCTCTCTTTCTTCTCTTTTCAGTATTTTGAAGAGCGCTGTTCTCATCTACCTCCCCCCTTTCAAGAATAATCACGTAATCGGCGGCGTGTTTTAAAGCAGCACTAAAACCGGGTTCAATTCCAATTATGGCGGTTTCTTTTCCTTTTTCTTTTGCTTTCAAAATTATCGGAAGAAACTCCGCATTTCTTGTTGCCAAAGCAATAATATCTATATTCGGATTGTATATTTCTCTCATGGCCTCGACGGCAAGTTTTACTCCAGTCTCTCCCGCAACGATTATCGGTTCAAAGCCCTGATTTGCGACAGCTTCTATAAGTCCCTGAGGAGCATACTGGTTAAAAATGACTTTTGCCACCCTGATATTCCCCAGTTCTTCCAATGCTGCAACAATGTCTTCAAGGTGAACGTTAAATTCCTTTCTTAGAATATTTGGCCCATCTATAAGGAGGGCAATCTTCTTTCCTCTTTGGATTTTTCTTCTCATTGTTGCGATACTCTTAACTCCTTCCTTTGTCATGGAGACTATTTTCTCCCAATTGCTGGGCATCGTTATCACCGCAATCAGTATGAAAACTCTACATGGAAAAGTTATGGCTTTAAAGTATAAAAAACTTAAGGAAACGGCCGGACGAAAAGATTATAATCAATGAAAGTCTAGTAAAAAACATGAGCAGAATCCCTTTTTATCTTAGGGAAAGACTTGATGAGATAAGGCAGAGGATATTGTTTGAAACCTATGAAGCCCAAAAACTCCCAAAATGGGAACAGGTAGTCCTTACGTGGATCGCACTCTTCTCCTTCTGGATAGTGATAAGTGGGAATACACAGAGTGAGAATTTGTTCATTGGGGGAATAGCAACTCTGGTAATTTCTCTTTTCATGTATGAAATGCTCACCGAAGATATAAGGCAGACGGGCCATATTGTGGAGAAGATTCTTTACATAAGTCTCTTTGTTATTCCCCAGTACCTTTTTATCATGGCATTCCGGTTAATAGAGAGCAACTTCAAAGTAGCAAAACATGCCATATTAATGGACATAAATCCGGGGATAATAAAGATCAAGACCGACCTGCATTCAGATACTGGAATAACGATTTTAGCAAACTCTATAACCCTCACCCCCGGGACTTTAACCCTTGACGTCGACAAAAAACTCGGGGAAACTTATCTTTACGTGCACTGGATAGATGTTGAAACGCTCAATAGAGAGATTGCAGGCGAGAAAATCAAGGGGGATATTGAGTCATGGTTGAAGAAAATCTTCTGGGGAGTCCTTTTGGATGGGGTGCGATAATACTCGTAGCTACATCCTTGGTGTTGTCATATCGAGTATTGTTCGGCCCAACGTTAGCCGACAGGATAGTCGGCATTAATACTGTAACAACAAAGACCGTTGTTATATTAGCAATCTTCGGATTCATAGCAGAGGAGTACTTTTTCCTTGACCTCGCGATCGTCCTTCTTATGGTCAATGCTGTTGGAGGGCTTATACTTGCCAAGTATATGGAGGGAAGAAAGTGATAGAGTATTTCTTCCTTCTCCTTGGAGAATCCATAATGATATTCGGAACTCTTGGGATACTCCGCTTTCCTGATGTGTATACCCGTCTTCATGCAGCAACAAAGTGTGATACTGGTGGGGCTATGAGCATTCTCATAGCTTTGGCAATTGCTTCACAGGCTCCTCTGCTGATTAAACTGAAATTTCTCGTGCTGGCATTTTTAATAGCCCTGATAAACCCCATGGTCTCCCATGCAATAGCCAGGGGGGCTTATAAATACGGAATAAAACCAAAAGTTGTGGTGGATATGTATGGCTGGGATAATCCTTGATGTGCTTCTCCTGGTCATGATAGTCCTTTCAATTGCCGTGATAGAAGAAAAGAACCTGGTTAATGCAGTTGTTAAATACGCCTTTCTCAGCCTAGCCTTTGTTCTTGTGTTGACCCTTTTAAAGGCTCCTGACGTTGCCCTTTCTGCTATTGTTGTGGGGGCTGTTGTGATAGGGGTGTTTCTCTTTACAATCCGGGAGGTGGAAAAGTGAAGCGAGTAATTGCCATTATTTTACTCCTAGCTCTTGCTTATGTTTTCACCGGCTTGGATTACTCCAAAAGCGAAGGGGGAAGCTATGAGTACTACATCACCAGCTGGAAAGAAGTTGGAATTCCCAATTTAGTAACGGCAATCTTGGCGGATTGGAGGGCATACGATAGTTTAGGAGAAGCAACTCTCCTTTTTACAGCAATTGCGGGCTTTTACCTTCTTCTGGGAGGGAAGAAAAAATGAAGATGAGCTTGATAGTGCGAACAACAACGAAGCTCATAAGTCCATTTCTGGTGGTTTATTCCGCATATTTAATGGTCTACGGCCACCTAAGCCCGGGAGGAGGGTTTCAGGCGGGAGTCATTTTAGCTGTTAGTGTTATCCTCTTGATAACCTCTCACGGCTATAGGAGGGTTAGAAAGACTTTCAAATTCTGGGAGGTTCAGCTCATCGAGGGGATTTCAGGAGGATTTTTGGTCCTCTTGGCAACAGCTGGAGTAGTGTTTGGTGGATTTTTCTACAACTTTCTGCGAGGAGGAGAGATTGGCTCTCTCATAAGCGGAGGGACAATACCTCTCTTCAACATAGGCGTTGCATTGAAGGTTGGAGCGGCATTTACGTTCATGTTTTACATCCTGCTGAGGTGGGTGGAACGTGATTAACCCCGAACTTGCTGGAATTATAATAATCCTCATAGGACTTTATGGCCTCATGACAAAGGAAAACCTGATCAAGATAGTCCTGTCCATAAACGTAGTGTCCATAGGGCTCGTCCTCTTCTTCATCGGCACTGGATACATAGAAGGGGGGGACGTTCCAATAATGCCCAGAGAAAAAGTTGTCGATCCTTTACCCGCTACCCTTATGCTTACCACTCTCGTTGTTGATGTCGCTATAACATCTCTTGCGTTGGCATTAATCCTAAAAATGAGGAGGGAAGAAGAATGATTCCTCTTATCGTTGCATTTCCGCTTGCTGCGGCATTTTTAACCTCCATCCTTCCAGCTTTAAGGAGAGAGAGGTTTTCCAAGCATCTGTTCCTAATTGGCATGCTGTCCCCATGGCTTATTCTACCCCAAATAATCAATAACCTCCCCTCCAATGAAGTTGTCGGAAACTGGAGCAGAGTCTCTGGCATTGAGGTTGCCGTAGATGCTTATAACATCCCCTTTATAGTGGCAGAGCTTATTCTCTCTGCTTTTGTTGCCCTCTATGTGTGGGGTTACTATCCAAGGAAAATTGAAAACAAGGCCTATGTCCTTATCCTCCTTCTTCATTCGGGGCTTTTGGGAGCTTTTATAAGCAGAGACCTCTTCAATTATTATATCTACATGGAGATAGCATCGGTAGCAAGCTTTGCTCTTGTGGGAATTTCAAAGGAGAAAGGAGCAAGGAGGGCAGCTTTCAAATACACGGTCTTTTCCCTTCTGGCTTCATACATTTTCATCTTGGGGATAGGGATTATCTACCTGAAAACAGGCTACCTGAACCTAGCCCTTATAAAAGAAAATCTGGAAATGTCGAGGGAGATTAACGTGGCTTTAGCCCTATCTTTTACATCTCTGCTCTTGAAGAGCGGAATCTTCCCTCTGCACTTCTGGCTTCCAGACGCTCATTCCAAAGCAGATGCTCCAGTAAGTGCTCTGCTTTCCGGCCTTGTGGTCAAAGCTCCTGCATACGGGATGATTCTTCTCATATTGACGTTCCCACTCAATAGTTTCGTGCAAAAAATGTTGCTTTCTCTGGCGTTCCTCTCCATGTTCTTCGGCATAGCAATGGCGATTCTACAAAAAAACTCCGAAAGGCTTCTAGCGTATCATACAGTCTCCCAGATGGGCTACGTGCTTCTCGGAATATCCCTCTTAAACCCTTTGGCCGCCGCCTACTACGCCCTAGCTCATTCTCTATTTAAAGGTGGCCTTTTCTTAAGTGTAGGAAGCTTAGCGGAGCATTATGGGACTCGGGACTTGGAAAAACTATCGTATAGAAACAACAAGAGTTTAATGCTTGCAATCGTCTTGCTAAGCCTCGCTATCGGAGGTGTCAGCCCATTTATCGGAGCATTTGGGAAGGCTATGCTAATTGAGAACCTTAAAGGATTTCTGAAATACGCGTTTTATGCAGGCGGAATCGGTACGCTGGTGTCGTTTACAAAGCTCAACTATTATCTTTCGAAAAGAGGAGAAAAAATCGAAATCCCCAGGAGAAAAGAAGCGATTTCATTGTCTCTTGGAATTCTAACACTTCTCGGAGGTATCTACCTCTATCCGCATCTCAGTGTCTTCAAGGACTCCATCAGCCTTGTCATTGCCATCTTTATATTCTACCTGCTCAGGAAGCTGGGAGTCTTTGGGGTATCCTTTAAGGCTTTTACGCCGGAGCAATTCAAAACTCTGGGCAAAGAAATAAACGCCTATATGGTTTTGTTCACTGCTGTGTTGCTCTTGTTTTTATTCAATTTCCTTTAGCGAAACCTCCATGACTTCCTCAATATTTTGCAGTTCTGCAATGAGCTCTTTCTTGCTTATATCCATCTGGCTGACATCTACGACCGCAACTATTGCACCAAGGCCAAGGGGCTCCATCTCTTCGGCTTCACTGAATAAGATGTTGGCCTTATGCTTTCCGAGTGTGCTGGTAATTTTAGCTAAAACTCCTGGCCTGTCTTTAACTACAAGTTCAATCTCTACAAGTTCTTTTCCGGGAAGGGCTACTCTCTCAAGGTGGATTTCATGGAGATTAGTATCAATCTCCACCAGAAAGTAGGCATCTTTAACAAGCCCGACTTCATATGCCCATTCAAGAGGTATCTCTACTTTTCCGTTCTCTTTAATTTTCAAAATCTCGTAGTGCCTCATAAACACAAATAGCGCTTTACAGAATAAAAACTTTTCTGTAATCTTACTCATTCTTTAACTGCCTTAACATTTGCCTTCAACGGATTATGAATATTCCGAAAATTATGTGGCAAGAAAAAATAGATATTGGACATCTGGCTAATATGATTTGCCTTTTTAGAAAACCTTTTTAATATAAGGCGACGCCAAAAAGATGGGGATGTCAGTGGAAATTGGTGTAATTGGCTATGTGTTCATCATAATTGCAGTTGCAAGGGTTCTTGCCGAGATATTTGAGCGCATAGGCTATCCCGGATTCCTTGGAGAGATCTCAGCGGGCCTATTACTGGGAAGCTTTCTCGTTTCAATGCCCAGGGAGGAGTTGAACCTTCTTGCGGAACTTGGTGTATTCTTCCTGATGATGTATGCTGGGTTGGAGGTTACTCCAGAAGAGGTCCACCTAGGCGGTAAAAAGAGCCTTCCCCTGTACATCTTAACCTACGCCTTAATGACTTTTGTAACTCTTCCTTTCACAAACTATACGCTCTCTCACGAGAACCTTATAGTCGGCTCAATACTATCTGTAGCCTCAGCCCCCATAGTTCTTAGATTGTCCAGATTTTTTGGAGGCGATTTCCTGCATGTAGCCCTCTCATATGCCGTGATAAGCGAAATTGGGGCCCTTCTCAGTTTATACCTTCTGATTAACTTTGAAGTTTACCACTTAACGTATTTGGGCTTGCTTGTTGAGCTGCTGAAAGACGGCGTATTCTTAGGAGCCCTCTTTGGAATAAACTATTTCCTAAACGTTAAGCATAAAGTACTGATTATCCGGGCACTCAGGAATTTAAAAAGTGATGAGGCAGTTTTTTGGGCTGGTAATGATTCTCGCAACCTCAATAGCACTTATCAGCGAAATGATTGGGCTTCACTTTAGTATCGGTGCTTTCGTCGTTGGACTTTTGCTTCACAGCGACTTAATGGGAACCAAGCAGTATAAGAGAGTCCACACAATAATATCTGGAGTAACCTACGGTATTTTTGCCCCAATCTTCTTTGCATGGAGAGGAATAAACTTTGAAACTGAATTCTCAGTGGAAGTGGTGTATCTCTTTGTCTTGGTCTATGTCCTCAGAATCCTCCTGACAATGGGGTTCACTTGGAACAAGGATATCAGAACAACAATAATAAGGGCCAGCGGGGTAGCTAGCTTCGGAGTCCTTGGACTGCTCGTAGGTGAGCTGGGATATGAGTATGGAGTACTGAGTCAGCACCTCTATGCACTTGCATCTTTGACCAGCATCTTAGGAATGTTTGTTTCCGTCACAATTGGAAGAATTCTATCGGCTAAAAATTCCTAGCTTTTCCACTTCATTTTTAATTTTGGGCCCGTTTAAGGGGTTCTGCAGGGACACAGGGATGTTTATTCCTTTTTACAATTATTCTGAGCAAAGACGAAAGGTTTATAAGCAAACCTAAATGTAAAACCCAATTGATAATAAAATTACTGGTTAAATAAGCTCAAAATCGTGATTAACCTTGAAATATACGAAAAAAGGGGAGGTAAACAGATATGAGCTGGACAACTCCAAAAAAAGCCATTTTGCTCGCTGCAAGCGCTGAGGGAGGAACAAAATTAAACGCATTTGACAACGCCTTGCTCAAAATGGGGATCGGAAACGTTAACTTAGTGAAGCTCAGCAGTGTCATTCCCGCCCACATCGAGTGGATCGACGAACTTCCCAAGAACATCCCAATAGGAATGCTTCTCCCAACAGTTTACGCTCACATAGAGAGCGACGAACCGGGAGCGACAATCAGCGCTGCCCTTGGCGTGGGAATCAGCGAGGACAACAGTGGTGGGCTTATTTATGAATACAGCGGCTACTGCACCAAGGAAGAAGCCGAGAAAATGGTAAAGAAAATGGTTGAAGAAGGCTTTAGGGTCAGAGGCTGGAAGCTTAAGGAATTCAAAGCCGCCGTTGCTGAGGTAACTGTTAAGGACAAGCCCGCTGCTGCCGTTGCAGCCGTTGTTATGCTGCCCTATTGACCCTTTCAATTTATCCTACTGTCTTTAGTGAGAAAGTTAAGGGAGGTGTTGTTGATGGAGGGAGGTGAAGGCGATGGCTCAAGTAGTCGAAACCCCAATAGGAATGCACGTTGTTTTGGATCTCTACGAATGCGATCCTCAAATACTGGACGACATAGAGAAGATAGAAGAAATACTTACCAAGGCTGCTGAAGTAGCGAATGCGACTATTATTGATAAACGCTTCCACAAGTTCTCTCCTCAGGGCGTTTCTGGTGTGGTTGTCGTTTCTGAGAGCCATATCGCAATTCACACATGGCCTGAGCATGGCTATGCTGCCGTTGATGTTTACACATGTGGGGATCACACAATGCCCCTTAAAGCGAGTGAGTATATTATCAAAGAATTAAAATGTAAGAGGCCAACCGTTGTAAAGCTCGATAGAGGGCTTCTCTTTAAGGAGTGACCTCCTTTCTTTTATTACCTCCCTTAAATCCAATTTTTTGTCAAATATTCAGCAACATAAAGGCAAAAAGTTTAAAAGACATCCAATAAGCTTTCAACCGAGGTGAGCATAATGGAATTCATTGAGTGGTATCCAAGAGGATATGGTGTGGGATTTAAAGTTGTTTCAAAAATAACGGAAGCGGAGAGCGAATATCAAAAGATAGAGCTTTATGAGACTGAGGGTTTTGGAAAACTCCTTGTAATCGATGGTACTGTTCAGCTCGTTGAGCATGGCGAGAGAAGCTATCACGAGCCACTAGTTCACCCCGTTATGCTCGCTCATCCAAATCCAAAAAAAGTTCTTGTCATAGGAGGAGGAGACGGGGGAACTTTAAGAGAAGTGCTTGAGCACAAGACCGTTGAAAAGGCAATTATGGTGGAAATTGACGAGAAAGTCGTTGAGATTTCAATGAAATATTTGAAAATTGATGGAGGGCTTCTAGAGAGAGCTCTCAAAGGAGAAGAGCCGAGGGCAGAGCTCATAATAGGAGACGGCGTCGAATACATGAAGAGCCACAAAGATCACTTTGACGTCATAATCGTAGACTCAACGGACCCCGTTGGCCCTGCAAAGTTGCTGTTCAGTGAAGAGTTCTATAGAAATGCGTACGAAGCTCTGGGAGAAAAAGGTTTGTATATTACACAAGCTGGAAGCGTTTACCTCTTCACAGACGAGCTGCTTGATGCCTACAAAAACATGAAGAAGGTCTTTGACAGGGTTTACTACTTCAGCTTCCCCGTGATAGGCTATGCCTCCCCCTGGAGCTTCCTAGTTGGGGTTAAGGGCGACGTAGATTTCACAAAAATTGATTTAGATAGAGCTAAGGACCTCAACTTGCAGTACTATGATCCAGAAAGGCACGAAACTCTGTTCCAGATGCCGAAGTACGTTAGAGAGCTCCTTGAGGGCAAAGCCTGAACTTTAGAGTACTTTTTTTGCTTCTTTTTGGAAATTTTCCATAAATTCTTCCATTTTGGAGAGAATGGAATTTAAGGCTTCTTTTGGTGCTTTGGCTTTGTAGATATAACCGAGCCATCCTCTGTTTACCATCTCCCTCTCCACCAGTCCAAGTTCAAGAAGGTGCTTGAGCTTTTCCCTGACAATTCTCTCGGATAAATCAAGCTTTTTTGCAATCTGTCTTGGCGTTAGCTGCTCCTTTAAGAGAAGGGAATATATTTTAATCTCCGAGCTTGTAAGCTCGAATTTTTCAAGGGTTTTTGTGAACGCTCTCAATAGCTCCTCCATTTCCATCACTATGAAGGTTTTTCTTCATACGTATTCACAATTTAGTGAAAACACTTATAAACCTTTCTGGGAAGGTGTTGAGTGGTGATGGTATGCTAAAGGCCGTAATAAAAAACACCAGGATAGTCGATGGTAAATCGTTCATAGGAATGGGCCTGCTCGGCTTGTTAATGAACTTTAGGCATAATCCCGATTTCAAAGGTGCTATTATACTTGTAATTTCATTAATATTATATGTTGCATACGCATTTGCCATAAACAATTGTTTCGATGTTGACACCGATTTAAAAAATCCCCAAAAGAGGAACAAAAACCCAGTGGCAAGTGGGGAACTTAGCTTTAGGATGGGTATTATCTCTTCAGCCCTAATTGCAGCTCTGGGAGTGTTATTTGCGTTTTTCCTTAGTTATAGAGAGTTCATGATCTACATTTTAATGTTGTTGTTGGCTACTTTTTACTCAGCACCGCCGAGACTTAAAGCAAAGCCCATCGTAGATGTAGTATCACACGGGATATTTTTCGGAGCAATGCCCTTCATTTATGGTGCATACTTCGATGGGATTTTAACAAAGTATGAAATTGCAATAGCGATAGCTCTTCTTCTGTATTCATTCGCAATGGAGCTCAGAAACCATCTTGAGGACTATGAAAGCGATTTAAAAGCAAATTTAAAGACTACTCCAATTGTCATTGGCAAGAAATTATCTGAGAAGCTTATATTGGCGTTTTCGGGTCTTTCAATAGCTCTCCTCTTAACACTTCTCAACATCCCCTTTGGAGCCCTTGGGATAGCGATTGTAGGAGTTAGGGCGAGTTATAGACTCTTTGATGTTGTTGTCGTTTTTCTGCTACTCTTTCATGCTTTGAAAGCATTGCTGGGTGTATAGTATGAACAAAAAACGGATATTTGCTCTAATTGCACTTTTAATTTCACTTGCGTATCTATACAAGAGCATTAACCTTATCGAGCTTGAATTAGCCCTAAAAACTTCATCCCATGAGTACCTTCTTGTGGCTTTTATGCTTTCTGTTTTTACCATTATCTTATCTTCTCTTAGGTGGTATCTGTTCTTAAGAGAGGTTCAGGAAACGAGCTTCAGGAAAACTCTAAGAGCCTTTTTAAGTGGATATTATCTAATGACAATTCTCCCACCAAGTGTGGGGCATATTGCAAAAGTCAAGCTCGTTGGGGGTGATTACTTCAAAGCCCTCTCTTCTCTCCTAATTGGACTGAGCACAGAACTGGTAGTGGTCTTTTTATTTGCCCTCATTTTTATCGGCTTCTTGAAGATTGGAATCCTCGGATTAATCATTATCTTGGTTGCCCTAATCTATGAAAAGGGCATTTACAAAGCTCTTGATTCTTTATTGGGTTTTTGGGAGATTTTTGGATTAAAAGGATTGGTGTCAACCCTTAGGGGTTATTTGGAGAGAATACATAAGGGATGGAGCGGAGCAAAGGAAAACAAGGCGATTTTTCTACTCTCGTTTTTGCTTTCTGTGGTGATAATTCTCCTTCAGGTCTATGGAATCATCGTAGTTGGAAAGGCATTTAATTTGGAAATTTCAATGAAACAGGCTTTATATGGGTTTTTAATGAGCGTGCTCTTTGCTTCGGTTAGCGGTATTCCAGCGGGATTTGGGGCAAACGAGTTTGGACTTGTTCTTGGAATCGGCACCTCAACAAAAGCTACTGTAACGGCTTTTATTTATAAATTCCTCTTTCAGTACGTATACTCAATATTGGGTGCAGTTCTGTTTTATGGAGCATTAGATGAAGGTGGTGAACATGAAGGTAGCATTGGTCAGTGACTGGTATTATCCCAAAATTGGAGGGGTTGCATCCCATATGCACAATTTGGCCATAAAGCTCAGAGAAAGAGGACACGAGGTAGCGATAGTCACAAATAACAGAACCACTGGAAAGGAAGAGGAGCTCGAGAAACATGGAATAGAACTTATAAAAATTCCCGGGATTGTGAGCCCTATTTTGGAGGTAAACTTGACGTATGGGCTAAAGTCCTCAGAAGAGCTCAACGAATTTCTAAAGGACTTTGATGTAATTCACTCTCACCACGCATTTACCCCCCTCGCTTTAAAAGCAGTTAAGGCCGGAAGGGCAATGGGAAAAGCCACTCTGCTCACAACACACAGCATCTCTTTTGCCCATGAATCGAAGCTCTGGGAGGCCTTAGGATTCACAATTCCTCTTTTCACAAGCTATCTAAAGTATCCCCACCGAATAATAGCGGTGAGCAAGGCTGCAAAGGCTTTTATAGAGCATTTTACTTCAGTTCCAATCTCAATAGTGCCAAATGGAGTTGATGATAAACGTTTCTTCCCTGCGAAGAATAGGGAAGAGATAAAAGCCAAGTTCGGACTTGAGGGCAATATAGTGCTTTATGTAAGCAGAATGAGCTACCGAAAAGGACCTCATGTGCTTTTGAATGCATTTTCCAAAATAGAAGATGCTACTCTTGTAATGGTCGGTAACGGAGAAATGCTTCCTTTCCTAAAAGCCCAAGCCAAGTTCTTGGGGATAGAAGACAGGGTTGTATTTATGGGATATGTGCCGGATGACGTCCTTCCAGAGGTTTTTAGAATGGCAGATGTATTTGTACTACCATCAGTATCTTCGGAAGCATTTGGCATAGTTGTCCTTGAAGCCATGGCTTCTGGAGTACCAGTTGTAGCTACAGACGTCGGTGGGATACCCGAAGTAGTTAAAGAAAATGAAGCCGGCCTTCTTGTACCTCCAGGAAATGAACTTGAGCTGAGAGAGGCAATCCAGAAGCTTTTGAACGATGAAGAGCTAAGAAAGCAGTATGGAAGCAAGGGAAGAAAGGCTGTTGAGGAAAAGTATTCCTGGGATAAGGTCGTTGTGGAAATAGAAAAGATTTATGAGGAAATTCTCTCAAATATCCAGAGGGGAAATTCATGAGAATGGAGAGGCTGACATGGGAAGAATTTGAAATGGCAAAAGCCAAAGCATCCGCTATTCTTCTCCCCGTGGGCAGTGTCGAAGCTCATGGAAAGCACTTACCTTTAGGCACTGATGTCTTTGCCCCCCTTGAAATTGCAAGGAGAGTTGAAAAAAAGCTGAAGGATAAAGGAATGGAGATTCTAGTAGCGCCTCCAATCTGGTATGGGCACAGCTTTGTGCTGAACGTTTATCCGGGAACCATAAACGTGAAAGCAGACAGCTTGAGGAGATACGTTAGGGATGTGCTGAGTGAATTCGCAGAGGAGGGCTTTAAAAAGATAATCCTATTAAATGGGCATGGTGGAAACGTCTATCCACTTGTAGAGGCAAGTGAAGACGTTGCAGAGAGTTATGATGTCGAGATTGTCCTCATAAACTGGTGGATGGACTTCAGAAAAGAAATACTTGAAATATGTTCCTCCCAAGGACACGCAGGAGAAGATGAGACCTCAGTAATGCTTGCAATAGCCCCAGAACTCGTCAAAATGGAGAAAGCAAAGGGAGAAAAGAAGATTTCTCCAGTTAGAGTAATAAGGAGAGACATAGGGTTTGAGCTTTTCCCGGACGGAGTCAATGATAATCCCCAAGGAGCAACAAGAGAAAGGGGAGAAAAGATTTTGGAAGTAGTTAGTGATAAAATATCAGAAATCCTGGAAGGAGTGCTATGAAAGAAGTCCTAAGAGAGATCGATACAAGGATAAAAAGACTTGAGGCTGAGATAGAGCTAATAGAAAGCAGGCTGGAGTTTTTGGACAAAATCGGGGCTAGTTCCAAGTATAAACTCCTGGAAAGACAGCAGAGCGCTGGCGAAATATATATACTGTTCTTCATGCTCTGGGGCTTTATAGGGCTGGTGCTCCTCTTATACCTCAAATATAAGTATGCAGAGGTGCTGCCGTTCTCGCTAACCCCCTATATTCTTTTGATGGTTATTTTAATCCTCTTACCCGCTGTGTACTATGCAATCCCCTCCAGAAAACCCGAAGAAGAAACCCCGATGGACTACCTCAATAAAAGAGAAAGGATGGCACGTCTGCTCATAAATCGCTTTTACAAACCTCTGAAAGAGGCCCTCGAAAAAGACGACAAAGCCAAGTTAAAAGAGCTGGCAGAATATATAAGCGTGGGGGAGCTTGCAAGAGCTGCGGAAGAACTCAATGAGGGCAATCCAAAGGCCATGGCATATGCCCTCTACATTTACCTTGCCAGGGATACCGTAAGTCCTGAAGAAATCCAAGAAGCGTTAGCACTCGTAAAGAACAAACCTCTAAAACTGCTGCTCTCGACACTCCTGAAAGAAAGCTCGAGCAAGCAATGAAAAGTTTTTAAACTCAAGGGAAAAAGAAAGAATAACCGATGATGGCAACAGGGTAGCTACCGAATTTGATGTGGAAGCCGTTCCAGTCTGAGGTTATTCACACGGCACTAAAAGGACAGGGAGCTTTGAGTCCCTAACAACCCTTTCTGCCGTGCTTCCGAGCAGGAGGTCTTTTAGAACGCTCCTACCCTTTTTACCCACGACTATGAGCGAGCAGTTTTTAGCTATAGCAGTGCCCAGTATGGAGTGAGAAGCTATTCCTGTAAGCACCTCCGTCTTTACAGGGACTTCAAACGTCTTTGCGAATTCCTCAAGCTTTGTCTTTGCGTTCTCAATGTTCTTCTCGAGCTCCTCTGGCTTTCCGTAGTCCACGACATGGATAAGGGTTACCTCCTCAATGAGCTCTTCAAATTTCTTTGCAGCGTTTACAACCTTTTCAGAGCACCCAGAGAAGTCCAGTGCAACTAGGGGTCTCCTGAATATCTCCGTACAATTGGAGAGGCATTTAATTTTCTCTTCTTCCTCATCCCATTCGTATTTTACAACTAAGACCGGTTTTTTAGTTGCCCTAACGAGGTTTGAGGCGGTACTGCCGAGAAGCATTTGCCTTAGGATATTTTCACCTTTAGATGGGACAACAATTAAATCAACATTCTTTTCTTGGGCTATTTCAGCTATTTCAAGCGAGGGTATCCCAATTTTTACAATGGGCTCAACATCAATTCCCTTTTTTCTCATTTCTTCGGCAAGCTTATTTAGCTCCTCTTCGTCTATTCTCATGAGTTCTACTGCCCCTATATCCGTGGCTGTTATATCGACTACGTGAACCAGGTACAGCTTCTTGGCTCCGAGTTCAAAAAGCTGGGGAATGCATTCTCTGAGGCCATGTATAGAAACTTCGGAAAAGTCCGTTGGAAAGAGTATTTTTTCAAACATGATACCACCTAAATATATATTGTCATGGAGGTATTTAAGCCTTTAAGAAGAAGGAAAACATTATATTTGAGATAAGCTTTACTTTATGGCGGTGATACTATGAAGAGGGTACACATTTTCGACTGGCACAAAGAACATGCAAAGAAAGTTGAAGAGTTCGCAGGCTGGGAAATGCCCATCTGGTACTCAAGCATAAAAGAGGAACACCTTGCCGTTAGGAATGGAGTTGGAATTTTTGATGTCTCTCACATGGGAGAAATATTCTTCAGAGGGAAGGATGCGCTCAAGTTCCTTCAATACGTGACTACAAACGACATCTCCAGGCCCCCTGCGATAAGCGGAACATACACCCTGGTTCTCAACGAAAGGGGAGCGGTGAAAGATGAGACCCTTGTCTTCAACATGGGAAATGACACTTATATGATGGTCTGCGACAGCGATGCTTTTGAAAAGC
Organism: Thermococcus sp. PK; assembly: GCF_000430485.1. NCBI lineage: Archaea > Methanobacteriati > Methanobacteriota > Thermococci > Thermococcales > Thermococcaceae > Thermococcus > Thermococcus sp. PK. The sequence goes on from NZ_KE387149.1 coordinate 692,951, forward strand.
TCTACGCATGGTTCACATCAATTAAAGGGGCAATTGAGCAGTACACAAAGCTCGACCTTGAGATAGAGAACAAGACCTATGATATGGCAATGTTCTCGATTCAGGGACCAAAAGCAAGGGATCTCGCTATGGATCTCTTTGGAATAGATATAAACCAGCTCTGGTGGTTCCAGGCCAAGGAAGTCGAGCTTGATGGAATCAAGATGCTCCTCTCAAGAAGCGGTTACACTGGAGAGAACGGTTTTGAGGTTTATTTTGAGGACGCAAACCCATACCATCCAAACCCGGAGAAGAGAGGAAAGCCGGAGAAAGCCCTATACGTATGGGAGAAGATTCTCGAGGCCGGGCAAAAGTACGGCATAAAGCCCGCTGGACTTGGCGCTAGGGATACCCTAAGGCTTGAGGCAGGGTACACCCTCTACGGCAACGAAACGAAAGAGCTCCAGCTCTTGAGCACCGACATAGATGAAGTCACTCCACTACAGGCAAACCTTGAATTTGCAATCTTCTGGGATAAGGAGTTTATAGGAAAAGAAGCACTGCTCAAGCAGAAGGAGAGGGGACTCCCAAGCAAGATGGTGCACTTCAAGATGGTTGATAAGGGAATACCAAGAGCGGGCTACAAGGTATATGCAGAGGGCAAAGAAATTGGGGAAGTTACAAGCGGAACGCTTTCTCCGCTCCTTGGAATAGGCATAGGTATAGCGTTCGTTAAGCCAGAATACGCAAAGCCCGGAGTGGAGATAGAAATCGACATAAGAGGGGACAAAAAGAAGGCAGTAACTGTCGCTCCTCCATTCTATGACCCCAAGAAATACGGAGCGTTCAGAGAGGAGTGATCTTCTATTTCTTTCCTATTATTATTCCCCCAACTATGAGGATTAAGCCAGCTATAGTTGATGGTGCTATTTCTTCTCCCACCAGGAAATGGATAAACACGAGGGACAAAAAGGGGACAAGATAGGCTAAGTTTGACGCAAAGGAGACATCACTTTCAATTGCTTTATACCATAATAAAAACGTCACCCCCATCTCAAAGAGCCCCACGTGAACTACCCCGCCCTCACGGACGGGGCTTCGTGAGGAGTTAAGCCACCCCAAGGTAGCCTAACCCTCACAGGCCGGTTCACACGGCCACTACCGGCTATCTCCCCAATGGGAGAATCGCCGGCTACCTTTCTCAAAATGTTCAAAGCACCGTTCACATCAGCGTTTATTAAAACACCAGCGGAAGACTGGAACAGTCCACGCTTCACCCTCTTTCCAAGATACTTCTCCCTCTTTTCAATCGGTTCGAGGGCGAGGGCATCAACCT
>NZ_KE387149.1:694365-705436 GCF_000430485.1 Thermococcus sp. PK
AGGTGTGTCAGCGTCCTGAGGAGTTTGTAGGTTTTCTTGTCCACTCGAAGGTGGTTTTTCTGGGTGAGATACGTGGGCGACCACCTATTATTTTTCTAATAGGTGAAGTTTTAAGGGTTGCGGGCTTTCATCCCCTCCCTATCGGAAGGGCTCTCCCCGCCCGAATAGATAAAGTTCATTGGGGGTAGAAATGAGCAGAATGGGAATTGAATATTTTGATGAACATGTCCTCAAAGACGGCTTTCCGGATGGGTCTTTAATCTTGGTTGCCGGAGAGCCGGGAGCAGGGAAGACTATATTCTCAGCAACTTTCATATACAACGGTGCCAAGAAATTTGGAGAGAAAGGAATGTATATTTCGCTTGCAGAAACCAAGAGCGAGTTCTATGAATCAATGAGACAGCTTGGAATGGATTTTGAAGAACTCGAAAGAAACGGACTGTTTAAATTTGTAGACCTTGTCACGGTAAGCGAGGAGACAATAGAGAAGGAAATAGGACTCCTGATGGGTGAAATAGTAAAGTTCCAGCCAAAAAGGGTTGTTATCGACTCCATAAGCGTCTTTGCCCAAGTTCTGGGCGCTGAAAGAACAAGAGTGTTCCTCCACACAATGCTTGGAAGGTTCATAAAAGCCTATAACTCAACTGCCCTCCTAATTGCTGAAAAGCCGATGGGAGCTGAAAAAATAGGGTACGGTCTCGAGGAATTCGTCGTTGATGGGGTTATTATACTCCGCTATGAGTCCTTTGGAGAGGTCACAAGAAGGGTAATGGAAATCCCAAAAATGAGGAGAAGAAGCATCAAAAAACCACAGTATGAGTATGTAATAACCCAGAGGGGAATTGAGTTCCTGGAAGTTCCTGAACTCAGTAGAGCGGAAATAGAATACACGATGGAAAAAATCACAACAGGTTTAGAAAAACTTGATGGAATGCTCGATGGGGGCTTGTATAGGGGTGCAAATGTCCTACTTATTGGCATGACTGGAACTGGAAAAACCACATTCTCCCTGCACTTTGCCATAGCCAATGCATTACAGGGAAGAAAAGCAGTATACCTCGCCTTCGAGGAACCAATAGACCAGATAATAAGAGCCGCTAAAAACTACGGCATGCCGATAGAGGAAGCCCTAGGAGAGAACCTTAAGATAATCACTTGGGTGCCCGAAAGCAAAACCCCAGTTTACACCTTCTTAAAGATTAGGCGGATAATAGAAGAATTTAAACCTGAAGTATTGGTGATAGACAGCTTAACCGCATTAAGGAATCATATGGATGAGAAGGAACTTGCAAAGATGGTCAGATATCTCAACCTACTGACAAAACTACACAGAATCACCACGTACTTCACACTAAATGCCGAGACAAACTTCGAGATAGTACCGTTTAGTGGAGCAAGTACCATGGTGGACGTTATAATAGGACTTAAGTATCAAGTAAAAAACGAGAGCATAGAGAGAAAAATGGCAATTGTAAAAGCGAGAGGATCAAATCACTCAAGAAAGATATACAGATATGAGATCACCAGCAAGGGGGTAGAAATTTATGAATAAAGGTGGGGAAATTTTGGTTAAAGCAATTTCTGCAGCCCTTAGGGAAGTGGCTCCGGGGCTGGAATCTGTTTTAGAGGCTCACCTCAAGGCTACGTTGAACAAAGGCCTTGAGGTGGCATATGAGAATCCAAAAGAATTCAAAGATGCTGTTTCAAGACTTTTTGGTGAGTACAGCGCTAGGTTACTGGAGATGGTAATTATAAGCAAGCTTAAAGGACGCCTTGGAACAGAAAGAGAAATCAACTCCTTGGAAGAATTAGTGGATCAAATACGTGCAATTTACGGTGAGTAAAATGGATCCGTTAGAGCTAATGACTGCGGCATCGAAAAGAATATCCCCCACGTTCCTCAACCATGAGATAGGCAGCGATATTGAGATTGTGCTTTATCACTTAATAAAGAGGCTAAGAGAGGACTACGAGGATTTCTTAATAGTATCTTTTCAGGATGCATATGCTTCCATCCTTAAGTACCTGAAGTCAGTATATGAAGACGCCGATGAGGTTTTTGAGAGAGTAAAAATCATCTCCGTGAACCCTTTCATAGAGGAAGAACTTAATCCAGACCTTTCTATCAAAACAAAAGATGCTGAGATTATCATCGGCAGAATTAGTGGATATTTGAAAACAAAGAATAATACCTTGACCCTTGTTCTAGGTCTTGACCTCTATGGAGTAAAATACCCAGATGAGCTTGTTGTAATACTTCCAGCACTCATCAGAGTTCTCTCAAAGGGTGATAACAACGTCTTAGTAACTTTCGACGTCAAGATATTCTCAGAGGACATCTTGGAAATAGTAAATAGCTTTGCCCTCAATCTCTTCAAGTTTGGAATAGAGGTTAAAGAAAACGAGATTAAAAGAAAGTTCACAGTAATAAGAAGTCCTTTCTTGGAGTACAACCTGAGGTCATGGTACTACACAGTCACTCCTACCAAGATTGTTTTCTTCCCTGTCACCGCGGAGGTTTGATTTTTACTTTAAAATTTCCACAATCTTGTCCCATATCTTTTCCGCCAGCTCCTTTTTACTCATTAGTGGGAACTTCTCATAACCTTCCCTGGTTACCCAGTAGACTTCGTTTACCTCGCTTTCAAATGCAATTTCTCCCCTGTTGGCTATCACCACGTCGCTCTTTGCCTTTTCTATTTGCTTCCTTGCCTGCTCGATTAGCTCTTCTTCACTAACCCCATACTCCGCCTTGAAGCCCACCAAAAAGACATCGGGCTGGAGTTCCTTGACCCGCTGGATTATCTTCGGCGTTGGGACAAGCTCGATGACCAAGGGCTGGCCGCTCTTTATCTTACTTTCCGCTTTCTCCTTGGGGGTGAAGTCGCTAACGGCAGCTGCCAGAATAACAACGTCGTATTTCTTGGTTGAAAGCTCTTTTTCTATTGCCTCAAGCATCTCTTCGACTGTTTCAACCTCTATTTGGTTTTCGACAAAGCTCGGCACGCTTCCCTTGGTTCTTATGAGTGTCACTTCCGCTCCTCTAAATTCCGCCTCCTCGGCTATCGCAACACCCATCTTTCCGCTGCTCCTGTTGGTGATGAATCTTATCGGGTCTATGTACTCCCTTGTAGCCCCTGCAGTTACCAGGACTCTCTTCCCAGCTAAATCCTTCTTGTGAAGCTTTTTTATAACGTGATAAACTATTTCTTCTATCGAAGCTACTTTAGCTTTCCCTTCCTCAAATCTCGGCCCAATAAACTCGACTCCAAGCTTCTTGAGCTTTTCAATGTTCTCCTTTATTATCGGATGCTCATACATCGTCGAGTGCATTGCCGGAGCAATCATTATCGGCGTATGGGCAAAAGCCGTCGTTACAACGGTGGTAACGGGAGTATCATCAATTCCGCAGGCTATTTTGCTTATCGTGTTAGCGGTTGCCGGGCATACAAGAATTAAATCTGCTTTGTTCCCGTGTTCTCCGGCAAGCTCAACATGTTCAACGAAGCCCGTTATTTCCGTAACCACTTTATTGCCAGTAGCAAATTCCATTGCGTAGGGATGGATTATCTTCTGAGCGTTTTCGCTCATAACTGCATGAACTTCTGCTCCGTGCCTTATGAGCTCCCTTGCAAGCTTGACACACTCCACGGCCGCTATGCTTCCCGGTATGGCAAGCACTATCTTCTTTCCAACAAGCTTCCGGCTCTTTGTTGCATATATAAGCTTTACATGATGAAGCATTTCACTCACCAGAGAAAATTGGGGAGATTATATTTAAGGTTGCTGTTTTAGGGGATCTTTTTAAACTCCCTCTGCAGGAGAAAAGCATGCTTTTCTTCTAGGACTCTTTCATCAACTATAAGGACAAGAATCGAATCTTTAAGCAAGATTTGATCCTTCAAATTAACGAGAAATCTAAAAACAGGCTCAAACCCGTTCTCTAGGATAAGATATTCAACCCCATCAATAATCAAAGCATCTCCACTTGTGGCCATAGTCACCGCCCAGTGAAGAATCTTTTCAAGGTGAGTTGGATTAACCGAATTCTCTTTTTCCACTTTGCTTAACCACAGAATAGGGAGTTTATACTTCTCAAAAAGATGGGGATTTCTAACAACCGCCAATATGTTCCTATCTCTAAGAATTTCGGTGATAAGGTAATCAATGTTAAGTGAAGGATAAATATATGCACCTGAAGAAAGCGGCTTATCGCCCACCCTTCGCTTGTTATTTGGAATAAAAATTCCAAGAAAGTTCTTCATTATGCCAAAAGCAAACGGAATATAAAAAAGAGCAAAATAAGCGCTTTCTCCAATGACATCATTTTCAACAAATAACATTGCAAAATTAATACTCATCATGGCGACTTTAGTTATGAAAGAGTTCCTTATAAAATTTTTGTTAATAAGTTTTTAATGAACTTGGTTAGTAACAAGAGTTAAAACGATATCCAAACCTACTCCTCCCTAACGGCATCTTCCTCGAACTTCCTAATTTCTTCCCTTGTCCCCACCCACACAACTATAACAGGCTCAACTGTTATCATGCCGTCCTTTATCATTGGCTTTATCTCGTTTATAGCCCTCTCTATCATGTGCCCCCTATCCACGGCCTCAATTATTATCGGCAGATCCGTTGAAAGCCTTAAAACATCACTTGAGTGCACTCTACTCTTTTTTCCAAAGCCATAAATCCCTCTATATACAGTTGCCCCAGCAAGTCCCATCTCCCTCAGTTTTTCTACTATTGCCTTATAAAGCGGTCTTCCATGCCAAGTATCACTTTCCCCTATGTAAATTTTCATTCTTAGAGTATTCCAGTGTTCAATTTCTACCATCCTTTCACCTCCTTGCAAGAAGGAATCCCAAAAATACTAAACCTACGGTTATTATAACGTTTGCCGAGATGTTCATTAGGGCAAGAAAGTATTCTCTCTCCCTTAAAAGGCTAAAAGTCTCGTATGAAAAAGTCGAGAACGTACTCAATCCACCGCAGAACCCGGTTCCAAAAAAGGCTCTCCAGTTGGGAGAAACTTCATAGCTGAAGAAGATTAGTCCATATAAATAACCAAGCAGAAAGCTGGCTGTACTATTCACCAATAAAGTTCCTACCGGAAAATCCTTGTAAACTGGGAGTAAGCCCGCAATGCCATAGCGTATTATTGCTCCCAGCATTCCCCCAATGCCAACTGCCAAGAGGATTTTAGTGTTCATTCCCATACCTCCCAAGCAGTATTCAAAAGCTCAGAAGATCATTAAGTGCCCTCAACGCTCTATAGGTGTTTTGGAAGTTTGAAATCCCCATCTCAAGGCTCCTTCTAAAGCCCCCGTTGGGATTCTGGAGAGCTCTTATAAACCTTATGTGAGGTTCTATGTAGCGAGGCTTTTCGTTAATAAGCCTTAAGCCCCTAACCGCGTAGAATGTTGGCTCCAGATAGGGTGGGAGAGAATAAGGTACCTCCGTAAAGCCGCCGTAAACTTCGCACTTGTGGAAGTGCCCTGTTTTTGGAACTGGGTATCCCAGCGCATTGAGCGAAAAGATCGCTTGGCAAGTCATGGTTGTTGTTGCCTGCTTCACACCATAGCCGTCGCCTTTCCTAAAGCTCTCAATGAAGTCCTTTATCTTCCTCTTCTCCGCGGAAGAAACTTTGTAATTTCCTGCTCTAAATGCCCTAAGCACCCAGTAGGTTGCTTCAAGTGGTGTTGCAGTTCCGAATTCCTCGCTCCCCCCAAGACCAACGGCAAATTTGCCTTCAAGGGGTTTATATTTCTCAAAGACCAGTGAAAGTCCTTCTTTTGCTAGGTCTTTTGCCCCTAGAATTGCGAGCCCTTCAACTGCCATGGCTATTGCAACAGTTGCTTGTTGGGGTTTTAGGGAGGTGTGTAAGAATTCTATTGTTTTTTCTTCATCTGGGACTTCTAGTCCAAGAAGATCATAGATTTTAACCGCATAGTAAGTGTCGTTTACGTTAGTCTCGTTCAGCAGAGAAACAAAGCAATAGCCACCGTCTTCATGTCTCCTTCCCTCAAGGTACCTCAGCACAGCATTTATATCAACATATTTCTCAAGCTTCGAGCCCATTCTACCGCCTCCCAAAGTTTTAGCGGAGAACAGGCGTCATCAGCCCTCAGCGGGCGGTTCGGGCTCGAAGCCCCAGGCGGACGCCATCGCCCAAGACCTTCTTCTTAGGTAATTTTATAAGCTTTTCTTTTGGAAAGATAAAATAACAAGCAAGCGAGTGGTGAAATATGGAACTTATTGGCTTTGTACATCTTGGCAACACATTCAACGAAAAGGTAATTGCCAGAGCCTATAAGCGAGTTAACAGCTATTTTAAGTCAAAGAACCTCCCGATAAGACTTGTTTATCTTGGAGAGATCGAACTGGGTCCAGGATATCTTGTCAATATCCAAACAGATAGCGGGAGCGTTAAAGGGTACCCCCTCGAGGGAATTACCGAGCTTTTGCACGCTAAACTTTTACATGTTCAGGAAGAATTTCTTGAAAAGAAGAAAGCAAGAGCAGAAAAAAGCAATTGCCTTGGCAAAGAAGTTGTCATGAATAAGATATTTGGAATAGTAAACTTCCCCATAGTGTCAAGAAACCCCTATCTGGATTTTTACGAGAAATTTTTGGGAGTTCAGCAGGATTTTCACAAATTAACGGTCATGGTTCTCTCGGTAAAGCCTTTTGAATCTGAAAACGAGAAGCTTTTTGAAGACAGGCTTTTCAAAGGAATTTTGCATGAAATTGGCCACGCTTTCGGATTAAATCACTGCCAAGAAGACTGCGTTATGAACCCTCCAAAGATCGTTGCTGAATGGGACTTAAGAAGGGACGATTTCTGTGAAAAGTGCTTTTTGGAGCTGAGGAAGAATGTTAGAGGGGAAACGGATTAGCGTTGTTATCCCTGCTTACAACGAGGCAAAAAGAATTGGAAAGGTTCTCTCAAAAATCCCGGAGTTCGTTGATGAGGTTATTGTTGTGGACGATGGGAGCAGAGACAACACTTCAGAGGTCGCAAAAAGTTATGGAGCAAAGGTAATCCGACTTGAGGAAAATCAAGGAAAAGGGGCAGCAATGAGAGAAGGGATCAAGAATGTAAGTGGTGATATTGTGGTTTTTATGGATGCAGATGGCCAGCACAATCCAGAGGAAATTGAGAAGCTCCTCTATCCAATTTTGAGGGGGGAGGCAGACTTTGTTATAGGCTCTCGGCTGATAAAGGCACAAGGAAAAAGACCGCTTATAAGAAAGATAAGCAACTTTCTGAGTACCGGCTTAATAAAGTTCAAGCTAGGCATTGATGTTAAGGACACCCAAAGCGGATTTAGAGCCATCAAGAGGGAATTCCTACCGGAAATAGAGAGCAAAAGATATGAAGTTGAGACTGAAGTTTTAATAAAAGCCGTGAAAATGGGAGCGAGAGTTAAGGAAGTCCCGGTGGAAAGAATCTATGGGGTTGAGACGGGCCATTTCAGGTTTGAAGACGTTTTGAGGTTCATCCACTCCCTTATCAAGTACTGAGGTGGGTATATGGAGAGAGCAATATTTGAAGCGATAAAGCTTGCTGTCACAAAAATTCCCGACGACGTTGTTAAATCCTTGCGAGAGGCCTACGAAAAGGAAGATAACCCAACTGCAAAGTTCAACCTTGAAAACATTTTAAAAGCCGTTGAAATCGGAAAGCGAGAGCGAATCCCGGTATGTCAAGACACCGGAACGATGACTTTCTTCGTAGAGGCTGGAATCGAAAGCCCATACTTAAGAGAAATCAAAGAGGCAATAGCTTCAGCTCTGGAAAAGGCAACGAAGGAAATTCCTCTAAGACCAAATACCCTTGATGTTCTCACGAACAAAAACGTTGGAAACCTCCCGGTTATTCATTGGGAGCTTGCAAAAGGGGATAAAATAAGGATAGCTATTCTACCAAAAGGAGGCGGAAGCGAAAACTGTTCTGCTTTAGCAATGCTCACTCCTGCGGAGAGCTTTGAAGGTGTAAAGAGGGCTGTTGTTGAGAGAGTCAAAGAATGCGGCGGGAAGCCCTGTCCTCCAGTAATAATAGGAATTGGCATTGGAGGGAGTGCAGACTTTGCATTAAAGCTTGCCAAAAAAGCCCTGTTAAGACCCGTAGGAGAGAGGCACAGAGACAAAAGGATAGCAAAATTCGAGGGGGTGCTACTTGAAGAGATAAACTCTCTAGGAGTAGGCCCCATGGGGATGGGAGGAAAAACAACTGCTCTAGACGTCAAGGTTGAGATCACTTATAGGCATCCGGCTTCGTTCCCTGTTGGAATTGTTTTCCAGTGCTGGGCACATAGGAAGGCTTTCTTAGAGATAAGCGCAAACGGAGAGGTGAGAATATGGCAGTGAAGCTGAGAACACCCCTAAATGAGAAGGAGGTATTAAAGCTCAAAGCCGGAGACTTGGTTTACCTCTCGGGAGTGATATACACGGCAAGGGATCTCGCTCATAGAAAACTACTGGAAAAAGCCCCCTTTGATTTAAGAGGAGCCGTTATCTATCACTGCGGCCCCATAGTACAGAAAGAGAGCGGAAGATATAGGATAGTCTCCGCAGGCCCAACAACAAGCGCGAGGATGAGCAGATACCTCGAAAAAATCCTAAGCATGGGCGTTAAAGGCATCATAGGAAAAGGAGGGATGGAAGTAGGGCCTTTCAGAGAGCACAAAGCGGTTTACTTTGCATTTACAGGCGGCGCTGGCTCTCTGGCTGCAAAGAGCGTAAAAAGAGTTTTGGACGTTTACTGGCTTGAGGAGCTTGGAATTCCTGAGGCGGTTTGGGTTCTAGAGGTTGAGGACTTTCCGCTCATAGTGGGAATAGACGCTTTTGGGAACTCCTTATACTCTAACCCCCGCTGAGAACTGGCATGACCTTTATTTCATCCCCTTCCTCAACTACTGCATCTCCCCTTGCGGGCTTGCCGTTGATGAGGATTATCTTGTCATGGAATTCGTCATACCTTGGGATTAGCTCCCTAAGTATCTCATCCACGGTCTTGGGCCTGTCGAGCTTTATCTCAAGCTCTCTAGCTTTGGCAAGATGAGCAAAAGCTCCCATAAGCCTGATTTTCACCATATGCATCACCACAGATACTATTCTCTGTCAGCTGATAAATTTTGTTGTCCTTTTTACTTTGTTTTGTTGTTTGTTGTTTTTACTTTTGTCTTTTCGTTTTTTCCAATGGTAAATTATATATAGTTTGAGGGCTTATTACTTATGAAAATTTCCTCATGCTTGGGGGGGCGAATGAGAAAGATAATTGTGCTGGTAGGAATTTTATTTTTTGTATCCCTAAATTGGTGATGAAAATGAGAAAGAGCGTTATTTGGGTGGCGGGTCTATTGTCCATTTTGGTAGTTGCACTCTTAGGTTACTCTTATGAAGCACCAGATATCCAAAAAATACAATCAAAGCTGGAACAGATCCCCACAGAGGATTACATCTATGTAGAAAATGCGACCCTATATGCAGTTCAAAACACCTCCACGGGCATTGAGCGTATAACTGCTTACCATCTAATATACCTCAAAAAGTCTAAAGGGAAGTATACCTTCAATGGCTCCGTAAGGTACTATGTAAATGGGGCTTATAAGTATGGATACTCAATTTATTTTGAATTTTTCGGAGGTAATGGGCGTGTTTATAGTAACCTTTATTAGGGTTTTTGCTGAATTCTTTCAGGTGGTTGTCGTGATCCCCAGATGGGATCACAGACTCAAAGACCCTGAAAGCGTGGCATTCGCAATTCTTGACGTTTTAGCAGACTTCGAATCAGAAGGAAAGCTGAAGAACCTGCCAAAATCCAAAAAATTTCCAGTAAAAACAATACTGGCAATACTCCTCTTTAAACAATACTACAACCTACCCCTCAGAGACGCCCAGCACTACGGCAGAAAATTCTTCGGAGCAAACATTCACTACTCAACCCTCCACAACTGGGAGAAAAAGCTGAACCTCGAAGAACTGACAAACCACCTCCTGAAAAAACTCCAGAAATTACCCTACGCCAGCACTCAAGCAGACTCAACCATTATTACAAATAAAAAAAGGGCAGGATAGAAGTTCAGGCAATAACGAGAATCCTGCCGGGTTTACTGTATCCGGTTGCTGTGAAGATCACAACTTCTGAGAACGAGCTGATTGAACTCCTGCCGGGGGGTTCTGGGAATTTTTATGCTGATGGGGCTTATGATTCAAAGAAAGTTCTGAACACTGTGGTGGAAAAGGGTTATCGGCCGATTGTTAAGAAAACTAAGAACGCTCCAGGTGGTTTTGGTAGTAAGAAGAGAGACAGAGTGTTTTCTGAAGAAGAGTACAGGCATAGGAATCCTCATGAGGGGTTCTGGGGTGCGTTTACAACGTGGTTTGGCAGTAGGATCCCCTGTTTTCTGAAAAAGACTACTGTAACCCGAATCCTGCTTGGGGTAATGTGTTATGGTCTGAAAATCCTCCTCAGAGTCAAATACTGTTTAAATAACAGGGGGTGAAACTAAACACGCCCCGGAGGTAATGTCTCAGGGTACGTAAACGTTAATGGTACAATGTATGACATAAAAGACAAAGAATGGGAAAAAATAACAGGAATAACAAGGGAAGAACTAATACAACGGGAAATATACTCTTCATTCCGGATAGAAAGGTTGAAAATCTTATTAAATGAGTCCAAGTGGCAGCTAAAGCAGAGGAGACTATTCTCTGGAACTTATGAATTCAAGGGAGTTTATAAGGATTCTAAGGTCCAGCTTATAACTAACCGCCAGATATCCAAGATAACCATCAACATAGAAACTCCCTACGGATCCAAAATCCACAAAGAACTGATATTGGAGAACAAGTTATCATGAGCATGATTACCTTACTTGAACTTTTTTCATTTTCTTTTGAAAATCTCTTTTCAAAACAAGAGAAGTCAAGAAGCCCAAGAGACAAAAAAGATAAAGAAAAAAGCTCACTCGAGCTTCGTAACCTTCTCAAGCTCTGGGATGACGAACTCAAGGTCAAGTTCCTTGAGTGTCTCCTTCTTTGGAACACCTCTCTCATCCCA
>NZ_KE387149.1:705536-716676 GCF_000430485.1 Thermococcus sp. PK
ACCTGCCAAAATCCAAAAAATTTCCAGTAAAAACAATACTGGCAATACTCCTCTTTAAACAATACTACAACCTACCCCTCAGAGACGCCCAGCACTACGGCAGAAAATTCTTCGGAGCAAACATTCACTACTCAACCCTCCACAACTGGGAGAAAAAGCTGAACCTCGAAGAACTGACAAACCACCTCCTGAAAAAACTCCAGAAATTACCCTACGCCAGCACTCAAGCAGACTCAACCATTATTACAAATAAAAAAAGGGCAGGATAGAAGTTCAGGCAATAACGAGAATCCTGCCGGGTTTACTGTATCCGGTTGCTGTGAAGATCACAACTTCTGAGAACGAGCTGATTGAACTCCTGCCGGGGGGTTCTGGGAATTTTTATGCTGATGGGGCTTATGATTCAAAGAAAGTTCTGAACACTGTGGTGGAAAAGGGTTATCGGCCGATTGTTAAGAAAACTAAGAACGCTCCAGGTGGTTTTGGTAGTAAGAAGAGAGACAGAGTGTTTTCTGAAGAAGAGTACAGGCATAGGAATCCTCATGAGGGGTTCTGGGGTGCGTTTACAACGTGGTTTGGCAGTAGGATCCCCTGTTTTCTGAAAAAGACTACTGTAACCCGAATCCTGCTTGGGGTAATGTGTTATGGTCTGAAAATCCTCCTCAGAGTCAAATACTGTTTAAATAACAGGGGGTGAAACTAAACACGCCCCGGAGGTAATGTCTCAGGGTACGTAAACGTTAATGGTACAATGTATGACATAAAAGACAAAGAATGGGAAAAAATAACAGGAATAACAAGGGAAGAACTAATACAACGGGAAATATACTCTTCATTCCGGATAGAAAGGTTGAAAATCTTATTAAATGAGTCCAAGTGGCAGCTAAAGCAGAGGAGACTATTCTCTGGAACTTATGAATTCAAGGGAGTTTATAAGGATTCTAAGGTCCAGCTTATAACTAACCGCCAGATATCCAAGATAACCATCAACATAGAAACTCCCTACGGATCCAAAATCCACAAAGAACTGATATTGGAGAACAAGTTATCATGAGCATGATTACCTTACTTGAACTTTTTTCATTTTCTTTTGAAAATCTCTTTTCAAAACAAGAGAAGTCAAGAAGCCCAAGAGACAAAAAAGATAAAGAAAAAAGCTCACTCGAGCTTCGTAACCTTCTCAAGCTCTGGGATGACGAACTCAAGGTCAAGTTCCTTGAGTGTCTCCTTCTTTGGAACACCTCTCTCATCCCAGCCTCTGAGCTTGTAGTATTCGCTGAGTAGAGCGTCATACTTGTCCTTCTCAAGGTGCTGACCTTTGTATGGGCCGCTCTTAAGGCCTTCTTTGAACCACCTCTCAGGCGGATAGTCCATCTCTCTGCCCCAGTTGCCGTTGTATTCTCTAACCCAGTAAGCCCTAATGAGGGCGTAAACTCTATCGGCTGCCTTGTAGAGGTCGTCCCATGTGTACTTAACACCGGTGATTGCTTCGAGAAGCTTCGGATAGTAATCCAAGCTTAGGCCAACTTCAACCCATGGCAATCTACAGGCAGTGAGCATCTCAAAGAGGCCACCTCTAAGTCTTTGCAGCTCAATAACCTTTGCGGCCTTTTCTGGGTCGTAGGTTATCTTGTACTCAACTTTCTGGGCCTTTTCGCCTTCAATTGGTGCGGTACCAATTTCCCATGCAATGACCCACGCTTCCTTGTGGTGGGCACCGATTGAACTAGTTCCATATGACAAGGCCATTGCCGGATAGATGTAACAGTTGTAACCGCTGACCTCAAGACCTTTTACGTGCATTGCAAAGTCCTTGGCACCGAGCTTTTCGCTCATCACTTTGACACCATCAGCTGCAAGGTTTCCAAGTTCACCCCTTCTGTAGGCTATGTCCAATGCAAGCTGCTTGGCCTTCTTGAAGTCACCAAATTCTGGAGCATCGTCATCTTTTATTATGCCCTTCTCCTTAGCTTCCATCACATAGGATATTGAAACTCCAAGCGAAATCGTGTCAAGCCCCATCTCATCTGCAATTCTGTTGAGAACTGAGACCTCGTTAAGCTTTCCTATGCCAAGGTTTGAACCCAATAGGGCGACGTTTTCATAGTCCAGCTCACTCTCCTGACCTTCAGCATCAAGAACCACGTTTCCACAGGGCATGTTACAGTATGGACAGCCCCTCTGCTTAACCTTCATACCTTCCATTGTGTAGCCGTCTATTGAGCGGGCGAACTCAAAAGAGCCGTCGCTGAAGTTCCTCGTCGGCAAGGCGGAGTTCTCATTTGTCCATTCCACAGCGGCCATCGTTCCCTGTCTGTGCCAGAACGGATAACCTGGAGAGTTGAGAATTGCATCGTAGGCTTCTTGTGAAAGCTTCCTAAGCTTCTCCTTGTCCGCAACGGGAATTTCCTTGGTACCCTTGATAACTACCGCCTTGAGCTTTTTGCTTCCCATTACCGCACCCATACCTGGCCTTCCAGCTGCCCTTCCTTCTTGGGAGATAACAACGGCATATTTAACGAGGTTCTCCCCAGCGGGCCCTATGCTTAGAACACCCACGTTCTTACCGTGTATCTCCTTGAGCTCTTTCTCGGTTTCAAAGGTAGTTTTGCCCCAGAGACCTTCGGCACTGAGAATGCTCACGTTGTCGTCCTCGATGTAGAGATAGACGGGCTTTTTGGCCTTTCCTTCAACGACAAGGGCATCATAACCGGCTTTTCTTAAATGCACGGTGGCCATTGTTCCGAGGTTACCATCGCCATAACCACCGGTCAGGGGGCTCTTGGCAGCTATAACCATCTTTCCGCCGCTTGGGGTTGGAAGACCGTTAAACGGACCACTTGCAAAAACTAACTTGTTTTCTGGCCCAAGAGGATCTACGTTCTTTGCTTCATTCCAGAGAATCCATGCTGCTAAACCTCTACCACCAATAAAATTCTTCGCAACTTCCGGAGAATATTCCTGCACCCAGACTTTGTTGTTTGTTAGATCAACTCTTAGGATTCGTCCCCACCAACCGTTCATAGAAGACCACCAAAGTTCATTAACGTTTGAATTTTAATAAAGGTTTTGGGTTCATAAAATAGTTTACTTTTAGCAAATTGTGAAAACAAAATTGTTTACAAAAACATTTCAAATAAGTTTTCTTATTTATCAAAAGGTTTCGAAAAATTTGCAACAGATGGCTGATTTGGTTCGTATGAATTCGATTACTCCATAAAACCACAAAAAAAATTTAAATAATCTCAATGATCAAAACACAACTGATGGTCATGTGGTTTAGGCGGGTAGAACTCGATGAAATTAAAAGGGCAAAAGATGCATTACCGCATTACTTTTCAATCTTAAGCGGAGAAGAAAAGCCAAATTTCTTCTATTCAAAGCAGGTAGAGGTTAATTTCGGAGAAAATGAGGATCTTGAGAGTCTGTGGAAAACGCACAAAGAAGGGATGGAAAAGTTGAGAGAGAACGATTTAAAAGAGAATCCCAAAAAGAGTCTCCTCGATTTAAAAGCTCTAATAGCATATAAAATGCTTGAAAGCTGTGAGCTGTGCGAGTTTAAATGCCACGCAAATAGATTTGAAGAGATCGGCTACTGCAGAGTGAAAGAAAGTTTAGTGGCGAGTGATTTTCTCCACATAGGGGAGGAGCCAGAGCTTGTGCCGTCTTATACAGTCTTCTTTTCCGGGTGCAACTTTAGGTGCGTGTTCTGTCAGAACTGGGACATAAGCCAATACCGCGTAGGCCTGAGGTATTCTCCCAAGGAGATGGCCGTTAAGATAGCGGTAGCCTATGCTGAGGGGGCGAAGAATGTTAACTTCGTTGGTGGCGAGCCAACTCCAAACCTTCCTTTTATCCTTGAGACTCTAGAGTATGTTAAAGTTCCGATTCCGGTAGTGTGGAACTCCAACATGTACATGAGCGAAAAAAGCATGAAACTTTTGGATGGGATTGTCGATGTTTATCTTGGGGACTTCAAATGGGGCAACGACGAAGATGCACTTAAATACTCAAAAGCTCCCAGATACTGGGAAACAGTTACGAGGAACTTTTTACTGGCTAAACAGCACTACAAAGCCGAGTTTTTGATAAGGCATCTTGTAATGCCGGGTCATTTAGAGTGCTGCACAAAGCCAATTTTAGAGTGGATAAGCGAAAATCTCGGCAGGAACGTTAGGGTCAATGTAATGTTCCAATACCGTCCAGAGTACAGGGCTCATGAATATCCCGAAATTGATAGAAGACTTACAAACGATGAGATGCTTAAAGCGGCTGAACTTGTGAAAGAATTCGGATTAAAGAACGCGCTGGTGGGATAAATGCAGGTTACATCTGGAGTTTCCACAAAATGGGTTTTAATTCTTTTTCTGTTGTTTTTCATTCTCTTCGGCTTGAAAACACTCTTAGAAGAATATTTGGAACGAAAAGGGGGAAGATAGATGCCCATTCCGCTGAGAGAAGTTACAGATAGACAGCTTGTAGGAGCAATACTGAGCTTGATAGCGGTTTATCTAATCTTTCGCATCTATACCGGCTGGTACTCCAAATACCTGGAGAAAAAGGAGAAAGAACTCGAAGAAAACGAAAAAATTGGAGAGCTTTACTAACCTCCCGCCCTAGACTTCATCAAGACGTTCATGAACTTCTCGATTTCCTCGTTGCTCCCATCAATGATTATCTCCCATCTGGGCATTCCAAAATAGGCCTCAGCTTCTCGGATTTTTATATCAACCCTTGCCTTGGAAATCTCCTTGATTTTAAGTATCTCCTCAGGAGGAATTGCGGTTATCAGTTTTCTTCTCATAAAGAAAGTTAAGAGGATGGCTTTAAAATATCTTTCGAATTCCAGAAAACTTAATTAATCCCAGATGGAAAAAGAAAATGGTGAGAGAAATGGAGCTTCCCTCTCATAAGACAAAGATAATTGCCACGATAGGACCGGCTTCTAAGCAAAAAGAGATCATAAAAAAGATGATAAAAGCCGGAATGAGTGTTGCGAGGATAAACTTCTCCCATGGAACTTTTGAGGAGCATACAAAGACTATCGAGTTGGTGAGAGATGCTGCCGAGAAATTAGGGAGGAGAGTGGCAATTTTAGGCGATCTGCCAGGACTAAAAATGAGGGTCGGAAAGCTGAAGGGGGACTCTATAACTCTAAGAAAGGGAGAAAAAGTCGTTCTCACAACAAGAGATGTTGAAGGCGACGAAACGACCATTCCTGTCGAGTTTAAAGACTTTCCAAAGCTGGTTTCAAAGGGTGATACCATATACCTGAGCGACGGCTACATAATGCTGAGGGTTGAAGAAGTCAGGGAAAATGAGGTCGAATGTGTTGTAGTGAACGGAGGGATACTGTTCTCCCATAAGGGGATAAACATTCCAAAAGCGAATCTCCCGATAGAGGCAATAACTCCAAGGGACTTTGAGATAATAGAGTTCGCAATTGAACATGGGGTAGATGCCATAGGTCTATCTTTTGTAGGTTCGGTGTATGATGTGCTCAAAGTAAAGAGCTTTCTTGAAAAGAAAAATGCAGATCTCTTCGTGATTGCAAAAATAGAGAGACCTGACGCTGTGAGAAACTTCGATGAAATTCTAAACGCTGCTGATGGAATAATGATAGCGAGGGGAGATCTTGGCGTTGAAATGCCGATTGAAAAGCTCCCTATAATGCAGAAACAGCTTATAAAAAAGACCAATTTAGCAGCAAAGCCGGTAATAACTGCCACTCAAATGCTCGTCTCAATGACCACCGAACGGATACCAAAAAGGGCAGAGGTAACAGATGTCGCGAATGCGATACTCGACGGAACTGATGCGGTGATGCTCTCCGAAGAGACCGCCATAGGAAAGTACCCCGTTGAATCGGTGGAAATGATGGCAAAGATAGCCAAGACAACGGAGGAGTATAGGGAATCCCTAGGTTATTCCAGATTGCGCGCTTGGATTGACTCGTTACCAAAAAGAAGCACTATAAAAGAAGCGATAACACGTAGTGTTATAGATGCTCTCTGTGCCATAGACATAAAATACATCCTAACCCCCACAAGGACTGGGCTAACTCCAAGGCTAATATCCCGCTTCAAACCAAAGCAATGGATCTTAGCTTTTTCAAGCAGTGAGAGGGTCTGCAACAACTTAGCCTTTTCCTATGGCGTTTATCCATTCTGCATGGAGGAGAACTTTAACGAAAAGGACATAATAATGCTGGTAAAGGGATTGGGAATAGTCAAAGAAGATGATACAGTGCTTTTAACAGAGGGAAGACCAATAGGAAAGACCGTGGGGACAAATACAATGCGCATCTTCCAGATCCCTTAAACCTCCTCAAACCTTATTCCCTTTTCCTCCATGAATTCCTTTGCTCTTTCAATTTCCTCCTCTGATTCTCCAAAGAGAATTATCCCAATGTATTTTCCAAAGCCCTTTGGAGATGAGTGTATCTTTACCCTGAACTTGCTCAACGTTTCATTTAATATTGGAGCAAGCTTCGATTCGTCTGTTATCTCTGCTAGAAGCTTTTTTTGAATGAACACTCTCCTTCCAAGTCTGGGAAGCACTTCGTTTTCAAGCATTGCCTTCATTTCTCTCGGCATTCCTGGGAGAACAAATATTTTTGTGTTTTCATAGCTCAAAAAAGCGCCTGGAGCGGCCCCAACGGAGTTGTTGAGCATCTCGGCTCCCTTTGGGAGGTACGCCATCTTTTTACGTGCCTCATTAATTTCCGGATCATCTATAAAGCCCTTCTTATAGAGATCCAAGTAAAATCCCTCAATTCTCCTGAGGGCATCCTCCCTCAATTCCAATTCAACGCCAAGAGCTTTGGCAACTGCAATCATCGTAACATCGTCGTGTGTTGGACCTAACCCTCCAGCTATTATCAGGACTTCTGGCTTTCGGGAGAGAGCCTCTCTGATCACGCTTTTTATTTCCTCAACATCATCCCCAACGGTTGTTATTCTCTTTACCCAGTATCCCCTTTCCGTGAGCTTTTGAGCTATAAACGCGGAGTTGCTGTCGATGGTGTTGCCGGTCAGCAGTTCATCTCCTATGGTGATTATCTCAGCAAACATCTTCACCACCGTAACTCAATTGTGCTATCTAAAATTTAATCTTTCGCTCCAGCTGAAGATGGAACAAGCAAGGAGATAGAAATCCTTTAAAAGCATATCTCTAAACCCATTCACGATGATAAAAGCAGTAAAAGATGACTTTGTTAAGTCCTATCGTTTACATCAAAGCCTTGAAGCCCTCGAGCGGGTTAGGGGAGAGATTAGTGAAGAAGCTTACGAGAGATTAAAAGCCCTCATTTATTACAGAGTTTACGGAAAGGAATTTAATAGAGATAAGATCAAAGAAAAAATTGCTCTGGCTTTTTCAATGGGTAGTGACAGTACGGCATCGCTTTTAATCCTTAGGTGGGCAGGATTCGATGTAGTTCCGGTAATGGTAAGACTCCCTCAAATGAGGGATGTAATACTCCTAAGAGCCCAGGAGTATGGGGCAGTTTTTGTTGAAGTTCCAAACTATGCCGAAGTCATAAGCTCTCAAATACAGAAAAGGGCTCCAATATGTGGAAAATGCCATTCAATGATAATGGAAGCGGTTAAAAACTACGCGAGAAAAAATGGGATAAAAATAGTTGCTTCAGGGGACCTGCTGAGCTTCGGAAGCATTTCGATTTACAAAGAGGAAGACCTGATAAAGCTAAACCTACCTGCCTTTTTAGCCCTTGATAAAAGAGAAGCAATAAGCCTCCTCGGCAGAAAATACGCATTGGGCTTTGGGTGTCCTCTGTGGAGGAACGCCACCAAAAGTGCGCCGATTTTAAAACGCTTTGGTATTCAGAGGGTATTGAGGGAGCTCAGGGCGGGAGCGATAGACAAAGAGATAGCAAATGCCCTCATCAGAGACATCCTCAAAAATTGAGGAGGTAAGAACATGAAGCGGGAACGCTCTCTGCTTCAAATCATTAGAGAGCGCGCTGCAAAAATCTCCATAAGAAAAAAGAGAAAAAGAAATCTCCTTCTCCTGGCAATCTCAATGTTTCTAGCCAATATAAGCTGGGGAATAGCTTTCCCATACCTCGGGGTGTACATGAAAATTCTAGGAGGGTCGCTTTTTCTTGTCGGGCTTTTGAGCGTTGCTTTCAATTTAACCTCTAGCATAGCTCAGTATCCTTTTGGATATCTCTCCGATAGAACTAGAAGAAGAAAGCCGTTCATAGCGTTTGGAATCTTTTCTTCAGGTATTGCGTACCTTTTTGTAATATTTGCCACAACGCCATCCATGCTCCTTGGGATAAGAATTCTTCAGGGAGTTTTAGGCTCTTCACTTTTCCCCGCTCATACGGCCTTTATTTCCGAGCTTTCGGTTCTGGAAAAGGTGGGTTCGACCTTTGGTTTCTTTAACTTCATTGAAAATATAGGGTACATGCTGGGCAACTTTCTAGGGAGTGTGATAGTCAAACTCCTTGGCATCAAAAGCGCTTTTGTAATATCAGCTGTAATATCAATTGTTTCAGCTGGAATTGTGATGCTCATAGAAGAAACTCCCCATCAACCTTCACGTTCCAAGCGATTAATAATTCCGCAAGAAAGCAGAGAGAGCGAGAGGGTTATTTTCGAGGGCAACGCTTTTAGGAATCTTTTAAAGGGCAAAATGGGTATCTTTTACTTGTCTGTTTTGTTTGCAATGGTAGCATCTGGCCAAGTTTACTCCGTATTATCCGTGTACTTTGAAGAAAGATTTGGGAGTCAATGGGTTGGAATTCTCTTTGGTGTTGATTCTCTGGCAGCAGCATTAGGTGCCCCCTTCATAGGCAGGGCTATTGATAAAAAGGGCGCGAAAAAGATCTTCATTTTATCACTAGTGGGCTACATGATAGTGTTCTACGGATATGGCATAATCGCAACCATTTATTCAATGATAGTTCTCTCCATCCTTTCAGGAATAAAATGGTCGGCCTTTATTAGTGCCTCATCTTCTTATGTGGCATTAAACACAGAAGATAAGATAAGGGCACAGGCTATGGGAATGCTAAATACGATGATGAGCATTGGATGGGTTGTTGGGCCTTTAATAGGAGGCTATCTAAGTGGAATAAGCTTTAAAATTAACTTCCTCTCTTCGTTAATACCACTCACCCTGGCACTCATTCTAATTCTCATTCCAAAATCTTAAAAGCCCTTAAAAGAAGGTGTCTACATGCTCTACGTCGAGATACTTGGGAATCTTCCAGAGATGGCTGAAGGGGAAGTTAGGGCGTTGCTAGAAATGGCTAGTCCAGAGTTTAGGATCATAGAAAAAGATTACCTTTTTCTTGCCCTTAAAGGGGATAAAAAGGCGTTTCCCTTCCTCAACAGACTTGGCTTAGCACATGAATACGGCGAGCTTTTGTTCTCTGCTAAAAGCTTGGAGGAGCTGTATTCAAAAGCAGAAAATGTCAAATGGGAAAACTACATCAGGGGAACTTTTAAAGTAGATAGAGAGACAATGGTAAACTGTTCCCATTTAGTAGAGAACGTTGAGAGGAAATTGGGGGCAATAATATCAAAAAGAGGGTTCAAAGTGAATCTAAGCTCTCCCCAAACATTAATCAGAGTTTACTGCGGAAAAAAGCTTTGGGTTGGGATTAGAGAGAGATTTTTTAAAGCAAAGTCGTTTAATGAACGAAAAGCTGATCAAAGGCCGTTTTACAAACCTATAGCTTTGCCTCCAAGAGTAGCAAGGGCAATGGTTAATCTGGTAAGGGCAAAAAAAGAGGTTCTTGATCCTTTCATGGGCACTGGTGGGATCCTTATCGAAGCGGGTCTTATGGGTCTAAAAGTCTATGGAGTTGATCTGAGGAGAGACATGGTTGAAGGCGCTAAAAGGAATCTGGAACATTATGGAGTCAAAAACTACGTTTTAAAGCAGGGGGATGCTACAAGGCTTAGAGAGCTCTTTCCGGATAAAACATTTGAAGCTGTTGCAACTGATCCTCCTTACGGAACCTCCGCAACCCTAGGGGGGAGAAAAAGAGAGGAACTGTATGAAAAAGCCCTCGCAAGCATATATGAAGTGCTTGATGGATATTTAAGCATAGCTTTTCCCGCGCAGTTCAATGCCGAGAGGGTAGCTGAGAGGATTGGGTTTGAAGTTTTGGAAAAATATTACCAGAGGGTTCACTCCTCTCTAGATAGATATTTTTACGTTATGCGCACCTGAAGCATCTTTCTCGAAATCTGTCTCATGTTCTTCTTTTTTGTGTTTATAACTTGGTTTTAGATTTTAACAGGGCGTGTTTAGTTTCACCCCCTGTTATTTAAACAGTATTTGACTCTGAGGAGGATTTTCAGACCATAACACATTACCCCAAGCAGGATTCGGGTTACAGTAGTCTTTTTCAGAAAACAGGGGATCCTACTGCCAAACCACGTTGTAAACGCACCCCCAGAACCCCTCATGAGGATTCCTATGCCTGTACTCTTCTTCAGAAAACACTCTGTCTCTCTTCTTACTACCAAAACCACCTGGAGCGTTCTTAGTTTTCTTAACAATCGGCCGATAACCCTTTCCACCACAGTGTTCAGAACTTTCTTTGAATCATAAGCCCCATCAGCATAAAATTCCCAGAACCCCCGGCAGGAGTTCAATCAGCTCGTTCTCAGAAGTTGTGATCTTCACAGCAACCGGATACAGTAAACCCGGCAGGATTCTCGTTATTGCCTGAACTTCTATCCTGTCCCTTTTTATTTGTAATAATGGTTGAGTCTGCTTGAGTGCTGGCGTAGGGTAATTTCTGGAGTTTTTTCAGGAGGTGGTTTGTCAGTTCTTCGAGGTTCAGCTTTTTCTCCCAGTTGTGGAGGGTTGAGTAGTGAATGTTTGCTCCGAAGAATTTTCTGCCGTAGTGCTGGGCGTCTCTGAGGGGTAGGTTGTAGTATTGTTTAAAGAGGAGTATTGCCAGTATTGTTTTACTGGAAATTTTTGGATTTTGGCAGGTTCTTCAGCTTCCTTCTGATTCGAAGTCTGCTAAAACGTCAAGAATTGCGAATGCCACGCTTTCAGGGTCTTTGAGTCTGTGATCCCATCTGGGGATCACGACAACCACCTGAAAGAATTCAGCAAAAAACCCTAATAAAGGTTACTATAAACACGC
>NZ_KE387149.1:716776-730724 GCF_000430485.1 Thermococcus sp. PK
ATGGGCGTCTCTACGATTGTAGTTGGTTATCCAAAGGGCATTGCGAGAAATTCTGAATGGGGTGAAAAGCAGAACTTCCTCCTCTCCCACGTCTGGCGGTTCAATACTGTGATTCAAAGGCTCAAGGAAGTGGCTGAGGAATATGGCATCGTTGTTCAGGTTGTTAATGAGGCTTTCACCTCAAAAACCTGCCCCGTTTGCGGGAAGCCCCACGAGGGGGCCCGCTTTGTTCGTGGTTTGTTTAAGTGTCCCGCGACGGGGCTTGACTTTAACGCGGATTTGATTGGTGCTTTCAACATTTTAAAGAAGGCTGTGGAAAAGATAACCCCGAATCTGGGCGGCCTTTATGCTCAGAGGAGGGGTAACGGGGGGAAGACCCTCCCCGAGGGGTCGAAGACCCGCTTTAACTTGGGTCTAAATGAAACCCCTCAAACCTCCCTGCCAATGGCGAGGGGTTAACTCGTTGGAACCCTCGCCCTTCAGGGCGGGGAGGAGGTCAGTTTCCTAACAATCTTCGCAATATGGTTCGGAGCAGGAATAAGCATTGCAGAATTCTGGGCAGGGGCTTTGCTAACTCCAGCGCTCTCACTTGGTATGGCGGTACTGGTAATAATCATCGGCCACATCTTGGGAAATGCAGTGATGGGTTTAATAGCCATCGAAGGTGAGGAAACTGGACTACCAACTATGGTGCTCTCTAGGGCTCCTCTCGGAATCAAAGGTTCGATTTTACCGTCACTCTTGAACTACCTCCAGCTTATAGGGTGGACAGCAATAATGCTCATAGTTGGAGCAAACGCCATGAATGCAGTATCAAAAGTCCTCGGTTTTGAGAGCTATGCCCTCTGGGTAATTCTCCTGGGCATCCTCGTTACAGGATGGACATATATTGGTCCAAAAAACTGGGAAAAGCTCGAAAAAATAGCAGCTCTGCTTTTGCTTGCATTGAGCCTGTGGCTTACCTACGTTACACTCAAGAGGTTCCCCTTAGGTGAGCTCCTTTCCAAGCCCGGAACTGGAGAAATAGGCATTATGCTAGCGCTGGACTTGGTAATAGCAATGCCTCTTTCTTGGGCGCCACTAATAGCAGACTATTCGAGGTTCGCCAAAGGTAAGGGCTCAGCATTTTGGGGCACCTACTTAGGCTACTTTGTGTCCTCAAGCCTGTTCTACTTTGTTGGGGCTTTGACAAACATGGCAATCGGCGAAGGAGACCCCATTAAGATCATAGCCGCCTACGGCATTGGAATTCCGGCCATGCTGGTAATTATTTTCTCCACGGTCACCACAACGTTCCTCGACGTTTACTCAGCCGCAATAACCTACAAGAACATCTCACCGAAAGCGGACGCAAAGAAACAGGTACTCCTAGTTGGTTTCCTTGGGACTCTATTAGCCCTTGTTTTCCCAATGGAGCAGTATGAAAGTTTTCTACTACTTATAGGTGGGGCATTTGTGTCTTTAGCGGCAATAATGGTAACTGACTACTTCCTTGTAAGGAAAACCTATGTCCCAGAGGAACTGCTTGATGAAAACGGTCCATTTGCTGGATACAACTTAAAGGCGATAATAATCTGGGCGATAGGATTTGCGTTCTACATGGGTTTGGCTGTAGAAGGCCTCTTTGGACTTCACATTCCGGTTTTAAGTGAACTCGGCTTCAGACTTGGCTCTAGTATTCCAACATTCCTCCTTGTAAGTGCTTTGTATTATTTGCTTGGGAGGTGAAAGAAATGGAATGGATTGGTAAAGATTTGGAAAAGCTTAGAGAAAAGAAACCTTTGGTGCACAATATAACCAACTACGTCGTTATGAACACCACTGCAAACGCCCTCTTAGCTATAGGAGCATCTCCAGTAATGGCCCATGCAATAGAGGAACTTGAAGAGATGATAGCCTTAGCAGACGCGCTGGTTATAAACATTGGAACCCTTGATGAGCACAAAATATATTCCATGCTTAAAGCCGTTGAGGTTGCCAAAGAGCTCAAAAAGCCAGTAGTTCTTGATCCCGTCGGTGCTGGGGCAACAAAGCTGAGGACAAAGACCTCTCTAAACCTGCTGGAATTAGGGGATATAAGCGTGGTGAGGGGCAACTTCGGTGAGATAGCCGCCCTTCTTGGCAAGCATGGCAAAACTAGGGGCGTGGATTCAGCAGTTTATGATAAAGATGCCGCGAAAGACCTAGCCAAGAAAGCGGCTGAAAAGTTCGGAACGGTGGTAGCGGTTACCGGTGCTGTGGACTACGTGAGTGATGGCGAGAGAACTTATGCCATAGAAAACGGAACCTCTATGCTCGGAAGGGTTACGGGAACCGGGTGCATGGCTACAGCAATAATAGGAGCATTTTTAGCAGTTGAAGAACCTTTGAAAGCCACTATAGCGGGGCTCACAACATTTGAAATCGCTGCTGAGAAAGCTGTTGAAGAGTCCCCATATCCGGGAAGCTTTCACATGAAGCTCTACGACTGGCTCTACAGGATTGATGGGGCGCTCATAAAAGAGAGGGCGAAGGTGAGGGAAGTTGAACCTTAGAAAAAAGCTGAGGCTTTATGTTATAACTGATAGAAGGTTGAAGCCAGAAGTAGAAAGCGTGAAAGAAGCCCTCGAAGGTGGTGCAACCTCCATCCAGCTCAGGATAAAAAACGCTCCAACGAGAGAGATGATAGAAATCGGCAAAGAAATAAGAAAGCTCACAGAGGAGTACGACGCCTTCTATTTCGTTGATGACAGAGTGGATGTGGCTTTAGCAACAAACGCAGACGGAGTCCAGCTGGGTCTAGAGGATATGCCCATTTCCCTGGCTAGAGATATAGCGCCGAATTTGGTTATTGGGGCTTCGGTTTACAGTTTGGAGGAAGCTCTGCACGCGGAAAAAGAAGGGGCCGACTACTTAGGGGCAGGTTCAGTCTTTCCCACATCCACAAAGAAAGATGTCAGAGTTATCGGCATAGAGGGGCTTAGGAGAATAGTGGAGTCGGTGAAAATTCCCGTTGTGGCTATAGGGGGTATAAACCACGAAAACGTTAAGGAAGTCCTCAAAACCGGCGTCGATGGAGTTGCAGTAATTTCCGCGATAATGGGGGCTGAGAATGTAAAGAAGGCCACGGAAGAAATGAGGAGAATTGTGGAGGAGATGATTAAATGAAAGCCGAAACCAAAACACAAAAACTTGCTTATGTTGGAATTTTCACGGCATTAGGTGTTATCCTCGGAACAATTTCCTTTCCTATAGGTCCAACAAAAGTAGCACCCTTCCAGCACTTTATAAATGTAATAACCGGAATCATGCTTGGGCCATGGTGGGCTTCCTTAACAGCCCTATTAATAGGTCTTCTTAGGATCTCCTTTGGAGTAGGCACAATATTCTCAATACCCGGTGGAATCCCAGGGGCTTTCACTGTAGGACTGGCTTATAAACTCATGAAGAAAGACTGGGTTGCTTTTAGCGAGCCCCTTGCTACAGTTTTTATAGGAGGCACGTTAGGTGCTCTATTATTTGGCCCTCTCATAAATGTTTACAAGGGAGTTACATGGTTCTGGATTGCTTTTGCTCCAAGCACTCTAGTGGGTACCACTTTGGGATTCTTCACCCTTAAAGCTCTAAGAAGAATGGAGGTGATAGAGTGATTAAGAAGGCCCTGACTATAGCAGGAAGTGATAGTGGAGGTGGGGCGGGGATAGAGGCAGACTTAAAGACCTTCTCTGCCTTTGGTGTTCATGGCTTGGTTGCAATAACCTCAGTAACAGCCCAAAACACCCAAGAAGTAAGGGCGATATATGATGTTGCACCAGAAGTTGTTGCAAAGCAGATAGAAGCGGTTGCCGATGACATAGGAGTTGATGCAGCAAAGACCGGAATGCTGAGCAATGCGGAGATCATCAAGGCTGTCGCAAAGACTGTGAGGAAGTATGACTTTCCACTGGTGGTTGATCCAGTGATGATAGCCAAGAGCGGAGCACCTCTGCTGAGAGAAGATGCAATGGATGCCCTTATCGAGAAGATCATCCCTCTCGCAAAGGTTGTAACTCCCAACAAGCCGGAAGCCGAAAAGCTGAGCGGAATAAAGATTGGAAACCTTGAAGACGCAAGAAAGGCTGCAAAAATCATAGTGGAGGAGCTTGGAGCTGAAGGGGCAATAGTCAAGGGTGGGCATCTTGGACTGAGCGAAGCTGTTGACGTGCTATACTTCCACGGTGAGTTCAAAGAGTACAGGGCACCGTTTGTTGACGGCTGTACCCACGGCACAGGATGTTCTTTTTCTGCAGCAATAACGGCAAATCTAGCCAAGGGAAAAGAGCTTGAGGAGGCAGTTAGAATTGCAAAGGAGTTCATAACGATGGGAATCTACTATGGAGCAAAGATAGGTCACGGACACTGCCCCGTTAACCAGAACGCCTGGATAGAGATTCCTGCTGAAAAATGGAGGGTTTATGAAGCTCTAAGGAATGCCGTCAAGGAGCTCCTGGCAATTGAAGGGCTTTCTCATTACGTGCCAGAAGTGGGCATGAACTTTGTCTACGCACTGCCAAAGCTCTACGCAAGGAGCAAAGAGAATGTTGCAGGGGTCAAAGGAAGGATAGTAAAGTTCGGAAGCACGGTAAAGCCTGTGGGCGACGTGGAATTTGGAGCCTCAGACCACATAGCAAGGGCGGTTCTAACCTTTATGGAATTCTTCCCCGAAACAAGAAGCGCATTAAACTTAAAATACAGCAAGGGGCTGATTAAGAAAGCCTCCGAGTTGGGGCTTAGAGTTTCATTCTACGACAGAAGAGAGGAGCCAGAGGGAATAAAAGCCAAAGAAGGAAGCACTATTCCGTGGGGAATACGAACTGCAATTGAAAGGGTAAACAGCAAACCTGACATAATTTACCACCTCGGGGATTGGGGCAGGGAGGCAATGATCCTAATATTTGGGGAGAGCCCAGAGATTGTATTAAGAAAACTCAAAATGCTTATCCAATAGTCTTGTATCATGTTTGGATTCTCTCTTTTTGGTTTTTCTGCTTTCTGAAGGATTAATTTTGAGTTTAAGGCTCTAGGAATGCTCTGGAAGTCTTTAGTAACTGAAGGTTACTATCTTACAAAGAGTTACAAGTTTTTGAGAGTTTTGTAACGAAATTTTTTCGAAGTTTTGAGTTGAGGCTTCTTAGGGCTTCTTTGGTATTCTCTCCTCGTGGAAATTTAACCATTTTTAGTTTAAGGCGGTTTTATTGGGTTATTTTTGATTTAAGCTCCTATTTTGCCCCTGGAAGTCTTATGAACAAAGTTGGGCATGGGGAAAAAGGAGGAGCTTTAAGTAGGCTAGAGCTTTAAAGTTTTTTCTGGAAGCTCGAATTTGAGCTTTTTGAGGGGAGTTTTATTGACCCCTTGAAGAAAAGCTTATAAGATTCAAGCCTTCTAATTACTCTTTGAGGAGTTTAGAGGAAAAATCGCCCCTGTTCCAATAAGACTTTAAAAGAATTGAAAGTGCTAGAGAGAGCGAAGCGGGAGGGAATTAACATAAGTGGTTCCAATAAGACTTTAAAAGAATTGAAAGTGCTATCTCTACAATCTTGCCGCTTCTTATCAGTTCAGCAGTTCCAATAAGACTTTAAAAGAATTGAAAGTTCAGAAAAGAGCTGTTTTCTTTGGCTACAAAACTCGTTCCAATAAGACTTTAAAAGAATTGAAAGATTGAACTCGTAAGCGTTAGACCATGCAGTTCCTCCGTTCCAATAAGACTTTAAAAGAATTGAAAGTTCATCTCATAATACAGAATTTTGTTTGAGTGAGGAAGTTCCAATAAGACTTTAAAAGAATTGAAAGGTCATCGGGCTTGCAGGTGTTCTCATGGGCATTATGTGTTCCAATAAGACTTTAAAAGAATTGAAAGCATGTCTTTCAGAGACTGATACAGCAACGCCGTGCCGGTTCCAATAAGACTTTAAAAGAATTGAAAGTTGCGACACCACTGAACTCCAGTTTAAACTCTTGTTCCAATAAGACTTTAAAAGAATTGAAAGTTTGTGAGGCAAAAACTATGTTTAAGTGAGTATCAAGGTTCCAATAAGACTTTAAAAGAATTGAAAGTGAAATTAAACCGTACTCTTCGAGTGTTGATAGGTATGTTCCAATAAGACTTTAAAAGAATTGAAAGCGTTACGTCGGCATTTGATAGGGGAGGATCGAACTTTGTTCCAATAAGACTTTAAAAGAATTGAAAGTTGTGTGTCCTATACGTTTCAGTTTTCTCTATCTCTTCGTTCCAATAAGACTTTAAAAGAATTGAAAGTTGAACTTGAACCATAGCCGGAACATCGAAGACGAAGTTCCAATAAGACTTTAAAAGAATTGAAAGGACGCTATCGTTATAACCCCCGAAGTGCATAGCCAGTTCCAATAAGACTTTAAAAGAATTGAAAGATTGAAAGCGCGGTTGGATGGGTCAAAGACAAATGTTCCAATAAGACTTTAAAAGAATTGAAAGCTAATCCTCTCATTAATCTCAAAATCCTAAACGCTTCGTTCCAATAAGACTTTAAAAGAATTGAAAGAAAGCAAGCTCGTAAAACTCCTTATCTAACTCATAAGTTCCAATAAGACTTTAAAAGAATTGAAAGGGAGTGGAGTTAAAGCCCCTAAGATGAAATGAAAAAGGTTCCAATAAGACTTTAAAAGAATTGAAAGGCAGGTCTATATAAATCAAGTAATCCATCCCTCACTGGTTCCAATAAGACTTTAAAAGAATTGAAAGTTAAAAATTTAGAAAGAGAGCGGAAATTATCGGGCTTGTTCCAATAAGACTTTAAAAGAATTGAAAGGAAAGCAACATTATGTGCACTTCAATCGCTCTATAGTTCCAATAAGACTTTAAAAGAATTGAAAGGAAATATCTAACGCAATTGCTCAATCGAACGACACGCAAGTTCCAATAAGACTTTAAAAGAATTGAAAGACCCCAATCCCGGCTATTTCTGCAGTCATGGTCATCAGGTTCCAATAAGACTTTAAAAGAATTGAAAGTTTCAATTTCCTTGTTGCCTCTTGTTGCCCCTGGCGAGTTCCAATAAGACTTTAAAAGAATTGAAAGCGAGAACTAAGATTGCATGTATCGCTGCATCAGCAAAGTTCCAATAAGACTTTAAAAGAATTGAAAGTTAACTTCATTGAGAACTCGTTGCTGAGGATGAAGCTGTTCCAATAAGACTTTAAAAGAATTGAAAGATAATGATATATTTATTAACCCCTGGAAGAATTTTCCTGTTCCAATAAGACTTTAAAAGAATTGAAAGTTAATTTTCAATTCTGCAAATATACGCTTAACCATCTGTTCCAATAAGACTTTAAAAGAATTGAAAGGGCTTCCAGAGCCTGCAGGGCTTCAACGGCGACATCTGTTCCAATAAGACTTTAAAAGAATTGAAAGTGAAATATTGCCACTTGTCTATAACATCAAACGCTATGTTCCAATAAGACTTTAAAAGAATTGAAAGGGGAGTGGTGGGGTTTTTGTGCTCCTCAGCTGTGTGTTCCAATAAGACTTTAAAAGAATTGAAAGTGAGCTCGTTCACATACTGTTGGACTGTTGCAAACAGGGTTCCAATAAGACTTTAAAAGAATTGAAAGGTTTTGCTCCCTTGAACCCATAATCATCTGTGATGGGTTCCAATAAGACTTTAAAAGAATTGAAAGGAGAAAAAGACAACTTTTAGGATAGTTGCATACAACGTTCCAATAAGACTTTAAAAGAATTGAAAGCGCTTAGGCGAAATCTTAAAAACAATAAAAGCGAAATCAAAGAACTCTTTCCAGGATTTCCCTCAGGTCTTTCAAAAACTCCTCAAGGTGCTCCCTCTTTACGTGGGGCATCATAACTATCCTTATGTACCCCCTGTGGGCGCTTATTCCCCAGCCTCTGGCTTTGAGCTCGGCCTCAATTTTCTTAAGCTTCCTGGAGCCGAAGGAGACTATGTTCAACATGGGCTCCCTTATAAGGTATACCCCATTTAGACCCTTTATTTGCTCCGCGAACCAGTAAGCATTTTCCATAGCCTCCTTGACAACTCTCTTGTATCCTTCAAAGCCAAGATGCTTGAGGAGGGCCCATACTGCTATTGCATTTGCACCTGGCCTAGTGCCGGTAATGGTCGCCTGGAATATCTTTCCTCCAGCTAAATAAGGTGCTAAAACGTTTATGGCCTCTATGTACTTTTTCTTTCTAAAAACTATCCCCCCAGCAGGGATTGGGGCCATGCCCATTTTGTGGGGGTCTATGGTAACGCTCTGCACACCCTTGAGCTTGAAATCGAAATCCGGCAACTCGTAACCCAGAGCCTTCGCAAAGGGTATTACAAAACCTCCAAAGGCTGCGTCAACATGAAGGGGAATCCCGTAATCAACAGCAATGTCTGAAAGAGCGGGGATGTCATCGACAACTCCCAGCCCGGTTGTACCGGCAATTCCAACTATGCCAATGGTGTTATCGGTTATCTTACTCTCAACATCTTTGACGTTAACAGAATAGTCCCTATTAAGTTCGGCCCACACCAGCTTTACCCTCAGCAAATCACTCGCCTTTAGAAAAGAGAAGTGAGCACTTTTTGGGAGGATCAACTCGGGCTTCTCAACATCGGATATATTGCGAAAAGCCCTTACGGCCAAGATATTTGCCTCGGTACCACCGCTCACTATGTTACCGTAGGCCTTCTTTAAATGTAAAAGTTCTCCAAGCATCTGAACGGCTTCTTCCTCGATTTTTTTGCTTCCATTATGCAACCCCGGATCGCCCAGGTTCCTATCTATATACTTCTGGATTATCTTTTGAGCAAGCGGATGAGGATAAGTACACATGGATCCCAAAATCCTGCCCGAATCAAAAGTTAGGTCAACTTTAAGCCTTTCCTCAAGTTCAGCAAGCACTTCCTCTTCGCTCATTCCTTCCTTTGGAATCATGCTCTCACCGACCTAGACTCATCAGCATAGCCTTTAAGCTTTTGTCACTCCTCCCTTATGCGAGATAAATAAAGTTTGAAAAACTGGGGAGTCGTTACAGCAGTCAGCATTGAGACTATGACACTGGTTGCAAAGAGGCCTTGGTCTATTAGCCCCTCTTCAATTCCGAACTTTAGTATGGCAAGGTCCAGGCTGCCCCTTCCACCCATACCGATTCCAACGAGCATTGCCGATTTCCAGTCAAATCCAAATGCTCTCATTCCAAGTCCACAGCCGAGGAGCTTTCCTAAAACTGCAGCCAGATAAAGAAGGACTATCAAAGCGACGTTGAGCTCATTGAGAGAGGGATTAAACATCAGCCCCACGTAAATAAAGAAGAGAGGCATGAAGAACTCTGTAAGGACTACCTGCAGGTCCCCAATAAGCTCGTTAAGCTTTATCTTGCTTAACACGAGGGGATCTCTCCTCTCTCTGAGTCTGCTTATTGTTAAGCCCGCAAGATAGGCACCAATTATCTGGTGCAGGCCCACCCTTTCAGCCACTATTGCTAAGAAAAATGTGAGGATTATCGTAAAAGTGAAGAATATGTTGAGGTTCCTCAATATGCCGTAAAACCTCACAGAGCGCTTGAAAATGTATTCAGAAAGTAAGAGAACTGCTGCTATGAATATGGCTATCTTAATTGTCAAAACAACCAAGGGGAAGAGTGCAAGCTCGCCCTGTGTCATCGCCGTTATTATGCCAATTAGATAAACGGCCATTATGTCATCGGCAAACGCTGCCCCCATTAATATTGAAGAAATCTCCTTCCCTACCCTTGACTTCAACAACACCCCACTGGTAACTTCAATTGCAGTATTCCCCAGAGTCACCCCTACAAAAATAGCCGCAGCCAATCCCTTTCCAAAGAGATAAACCGTTGAAAAGCCAAGAAAGAATGAAAACGCAACACCCAAACCGGCCACTGTGATAGCTTTTGCTTTGTTTGATGCAATCGATGAAAAGTTGCTTGTGAGACCCATGTAGAGCATCATCATCAGAAGGCCGAACTCTGAAAGGACTTTCAATGGCTCGGAAGGAGAAATAACGTTGAGAAGAAAAGGCCCCAGTATCATTCCGGTGAGTATATGGGCAAGTATAGGGTGGACATCCTTCTTCTCAAACAGCCACTCTAAAGTCTTTGCAAAAACCAGAAGGATGGAAAGGTCAAGCATGTACTCCACTTCATACCCTCCTGCTCAGCAGAGCCCCTATTATCCACAGGAGCATTAGGAAAACTGCAAGTATCATTGCCAAGGTGGCCCCCTTGCTTGTTCCAAAGACTATTGGAATAGGGCCAATCATTATTACTCCTCCACTCTCAACGTCAGCCTCTCCCCCAGATGCTGCCATCAAAGTTCCTATGAAGATCAGCATGAAGCCTATAAATATCAGTCCCATCCCTGCCAGTATAAGCAGTTCTCCCTTCATGGCCCCTCATGGAAAAATACACTTAGAGTTTTTAAGCTTTAACGCTAAAGTTACTGAAGGAGGAACTACAGTATGCTCGTACTTGTGGATTTGGATGATACTCTCTGCAACACATGGGAGGCAGCAAGATGGAGTGTTCTTAGACTCCTGCCCCATTTGATTAGAAAAAGAAAGTTTAGGGCACTCCTTTACATTCTCACCCAGAGGTACAAAGAGCTTGAGCAGTCAAGAGAGCTGCATCTCCTTGATCTAGACGAACTGGTCGAAAATTTCATGGAGCGGATTTATCAAAAAATTTCGGAGGAAGACCTTAGAGAAATGTTTGAACTTGTTGATAGGACATTTTTCTCAAACTTAAAGCTCTACCCAGATGCCGTTGAATTCCTGAAGGGCTTAAAGGATATAAATGCTAAGGTTGTTTTAGTGACGGATTCCTCCTCTGAGTGGCAGAGAAAGAAGCTGGAGTATCTCAACCTGAAGCAATATTTTGATCACCTTATAATAAGTGGAGAGACCGGGCACAGCAAACTTGAGCCCCATAACTTTATACTTGCGAGGAAAATGTTTCCCAAGGAGGATGAAGTCTACGTAGTAGGGGATAGAGATGACACAGATATGAGAGGGGAAAAGAAATCGGTGCAACAACAATTCTCGTAAGGAGAGGATACTTTAAATCCCTCTTACCAAAGCATGCTGATTATGTAGTTAAAGACCTCAAAGAGGCATTGGAGGTAATAAAGAATGAGCATAAAAAGCGAGCTTAAAAGAAAAGCGCTTCATCTCACAGGGCTTACAGTTCCTCTGATATATCTAACGTTTGGACAAAAAGCAGCGATAGGGTTCGTTTCATCCGCACTGATAGTTTTTTTAATTCTGGAGCCATTTAGAATAGTTGAAGGGCTGAGAGACCGGGTAAAAAGAAAGCTCGGACTTTACGTCAGAGATGAAGTGATAGCCCGCGTAGAGAGAGAACTGGACGCAATTTCAAGAGAGCATGAAAAGCATTCGATTGGAGCACATATCTATTTTACACTCGGGGCATTAATAATAGTCTGCTTTTTCCCGAGGGACATAGCCATAGGTGCCATAACAGTCGCGACCCTTGGAGATGCAGTTGCGGCAATAGTGGGAAAACCCTTTGGAAAGCACAGGTTTAAAAACGGCAAAAGCGTAGAAGGGAGCCTAGCGTATTTTTTAACCGCGTTTTTGATACTATTCTTTTTAATAGACCTTCCCCACGCCTTTGTGGGAGCCTTAGCGGGAATGTTAGCAGAGTTTTACGAGTTGCCTCCCGATGACAATTTGTCAAACCAACTTGCCGTGGCGTTTGCACTATGGACGTTTAGAAAATTCATTGGACAGTAAAAAACAAAAAGAAAGGGAAATCACCTGATGTAGACCTCTGCGAAGGTGCTTATGGTATCCATATCGCCCCACTCGTTGTCACTGTCGTGGACGCTTGGATCATCCGGAATGGTTATAACGGCCGAGTCTCCAGGGTTTGCACCTGTTATCCATGCAACTATGCTTATCTTTTCTGGTTTTCCTCCAAGCAACTCCCATGGAATAGCCATTTCAAGGCTCTGCAAGCCTTTGTCGTTTCCGAGGTATCCTATTGCAGCATTCTCGAACAATTTATAGTACTCCCATCCAGCCCCATTCCATACTGCAAGTTCCGCTGATGTTATAGTGTTTGTTCCAGGGTTTTCAAAGAACGGGCCATTCCAGTAAAGGTATACTTCCGCATCAACGCCTCTAGCGAACCCAATCTTTCTTCCCCACGCATCAGCATCTCCGGTATATCCTCCCTCTCTGTAATCAAGTGCGAAACCGTAAGCTATTCTCCATGATTCGGTGTTCTTTGTGCTCAGAGCAATGTAGAGATATTTGTCGTCGTAGTCTACGTAGAGACTGTCCAGATAAGCTCCGGCTCCCGCCCCAACTTTGTTTTGAGCTACAAGTGAGCTTTCGTCCCAATCCGTAAGGAATCCATCGATCTTCTTCTTAAATTCTAAACTCTCCAGGAATTCTGAAATCTCTCTCTGCAGCTTAACAAGGCGGATATACGCAGAGAAAATTTTTAGAGCCCCTCTCAATTCATAGTTGGGCATGTAAATGAGAGATTTGCCTTCGTTAAACAGTTTCAGGCTTTCATTGAGCTTCAGCTCAAATCCTTTTACAGTCTCAGCATATTTGGCTGGCAGACTCATGGAGGAAATATTTTCTACAAGTAGCTTTGTCTTCTCGTATTCCTCTGGATAGGTTCTAGGCCACACATACATACCGAGCCGTATAAGCTTGTTCTGCCTCTCTGCGACTTGTCCCACCACTATCCCCAGAGTTGCAACGTTGTTGTCTTCGTTAGCCTCTTCTATCTCATTGTTGGGATCGACAACTGCCTTTATGGTGTGAACCCCCCATGCATCGGAATATTTGTAGAGATAGCCAAGCTTGACTTCAGAGTGTGCAGATACGTTAATAAGCCAGCTTTTGAGGAGAGCATCTCTATCGTAGAGCTCCACAGTTACGTTTTGAGCATCCACCTCTCCTATGTTCTTAACTGTAATTGTAATGTTAGCTGGCTGCCATTGCTCGACATTAAGTACATCTGAAGAAATGCTAACCGTAAGCTCGGGTTTTGGAATTGGGATTTCAATAACGGCAAAATTTGATAAAACGTCCTGATCAGTCCAATCATTTCCATCTACGGCTGGATCCAAGGGAACTGTATCAACAGCTGAATCCCCCTTCGCACCTCCAGCCACCCATGCGATTAGGGCGACTTCCGATGTTCTACCCCCTATTGCATCCCATGGAATTGCCATCTCGAGTACTTGTAGCCCGTTGCCTGTTGTGAAATCGTAAGTAACTACACTTCCAACGTCTTTGTAATCCCAACCATTTCCAGTCCACGTTATGAAGTTTCCGCCCCCAATGACGTCATTACCTCCATCGTACCAGAAGTAAATCTCATAATCAACTCCTCTCGAGAACCCTATTTTTCTATCCCATGCATCAGTATCCCCAGTGTAACCTCCTTCTTTAACATCAAAGCCAAAACCATAGGCTACGTCCCAACTTGCAGTATTATTTGTGGTGATAGCCACATATAGATACTGCTCATCGTATGAAACGTAGAGCTTGTCCAAATCCGCTCCATCTGGACCATCAAGATTGCTTACTCCCACAACCTCATAGCTTTCCCAGTCGCTTAAATCCGTTCTGCCTACCCGTAAAGTGTGTGTAAAGTGTTAATTTCATAACGGGTAGGCTTCCAGCCTCCCGTCTTCATTGGCTGGCTTTCGGGGGGAACGGGAACTCCCCACATCTTCAAGGCTTTCAAGCGAATATTCCACGAGCCAACCACATCCCTATCAGCCTCAAAACCACACTCGCATTTTAAAACCCTGTGCCCATTCGGGCTTAACTTTCCCCCACATATCGGGCACAGGGATGAAGTGCGAGCAGGATTAACAAAAACGACACTCACACCCTTTAACTTGGCTTTATACTCGATAATGGATTGAAGCTTTCTAAAACTCCA
>NZ_KE387149.1:730824-732586 GCF_000430485.1 Thermococcus sp. PK
ATTCTCCCAACCCTTCTAACACAGAGCTGGAAGTAGCCGTTCTGCCTACCCGTAAAGTGTGTGTAGGGTGTTAATTTCGTAACGGGTAGGCTTCCAGCCTCCCGTCTTCATTGGCTGGCTTTCGGGGGGAACGGAGACTCCCCACATCTTCAGGGCTTTCAAACGAATATTCCAACTCCCAACAACATCCCTATCAGCCTCAAAACCACACTCGCATTTTAAAACCCTGTGCCCATTCGGGACTAGCTTCCCCCCACATATCGGGCACAGGGATGAAGTGCGAGCAGGATCAACAAAAACGACACTCACACCCTTCAACTTGGCTTTATACTCAATAATGGCTTGAAGCCTTCTAAAACTCCACCTGTGCAAGCGACCGTTCATTTCAGCCGAATACCTTATTGTGTTCCTGATTTCCGTTAAGTCCTCCAAGGTAATACCACCGTATTTTTCAGCTAATTCAACGATTTTGTTAGCCAACTTGTGATACAAATCGTTCAGCCTGTTCCTCTCCCTTCTCCCATACTTTTCCAGAAGCTCTTTTCTCTTTTTGCCGGTTTTTATTTTCTTCTGAATTTTTCTCCTCTTTAGGAAGTAGCCAGTTCTAATCTCCCGCTCGTGTGTAATTATCTGAACGAATTCACCGTTTGGAAGGCTTAGCGTTACGTTGTTCTCGTTCAAGTCCACGCCGACAATGACTTTCGGCTCTCTGACTTCAACTTCCTTTGAGAACACCACGTGGAGGAAAATTCCCATCTGGTTTTTAACAAGCCAGGCTTGCCCTATTTTCCACTCCCTAAACTTCTCGTGGTGTTTTGCCGGGTAAAACTCCAGTTTCAGCCTTCCACTTGGAGTTGAGAGCTTGATAATTCCCTCTTCAAGGTCGAGCTTGAAAAGATGATCATCCAGCATTATTACTTGCTTTTTGAAAATGGGTTTTCCGTTGGCTTTTCCTCGTCTTTTTCTCTTCCTGTAACTCTTGTAGATTGAGGTGGCCATTTGGCAGGCCGTGTGAATGTAATGGCTTGGGAGTTCTGGGTACTGCTCCCGAAGGCTTTTGTACGTCTCTTTCTTCAACCGGTAGAAGCTCGTAATGTTGTTCTCAAAAGCGTAGGTGATTAAAAAGTTCACGATTTCTTGGTAAAGGGTGGAGAGGTCTTCTAACCCTTCGGGTTCTGTTTTGAGTTTGAATTTTGCCGTGAGTTTAATAGTCTCACTTGGCATTTTCCAGCTCCTCTTTGGTTTTCTTGATCCAGTCTTTAATGGCTTCTTCTATTGCCACACTCAGAACGCCTCTCTTGTTCCCATAACGCTGGATAGCCACTTTTTTAAATTCCTCTAAGGTTTCCTCACTAATAACAAAGGTCGCCTTAGGCACACTAAACCACCCCATTAAGAAATACAAAGTCAAAAATATTTAAACTTCACGCTTTTAACCATTTAGAGAACAGCCCACCCAATACGGGAGTTAAGAACAGCAGAGCCAGTATCGGAGCCACTTTCTTTGCAGTATCTGCGTAGAAAGGCAAGCCGACAATTGTTACTACTGTTCTCTTCGCGCCTTTTTCTACCAC
Source organism: Thermococcus sp. PK (assembly GCF_000430485.1). NCBI lineage: Archaea > Methanobacteriati > Methanobacteriota > Thermococci > Thermococcales > Thermococcaceae > Thermococcus > Thermococcus sp. PK. Next base: position 732,399 of record NZ_KE387149.1, read on the forward strand.
CGTTTTCTGCGTGCTTTCTTTTTCGTTGGTAAAGTAATAAAGCCCAGAACCCGAGTCCTTAATTAAAGATGAACTGTGCTCAAAGCTCTCAGTTACTTCCCTTCCGTAAACATTTCCCTCAACGTTAACTCTCGTAGCAAACGTTATCTTCCGGTTCAACCTCTTCAAACCAAGCTGTTCCACTATTT
>NZ_KE387149.1:732686-736540 GCF_000430485.1 Thermococcus sp. PK
AGATTGAGGTGGCCATTTGACAGGCCGTGTAAATGTAGTGGCTTGGGAGTTCTGGGTACTGCTCCCGAAGGCTTTTGTACGTCTCTTTCTTCAGCCGGTAGAAGCTCGTAATGTTGTTCTCAAAAACATAATCAAGGAGTAAATTTACAATATCAGAATAAAGGGTGAAGAGGTCTTCTAACCCTTCGGGTTCTGTTTTGAGCTTGAACTTTGCCGTGAGTTTAATCGTCTCTGAGGGCATTCTTTACCGCCTCGACAAGGCGTTTTTTCTTGTGAGAACGGGCACCATAGAGTTTTCCAGCAAAAGAGGTTACGATGGCTAACAAGTCCTCAACAAGTTCCTTTTCCGGCGTTTTCTCTTCATCATCAAAGATTACTTCAACCTCAACCCCGTGAGAGTTAAAGTATTGCTCAAGGTATTTGAATCCAAAGCGGGTGAGCCTGTCCCTGTAAGTTATCACGACTTTTGTTATTTCCCCGCTTTCAATGAGTTTGAAGAGCTGTTTTAACCCCTTCCTGTTCTCGTTCAGTCCTGAGGAAATGTCTGTTATGATTTTTGCAACTTGGTAGCCTTTTGATGCGCAGTAGTTCTTGAGGTATTCGACCTGTCTTTCAAGGTCTTCTTTCTGGTCTCTGCTTGATACTCTGGCGTAAATTACAACCTTGTCGGGGGTTTTGCCTTCGAGGAGTCTTTTAATCTCGCTTTCCGGGATGCGGTATTCTTTTCCGACCCTGTATGCTTTAATCTCGCCGGCTTTGATTTTCCTGATTAATGTTGGCTTGCTAATGCCAAGGAGCTGTGCCGCTTTTCCCGTCCTATAAAGCTTCATACTGCACACCCCTATTACAAACAATGACACAAAAATATATAAACTTTACGATTTTAACCATTTAGAAAACAGCCCAATTCCAGCAACGAGGATACTCGGTCTTCCAACCCTTCTAAACTCCTGCAGATCGCTTTCTATTCCCGCGAGGAATAGAAGTAACAGAACTCCAAGGTTTGAAAACTCCCTGACTATCTCAGTACTCTCTGCAAAAATTCCTATAATCAAGCCTCCAAGAATCTGGCCGAGAACAATGGGCTGGCCTAGTCTTTCAAATACCCACCCAAGGAGCTTTGCTGTAGCCAGCATCAATGCCAGCATGAGGAGCGTTTCCATACTAGTCCCTCGAGAACACCCACTTCAAGAGTGGGGGAGTTACAAACGTTGTCAGGATTACCATTGTAACGGGAATTGAGAATATCCCTTTGTCAAAAATACCCTCGGTAAGGGCAACGTTCGCCATAATCAGCGCAACTTCCATTCTGGGAATCATCCCAACACCAACCCTGAGGGCTTCTTTAGGTTTAAATCTAGCTATTAATGCACCAACTCCGCATCCCGCAATCTTTCCTATTATTGCTATTATTGAATACAGAATTGCAAACATCCCTGTATGGAGGAGAATCTCTACGTCAGTCTTTATTCCAATCCCCACAAGAAAAACAGGAACGAAGAGGGAATAAGAGATAGTTATCATTCTGTCAGTTATTCTCTTTGCTTCGTCTGTTTGTGCTATTAATACTCCCGCTAAATACGCCCCGGTTATCCCTGCTATCTTAAACTGCTCGGCTATGTATGCAAAAATGAGGGTTACCGCGAGGGCAAATGCTGTTAAGGTTTCCGGCAAATCGATCCTTTCTGAAAGTAATAGAATCTCCTTAACAACAGGTCTTCCAACAAGCCAGCTCACTATAAAGAACACTGCTATTTCACCAATTAAAATTCCCAAGTCTTCTATGTAGACATGTCCCTTTCTGTGCATGGCAATCAGGGCTGTGAGTATTATAATTCCAAGGACATCATCAACGACAGCACCAGCTAAAATAGCGGTTCCTTCCTTCGTGCGGAGCTTTTTCATCTCCATCAATATACTAGCAGTTAACCCAACGCTTGTGGCTGTTAAAACACTTCCCAGAAACAGAGCTTCGGTTCTCCCATATCCAAACCATTTTGATATGTAATAGCCCATCATGAAAGGAACTACAACTCCACCACTGGCAATAAGAAAAGCGGGCACTCCAACGCTCTTGAATTCTTCAACATCCGTTTCGAGACCGGCAAGAAAGAGTAACAAAATCACTCCCATCTCGCTTATTAAGTGAACTCCTTCGGAATAACTTACTATGTTGAGAATGGAGGGACCAATAAGTATTCCCCCAATAAGCTGACCGAGAGCCCCGGGCATTTTTATTTTTGTTGCTAGATATCCAAACACTTTGGCAACTATTAGGATAACTGCAAGTTCGAGGAACACGTCCATGCTATCATCTCCCGCTGATTAAAGCGCGACAATCCTAATAAGCCGTACTATGTCTTTAACTTCCAGTAAGCCATGAACCTTTTTGTTATCATCTATTACGGGCAGATGGTGCTTCCCGGTCTCCGTCATGAGTTTAATAGCATGCCCGAGGTTGTCATCTACATGAATGGTTATGGGCTTCCTCACCATTATGTCCTCTACTCTGGAAGCGCGGGTTAAAGTGTATTTTTTCAGTAAGCCTAAGCCAACGACTGAATATCTTCTCGGTGTTGTAAAAAAGTGCAGAAGGTCTTTCATCGTTATGAACCCGAGGAGCCTCCCATCTTCGCCCACAACTACGGCAGAAGTCTCTTCGCTTGTGAATTTGTCAATTAGGACTGTTAGGGGGTCCTCGGGATGTACTGTCAAAAATTCCCTGTCCATAACAAGCTTGACCGGGACTTTAGAGATGTACCTGATGTTGTGGCTTAGCTCTTCTTTTCTTTGAAGCATTATATGTCGTTTTTTGCCAATGATTATCGATATCTTTTTATTTTTCACGTTTTGAGGTTTGCTTGGAAAAGGGTCGTTCACATTTACCCCCTATAATTTTTGTTTGATTTCCACTTAAAATTTTCTCCACTCTACAGCAGAATCTTTTCACGAAATCTCTATGTACACATATAGAGCAAAAACCTAAAGAACGAGGACTTGTCTTAGCCTTGCATCGATACTGTTAGGATAAGCGGTAGGGCGTTAGGTTTAAGTTTCTGATAATTTTTCAGAAAAAGAAGGGAGAGAAATGAAGGCTGAGAGCATTCTATACTCACTGATTTCAGTCTTAAAACCTTTTCGCCGCAACAAAATCCCACCAGAAAAGAAAATCAGAGCAGTAGAACTATACCTGCGAGGCCTCAGCTACAGACAAGTCGGAAAAATCCTCAAAATCAGCCACACAACAGTCTGGGAGGCAGTTCAAAAACTAGCAGAAGCAGTTTACCAGCCAACACTCCTCGCAGTAAGAAAACAGAGGAATTTTATCGCAGTTGATGAGACTGTCGTAAAAATCAACGGGGAGAAGAGATTTCTCTGGGCTGCACTTGACGTTGAGAGCAGGGAAGTTCTCGCAGTCTGGATTACAACAACCAGAAACTGGTGGATTGCTAGAGACTTCATTCTGGTTGTTTTGAAATCCTGCAAAGGACAGCCTGTTTTTCTGGTTGATGGTGGGAAGTGGTACAAGTCTGCTTTTAAATCCCTTGGACTGGATTTTGTTCACGTAACCTTCGGGCCGAGGAACTGTATTGAACGCTGGTTCAGGACTTTAAAAGAAAGAACAAAGCGTTTCTGGAATAATTTCAGGGCTAGAGACTGGAGGAGGGTTCACAGGTTTGTTTTTCTGTTTGCGTTCTGGTATAATTTTGTTAGGTTTCATTCTCGGTTTGGTTGTCCGCCTGGTGATGTGACTGAGTGGCTTCAAGAGGTGATGCCCCAGTTATCCTGACAGTATCCTTGCATCAGGCAGGGCGTGTTTAGTTTCACCCCCTGTTATTTAAACAGTATTTGAC
>NZ_KE387149.1:736640-743402 GCF_000430485.1 Thermococcus sp. PK
AGCAGGATTCGGGTTACAGTAGTCTTTTTCAGAAAACAGGGGATCCTACTGCCAAACCACGTTGTAAACGCACCCCAGAACCCCTCATGAGGATTCCTATGCCTGTACTCTTCTTCAGAAAACACTCTGTCTCTCTTCTTACTACCAAAACCACCTGGAGCGTTCTTAGTTTTCTTAACAATCGGCCGATAACCCTTTTCCACCACAGTGTTCAGAACTTTCTTTGAATCATAAGCCCCATCAGCATAAAAATTCCCAGAACCCCCCGGCAGGAGTTCAATCAGCTCGTTCTCAGAAGTTGTGATCTTCACAGCAACCGGATACAGTAAACCCGGCAGGATTCTCGTTATTGCCTGAACTTCTATCCTGCCCTTTTTTTATTTGTAATAATGGTTGAGTCTGCTTGAGTGCTGGCGTAGGGTAATTTCTGGAGTTTTTTCAGGAGGTGGTTTGTCAGTTCTTCGAGGTTCAGCTTTTTCTCCCAGTTGTGGAGGGTTGAGTAGTGAATGTTTGCTCCGAAGAATTTTCTGCCGTAGTGCTGGGCGTCTCTGAGGGGTAGGTTGTAGTATTGTTTAAAGAGGAGTATTGCCAGTATTGTTTTTACTGGAAATTTTTTGGATTTTGGCAGGTTCTTCAGCTTTCCTTCTGATTCGAAGTCTGCTAAAACGTCAAGAATTGCGAATGCCACGCTTTCAGGGTCTTTGAGTCTGTGATCCCATCTGGGGATCACGACAACCACCTGAAAGAATTCAGCAAAAACCCTAATAAAGGTTACTATAAACACGCCCGCATCAGGCAAAAAGTTTATAAGATAACTGCTCCAAAATATCGGTAAGGGAAATATGAGTTCTGAGGAAAGGTTTGATGTTGTTATAATAGGTGCAGGTCCAGCAGGCCTTTTTGCGGCTTACGAGCTTGCAGAAAAAAGCGATTTGAAAATTGCAGTTTTTGACGAAGGTGGAGACATAGACCAGAGAACATGCCCAATGGACGAACTCGGCTACTGCATTGAGTGCAAGCCCTGTCATATAATGAGCGGTGTCGGAGGTGCTGGTGGACTTAGTGATGGAACCATAAACCTACGACCGGACATCGGGGGAAACTTGACTGACCTTACAAAAGATGAGAACTATTCCTGGCAGCTTGTGTGGGAAGTTGACCAGATCTTCTTGAGGCACGGAGCTCCTAAGGGCGTTTATAAGGGCAACGAAGACGAAATCAGGAAATGGGAAAGAAGAGCCGCTCAAGCTGGGGTAAAGTTCATACCAATAATTCAGCGCCATATCGGTTCAGACCACACAAAAGAAGTCATAAAGAGCATTAAAGACTACTTAGAAGCCAAAGGCGTAAGGTTTATCTTGTGGACGAAGGTCGAGGAGTTCAGAAAGGGTGAGGTCATAGCGAGAAAAGGAAAAGATATCTTCACAGTAAAGTCCAAATACATAATAGTCGCCCCCGGCAGAGGGGGGGCGGAGTGGTTCCACGACGTTGCTCAAAAGATTGGGCTAAATGCCAGACACGGCCCAATAGACGTGGGTGTTAGGGTTGAAGTTCCAGCCATAATAATGGAGCCCATAACGAGGATAAACCACGACCCGAAGTTCCACATATACACAGACACTTACGATGATTTTGTGAGGACTTTCTGCACCAATCCAAACGGCTTTGTTGTCGAAGAAAAATATGACGGCTACGTTGGCGTAAACGGCCACTCCATGAGAGACAAAAAGAGCAACAATACAAACTTTGCGTTTCTCACAAGAATAGAGCTAACCGAGCCGGTTGAGGATACAACAGCATACGGCAAGAGCATAGCACAGCTCGCAACCACCATCGGGGGAGGACGGCCAATACTTCAGAGACTTGGGGATTTGAAGAGGGGAAGAAGGAGCACATGGAGCAGAATCAGGAAGAGCGACGTTGAACCAACATTAAAGCACGTTACTCCGGGAGATATAGCGATGGCATTGCCCCACAGAGTTGTGACGAACATAATTGAGGGACTTGAAAAGCTTGATATGGTAATCCCCGGTGTTGCAAGCGACCACACCTTGCTCTACGCTCCAGAGATAAAGTACTATGCAATGCAGGTTGAAGTTAATGATCTTCTTGAAACCAGCATAGAGAACATATTTGCCGCAGGTGATGGAGCTGGGTTGAGCAGGGATATAGTTAACGCGGCTGCCACGGGCCTTTTGGCAGCGAGAGGAATATTGATCAAGGAAGGCCTCTACATGGAGAGGAGCTTCAAAAAGCCAGGTAACTGGAAGAAAGCTGTTGAGAGTTTGGAGGCATGAATGCAAAGGTTTAAATTTGTTCTTCTTTTTCTCATTCTGGTGAGATCATGAGGTGCAGAGTTTGTGGAGAGAAAGCGTTTATAAAACTCCATTATCCAAAAATGTATCTTTGCGCTGATCACTTTGTGGAGTATTTTGAGAGGAAAGTCAAGAGGACAATCGAGAAATACAAACTCCTCAAGCCGGATGAAAAAGTCCTTGTGGTTATTAGCGGGGGAAAGGATTCCGCAGTAACGGCTTACGTTCTAAAGAAGCTCGGTTACAATGTGGAATGTCTACATATAAACCTTGGCATAGGGGAGTATTCAGAAAAAAGTGAGCAATATGCTAGGGAACAGTGCAGGATTATAGGTGCCCCTCTTCACGTGGTTAACGTTAGGGAGCTTCTTGGAAAAGGAATCGGCGAGGTGAGAACGAGAAGACCCACCTGTTCCTACTGTGGCCTTACGAAGAGGTATCTCTTCAACAAGTTTGCCTATGACAACGGCTTTGACGTCATTGCAACGGGCCATAACCTGGATGATGAGGCGAGCTTTATATTCTCCAACCTCATGAACTGGAATACTGAATACCTTGCGAAGCAGGGGCCGGTTTTACCGGGAGAGGGGAAGTTTGTAAGAAAGGTCAAGCCCCTCTACGAGCTCACCGAGAGGGAAGTTGTGGCATATGCCCTCGCAGTGGGGTTGGAGTATATAGTTGATGAATGCCCCCATGCGAGAGGAGCTACGACAATAGAGTACAAGGAAATTTTGAACGAAATGGAAGAAAAAAGACCCGGGACTAAGATAAACTTTGTCAAGGGCTACCTGAGGAAAAGACACTTATTTGAGGCCGAGCTTAGGGAGATAGAGCTCAAGGAATGTAAGCTCTGTGGAATGCCTGCGCAGGGAGAAAAATGCTCCTTCTGTAAATTCTGGGGTCTGGAAGAGCCCGTCACCCTTAAAATAGCCAATACCGATGATGAAGAACCTTTCGGGCCCTGATGGATGATGGAGGCCTCCCTATCTGAGGTATAATAGAAAAGAAAGGTCAAAGCTCCCTGAACCTTACCGTGAACTCTAACTCCTTTTCGATTGGGAAAAGCATTGTATAGCTTACTCCCTGCTGTATGAAGTCCCATCCGGCCTCACTCTGGCTGAGCGTTTTTATCGGGAACTTCCAAACCTTTGCAGCCTTGTCGAGCTCTATCCTGACTTTTCCAATGCCGTATGGGTCATTCACTTCAAACTCTTTTGCTTCAAACTCTTCTGGCTTTTCCATAACGCTGTGTACTGCTAGGTTAATCTCTACTCCGAAGAGAGCTTTGTAGGGTTTTTCAAGCAAGACTCTGTACTTTGCAATGAAGCCGTCTTCCGTTAGTTCTATTTTCTTCTCTACTCTTGCAGGGATTTTTTCCTCTGCATAAACGCCTCCTTCACGCCACAGCTTTACTCCGTTTTCTATCATCTCATACTCGTAGGGCTGGTTAACGAAATCACCGAGCTCGTGGTACTTTACAAGGCGATAGTTGTCGAGAGTTTCTTCTGGTTTGATGAAGTGGTCTTGCAAAATAGCCCTTAGTTGCCAGTCATAGGCAAGCTCTCTCTTTATCTCCTCTGGAATTTGCTTTCCGAGCTCATGTATGCTTGCAACACCTTCTTCGCTTTCCTCCTCTGGTGTAGCGGCTTCCGGAACCTCATGGTAGTGCTCCCATCTTCTCGGAAGCACGTCGTTGTAGTTTACGGCTTTTTTCTTTGAGCTTAGTTCAAAAATGCTGCCTCCGTAATGGGGTTTTATCGTGGCAATAAAGCCCTCGTTTTCAACCATAATCTCTTTTCTTCCATCAAAATCAACGTCAAGTATTTTGTTTTCTGGCTTTAGGTGGCTCTGGGCTTTTATTATGTTCTCCCACACCGCTCTTCTCAGGTGGGGTAGGTATATCCCTCCAAAAACACCGTGCCAGTAGGCATCGTTGCACTGTGCTTTGAGGATGTATTTTCTAGCTTTGGGGTCATCTCTCACGGCTTTGCTTACCATAAGCATTCTTTTGTGCATAAAGTTGCTCTCTGGATATTTGAAGAAGAAGTTCTTCCATATGCCACCCCTGACAAAGACGCGGTACTTTTCAAACTTCCCCTCTTTTTTCAGCCCTTCTACAAACTCCACGAAGAGCTTTGCCTGCTTTGCCGGTAAAGACCACTCGCTCATCTCAAAGTACGACGCTATTGGGAGATACACCAGTCCTCTTGGAGTGAACTTACTTAAATACTCGCTGTAAGTCAGGAGGTTGATCTTTTCGTTGCTTGTAATTGTGTCAAAGAACTCTCTAAGCCAGCCTTTTTCATAAACCCATTCATAAGTCCCCGGCCAGACTCCGAACTTTTCGCCGTCGTCGTGGAACACAGCTACCTTTGAGGGGTCTTCACTTGCGAGGCTCTCTAAGTATTCAATGGTCTTCTTAACCGGGCGGAAGGGTATCAGGTAGCGCAGCTTTTCATCTATTGGGAACACCGTTATGACTTCCCCTCCGTCTTCCGTATAGTACGGCCAGAAGAGTTCTTCTTTGCTCAATCCAGCACTCATGAAGTGATAATCATCAACGACTACGTACTCGATTCCAGCCTCTCTAAGCGACTTTACAAGTTCCGGTTGCCATACCCTCTCTGTGAGCCACACGCCCTTTGCATCATAGCCGAGCTTTCTTGCGTAATCCTTTAACATTTCTATCTGAACCAATCTGTCTTCTTTTGGAATAGCCGCTAACACTGGCTCGTAAAACCCTGCCACGACGATCTCAAGTTGCCCCCTTTTTATGAGGGATTTGAGAAGGTCGAGATAATCCGGCTTGTTTTCTTCAATCCATTCCAAAAGCGGTCCACTAAAGTGAACGTTTACTTTCATCTCCGGGAATTCCTCTAAAATCTCCATAAAAGGTCTGTAAGAACGGTTATATGCTTCTTCAAACACCCATCCAAAGTTGCCGAGAGGTTGATGGTTGTGAATGCCAAAGATGAAGTTTATTTTCTCCATTCCTTCACCTCCTCAAATAGTTATCACTAAGAGTGATAGTGGGAAAGATATATAAATATTTTATGCATACATACCAACGAGGGTGAACAAATATCACCCGAGGTGAATAAAAATGCGAAAAAGCATATCTTTGGCTATTGTGGTTTTGATGGTTTTAAGCGTAGTACCGACAGTGAAGTTTGCAAGTGCCCTTTACGGGACAAAGGTTGTTGATGGAAATCTGGGAGATTGGGGAACTCTTGATCTTGTCGGCCAAGCAAAAGACAATGGGTTGGCTGGAGCAAAGCTAGATAAGCTCTACGTTGCTTGGGATGACCAATACCTCTATATAGCCATAAAAACTAACAATACCCAAAGCTGGAACGTTGCTTATGGGATTGGGATTGATGTTGATCCGGGGAGTGGAAATGGGTACACTGGAACAAGTGATGCTTGGGGAAGGGGAATAAGCTTTGCAGGAGATTATGCAATTGATTATGAGCTGTACTTCTGGTGGGGATGGAATAGTGGCATGGGTTCTGATAATTTCATAACTTGGACTGGAAGTGACTGGGACTACAAGGGGCTGGCAGATGTTGGTGCATCGTTCTCCTACACAGGCGACACCTCCACTGGTTTACAAATCCTTGAAATAAAGATACCTTGGACAGCCCTTGGTGGTAAACCTTCAAAGCTTGCTCTTATAGCTTGGGTTGCTGGAGAAGGTGGCTCCTCAGCAGTTAGCTCTATTCCCTGGAGCTCAGCCATGGAAAGCCTTGATACCCCATTTGCCGACGAGTCCAATAGAAATGAGTGGGTTGATACCGATTACTTCACGAACCTAGCTGAAATATACATTGCTCCTAAGACTATTGATGGGCTGTTCTCTAAATGGTTAAAAGCGTGAAGTTTAAATATTTTTGACTTAGTATTTCTTAATGGGTGGTTTAGTGTGCCTAAGGCGACCTTTGTTATTAGTGAGGAAACCTTAGAGGAATTTAAAAAAGTGGCTATCCAGCGTTATGGGAACAAGAGAGGCGTTCTGAGTGTGGCAATAGAAGAAGCCATTAAAGACTGGATCAAGAAAACCAAAGAGGAGCTGGAAAATGCCAAGTGAGACTATTAAACTCACGGCAAAATTCAAACTCAAAACAGAACCCGAAGGGTTAGAAGAGCTTTTCTCCCTTTATTCTGATATTGTTAATTTTCTCCTTGATTATGCTTTCGAAAACAACATCACGAGCTTTTACCGGCTGAAGAAGGAGACTTACAAGGGCCTCCGGAGGGAATACCCAGACCTTCCGAGCCACTACATTTACACGGCCTGTCAAATGGCCACCTCAATCTACAAGAGTTACAGGAAGAGGAAGAGAAAAGGAAAAGCCAACGGAAAACCCATTTTCAAAAAGCAAGTAATAATGCTGGACGACCACCTGTTCAAGCTCGACCTTGAAGGAGGATTTATTAAACTCTCAAC
>NZ_KE387149.1:743502-749020 GCF_000430485.1 Thermococcus sp. PK
CCACCCAGTAAATAATGGTTTCAGACTTCATGTTCCCCCTTCTTTTTCTAAAGTACTGCCAGTAACTTAAACCTGACACCCCACAGCTTATCCTAACAGTATCTAGCTCAACTTTGCCGATGTATGTTCCATCTCCAAGAAAAGCCTCTCCAGAAGAGGAATCTCTCAAAAATGGCACCATTTTTATACCCTCTCTCACGTCAAACCCTTCTATGTAGGGGTTTATCGTGGGCAAAATCAGAAAGCTTCCAACCCTGAAGAAGCATTTGACCTTTTTGACATTTCCCCCAAGCTTCAAACTGATTGCTGGATGGATGTGTCCTAGAAAAGCTTTCTCAAACTCAACTTCCGGAAGGTTCTGATGCCCGTGAAGGAAAAGCATATCATCGAGGAGAAAATGACTGACGACATTTACATTTTTGAATTCCTTTGTGACTTCTTCTATTTTCCCATCGTGGTTTCCCTTTGTTATGACAATGCTGTATTCCTCAATTTCAGAAAAAAATTCAACCAGTAGTTTTTTGACAAACGCGCTGATTCCAAGGGGTTCTTTTACGTCTCCCAGGATAATTACCAAGTTGGGGTCTTTCTCTTTTATAAACTCCGCAAGGCTTTTTTCGAACTTCGTTCTTACCCTTAATCCTCTTGAAAGTTCAAAAGCTATGTGGGGGTCTGCAAAAACAAGAGTTCTTCCGGAAGATGTTTTTAGTTCAAGAGAAAGCGCCTCGTAAGGGGAGTCTTTCATGATAATCACGTAAAAGAGATATAAAGAGGGAAAAGGGATCAGATTAATCCTCTTTCCTTCTTCCTCTGTCTCTTTAATCTCCTAATTCTCTTCTTAATCCACTTCCACCTCATTCTTCCTTTCTTTTTCCATTTCCTTGGTCTCCTCTTCATGATTATCACCTCGATAATCGTTCCAGACTAAGCTCACTTTGCTTGGTTTTTAAGCTTTTCCATCAAAAGGGATTAGCAAATAGCAAAAACAAAAAGAGCAAAATAAAGGAGATTAAAGGAAAATTTGATCATGCAGAGCTTCGCCTCTACCCGGGATTTCATGAGCTGTTCTTGCGCCTTTATATTGTGTTGGTGGTTAAGAAAAAGCCTTTCGGTGGAATTGCGATATTCTATGGGGCTCTTTTGGAATACAGAGAAATTTTAGTAATTTTGGACTTTTAAAACTACCGAAAACTGCGTAGCTGTGATTTTATCCTTTTATAGCTCTCGACTTGGACAAAAATGTGCTCGATAAGTTATTAACCATTGAACTCCTAACTGTTGAGGAGGGAGGGGTAATGAAAGTTGGGTTTGTTCAGATGGAACCAAAGCTTTTGGATCTTAATGCCAACCTCAGCAAAGCTGAGAAATTAATTGGAGAGGCTGCAAAGCAAGGTGCAAAGCTCATTGTTCTTCCAGAGCTTTTTGACACGGGCTACAATTTTGAGACGAAAGAAGAAGTGGAGGAGATAGCTCAGCAGATTCCAGATGGTGAGACAACTCAATTTCTTGTCGAGCAGGCGAGAGAGCATGAAGTATTCACAGTGGCTGGAACCGCTGAGAAGGATGAGAGGGGGAAACTTTACAACTCCGCTGTCATTGTAGGGCCAATAGGATGGGGCTACATTGGAAAATACCGCAAGATTCACCTTTTCTACAGGGAAAAACTTTTCTTCGAGCCGGGAAACCTTGGCTTTCATGTCTTCAACATAGGCATTGCAAAGGTCGGGATTATGATATGCTTTGACTGGTTTTTCCCAGAGTCGATGAGAACACTCGCCCTTAAGGGAGCAGATATCGTTGCACATCCGGCCAATCTGGTTCTCCCCTATGCTCCGAGGGCAATGCCAATAAGGAGCCTTGAGAACAGGGTGTTTAGCATAACAGCGAACAGAATTGGGGAGGAGAGGGGGCTAAAGTTCATAGGCATGAGCCAGATAAACTCACCAAAGGCTGAAATCCTGCTCAGGGCAAGCGAAGATAAGGAGGAAGTTGGAATTGTGGAAATAAACGTGGAAGACGCAAGGAACAAGAAACTCAATGAATTTAACGACATATTCAAGGATAGGAGACCGGAACACTATGTCCTGTAACTTGGAAAAGAACCGGGAGAGCTTTAAAAAGGGATAAAAATACTTGAGGAAATAGATAAAAAGGGGAACGCCTAGATAAAAGCGGAATGATGAGTCTTAATTCCACTCCCTCCATTAGAAGAACAAAAGAAAATAGCCCAGATTTTCATGACCATTGATAATAAGATTGAGGCTGAAATGAAGATAAAAGAAGAGCTTGAGAAATTCAAGCATGGTACGATGGACAAACTTCTCACTGGAAAGGTGAGGATTAAGGTGGGTGAGGAAAGTGGATAAGCTTGACCCAAAGATGGAGAATTTGCTTGAGATATTGAAACAGGCTGAAGATGGGAAATTAGTCCTTCCTCAGTTCCAAAGAGACTTTGTGTGGTCTAGGCAGGATATTAAAGACTTGTTGGTCTCACTCCTCAATGGTTACTTTGTGGGCACCTTCCTCTTCCTTAGAACAGAGTCAACCAACCCTCCATTCAAATGGAGACCAATTCAGGGTGTCAGTTTGCCAGTTGATAGAGATGGTAACTATATTGCAGAACCAGAGGCCATGATTCTTGATGGCCAGCAGAGGATAACATCACTTCACTATGTGTTCTATGCACCACCAAAAGAGGTTGTCACCCCAAAGTACACCAGCAAGAGATATCTCTTCTTCTTGAGGCTTGAAGAATTGGAAAGGGGTAATGTTGAAGATGCTGTGTTCAGTGTGGTTGAAGATGATGCCAGGAAGTACCTGGACAAAAACCATCAGTTTGAGCATAAAATAGTCCCATTCACAGAGCTCTCTAACAAAGAAAAGTGGAAAGATTGGCTAGAGGGGTTTGTAGAGTACCATGTTGACAAATATATAGAGGAAAACATTGGTGAAGAAGTTAGCTATAAACAGGGCAGAGAACTCACCCAAGAGTACAAGAGACAACTTAAGGCAAAGTCAGACCTCTGGGAGAAGTACATTAACAATCTCCTAGAGTTCAAGGTTCCAGTCTTATACTTGCCAAAAATTGAACCAGACAATAAACAGAAACTTAGTGAAGTCTGCACAATATTTGAGAAGATGAACAGCACTGGAGTCAAGTTATCAGTCTTTGACCTCTTGACTGCCAGACTGTATAAGGATGACATTGACCTTCACAAAATATGGCAGGACACTGTTGACTCATTTGAAAACATCAGAAAGTTGTCTGAGGACAACCCAGACCTCTTTAAGGTGTTGCTACTCAGGGCACTGGGCCTTATGAGGGTGCTTAGGGACAAGGATAAAGACAAGGGTGAGAAGGAGATTAGTGATGTCAAAAACAGGTCTTTAATTAATCTGTCACCAATTGGTTTTGAGAATGATTGGTGGACTATGGCAGAATACTTTGACAAGGCCATTGAAAGAGTCATGAGTACTAACCAAGATGGGTTTGGAGCATTCCTGCCAAAGTGGGTTCCTTACAAACCCATGCTCCCAGTTTTGGCAACACTCCTATATTATGTGGAGGGTACCAGAGAATTATCACCAATAGAAAAGAGCAGGGCTTACACACTGATAAAGCAGTGGTATTGGAGTTCAGTATTCACTGAGAGGTACAGCAGTGCTGTTGACTCAAAGTCCCTAAGTGACACCTTGGAGCTAATAAAAGCTTTCAAAAAGCCTGAAGATACCCCATCAATGATTGATGAGGCAAGGGCTAGGGTTACCTCACTAAACTTATACACAGTCTCAAGAAGTGGAAGTGCAATTTATAGAGGTATTATGAACTTAATTGCATTGAACCAGGCAAGGGACTTTCTCAAAGGTGATGCCATAGAATTCCATAATTTAGAAGACCACCATATATTCCCTCAGGCTTTCCTAAGGAGGCAGGGTTTTGGGGACAAGGACAAATACAAGATTAATACCATACTTAATAGAACACTGATTTCTGATGAAACCAACAGGAAGATTTCAGCAACATCACCAAAAGAGTACCTTAAGTGGATTCCTGGTGATTTGGAAAAAGTTCTCAAGCCCCACTTTATTGACTCTGAGTGTATTGATGCAATGAGAGAAAATAATTATGAGAAGTTCTTAGAGAGGAGGAGAGAACTTATTATAAACAAAGTGCTGGAACTCATTGGTGGGGGAGAAGAGGATGTCAACTCCTGAAGAGAGGGTATCTGAGTACCCCTTTATCAATATCCTGTCCAAGGAACTTGGCTGGGATTATGTGCCTCCTTCAGAATTAAAGAAGGAGAGAGACTATAACTCAGCTCTTCTTAAAGACAGGCTAATGAGGGCCCTCCTCAGGATAAATGCTGAGAAAATAACTGAAGAAGATGCAAAGCAGATAATTAAGAAGCTGGAATACCTCCCCCACACTATAAAAGGAACTATTGACAAGTATAGACTGGAGAATATCAAAAACTATAAGAGTCTCCTTAAGTTTTTAATGAACTTTCTGAGACCTCAAAACAATCATCATTGTTGGAAAGCATTGAGTTGAAAAGGGAAGAGTTTCTGAGACAAGGACTTTTAGAAGATAAGTTTAAGAGTGGTGATGAAAAACCCACTGGTGGGATGATGAGTCTGGAGCCCCCTGAGTGGTGAGGAGGTTTCGCGGGGCTGACTCCTGAAATCGTTAAGGAAGTAGCTGAAAAAGAAGGCATGAAAGTCAAGGTCCCAGATAACTTTTACAGCTTAATTGCCAAAGAAGCTGAAAAGACTGCCAAAAAGGAAGAAGAAAAAAGTATAGTGGACTTTGAGCTCGTTCAAGACCTGCCTGATACAAGAACCCTCTATTATGAGGATCCCTTCATGAAGGAATTCGATGCAAGGGTTCTTAGGGTGATAGATGACTGGGTGGTTTTGGATCAGACAGCGTTTTATCCCGAGGGCGGAGGTCAGCCCTGTGATCTGGGAGAGCTAAACGGAATTAAAGTGCTCGATGTCCAGAAAGTTGGCAAAGTAATTCTCCATAAGGTGGAGAAGCCTGAAGGCTTCAAAGAGGGAGACAGCGTTCACGGAAAAATCGACTGGGAGAGGAGAATACAGCACATGAGACACCACACCGGTACTCACGTCCTTATGGGAGCCCTTGTTAGAGTCCTTGGAAAGCACGTCTGGCAGGCGGGTTCTCAATTAAGCACCGATTGGGCCAGATTGGATATAGCTCACTACAAGCGCATCAGCGAAGAGGAGCTTAAGGAGATAGAGCTCTTAGCAAATAGGGTTGTAATGGAGGACAGGGAGGTAAAATGGAAGTGGCTTCCGAGAACCGAGGCGGAGCAGAGGTACGGCTTTAGGCTCTACCAGGGTGGAGTAGTGCCAGGAAGGGTAATTAGAGTGCTTAACATCAAAGACTGGGATGTGCAGGCGTGTGGAGGTACCCACTTGCCTAGAACAGGTTTGATAGGCCCAATAAAAATACTCAGGACGGAAAGAATACAGGATGGGGTTGAGAGAATCATAT
>NZ_KE387149.1:749120-752679 GCF_000430485.1 Thermococcus sp. PK
TATTCGCTTGAAAGCCCTGAAGATGTGGGGAGTCTCCGTTCCCCCCGAAAGCCAGCCAATGAAGACGGGAGGCTGGAAGCCTACCCGTTACGAAATTAACACCCTACACACACTTTACGGGTAGGCAGAACGGGAGGTACATGGAAGACATCTCAAGCGGATTCTACAGACGAATTTCTACAGGAGTGAAAGGGCTCGACGACCTTATCGGAGGAGGATTGATTCCGGGAAGAGTCTATGTTGTTACAGGCCCACCCGGGAGCGGTAAAACCACTCTCGGAATCCAGTTTCTTGTTGAAGGTGCAAAAAACTGGGAAAAGGGAGTTTATATATCTCTTGTTGACGACCCAAAGACGATAATCCAGGATATGTTTCATTATAAGTTTAATTTGCTTTCTTTCATTAGAAGCAAAAAAATAGTGATATACGACCTTAGCTCTACCATTACAGCGGGAGACAAAAAGCCTAGCTGGGGAGAAATCCTTGACGAAATAAAGATGATCATTGTTAATGAAAATGCAAAGAGAGTTGTCATAGATTCCTTCACTCCCTTGGAGCTTATGGTCAGGGATCCGGAGAACAAAAGAAGGGAACTGGTTAGGCTGATAAAACTTCTTTCTCTTATGGGTATAACGGCATTCGTGATAACAGAAATGATGGAGTCCGATAAATATACGGACGACTACTATGTAGCGAGTGGAGTAATAGTGATGCACCACTTTATGAGGAATTTCCAGATGGTCAGGGGGATTCAGATATTGAAAATGAGAGGAACTGCACATGATAGCAATATGAAAAAAGTGAGATTCACTGAAAATGGGATAGAAGTGTATAATGAAGCCCCCTGGTGATTGCTGTGACGAGGGAAGACCTGATAAAGAAGGCATACCGCTTTGGGTACTTTGTTGGTTATAAAGGACACACGGAATGGGTGTCGTGGGTAGCAAAAAAGAAGGAAGAAATTTACAGAAAAGCTGAAGATTTGGGGATATACGAGGAAGTTAAAACTGCCTACAGGAAAGGTCTTCAGGATGGAAAAGAAAGGAGAATGAGAGAAATAACACAAGGGCTGAAAAAACTTGAGGACGAAATTCTACCGGAAAAATCAAGGAAGCTAGGGGCTGAAACCGTTAAAGAAAAAGTTGAAATTGAGGAGGAGTTTCTGCAGTTTTTAAAAACTCCAAAAATTGTGGAACCCCCAGAGATACTTGCACTTACAAAAGCGCTTGATGTGCCTCAGATGTTTTCTCACCCTAAAATGCTGGGTAGAGAAGAGTAAACTTTATCCGTTCTCTTGCTTATTTTTCATTGGTGTTATCTATGAGAGAATTTTTGGAAGAAGCCGAAGTCTTTAATGCGGAAAATGTTCTGGAGTACATTTCTGAAATTGCTAAGTTCCACAGGATACAGGGCTCTAAAGAGCTTGTTGAAGCGGCTAAATACATACTGGAAGAGCTTAGGGTGAACGGCATAAAAGCAGGGCTCTTTGAGGATGTTTACGACGGAGAAAGGTGGCATTTAACGTTGGTTTCCCCTATTGCGTGGGATCTTATACATGGGGAAGTTGAGATTGTGGGGAAGAGAATAACAACCTCCAAGATGCCCCTTCTCGTAATGGCACACTCACCACCTGGAAAAGCCGAGGGGGAAGTTGTTGCAATAGAGAGGGAAGAAGACTGGGAAAACGCAAAGGGCAAAATTGTTCTTGTGAGTGAGAAATGGCATGAAAACTACAGAAAAGCAAATGAAAAAGGGGCCCTTGCGTTTATAGCCTACAGAAAAGGAACAGGCAAAGCATTTCCTTACATTGGGCTGTTTTTAGCCAAGAACGACTTGGAATGGGCAAAAATCCCTGCAGTTGCCCTAAGCGAGGAGCTTGCAAATACCATTCGTCAGAAATTAAAGAAAGGTGAAAAAGTAACGGCAAAAATCAAGGTTGAAACGCTAATTTCAGACAGCCAGGCACTTCCGATTGTTTATGCGACGGTGGGGAAACCTCCCTATGTTCTTTTTGTAGCCCATATATGCCACCCCAGACCGGGTGCAAATGACAACGCAAGCGGAGCAGCGATGCTGATTGAGCTGGCTAAGGTGCTCAATAATCTCTACAACGATTCGTTCCGCTTTGGCTTCGCTTTTCTTTGGATTCCGGAGCATTATGGAACGCAAGCGTTTATAGAGAAATATGCAAAGCTCGATGATTACTACGTGGCAATAAACCTTGACATGGTTGGGGGAAGTGAAGACAGAGCTAAATCAACGGTAATGATAATTAGAACGCCATTATCAAGATTTTCAATTGTTTCCGGAATTTTGGAGTATTTCATTGGCCTCGCGAATTCCGAAGGAGAGAGCTTTGGGGGAAGTTCTCTGCCAAAAATGAAGGCTAAAAGCTATCCTTATGAGCTCGGAAGCGATCATGATGTATTTAACTTCTTTGGAATTCCAAGTGTGATGCCCATAACCTGGCCTGACAGGTTTTATCACTCAAGCGAGGACAGTGTTGAGAAGATAAGCAAAGAAAGCCTTGAGATAATAGGAAGAGCGGTATTGGCAACTGCATTAGCCCTTGCAAAAGGAAAGAAAGAGGAGCTTGAGAGATTCGCCAGAGGTTTTACAATGAAGTATCTTGGAGAGCTCAGCATTGAAAGGGATCTCGAAGTGGCAGAAAAGTTGGTTATGCTTGGGCTGTCGAGGGATTCTAAGTTCCTAGGGCTAAACATGGGACACGAGTTTACCTTTGAGCCCTGGCTGAAGTGGAAGAAAAAAGGCATTATTTATCCAAGATCTATAAAGCAGATTGACAAGAAGAAGGGGGAGGAGCTGGGAAAAATATTGGAGGATAGGAAAATGAGTGTCTTGTTCCATGAGCTATTAATGCTCGGAGAGATAATGCCAAAAGAAGAGGCATTCAAAGCTCTGGAAGAGGAGTACGGGAAGTTCGAGAAAGAAAAGCTTGAGAAAGCGGTTGGGATATTAAGGTCTTTAGATATTATCGTTTTTTAGTTCTTTCTCAATTTCATTTATCTTTTTGACAACATTTTCCTTAAGTTTTGCCAGAAGCTCAGAAGGTGAGACTGCAGAATAAACATAGCCAAGCCAGCCCCTTTGAATGAGCTCTCTTCTGAGGACTCCTCGCTTGTACAAGTTGAAGACGTGCTCTCTAACGCTTCTCTCACTTATTCCAAGCTCTTCTTTTATTTCGGTTATTCTCATGGGGGACTTCTTCTCCAAGAGTAAGCGGTATATTCTAAGTTCGTTCTTCTTGAATCCCAGTGTTTTTAAGAGTTCCTCGATCTTATCGTACACGTCTCCCATCTTTCTCTCACACCTATGAATATTTAACTTCATAGGTTTTAAGCCTTGCGGTTTAGCTCAAGATACTGTTAGGATAACTGGGGCATCACCTCCTGAAGCCATTCAGTAACATCACCAGGCGGATCACCAAAACTAGAATGAATTCTGACAAAATTATACCAGAAGGCAAACAGAAAAACAAACCTATGAACCCTCCTCCAGTCTTTACCCCTGAAATTATTCCAGAAACGCTTCGTCCTCT
>NZ_KE387149.1:752779-766984 GCF_000430485.1 Thermococcus sp. PK
AGCTCTTAGCGAATAGAGTCGTAATGGAGGACAGGGAGGTAAAATGGAAGTGGCTTCCGAGAACCGAGGCGGAGCAGAGGTACGGCTTTAGGCTCTACCAGGGTGGAGTAGTGCCAGGAAGGGTAATTAGAGTGCTTAACATCAAAGACTGGGATGTGCAGGCGTGTGGTGGTACACACTTACCAAGAACGGGCTTGGTGGGCCCAATAAAAATACTCAGGACGGAAAGAATACAGGATGGGGTTGAGAGAATCATATTTACATGTGGCGAGGCAACCATCAAGGAATGGCAGAAGGAAAGGGAGATATTAAGCCGGAACAAGTGAAGTATTAGGAGTACCTCCAGAGAAGCTGCCAGAAACTGCGGAGAAGTTCTTCGAAGAGTGGAAGCAGGCAAGAAAAGAAGTTGAAAGGCTTAATAAGGAGCTTGCAAAGCTTTTAATCTATGAGCTCGAGAGTAAAGTAGAGAAGGTAGGGGACGTTGAGTTCATTGGAGCAGTGGTTGAAGGAGAGATAGAACACTTAAGGGAAGCGGCTCTAAAGCTTAAGAGACCAAACAGGGTTGTTGCATTGATAAGTGAAGACAGCAAGGCTGTTGTGATCAGCGTTGGTGATGAACTGCCACACAAAGCCGGCGATTTGGTAAAGACAATCACAAAGGTTGCAGGTGGAGGCGGCGGAGGTAAGAAAGACCTTGCCCAAGGAAAGATAAAGAACGTCCTAAAGGCCAAGGAAGCTCTGGAAGAGCTCAAAAAGGCTCTCTAATCTTTTAAATTTTTGGAGGGTTTGGGATTAGAATAAAAGCACTCACTGAGGAATTAAGTAAAATTGCTGGAGAAATGGGTTTTAAAGCCCTTAAGGAGTTCTCCACAATTGATAATGCAAGAATAGATTTGGCGATTTTAAAAGGGCATGAAAAAGTTCTGGCAATTGAGTTTGAGAGCTCCTATAAATGGATAAAGCAGAGGATCCTCTACAATGGGATAAAGGCTAAGCGAGCTGGCTTTAAACACCTCTGGGTGGTTTACCCCTTTAGGAACGATCCTTTAAGAAACGGCTGGGTGAATGATTATTTCAGAGAGCTTGGAGTAGAAGTGGAGGTTATCTCTCCGGAAAACATTGGAGAAAAGTTTAGGGAGTTTTTGAATTCAATTTAGGATTTTTACCTGACAGTTGCTATTTTCTGAAGTGTTTTGGATGCAGATTTAAGCGATTAAGGTATTTTGAGTTTTTACTTTGTTTTGTTGTTTTTTGTTTTTACTTTTGTCTTTTCGTTTTTTCTAATGGCAAATTTTATATAGTTTGAGGACTTATTATTTGTGAAGATTTCCTCATGCTTGGGGGGCGAATGAAGAGAATTGCACTTGCAAGTTTGTTCGTCTTGGTTTTAGTTTTGGGAATGGTTGCAAGGAGTGCAGTCAGTCAAGCAGAGCAAACAAAAGCCCTTCCAAACTGCACAAGTTGCAAAACGTGTGGCAAATCTTTGTCTGCTATCCTCCAAGAGGTAAACTCTTGGGAAAAGCGAAATGTGGACATCTCCAAGTATAGTGACATCAAGGAGCTTATTAAAGTAGCCCAGGAACAGGGATATAGTTTGACGGGATAAGCTAAGGAGGGGAATACCTAATGAAGGCAGCTTATATGTATTTTTCTCTTCCTTTTCTTGTGATTGGAATTGGAGTACTTAACATTCTCGTGCCCTTCAAGGAGTTGAATTACTTAACGTTGTTCGCTCTTGTAACCCTCATTCTCCTCCGTACAGTTCTCCCAAACAGGCTCGAAAACAGGATTATAACTTTCGCGTGGCATTTTGGGATAATATTCACAATAGGCTCGCTTATTTTCCCCTACAACAAACACCTTGCGTACTCTTACTTTGCCGGCGCTGGCGTGGCTGCAACATTCTATGCTTTCGGCGACAAACTCTTTTACTACGCCCCCCAAATAACTTACGCCTGGATTGGCCTTGCAGCGGGCTTTTTGCTTTCATTAACAGTCTTTAGGGATGAAGTTCAAAGGAATAATGGATTGTTCTTCATTCTCACATTAGGGCTCAGCTTTACAACACTCCTCATTGGGAAACTCCTTAATTACAAACCATTCTCTGATAGAGTACCAGCCATAATAGAAAAGATTAGGGAGGAATGAGCATGGACGAGATCGTTAAACAAGAAATTGGACGGTCAGTACCCTTTTATTTTATTCTCTTTGTTATAGGGGCTAGAGCATGGCAGGCCGGAAAATTAGACATGCCCGCTTACATGGTCTTTGTCATAACATTCATAATAATCATGCTAACAAGTCTGATATTTCCATAATTTTTGCTTCCATTTTTGGAGTTCTTTTGGGTGGGGTGGCATTAGTAACTGGATATGCTAAGTATCCCTTCGTAATATTGTACTTTATGCTCGTTTTGATGTTATTGCCTGTGATTTTAAAGAAAAACCTGCCTATCAGCACGGCTGGAATTCTTTTGAGCATCCCCTTGGCTTATTTTGCAGTTGAAAGCATCAAAGGCCTCAACGTATCGACGTTATTTTTAGTGGCATTTGAACTTGGCCTAATTGGTATGTACATTGAAATGATCTGGAGAAGATAGACACCTTAGTACACTGACTTATACATTTGAGAAGCCCGGATAGCAAAATTTTGTTTGTGATCTTCCATTAATTTTGGCAGAAAAAGCTTTCAGTTCACAACTATCTTAATCTCTCTTATTTCCCTCTCTTCTTTCTCGAATTTCTCAAATGTAAACTTTTCCCAGTTAACCCTATAGGGAGAGCCGTTGAAATTGGCAATCCAGTCATTATGGTCTAAAATTATCATTATGAGGCGTTCTTTGGTGTTGACTTTTCTTTTTCAAGCCTCGTCCCTTCAGGGCGGGGAGGAGGTCAGCGCAATGATAAAAAGAATCCTTTGCAAAGACCTATATAAAGAAATAGAACGGCTTGAGCGCTCTGTCATAGAGCTTGAAGAGCAGATAATTGAGTTAAAGACACAACTCAACATGAAAACCGAAGAGGCGACGAGCCTCTATATCGAGAACCAAAGCCTGAGACACAAAATAGAAATGCTGGAAAAAAGCCACAGGCGGCTTATTGGGATGCTTAAACAAATGAAGATTCCATTTGTTGTGGTAAATGAAGATGAGTTTGAAGACGTGGAGATTGACAAATAACTCTAAGAACAATTCGTGAACGCTTCTTCAGACAAAGACTTTTTAATATGAAGAGCAACTCTTAGCTTAGATTTAAGGACGGTGATGATCATGAGTATGGACATGAGCACAAGGATGTTTAAGGAAGAAGGATGGATAAGAAAAACCTGTAAAGTCTGTGGAAAGCCCTTCTGGACGCTGGATCCGGATAGGGAAACCTGTGGAGATCCTCCATGTGATGAGTATGAGTTCATAGGTAAGCCGGGAATCCCGAAGAAGTACACCCTCGACGAGATGCGCGAGAAGTTTTTGAGCTTTTTTGAGAGAAAGGGACACGGAAGAGTTAAGCGCTATCCCGTGTTGCCCAGATGGAGAGACGATGTGCTCCTCGTTGGAGCCAGCATAATGGACTTCCAGCCGTGGGTTATAAGCGGCGAAGCCGACCCTCCAGCAAATCCACTCGTTATAAGCCAGCCTTCGATAAGATTTACCGACATAGACAACGTTGGAATCACCGGCAGACACTTCACGATATTTGAAATGATGGCGCACCATGCCTTCAACTATCCAGGAAAGCCGATTTACTGGATGGATGAGACAGTTGAATATGCCTACGAGTTTTTCACCAAGGATTTGGGGATGAAAGGAGAAGATATAACCTTTAAGGAGAACCCGTGGGCTGGTGGAGGAAACGCTGGTCCGGCTTTTGAGGTTCTTTACCGCGGTTTGGAAGTGGCTACTCTGGTTTTCATGCAGTATAAGCTGGCTCCTCCGGATGCCGATCCTTCCCAGGTCGTAGAGATCAAAGGAAATAAATACGTTCCGATGGAGACTAGGGTGGTTGACACTGGATACGGTCTTGAGAGGCTTGTATGGATGAGCCATGGTACTCCAACGGCCTATGACGCGGTTCTGGGCTACGTCATAGAACCCCTCAAAAAGATGGCCGGAATTGAAAAAATAGACGACAGGATCCTCATGGAAAACTCAAAATTAGCGGGAATGTTTGATATTGAGGACATGGGCGATTTGAGGGTACTGAGGGAGACCGTTGCAAAGAGAGTTGGAATTGACGTGGAAGAGCTCACCAGGCTCATTAGGCCATACGAGCTGATATATGCAATAGCTGACCATACAAAGGCCTTAACGTTCATGCTTTCCGATGGAGTTGTGCCTTCAAACGTTAAAGCTGGTTATCTTGCCAGATTGCTCATAAGAAAGAGCATAAGACACCTCAGAGAGCTCGGTTTGGAGATCCCCCTGAGTGAGATAGTTGCAATGCACATAGAGGCTCTGCACAAGACTTTCCCCGAGTTCAAAGAAATGGAAGACGTTGTTCTTGATATGGTCAACGTTGAGGAAAAGAAGTACATGGAAACCTTAGAGAGGGGAAGCGGACTAGTCAAGAGAGAAATAGAGAAGCTTAAGAAGCAGGGCATCAATGAGCTCCCATTGGAGAAGCTCCTCCTCTTCTATGAGAGCCATGGTTTGACCCCTGAAATAGTTAAAGAGATTGCGGAGAAAGAAGGCATGAAGGTCAAGGTCCCAGATAACTTTTACAGCTTAATTGCCAAAGAAGCTGAAAAGACTGCCAAAAAGGAAGAAGAAAAAAGTATAGTGGACTTTGAGCTCGTTCAAGACCTGCCTGATACAAGAACCCTCTATTATGAGGATCCCTTCATGAAGGAATTCGATGCAAGGGTTCTTAGGGTGATAGATGACTGGGTGGTTTTGGATCAGACAGCGTTTTATCCCGAGGGCGGAGGTCAGCCCTGTGATCTGGGAGAGCTAAACGGAATTAAAGTGCTCGATGTCCAGAAAGTTGGCAAAGTAATTCTCCATAAGGTGGAGAAGCCTGAAGGCTTCAAAGAGGGAGACAGCGTTCACGGAAAAATCGACTGGGAGAGGAGAATACAGCACATGAGACACCACACCGGTACTCACGTCCTTATGGGAGCCCTTGTTAGAGTCCTTGGAAAGCACGTCTGGCAGGCGGGTTCTCAATTAAGCACCGATTGGGCCAGATTGGATATAGCTCACTACAAGCGCATCAGCGAAGAGGAGCTTAAGGAGATAGAGCTCTTAGCGAATAGAGTCGTAATGGAGGACAGGGAGGTAAAATGGAAGTGGCTTCCGAGAACCGAGGCGGAGCAGAGGTACGGCTTTAGGCTCTACCAGGGTGGAGTAGTGCCAGGAAGGGTAATTAGAGTGCTTAACATCAAAGACTGGGATGTGCAGGCGTGTGGAGGTACCCACTTGCCTAGAACAGGTTTGATAGGCCCAATAAAAATACTCAGGACGGAAAGAATACAGGATGGGGTTGAGAGAATCATATTTACATGTGGCGAGGCAACCATCAAGGAATGGCAGAAGGAAAGGGAGATATTAAGCAGAACAAGTGAAGTATTTAGAGTACCTCCAGAGAAGCTGCCAGAAACTGCGGAGAAGTTCTTCGAAGAGTGGAAGCAGGCAAGAAAAGAAGTTGAAAGGCTTAATAAGGAGCTTGCAAAGCTTTTAATCTATGAGCTCGAGAGTAAAGTAGAGAAGGTAGGGGACGTTGAGTTCATTGGAGCAGTGGTTGAAGGAGAGATAGAACACTTAAGGGAAGCGGCTCTAAAGCTTAAGAGACCAAACAGGGTTGTTGCATTGATAAGTGAAGACAGCAAGGCTGTTGTGATCAGCGTTGGTGATGAACTGCCACACAAAGCCGGCGATTTGGTAAAGACAATCACAAAGGTTGCGGGTGGAGGCGGCGGAGGTAAGAAAGATCTCGCTCAAGGAAAGATAAAGAACGTCCTGAAGGCCAAGGAAGCTTTAGAAGAGCTCAAAAAGGCTCTCTAATCTTTTAAATTTTTGGAGGGTTTGGGATTAGAATAAAAGCACTCACTGAGGAATTAAGTAAAATTGCTGGAGAAATGGGTTTTAAAGCCCTTAAGGAGTTCTCCACAATTGATAATGCAAGAATAGATTTGGCGATTTTAAAAGGGCATGAAAAAGTTCTGGCAATTGAGTTTGAGAGCTCCTATAAATGGATAAAGCAGAGGATCCTCTACAATGGGATAAAGGCTAAGCGAGCTGGCTTTAAACACCTCTGGGTGGTTTACCCCTTTAGGAACGATCCTTTGAGAAAAAGCTGGGTTGAGGAGTATCTCAAGGAGCTCGGTGTTGAGGTGGAGATTGTCTCTCCAGAGGGCATTGGGAAAAAGTTCAGGGAGTTTTTGAGTTTGATTTAGGTTTTGTGAGAGATTGCTATTTAGGAAGTTATCCTCGATGGAGCAAGCATTCTTTGATTCGTCCATAAAAAATGCATTATGAAGGGGCGATCGAAGTTGCTTACTCCCTCTTTCTGAACCTAGCCGTTATTGTTTCGTTGGTTCTCCAGAATGGTAGTTTGCTGGCTTTGATTTCGATTTTTGCGGAACCCTTATTGAGAACGACCTCTTTTGCTAGCTCACTTGGTAGCTGGAACTGGATGTATATCTCTTCAGGGAGTTCGTCTTTCTTGACCGTGATCTTGAACTTATCGGTCCCATTTATGTTCTCATCGCCATAGCGTACGAGGTATGATGTGCCTTCAGGAAAAATGATCTCGAGGTTAAAGTTGTCAACGTAGGGGGTGATCTTCAGCCCGAAGAGAGCGGTTCCGTCTGAGGTTATGTATGTCACGCTTTCATTATTTGTATAGAAAACGTCTATGTAGGAGAAGCTTGCGGGTGGTAGCTCTGCTGTATTGACTGCGTATGCTAGGAGGCTGAGTGTTATGAGGGTAAGCACAAGCATCGTTTTGTTCATTTTTTCACCCCAGGGGATTGTGTGGGATGGCTATATAACATTTCTCTTATAATCCTGTCGGCTCGTCTATAAAGAAAACGCTCACCCCAAATCTCTCCTCCAGCAAGGGCATTAGTGCTTTAACACCAAGGGTTTCTGTGGCGTAATGTCCTGCTGCTATAACATTTAGCCTCCCTTCCTTGGCTGTGTGATAGTCGTCGTGCAGAAATTCGCCTGTTATGAAAAGGTCAACGCCTTTTTCTATTGCCTCTGGGATTGCAAATCCTCCCCTGCCGCTGACTACTGCAACGCTTTTTATTTCCTCTACTCCAAATTCATAGGCTTTTACATAGTCAGTTTTCAGCTTTTCCACGAGTATCTGGGCAACCAGAGGCAATGGTTTTGGCTCTTGAAACTCTCCCAGGTATCCAATTTTTATGCCATTATATCCTCCGAAAGGCTCCTTTGGCTCCAAACCTAAGAGTTTCAACAGCTGTGCGTTGTTTCCTACCTCAGGATGAACGTCAAGGGGCAGATGGGCGGCGTAGAGGTTTATCTCGTTTTCGAGGAGAAACTTAAGCCTTTTTTGTACAAGCCCTCTGACGTACTCTATTCCTCCCCATATTAGGCCGTGGTGCACTATCAGCATGTCTGCTCCTAAAGCCTTGGCTTTGACAAAGGTGTCCATGCAGGCATCAACTGCAAAGGCAATCTTCTCTATCTCTTCTTTTCCTTCTACCTGCAATCCATTTCGGGATTTGTCAGGAAAAGAGCCTATGCTCAGGTACTCGTCAAGGAACGCAACAATCTCCGCTCTGCTTACCATCTTGTTCACCTTTTAATAGTTGCTTTTCTTGTGTTTAAATGTTTTTCATGGGCTTAGGCACTTGCCTAAAAATGTGCCAACTGTAGTCGAAAGTTTTAAATAGAAACGATGTAAAAGTTGCTATTTGGTGAAATCACCATGAGTAAGGTAAAGCAAAATCTATACGAAATTTTTGGGGAAGTTATAGCAGAACACGATTTTATAAAAGCATTCCTAATAACAAGCGCATTGGCATTTCTAATGTACTTTAGCGCTCCACAGATAGTTCGTATGATTGGGAGGGAAGATTTGTTGAATGCCCTGAGAGTGACTCTAAGTGCTCTTGGAGCATTTTTTGGATTTATAGTGTCCACTGCAATAATTGAACCAAAAAGAATCGTGGAGGAGGAGTAAAATGGATATCGTCAGCCTTTTAATCCAAGCCACACTTTTGACGGCGTTTTCCGTGTTGTTGTATATAATAATTGGAATGATCCCTGGAACCGATGAGACTGCCACAATTGCCCCAATAACTCTAGCCTTCCTGGCGGCTGGATTTGATCCTCTGCTTGTTCTTGCTTGGTTCATGGGTACAATAGTCGCATTTAAAGCTGCAGATGCAGTTCCTACGGCACTTGCTGCAATTCCCGGAGGAGTTATGGCAGTACCGCAGGTTCCGGATGCATTGGTAGCAAGAAAACATGGGTACTCGGAGATCCTTCTGAGAAAAGGTATAACTGCTAGTATTATTGGAACAATAGTTGCCATAGCAATAACGTTGCCCCTGTCCTTCTATTTGGCGCCTCTTGGAGAATTACTTAAAAACCCTGCTGGGCCCTTAGACTGGCCCGGTTGGGTGTATTTGATTGTTGCAGGGATACTTTTACTAGCAGTGATGTCAAAGGCAAAGGTGCTTGCATTGTTGGCTATATTCCCATTTGCAATGCTTGTTCAGGGTCTTAGGGGGCTATATGGGCAGTCAGCCTTTATAAGCATCTTTCTAGCAATTACAATTGGTCCAATACTTTACGAGCTCTTAACATTAATTTCACCGAATAACCATCATTTAAAGCGACAAGACTATGCCCGGATTAAGCTAGTAAAAACTGGAAAAATATCATTAAACCCCTTGCATCATCTTACCAAGGTAGAGGTTATGCTTTCCTCCCTCTTGGCGGGGTTAAGTGGAATTTTAGCAACCTTCATGAGCCCTGTAGGATTAACAGTTCTCTTTGGGGATCTTGTAAAGGAAAGCCAAAAAGATGAACTTAAGGGCTCTCTTATGGCTTATGCAGTCAGAGATGCCATAAAGAATGCTACTTATATTGGGGGAACTCTTATACCCCTCATTGCATTGGGAGTTCCTACGGGACCAATGTCAGCAGGACCAGCACATCCATTCTTTGCTGAACTTGCAGCTTTTGGTGGGTTGACTCCAAGAGACGTCCTTCTTCAAAGATATTCAACATCAACAATAATCCTCGTTACTGTTTATGCAACTTTATTTGCTGCAGTACTTGCGTATTTAATACTTATCAAATATTCCAAGCAATTGACTCGCTTTGTCTTTAAAAAAGTGCCTGCAGAAGCTTTATACGCTACATTCCTAGCAATAGTGCTGGTGCTGGCGTACAATGATGCTGGAATCGCAGGAATCTTTGGCTCAATATTGGTAGGCCTTATTTCTGCAACATTCGTTAGGAACGGAGTTTCAATTGGTATATTATTCATGGTGCTTGTTGCGGCTCCTTATCTTGTAGGTTTGCTGTTTTGATTTTTGGTCTACTTTTTCTTTTTTAATGTGCAATGTTAACACTTTTAAATGCCAGCTCACTTCTATGAACGTGATGAGAATGGAAGAAGAATATAGAAAAGCC
Organism: Thermococcus sp. PK; assembly: GCF_000430485.1. Lineage (NCBI taxonomy): Archaea > Methanobacteriati > Methanobacteriota > Thermococci > Thermococcales > Thermococcaceae > Thermococcus > Thermococcus sp. PK. The sequence goes on from NZ_KE387149.1 coordinate 762,390, forward strand.
TGCGAGGAGATTGCAAGGGCCGTAATTTCGGGCGAGATTAGGGACAGGAGAGAACTAAATCGGTTTAAGGTTAAAATCGCCGCGAAGTATCACCTTTCAAAGATTCCCACTAATTCAGACGTGCTTAGAGTGATGAGCAAAGAAGATAGGGAGAAGTTCAAGGACTTCCTCAAGAAGAAGCCTACTAGGACAATTAGCGGTGTTGCTGTTGTTGCAATGATGACGAAGCCATTTCCATGCCCGCACGGCAGGTGTATTTACTGCCCTGGGGGCCCAAGCGAGGGCTCTCCCCAAAGCTACACTGGAAAAGAGCCATCTGCTTTAAGAGCTCTTCAGAACGTTTATCATCCCTATCTCATAATGATGAACCGTTTGAAGCAGCTCTATGATATCGGCCACGATATAGATAAAGTCGAGGTCATTATACAGGGTGGAACTTTCCCCGCTGTGGATTTGGATTACCAGGAGTGGTTCATAAAAGAGGCCTTCAAAGCCATGAACGATTTCCCTTACTTCAAGGACATTGAGAACCTTGAAGAGAAAATTAGAAAGGCTGTTCTTTTTGGCGAGGTTGACGAAGACCCCCTCTTCAAAAAAGCTTGGGAGAGAACACACAGGAAGCCGTACTATTATCTCGAGGAAGAGCAGAGGAAGAACGAGAAGGCAAAGGTCAGAATGGTGGGGCTAACTCTTGAAACAAGGCCCGATTGGGCCATGGAAAAGCAAATCGATAGAATGCTCAAGCTAGGCACCACGAGAGTTGAGCTTGGAGTTCAAACGGTGTTCAACTTCATCTATGAGAGGGTGAAGAGGGGACACACCGTTGAGGATACTGTGAGGGCTACCCAGCTCCTTAAGGATGCAGGTCTTAAGATAAACTACCACATGATGCCGGGTCTTCCGGGAAGTAACTTTGAAAGGGACTTAAAGGCCTTCCAAATAATCTTTGAAGACGAACGCTTCAGGCCGGATATGCTCAAAATTTATCCCACCCTGGTCACGAAGGACACGCTCCTTTACAAGTGGTACAAGGAAGGAAAATACAGGCCTTACACGACTGAAGAAGCCGTTGAACTGCTAGTTGAAGTTTACAAGATACTGCCAAAGTGGGTCAGAGTAATGAGAATACAGAGGGATATCCCAGTTCAGCTTGTTGAAGCTGGAGTAAAACACTCCAATTTAGGCCAGTTGGTGTTCAATGAGCTCATAAAGAGGGGCATAAGGCCGAGAGAGATTCGCTTCAGGGAAGTTGGGCATCAGATGCAGAAGTTTGGAGTTCAGCCCGAGGTTGAGCACATTAAGCTGCTGAGAGAGGATTATAAGGCAAGCGAAGGCCACGAGATATTCTTGAGCTTTGAGGATGTGAAGAACGACATTCTCATCGGCTTCATCAGACTTAGAATCCCAAGTGAAAAAGCCCACAGAAAGGAGATAAACTGCTGTCCATCTGCTATAGTTAGGGAGCTCCACGTCTACGGCCCTTTGGTTCCAATAGGTGGAAAACCGAAGTATGAATGGCAGCACAGGGGCTATGGAAGGGAGCTTTTGGCTGAGGCGGAAAGAATAGCGAAGGAAGAGTTCGACGTAAAGAAGATGCTCATCATAAGCGGCGTTGGCGTTAGGGAATACTACAGAAAGTTCGGCTATAGAAAGGACGGCCCATATGTGAGCAAAAGACTTGACAAGAAAGGATATGCAAACTTTGTGAAGAGCAAGGAGTTTGATGCCCACTTGAACACCTGAACTAAGGTGGTGCACTTAATCGGCCTTTATTTTTTGCTAAGTGAACTGCCCAGCCCTTACGGAGGGTCTTCCCACCTAAAGAAGATAAAAAGACGAGAAAACTCAAATTAACCCTTCGGCCTTTGCGGCCTCTTCTGGATCCTCATCTCTGTGGATTACCCTTATGAGTGCTTTAATCATTGGTTCTGGATTTTCTCTCTGGAATATATTTCTTCCAACTACTGCTCCGCTTCCTCCAGCTTCAATAACTTCCCAGACAAGCTTTAGGAAGTCAAGAGGATTGTCTGTTTTTGCTCCACCACTCAGAAGAACTGGAACGCCTGAAGCAGCGTCGACAACTCTGGCAAATGTTTCCCTTGACCCGGTCCAGTAGGTTTTAATCATGTCTGCCCCCATTTCTGCGGCGGCCCTTGCTCCGTACATGACCACTCTGTAGTCCTCCTTCTTGCCGTATTTTTCATTGATATAAGGCCCTCTTGGATAGGCAAACTGCACGACCGGATAACCTAAATCGTGGGCGTAGCTCGCTATTTCTGCAAACTGTCTCATCATTGCACCTTCATATGGGCTGCCCCAGTAGACGGTTGCCGCTACAGCATCGGCGCCAAGTTTAATTGCGTCCTCAACAAACCCGAGCTGGTCTTGCATAAGCCACTCTTCCTTTGGTCTGAGCTCTGTTTTGCTGGTGAGCTTTACCATCAAACCGACATCTTTACCGACAAGTTCTTCCCCGGCTATTCTCGCTATTCCTGGGAGCATCATCACGCCGTCTACTCCAGCCCTAACAACTTTTCTAATTATGACTCTTGGGTTGATGTGTTCCCAGTGTTCTTCGAAATCCATTGGGCCGTGCTCAAACCCGTGATCCATTGCAAAAATCAAAGCCCTCCCATTCCTTCTAAAAAATCTCCTAAGTCTTCTCTTAATCCCAATGTTGTTGTATGCCTCCACACTACTCACCTCTAGTGATACATTGCTGACAAATAATTTAAACTTATCGTTAAAACTAAATACTTCAATTGTCGAAATTCATTTCGGTGAAACAAAAATGTTCGGACTCAACACTAAGATCATTGGAAGGAGGGTGATATACTTTCAGGAGATAGATTCAACCAATGAATATGCTAAACGGATAGCCCTCAATGAGGAAGAGGGAACCATAATAGTGGCTGACACTCAAAACAGCGGCTATGGTAGGAACTCCAGAAGCTGGGCATCCCCTAAAGGCGGGCTGTGGATGAGTGTGATATTAAAACCAAAAACTACACCGGAACACATAGTTAAAACTGTTTTTCTCGGAGCAGTAGCCGTTGTTGAAACCCTGGAGCGATTTGGAATAGATGCAAGGATAAAGTGGCCTAACGATGTCCTTGTAAACGAAAAAAAGATATGTGGTATCTTAACCGAAGGGAGCTTTTCGGAGAAGGAGGTTTACTACATTATCTTGGGCATAGGATTAAACGTCAACAACCCAATCCCAGAGGAACTTGTGGGCATCTCAACATCAATAAGCAAAGTTTTAGGAGTGCGGATTCCCACAGAAGAGGTGTTTAAAATCCTTGTGGAGCGGTTGGAGCACTGGTATGGAGAGTTCCTCAAGGGAAATGACGAGAAGATACTCCAAAAATGGAGGGAGAAGGCACTCTTAGGCAGAAATGTCAAAATAATAATGGAAGATAAGGAGATTGGAGGAAAGGCTCTGGATATTGATGAACTCGGTGCATTAATCTTGGAGCTTGAGGACGGGAGAAGAGAGAAAATTCTCTATGGAGATGTATCATTGAGGTTTGAATAGTCTTTTCTTTTTTGCATTCTTTTAGAAAAACAAAAAAGGTTATATATCCCAGCACGTACAAAACAAATGTACAAAATCTATCAGCAATGGACCAAGATGTAATCTCAATTTCCGGGGGGTGAACTCAGTGGGCTGTTTCATAGGTAGTGATAAATGGAACTTTTGAATTCTTTTGTTTTCCGGGGCGTGTTTATAGTAACCTTTATTAGGGTTTTTGCTGAATTCTTTCGGGTGGTTGTCGTGATCCCCAGATGGGATCACAGACTCAAAGACCCTGAAAGCGTGGCATTCGCAATTCTTGACGTTTTAGCAGACTTCGAATCAGAAGGAAAGCTGAAGAACCTGCCAAAATCCAAAAAATTTCCAGTAAAAACAATACTGGCAATACTCCTCTTTAAACAATACTACAACCTACCCCTCAGAGACGCCCAGCACTACGGCAGAAAATTCTTCGGAGCAAAACATTCACTACTCAACCCTCCACAACTGGGAGAAAAAGCTGAACCTCGAAGAACTGACAAACCACCTCCTGAAAAAACTCCAGAAATTACCCTACGCCAGCACTCAAGCAGACTCAACCATTATTACAAATAAAAAAGGGTAGGATAGAAGTTCAGGCAATAACGAGAATCCTGCCGGGTTTACTGTATCCGGTTGCTGTGAAGATCACAACTTCTGAGAACGAGCTGATTGAACTCCTGCCGGGGGGTTCTGGGAATTTTTATGCTGATGGGGCTTATGATTCAAAGAAAGTTCTGAACACTGTGGTGGAAAAGGGTTATCGGCCGATTGTTAAGAAAACTAAGAACGCTCCAGGCGGTTTTTGGTAGTAAGAAGAGAGACCAGTAGTGTTTTTCCTGAAGAAGAGTACCAGGCATAGGAATCCCTCATGAGGGGTTCTGGGGTGCGTTTACAACGTGGTTTGGCAGTAGGATCCCCTGTTTTCTGAAAAAGACTACTGTAACCCGAATCCTGCTTGGGGTAATGTGTTATGGTCTGAAAATCCTCCTCAGAGTCAAATACTGTTTAAATAACAGGGGGTGAAACTAAACACGCC
>NZ_KE387149.1:767084-767972 GCF_000430485.1 Thermococcus sp. PK
CTTGAGGACGGGAGAAGAGAGAAAATTCTCTATGGAGATGTATCATTGAGGTTTGAATAGTCTTTTCTTTTTTGCATTCTTTTAGAAAAACAAAAAAGGTTATATATCCCAGCACGTACAAAACAAATGTACAAAATCTATCAGCAATGGACCAAGATGTAATCTCAATTTCCGGGGGGTGAACTCAGTGGGCTGTTTCATAGGTAGTGATAAATGGAACTTTTGAATTCTTTTGTTTTCCGGGGCGTGTTTATAGTAACCTTTATTAGGGTTTTTGCTGAATTCTTTCGGGTGGTTGTCGTGATCCCCAGATGGGATCACAGACTCAAAGACCCTGAAAGCGTGGCATTCGCAATTCTTGACGTTTTAGCAGACTTCGAATCAGAAGGAAAGCTGAAGAACCTGCCAAAATCCAAAAAATTTCCAGTAAAAACAATACTGGCAATACTCCTCTTTAAACAATACTACAACCTACCCCTCAGAGACGCCCAGCACTACGGCAGAAAATTCTTCGGAGCAAACATTCACTACTCAACCCTCCACAACTGGGAGAAAAAGCTGAACCTCGAAGAACTGACAAACCACCTCCTGAAAAAACTCCAGAAATTACCCTACGCCAGCACTCAAGCAGACTCAACCATTATTACAAATAAAAAAAGGGCAGGATAGAAGTTCAGGCAATAACGAGAATCCTGCCGGGTTTACTGTATCCGGTTGCTGTGAAGATCACAACTTCTGAGAACGAGCTGATTGAACTCCTGCCGGGGGGTTCTGGGAATTTTTATGCTGATGGGGCTTATGATTCAAAGAAAGTTCTGAACACTGTGGTGGAAAAGGGTTATCGGCCGATTGTTAAGAAAACTAAGAACGCTCCAGGTGGTTTTGGTA